>NZ_JBIVHW010000003.1:0-544994 GCF_044749405.1 Pseudomonas sp. NPDC089422
CTTGACCATATAACACCCAAGCAATTTGCTCATGCAGATTGCGGTGGTGAAGATGATACGAACCGAAAGTTCGCAACCACAAATTCACATATCCGAATTCGCCAAGAGTGTTCAACAGACATTCTGGCTACAGAATTTCTTGACGACCATAGAGCATTGGAACCACCTGATCCCATCCCGAACTCAGTAGTGAAACGATGCATCGCCGATGGTAGTGTGGGGTTTCCCCATGTGAGAGTAGGTCATCGTCAAGATTCATTTCGCAAAACCCCTATCTGCGCATGCAGGTAGGGGTTTTGTCTTTCTGCATCCAGGGTAGGCATTAGTCATCTCCCACATTTCGATCTGGGAACACTAGAATAGAGCCGACGTACCTATTCAGAATATCGAGATGCCCGATCCCGTCGAAACCCAAGCCTTGGAGCAGTTGCCGCTGGACGAACTGGTCGCTTGCCACGAGTGCGACCTGCTGATGCGCAAGCCGGTACTGCAGCATGACGAAAAAGCCCAATGCCCACGCTGTGGATACGAGCTGTACGCCCACCGGCACAATGTGGTCAACCGCAGCCTGGCCTTGGTGTTGACGGCCTTGCTACTGTTCGTGCCGGCCAATTTCCTGCCCATCATGCAACTGCACCTGCTCGGCCAGACTTCGGACGATACCGTCTGGAGTGGTGTGCTGGGCCTGTACAACTCTGAGATGCGCGGCGTTGCCGTGGTGGTGTTCCTCTGCAGCATGGCCATTCCGCTGCTCAAGCTGCTGTGCCAGTTGGCCGTATTGCTGAGCATCCGCCTGAATGTGGGGCGTGACTACGGGCTGGTGTTCTACCGCTTTTATCACCACCTGCGCGACTGGGGCATGCTTGAGGTCTACTTCATGGGCGTGCTGGTGGCGATCGTCAAGCTCGTGGACCTGGCCGAACTGACCGTTGGCCTGGGCCTGTTCTGTTTCATCAGCCTGTTGCTGGTCCAGGTCTGGCTGGAAGTGGTGATGTCGCCACACCAGATCTGGAGTGCGTTGTCGGGGGAGGATCTCCATGCGGGCGATTGATGCAGGCATCCTGGTCTGCAATGAATGTCATGAACTGAACCGTCAGGATGCCGAAAGCGACTCGCAGACCTGTACCCGCTGCGGCGCCATCGTGCACGCGCGGCGACCCAACAGCATCATCCGTACCTGGGCACTGCTGATCACCGCTTCGATCCTGTACATCCCGGCCAACCTGTTGCCGATCATGACTATCAGCACCTTGGGGCAGGGTAGTGGCGACACCATTATGTCCGGCGTCATCACCTTGCTCAAGCACGGCATGCTGCCAATTGCCGCTGTGGTGTTCATTGCCAGTATCCTGGTGCCTACCTTCAAACTGGTGGGCATCGGCCTGTTGCTGTATTCGGTCCAGCGCCGCCAGCCGCTGTCGGCAAGGCAACGGATACTGATGTACCGCTTCATCGAGTTCATAGGGCGCTGGTCCATGCTGGACATCTTCGTCATTGCCATTTTGGTGGCGGTGGTGAATTTCGGTCGTATCGCCAGTGTCGAAGCCAACCTGGGCGCTGTCGCCTTCGCAACTGTGGTGATCCTCACGATGCTTGCTGCTTTAACTTTCGATCCCCGACTGATCTGGGATAACACGGAGTCGGATGACGACCATGAGTGACATGCCAACGGCTAAAACCCGCCCTGCCTCGAACTGGTCGGCTATCTGGATCCTGCCGCTGATCGCGCTGATGATCGGTGGTTGGCTGGCCTGGCAGGCCTACCGCGATGCCGGCGTGGAGATCGAAGTGCGTTTCGAGACCGGTGAAGGCATCGTCGCCAACAAGACCGAGGTGATCTACAAAGGCATGTCGGTGGGCAAGGTCACGAAACTGGTGCTCGACGCCGAAGGTGAGAGTCAGGGGGTAATCGCCACCATCGAAATGAACAAGGCCGCCGAGCCGCACCTGACCAAGGGCACGCGCTTCTGGCTGGTCAAGCCGAGTGTCAGCCTGGCGGGTATCTCAGGCCTGGAAACACTGGTGTCCGGCAACTATATCGCGGTCAGCCCTGGTGAGGGCGAGCGGACCAAGCGCTTCAAGGCACTGAAGGTTGCGCCGCCGCTGTCTGATACCGAGCCTGGCCTGCACCTGACCCTCAAGGCTGAGCGCCTGGGTTCGCTCAATCGGGACAGCCCGGTGTTCTACAAGCAGATCCAGGTTGGCCGGGTGAAAAGCTATCGCCTGTCCGACGACCAGAGCACGGTCGAGGTCAAAGTGTTCATCGAGCCTGCCTACGCCAGCCTGGTGCGCAAGCACACGCGTTTCTGGAATGCCAGCGGCATCAGCATCGATGCTGATCTGTCGGGTGTGAAGGTGCGCAGCGAGTCGCTGTCGAGCATCGTGGCGGGTGGTATCGCCTTCGCCACGCCGGAATATCGCAAGGACAGCCCGCCGACCGACCCGAGCCTGCCGTTCCGCTTGTATGAAGACTTCGATGCTGCCCAGGCGGGTATTCGCGTCAAAGTGAAGCTGAGCGACTATGAAGGCCTGCAGGCGGGGCGCACGCCAGTCATGTACAAGGGCATCCAGGTCGGCTCGTTGAAAGCCCTGAAGATGGAAGACAACCTGGCCAGCGCCACGGCCGAGCTGACGCTGGACCCACTCACCGAGGACTATCTGGTCGAAGGTACGCAGTTCTGGGTAGTCAAGCCGTCGATTTCCCTGGCCGGAATCACCGGCCTGGAAGCGTTGGTCAAAGGTAACTACATTGCCATTCGCCCGGGCGAGAAGGGCGCCAAGCCGCAGCGCGAGTTCGAGGCCCGGCCCAAGGCCCCGCCCCTTGACCTGAAGGCACCAGGCCTGCACCTGGTGCTGTTCGCCGATACCCTGGGTTCCCTGGAGATCGGTAGCCCGGTGATGTATCGCCAGGTGAAAGTTGGTAGCGTGCAGAGCTACCAGTTTGCCCGCAACAGCAAGCGGATCCTGATCGGTGTACACATCGAGAAGGAATACGAAAACCTGGTCAACGGCTCCTCGCGCTTCTGGAACGTCAGCGGAATTACCCTGACCGGTGGCCTGTCGGGCATCAAGATCAAGAGTGAGTCGCTGCAGACCCTGATGGCCGGCGGTATCGCCTTCGATACGCCTACGCCCAATGTTGCGCTCAAGCGCCATATTCCGCGCTTCCGCCTGCTGGAGAGCCAGGAGGCGGTTAACCGCACCGGTACCCTGGTCACCATTCGGGTGGACCGTGCCGACGGCCTCAAGCCAGGTACGCCAATCCGCTTCCGTGGCCTGGATGTGGGTAGCGTCGAGAGCGTGGACCTGACAAAAGACTTGCAGGCGGTACTGCTGCGGGCACGTATCACCGAAGCGGCTGATCGCATTGCCCGTGTGGGCACACAGTTCTGGGTGGTCAAGCCGGCGCTTGGGCTGGTGCGCACCGAGAACCTCGATACCTTGATTGGCGGGCAGTACATCGAAGTGCAACCGGCGGCGAAGGACAAGGGGCCGCAGCGTGATTTCATTGCGCTGGGCGAAGCGCCTGAGGTCGTCGGAGAGGAAGTGGGCCTGCCGTTGACCCTGAGTGCGCCGCGGCGTGGCTCGATCAAGCCGGGAGTACCTGTTACCTATCGCGAGGTGGCGGTGGGCAAGGTGACCGGTTTCGAGCTGGGGCAGACTGCGGATCGCGTGTTGATCCACATTCTGATCGAGCCGCGTTATGCCGCCCTGGTGCGCGGTGGCAGCCGGTTCTGGAACAGCAGTGGCTTCGGCTTCGACTGGGGGCTGATCAAGGGCGCCACGGTGCGTACCGAGTCGCTGCAGACGCTCATCGATGGCGGTATTGCATTCGCCACGCCTGAAGGTGAACAGATGGGCAACCCGGCACGGCCGCAGCAGACCTTCGCCTTGTTCGACAAGCCAGAGGATGCCTGGCTGCAGTGGGCGCCGAAGATCCAGATCGCCAAGTGATTGGAGGGGCGGCCTTGTGTCGCGATAGGGCTGCGGAGCAGCCCCCAATATGTCAGCTTCGCATCCAATATTGCTGGGGCGGCTTTGCCGCCCTATCGCGACGCGAGGCCGCTCCTACAGGAGTGCGATGTATCAGCAAGAAATCGCAGGCATAAAAAAACCGACCCTAGGGTCGGTTTTTTCGACAAGCGTCGCTTAGGCAGCTGCAGCTTCTTTCAGCGCCTTGATGTGGCCATTCAGACGGCCTTTGTGGCGAGCAGCTTTGTTCTTGTGGATGATACCTTTGTCGGCCATACGGTCGATTACAGGTACAGCCAGAACGTAAGCGGCTTGCGCTTTTTCGGCGTCTTTTGCGTCGATGGCTTTAACTACATTCTTGATGTAGGTGCGGACCATGGAACGCAGGCTGGCGTTGTGGCTGCGACGCTTCTCAGCCTGTTTTGCACGTTTCTTGGCGGAAGGTGTGTTGGCCACCGTCGAGCTCCTCGAAAGACTTTAGGTAAATAGCAAACAAAATAGGCCGCGAATCATGCCGATGAGTCGACCAGATGTCAAGGCCACCTGCAGGGTTCCGCCGAGTGGTGCAGCAACAGGCGGGAAATATTCCTTTCTGCCGTGCTACCTGTAAACTCGGGAATTTTTGGCTCCCCTGCGAAGGCGCGGGAGTATCGCACATTCGGACGCTGTCTGGCAGCGCCCTCTGTCTCTGGCGTGAATCTTTTCGATGAATCTGCTCAAATCCTTGGCTGCAGTCAGCTCCATCACCATGATTTCGCGGGTGCTGGGCTTCGTGCGCGACACCATCCTGGCCCGTGTTTTCGGTGCCGGTATCGCCACCGACGCCTTCTTCATCGCCTTCAAACTGCCCAACCTGCTGCGGCGAATCTTCGCCGAAGGGGCATTCTCCCAGGCGTTCGTGCCGATTCTGGCCGAATACAAGACCCAGCAGGGCGAAGAGGCGACGCGGACCTTCATCGCCTACGTCAGCGGCCTGCTGACCCTGGTGCTGGCCCTGGTCACGGCGATCGGTATCCTCGCCGCGCCATGGGTGGTCTGGGCCACCGCCCCGGGCTTTGTCGACAGCGCCGAGAAGTACGCGCTGACCACCGACCTGTTGCGGGTGACGTTCCCTTATATATTGCTGATCTCGTTGTCGTCCCTGGCCGGTGCGATCCTCAACACCTGGAACCGCTTTTCGGTCCCGGCGTTCACCCCGACGCTGCTCAACGTGGCGATGATCATCTTCGCTGTGCTGCTGACGCCGTACTTCAATCCGCCGATCATGGCCCTGGCCTGGGGCGTGTTGGCGGGTGGCCTGGCGCAGTTGCTGTACCAGCTGCCAGCGCTGAAGAAGATCGGCATGCTCGTGCTGCCACGCCTCAATCTGCGCGACGCTGGCGTATGGCGGGTGCTCAAGCAGATGCTGCCGGCGATCCTCGGGGTGTCGGTGAGCCAGATCTCGCTGATCATCAACACCATCTTCGCCTCCTTCCTGGTCGCCGGCTCGGTGTCGTGGATGTACTACGCCGACCGCCTCATGGAACTGCCCTCGGGAGTGCTGGGCGTTGCCCTGGGCACCATCCTGTTGCCGACCCTGGCCAAGACCTACGCCAACAAGGACCGCGAGGAGTATTCGCGGATCATGGACTGGGGCCTGCGCCTGTGCTTTCTGCTGGTGCTGCCGTGCACCCTGGCCCTGGCGATCCTCGCCGAGCCGCTGACCGTGGCGCTGTTCCAGTACGGCAAGTTCAGCGCCTTTGACGCCGCGATGACCCAGCGCGCGCTGATCGCCTATTCGGTCGGTCTGTTGGCCATCATCCTGGTCAAGGTACTGGCACCGGGCTTCTATGCGCAGCAGAATATCCGTACGCCGGTGAAGATCGCGATCTTCACCCTGGTCTGCACCCAGCTGTTCAACCTGGCGTTGATCGGCCCGCTGCAGCACGCCGGCCTGGCCCTGGCGATCAGCCTGGGTGCCTGCCTGAACGCGGGCCTGCTGTTCTGGAAGCTGCGCAGCCAGCAATTGTTCCAGCCGCAACCGGGCTGGGCGATGTACCTGCTCAAGCTGGTGCTGGCAGTCACCCTGATGGCAGCGGTGCTGCTGGTGGGCATGCACTATCTGCCGGCCTGGGAACAGGGCAACATGCTCGAACGGTTCCTGCGCCTCGGTGCGTTGATCGCGGCGGGTGTGGTGACGTATTTCGGTTGCCTGTACCTGTGTGGTTTCCGGCCCCGGCATTTCGCCCGCAAGGCCCTGCATTGAGGTAGAAGGCGGGTCAGGCGTCGGTTTTTCGCATTCCACGCCACACCCGGGCGCTGCTGCCTGTCACCAGCGCCCGGGTGTGGTTATAATCGGCCACTTTATGAGCAAGAAGCGCGTTATGCAGCTGGTTCGAGGTCTTCACAACCTGCGCCCCGAGCACCGGGGCTGTGTCGCCACCATTGGCAACTTCGACGGGGTTCACCGCGGCCACCAGGCAATCCTGGCGCGCCTGCGCGAGCGCGGCCAGGCGTTGGGCCTACCGACCTGCGTGGTGATCTTCGAACCGCAGCCGCGCGAGTATTTCGCCCCGGACACCGCACCCGCCCGCTTGGCGCGCCTGCGCGACAAGGTCGAATTGCTGGCCGCCGAAGGTATCGACCGGGTGCTGTGCCTGGCGTTCAACCAGCGCCTGAGCAAGCTCAGCGCCGATGCGTTCGTCAAGGCGATCCTGGTCGATGGCCTGGGCGTGCGTCACCTCGAAGTGGGCGACGACTTCCGCTTCGGCTGCGATCGTGCCGGTGATTTCGCCTTCCTGGTCGCTGCCGGCGAGCAGTACGGGTTTACCGTCGAGGCGGCCAACACCGTGATCCAGGACGGCCTGCGGGTCAGCAGCACCGAGGTGCGCAAGGCGCTGTCCGAAGGCAACTTCGAGCTGGCCGAGCACCTGCTGGGCCGCCCGTACCGTATTACCGGCCGTGTGCTGCATGGCCAGAAGCTGGCTCGCCAGCTGGGCACGCCGACCGCCAACATCCAGCTCAAACGCCGCCGTGTGCCGCTGTCCGGGGTCTACCTGGCCAGCATCGAGATCGACGGCAAGGCCTGGCCGGGTGTCGGCAACATCGGGGTGCGCCCCACGGTGGCCGGCGACGGCCGCCCGCACCTCGAGATTCATCTACTGGATTATGCCGGCGATCTGTATGGCCGGCGCCTGACGGTGGAATTCCACCACAAGCTGCGTGAAGAGCAGCGATTCGCCTCCCTGGAGGCGCTGAAGTCGGCGATCGATGCGGATATCGCCGCCGCACGTGCACATTGGCACGCTCAACCGCTAACGAAGAGCCTGAAATGACCGACTACAAAGCCACGCTAAACCTTCCGGACACCGCCTTCCCCATGAAGGCCGGCCTGCCTCAGCGCGAACCGCAGATCCTGCAGCGCTGGGACAGCATTGGCCTGTACCAGAAGCTGCGCGAAATTGGCAAGGATCGTCCGAAGTTCGTCCTGCACGACGGCCCGCCCTATGCCAACGGCAAGATTCACATCGGTCATGCGCTGAACAAGATCCTCAAGGACATGATTGTCCGTTCCAAGACCCTGTCGGGCTTCGACGCGCCGTACGTACCGGGCTGGGACTGCCACGGCCTGCCGATCGAGCACAAGGTCGAGGTCACCCACGGCAAGCACCTGACCGCCGACCGCACCCGCGAGCTGTGCCGCGAGTACGCCGCCGAGCAGATCGAAGGGCAGAAGACCGAGTTCATCCGCCTGGGCGTGCTGGGTGACTGGGACAACCCCTACAAGACCATGAACTTCGCCAACGAGGCCGGTGAAATCCGCGCCCTGGCCGAAATGGTCAAGCAAGGCTTCGTGTTCAAGGGCCTCAAGCCTGTGAACTGGTGCTTCGATTGCGGTTCAGCCCTGGCTGAAGCCGAAGTCGAATACGCCGACAAGAAATCCCAGACCATCGACGTGGCCTTCCCGGTTGCCGACGAGGCCAAGCTGGCTGCCGCCTTCGGCCTGGCATCGCTGGCCAGGCCAGCGGCCATCGTGATCTGGACCACCACCCCGTGGACCATCCCGGCCAACCAGGCGCTGAACATCCACCCGGAGTTCAAGTACGCCCTGGTCGATACCGGCGAGCGCCTGCTGGTGCTGGCCGAAGAGCTGGTCGAGTCGTGCCTCAAGCGCTACAACCTGGAAGGTTCGGTGATCGCCACCGCCCCGGGCTCGGCCCTGGAGCTGGTCAACTTCCGCCACCCGTTCTACGACCGCCTGTCGCCAGTCTACCTGGCCGACTACGTCGAGCTGGGCGCCGGCACCGGCGTGGTGCACTCGGCACCTGCCTACGGTGAAGACGACTTCGTCACCTGCAAGCGCTATGGCATGGTCAACGACGACATCCTCACCCCGGTGCAGAGCAACGGCGTGTACGTCGAGTCGCTGCCATTCTTCGGCGGCCAGTTCATCTGGAAGGCCAACCCGGCCATCGTCGACAAGCTGAGCGAAGTCGGCGCGCTGATGCACACCGAAACCATCAGCCACAGCTACATGCACTGCTGGCGCCACAAGACCCCGCTGATCTACCGCGCCACCGCGCAGTGGTTCGTCGGCATGGACAAGCAGCCGAGCACTGGCGAGCCGCTGCGCGAGCGTGCACTCAAGGCCATCGAAGACACCAAGTTCGTCCCGGCCTGGGGCCAGGCGCGCCTGCACTCGATGATCGCCAACCGCCCGGACTGGTGCATCTCGCGTCAGCGTAACTGGGGCGTACCGATCCCGTTCTTCCTGCACAAGCAGACCGGCGAGCTGCACCCGCGCACCGTCGAACTGATGGAAGCCGTGGCCAAGCGCGTCGAGCAAGAAGGTATCGAAGCCTGGTTCAAGCTCGATGCTGCCGAACTGCTGGGTGACGAAGCCGGCCAGTACGACAAGATTGCCGATACCCTGGACGTCTGGTTCGACTCCGGTACCACTCACTGGCACGTACTGCGTGGCTCGCACGACATCGGCCACGCCACCGGCCCGCGCGCCGACCTGTACCTGGAAGGTTCCGACCAGCACCGCGGCTGGTTCCACTCGTCCTTGCTGACCGGGTGCGCCATCGACGGCCATGCGCCGTACCGCGAACTGCTGACCCACGGCTTCACCGTGGACGAAAGCGGCCGCAAGATGTCCAAGTCGCTGGGTAACACCATCGAGCCGGAGAAGGTCAACAATACCCTGGGTGCCGACATCCTGCGCCTGTGGGTTTCCGCGACCGACTACTCGGGCGAGATGGCGGTTTCCGAGCAGATCCTGCAGCGTAGCGCCGATGCCTACCGCCGTATCCGCAACACCGCGCGCTTCCTGCTCTCCAACCTGTCCGGCTTCGATCCGGCCCGCGACCTGCTGGCCCCGGAAGACATGCTGGCCCTGGACCGCTGGGCAGTGGACCGTACCCTGCTGCTGCAGCGCGAGCTGGAAGAGCACTACGGCGAATACCGCTTCTGGAACGTCTACTCGAAGATCCACAACTTCTGCGTGCAGGAGCTGGGTGGCTTCTACCTCGACATCATCAAGGACCGCCAGTACACCACTGGCGCCAACAGTGTCGCCCGTCGTTCCTGCCAGACCGCGCTGTACCACATCAGCGAGGCGCTGGTGCGCTGGATCGCGCCGATCCTGGCGTTCACCGCCGACGAAATCTGGCAGTACCTGCCGGGCGAGCGCAACGAGTCGGTCATGCTCAACGGCTGGTACCAGGGTCTGACCGAACTGCCGGAAGGCATCGAGCTGGACCGCGCCTACTGGGACCGCGTGATGGCCGTCAAGGCTGCGGTCAACAAGGAGCTGGAAAACCAGCGTACCGCCAAGGTCATCGGCGGCAACCTGCAGGCCGAAGTCACCCTGTTCGCCGAGGAAGGCCTGAGCGCCGACCTGAGCAAGCTGGGCGACGAGCTGCGCTTTGTGCTGATCACCTCGGCCGCCAGCGTGGTGCCGTTCGCCCAGGCGCCGGCCGAAGCCGTGGCCACCGAAGTCGAAGGCCTCAAGCTGCAGGTGGTCAAGTCTGGCCACGTCAAGTGCGGCCGTTGCTGGCACTTCCGCGCCGACGTCGGCAGCCACCCGGAGCACCCGGAAATCTGCGGCCGTTGCGTCGACAACCTGAGCGGCTCGGGTGAGGTGCGCCACTATGCCTAACCCTGCAGCGGGGCGCTTCGGGCGCCTTGCATGGCTTTGGCTGAGCTTGCTGGTCCTGGTCCTCGACCAGGCCACCAAGCTGTACTTCAACAATGCCCTGACCATGTACCAGCAGATCGTCGTCATCCCTGACTACTTCAGCTGGACCCTGGCCTACAACACCGGTGCTGCCTTCAGCTTCCTCGCGGATGGCGCCGGCTGGCAGCGTTGGCTGTTCGCCCTGATCGCCGTGGTGGTCAGTGCGGTGCTGGTCGTCTGGCTCAAGCGCCTGGGGCGCGGCGAGACCTGGCTGGCGGTGGCGTTGGCATTGGTACTGGGCGGTGCGATCGGCAACCTGTACGACCGCATCGTGCTCGGCCATGTGGTCGACTTCATCCTGGTGCACTGGCAGAACCGTCATTACTTCCCGGCCTTCAACCTGGCCGACAGCGCCATCACCGTTGGTGCGGTGATGCTGGCGCTGGATATGTTCAAGAGCAAGAAGTCCGAGGATCCGGTCCATGACTGACACCCGTATCGGCCAGAACACCGAAGTCACCCTGCACTTCGCGCTGCACCTGGAAAACGGCGACACCGTCGACAGCACTTTCGACAAGGCCCCGGCCACCTTCAAGGTCGGTGACGGCAACCTGCTGCCAGGCTTCGAGAACGCGCTGTTCGGCTTCAAGGCCGGAGACAAGCGCACTGTGGTGGTGGCCCCGGAGAACGCCTTCGGCCAGCCCAACCCGCAGAACGTGCAAGTCATGCCGCGGTCCCAGTTCGAGGGCATGGAGCTGTCCGACGGGCTGCTGATCATCTTCAACGACGCCGCCAACACCGAACTGCCGGGTGTGGTCAAAGCGTTCGATGACGACCAGGTGACCATCGACTTCAATCACCCACTGGCTGGCAAGACCCTGACCTTCGAGGTGGAGATCCTCGAGGTCAAGGCCCTGTAAGCCTGGAGCCGAGCATGCAAATCAAACTCGCCAACCCGCGCGGCTTCTGCGCGGGGGTCGACCGGGCGATCGAAATCGTCAACCGTGCGCTGGAAGTCTTCGGCCCGCCGATCTATGTGCGTCACGAAGTGGTGCACAACAAGTTCGTGGTGGAAGACCTGCGCAACCGTGGCGCCGTCTTCGTCGAAGAGCTGGACCAGGTGCCGGACGATGTCATCGTCATCTTCAGTGCCCACGGTGTTTCCCAGGCCGTGCGCCAGGAAGCCGCCGGCCGTGGCCTGAAGGTGTTCGACGCGACCTGCCCGCTGGTCACCAAGGTGCACATCGAAGTGGCCAAGTACAGCCGCGACGGCCGTGAGTGCATTCTCATCGGCCACGAGGGGCACCCGGAAGTCGAAGGCACCATGGGGCAATACGACGCCAGCAACGGCGGCGCCATCTACCTCGTCGAAGACGAAGACGATGTTGCCCAGTTGCAGGTGAACGACCCGGACCACCTGGCCTTCGTCACCCAGACCACGTTGTCGATGGACGACACCAGCCGCGTCATCGATGCCCTGCGCGCGCGCTTCCCGAACATCGGCGGCCCGCGCAAGGACGACATCTGCTACGCCACGCAAAACCGCCAGGATGCGGTCAAGCAGCTGGCAGAGGAGAGTGATGTATTGCTGGTGGTTGGCAGCCCCAACAGCTCCAACTCCAACCGCCTGC
Source organism: Pseudomonas sp. NPDC089422 (assembly GCF_044749405.1). Classification (NCBI taxonomy): domain Bacteria; kingdom Pseudomonadati; phylum Pseudomonadota; class Gammaproteobacteria; order Pseudomonadales; family Pseudomonadaceae; genus Pseudomonas; species Pseudomonas sp. NPDC089422. The sequence goes on from NZ_JBIVHW010000003.1 coordinate 11,764, forward strand.
GCGAGCTGGCCGAGCGCATGGGCACCCCGGCCTATCTGATCGATGGCGCTGAGGACATGCAGCATGCCTGGTTTGAAAAGGCGCAACGGGTGGGCATCACTGCCGGTGCTTCGGCCCCCGAAGTGTTGGTGCAGGGGGTGATTGAACAGCTCAAAGCGTGGGGCGCTACCGGCGCCGAAGAGCTGGATGGGCGGCCGGAGAACATCACGTTCTCCATGCCTAAAGAGCTGCGGGTTCGCTCGCTGATCTGAATCGGGGGCCTGCGCACAGAGAGTCTGCTTCCTTGACTGTGCGCAGGTCGACCCTGCCAGCGCTTGATATCACCACCTGATGATACTTGTTGCTCGCAGGGGCGTTCTCACAAACCTCCAGCGTCGCGCCGAACTGGCCCACTGGCATCCCCACAGCACCGAATTTCACCTGCCCCTTGGTGTTTTCGACGATTCTCATCGGACGCGTGAGCCGGTGTTCGCGCAGCACTTGCTGATTGTGCTCCAGTTGCACAAGCCAGCCCTTACCCCAATTATTTTCCAAAGGCCGCACAAGCACAGGCTGGCTTTGCAGCATGGCGTGACTGCGCGCGCTGCGCAGTGCCAGGGCCAGGTCTCGGGCTGCCGCAGCTCTGTGTAGGCCATCGCTCAACCTGGCGTAGGCCGGCATGCCGAGTTGAGTCAGCAAGGCGGCCATGGCCAGCGCGAACATCATTTGTATCAGTGTTACTCCACGTTGCTTCACCGTGCATTCCTCCCTGGAAGTGCTTGGCTATAGCTTCACGGTCGTTGGGCATGAGGTCCAGTCGACTTGGTTCAAGGCAATGGCAGGAAATGTCGCAGGAGGTGCAGGGATGCACAATAAACAGCGGGGCATGACACTTCTGGAAGTGTTGTTGGCGATAGCCGTGGTAGCTGTAGGCATATTCGCCTCGGCCGCGTTGCAGCTTAAGGCATTGCAAGCCACCGACAGTGCGCGGAGCGAAGGGCAAGCTGCGTTGGCGGCGCACAGCGAACGCGAGCGGAACCGGCCATGAAGCGCATGCAAGTCGGCTTCGGGTTGCTGGAGGTAATGCTGGCGCTGGCAATCGGGCTCATGGTGCTGGTGGCTGCCAGTCAGCTATTCGTTTCCGCTCATCAAACATGGCAGCTTCAAGGCGCGGCGTTGCGCCTTCAGGATGATGCACGCCTGGCGTTGCTGCGCATGGCCCAAGACATCCGGATGGCGGGCATGTTCGGTTGCTTACGACTGAAGCCCGGTGACTTCAAGGACCCGCTTGCTCGGCAGGCATTCGCGCAGCCACTGGTGATCAGGGCGTCCAGCCTGGAGTTGGTGGTCGCTGAGTCATCGGGGTACGCAGGGAAGCCGGATTGGACATTGCTGACGAACTGCCGTGAAGAAGCCGTCGTGTACAAAGATCCTCCTTCGCAAACGAGCGCGGTTATGGCCGTGCGAATCAGGCGCCATCGCTACGAGCTGCGCGATTCAATCCTCTATTTCAACTCTCAGCCGCTAGCCAACCACGTGCGTGAGATGCAGGTGACGCAGGTTGATGTGCCCGAGGGGGGAAGGGTAGATCTGCGACTGACGTTGCTTGAACCGACACTGCAACTTGAGCAGCGGCATGAAATAAGCGTGGCCCTGCGCAATCTGGTTTCCAGCCCATGAACCGTCAACGCGGAATGGTTCTGCTGCTGTCGCTGGTACTCAGCCTGCTGCTGGCTTTGCTTGCGGCATCAGCCTTACGCGACGCACTGATCGAAACGCGAATGACCGGTGCCATGAGTGATGGCCTGCTGGCATTCGAACAAGCAGAGATCGTGTTGCTGGCTGGCGTCGATGAGCTGCAACGCTCGTCCCCGGAGCAGTGTAGTGACTGCAAACCACCTTCACGCCCGCACGACCTGCAAGGCCAATGGCAGAAAGTCAAGGAAGGTTACTTTCACCTGCAGAACCTGGGTGTGACCGACCGAGCTGCACACATGCCCGAGGGCGAACAGTTCACCCTGTACCGAATAACAGCCGTCAGCCAGCAACTGGCAGCTCGCCAGGTCCTCGAAGCCGTCTACGCCATTCCAACCGCTCAACCACAAGCCCCCCAGCGCATCCTCTGGCGGCAAATACTGAGGCAGGACTGACATGCAGCAAGGTATGACCCTGATCGAGTTGTTGATTGTCGTGGCCGTGACCGGCATTCTGGCAGCCATTGCCTACCCCGGTTACAGCGACCAGCTCAGGCGAGCCGCACGCAGCGAAGTGGTTGGCCTGCTGCATGACGCTGCCCTGCGCCTGGAGCGCCATCGCGTGCGCACCGGCCAGTACGCCGAGGGCGACCCGCAGCTGCCCACCAGCAATCGCCACTACCGCCTGCAGGCCCAGCGCGACAGCGACACCTTCACGCTGATCGCCCGCCGGCTGCCCCACGGCCTGATGGCCGATGACCGTTGTGGCGACTTCCAGCTCGACCAGGCCGGTGTACAGAGCAATCCGGGCGCCATGCAAAGCAGCGAGCGCTGTTGGGGAAGCTGAAGGTTGAATGATGCCCAGGCATCGCGGATTTACTTCAGGTGTTGGATCGACAGATGAGCAAGCAAGTAGTGGTGGTCGGTGGCGGGGTGATCGGCCTGCTGACCGCGTTCAACCTGGCGGCGAAGGTCGGCCAGGTGGTGGTGTGTGATCAGGGCGAAGTTGGCCGTGAGTCTTCCTGGGCCGGCGGCGGCATCGTCTCGCCGCTTTATCCCTGGCGCTACAGCCCGGCGGTGACCGCCCTGGCGCATTGGTCGCAGGATTTTTATCCACAGCTGGGCGAGCGCCTGTTCGCCAGTACTGGCCTCGATCCGGAGGTACACACCACTGGCCTGTACTGGCTCGATCTGGATGACGAAACCGAGGCACTTGCCTGGGCCGAGCGAGAAAAGCGGCCGCTCAGCGCTGTGGATATCTCCGCCGCCTACGATGCGGTGCCCGTGCTTGGCCCGGGCTTCAAGCATGCGATCTTCATGGCCGGTGTGGCCAACGTGCGCAACCCGCGGTTGGTGAAGTCGCTCAAGGCAGCGTTGCTGGCACTGCCCAACGTGACCTTGCGTGAGCACTGCCAGGTCAGCGGCTTCGTTCATGAGAACGGGCGCGTGACTGGCGTACAGACGGCTGACGGTGTGCTCACGGCAGATGAAGTGGTGCTCAGCGCTGGCGCCTGGAGCGGTGACCTGCTGCGTACCCTGGGGCTCGAGCTGCCGGTCGAGCCGGTGAAGGGCCAGATGATCCTGTTCAAGTGCGCCGAGGACTTCCTGCCGAGCATGGTGCTGGCCAAGGGGCGCTATGCGATTCCGCGTCGTGACGGGCACATTCTGGTGGGCAGTACGCTGGAGCATGCCGGTTACGACAAGACCCCGACCGAGGACGCGCTGGCCAGCCTCAAGGCTTCGGCCATCGAACTGCTGCCAGCGCTCAAGGATGCCACGGTGGTTGGGCACTGGGCCGGACTGCGGCCAGGCTCGCCGGAAGGCATTCCCTACATCGGGCCGGTGCCTGGGCATGACGGTTTATGGCTGAACTGCGGGCATTACCGCAACGGCTTGGTGCTGGCGCCGGCTTCGTGTCAGCTGTTCGCCGACCTGCTTACTGGGGCCGAGCCGATTATAGATCCGGCACCGTATGCGCCGGCAGGGCGTTTGGGCTGCAAAGCAGCCCCAATTTCACCGAGCTAACAGATCACCGCGATTGGCCAGGCCCCTGCTGCAAGTGCGCCTGGCTGCAATACCAGTCATTCCCCTGCTGCAGCGCCCGGTCGTTGGGCAGGTGCACGCCGCAATGGGCGCAGCGCACCATCTTCAGTGGCGCATCGAGCTTGGGCTCGGGGTGCGACTGCTGGCTGACTTTGAACTTGCGCCACAGCCAGAACGCGGCGGCGATCAGGGCGATCCAGAATAGTAGGCGAACCATGGTGTCCAGCTTGTTGGTTGTAGAAGCCGACAGTCTAGGATGCGGGCATAAAAAAAGGGAGGCCTCGGGCCTCCCTTTCTCATAGCGCTTGGATCAGTCGAACAGACCAAAGGTCATGTAGCTGAACCACGAGCGGTCTTTTTCAGCTTCCTTCGGGCCGGCCGGCACGATCGGGTCGCCGTTCTCGTCCTTCGGCAGCAGCTCTTGCGGCATCTCGTCGCGCGCGTCCTGGAACTGCTTGACCACGTCCTGGTTGGCGCGGGTTTCGCCCGGCGGCAGCGGGGTTTCGGTCTCGATCAGGCCCAGGGTGGCCTTGGACAGCCAGCCGCGGCCGTCAGACTCGGTCTGCTTGGGCTGGAACTGGCCATCGACCAGGCTCGGGTGGTCCGGGTAGTTGAGCTTGAGGGTTTCCAGGCTGGTGGCCGCCAGCTCGTCCAGGTGCATCTTCTGGTACGACTCGACCATGACCGCCAGGCCGTCGCCGACCGATGGGGTTTCCTGGAAGTTCTCGACCACATAGCGACCACGGTTGGCAGCAGCCACGTAAGCCTGGCGGCTCAGGTAGTAGTCGGCCACGTGGATTTCGTAGGCGGCCAGCAGGTTGCGCAGGTAGATCATGCGCTGCTTGGCGTCCGGCGCGTAGCGGCTGTTGGGGAAGCGGCTGGTCAGCTGGGCGAACTCGTTGTACGAGTCGCGGGCGGCACCCGGGTCACGCTTGGTCATGTCCAGCGGCAGGAAGCGCGCCAGCAGGCCACGGTCCTGGTCGAACGAGGTCAGGCCCTTGAGGTAGTAGGCATAGTCGACGTTCGGGTGCTGCGGGTGCAGGCGAATGAAGCGCTCGGCGGCCGATTTGGCGGCCTCAGGCTCGGAGTTCTTGTAGTTGGCGTAGATCAGCTCGAGCTGCGCCTGGTCGGCGTAGCGGCCGAACGGGTAGCGCGACTCCAGGGCCTTGAGCTTGTTCACGGCGCTGGTGTAGCTGGAGTTGTCCAGGTCAGCCTGAGCCTGTTGATACAGCTCGGCCTCGCTGAGGTTCTCGTCAATGACTTCCTTATTCGAGGAACAGGCCGCGGTGAGCCCGAGGATGGCGATCAGCAGCAGGTGTTTCACTTGCATGGCGGCTTGCGTCCCTTTGACGGCCGCTGTCTTGGGCGGTGCCGTCCTGTTATGATGAGCGCCCCGGCCAACCCCGGGACAAAAGAAGCCGTATTTAACCACAAGCTCGCAGCCGAAACCAAAGGCTGTGCGCCCGCCGAATCGAGCATGTCCGAGATCATTCAACTTAGCGCAGAGGTCCCGTCCGAACTGGGCGGCCAACGCCTCGACCAGGTCGCCGCCCAATTGTTCGCCGAGTATTCGCGTTCGCGGCTTACTTCGTGGATCAAAGAGGGCCGCCTGACGGTCGATGGCGCGGTCGTGCGCCCTCGGGACCCCGTCCATGGTGGTTCGCAACTTGTCCTGGAGGCCGAGCAAGAGGCCCAGGGTGAGTGGGTCGCAGAAGATATCGAACTGGATATCGTCTACGAAGACGACCACATCATGGTGATCAACAAGCCTGCCGGGCTGGTTGTGCACCCGGCCGCCGGGCATGCCAGCGGTACGCTGCTCAATGCGCTGCTGCACCACGTGCCAGACATCATCAATGTGCCGCGCGCCGGCATCGTTCACCGCCTGGACAAGGACACCACCGGTCTGATGGTGGTGGCCAAGACCTTGCAGGCGCAGACCAAGCTGGTCGAGCAGTTGCAGAGCCGCACTGTCAGCCGCATCTACGAATGCATCGTGGTTGGCGTGGTGATTGCCGGCGGCAAGATCGACGCCCCGATCGGCCGTCACGGCGGGCTGCGCCAGCGCATGGCGGTGACTGACGGCGGCAAGCCTGCGGTCAGCCACTACCGGGTGCTCAAGCGCTTCCGTTCGCACACCCATGTGCGGGTCAAGCTGGAAACCGGTCGTACTCACCAGATTCGCGTGCACATGGCGCATGTCGGTTATCCGCTGGTCGGCGACCAGACGTACGGTGTGCGTTTCCGTATTCCGCCAGCAGCCAGCCCAACCATGGTCGATGCGGTCAAGAACTTCCCGCGCCAGGCCCTGCATGCGCGGTTCCTGGCGTTGGTCCATCCGATCACCGGTGAGAAGATGAAGTGGGAGTCACCACTGCCGGGCGACTTCGTCTGGTTGCTGTCGCTGCTCAACCAGGACCGCGAGAGCTTTATCGGATGAACGGCCTGACGCAGACGCTGCTGATCCCCGACTGGCCAGCCCCGGCCTCGGTTCGCGCCTGTGTCACTACCCGTGAGGGTGGCATCAGCCTGCCGCCCTACGAATCCTTCAATCTTGGCGATCACGTGGGCGATGACCCGGTCGCGGTTACCGAGAACCGCCGTCGCCTGAGTGACACCTTCGCCATCCAGCCAGCCTGGCTCAAGCAGGTGCATGGCCTGGTGGTGGCGGATGCCGACCCGGCCGTGGTGGCCGAGGCCGATGCCAGCTGGACTGACCAGCCTGGCATTGCCTGCACCGTGATGACGGCCGATTGCCTGCCGGCGCTGTTCTGTGATCGCGCCGGTACCCGCGTGGCGGCAGCTCATGCCGGCTGGCGCGGGCTGGCGAGTGGCGTGCTTGAGGCCACCCTTGATCGCCTGGCGCTGGCGCCTGAAGAGGTGCTTGTGTGGCTCGGGCCGGCCATTGGCCCCAAGGCCTTCGAAGTGGGGCTGGAAGTGCGCGATGCCTTTACTGCCGTGCATCCTGAAGCGGCCAGGGCCTTTGTCGACGGTGAACGGCCGGGCAAGTTGATGGCCGATATCTATGAGCTGGCGCGCATTCGCCTGGCGGCGCGTGGGGTGACGGCTGTTTATGGCGGTGGTTACTGCACGGTCAGTGATGAGCGGTTCTTCTCCTATCGCCGTACCCCTCAAGGGGGGCGCTTCGCCTCGCTGGTCTGGTTGGCCCCGCGTTAATCCAGAAAGCTGACCCCGGTCAACCCCGCTACGCTTGAATCTTCCAGAATCAGCCTTATCTATAAGGTCATCTCAGGCAGGTTTCTTCACGAACAGGCGCTGTCCATCGCTCCGACCTGCCCTTTAAAGGAAGGTACACCATGCGAATAGACCGTTTGACCAGCAAGCTCCAGCTTGCAATATCCGATGCCCAATCCCTGGCCGTTGGCATGGACCACCCAGCCATCGAGCCCGTGCACCTGTTACAGGCACTGCTCGAGCAGCAGGGCGGTTCGATCAAGCCGCTGCTGATGCAGGTCGGCTTCGACATCAACAACCTGCGTCAGGCATTGGTGAAAGAACTCGACCAGTTGCCGAAAATCCAGAACCCCACTGGCGACGTGAACATGTCGCAGGACCTGGCGCGCCTGCTCAACCAGGCCGACCGCCTGGCCCAGCAGAAGGGCGACCAGTTCATTTCCAGCGAACTGGTGCTGCTTGCCGCCATGGACGAGAACAGCAAGCTCGGCAAGCTGTTGCTCAGCCAGGGCGTCACCAAGAAGGCCCTGGAAAACGCCATCAACAACCTGCGCGGCGGTGCGGCGGTGAATGACGCCAACGCCGAAGAATCGCGCCAGGCCCTGGACAAGTACACCGTCGACCTGACCAAGCGCGCCGAAGAAGGCAAGCTCGACCCGGTGATCGGCCGTGACGACGAAATCCGCCGCACCGTGCAGGTGCTGCAGCGTCGTACCAAGAACAACCCGGTGCTGATCGGCGAGCCTGGCGTGGGCAAGACCGCCATCGCCGAAGGCCTGGCCCAGCGCATCATCAACGGTGAAGTGCCCGACGGCCTGAAAGGCAAGCGCCTGCTGGCGCTGGACATGGGCGCGCTGATCGCCGGTGCCAAGTACCGCGGCGAGTTCGAAGAGCGCCTCAAAGGCTTGCTCAACGAGCTGTCCAAGCAGGAAGGCCAGATCATCCTGTTCATCGACGAACTGCACACCATGGTCGGCGCCGGCAAAGGCGAGGGCGCCATGGACGCCGGCAACATGCTCAAGCCGGCCCTGGCCCGTGGCGAGCTGCACTGCGTAGGCGCCACCACGCTCAACGAATACCGCCAGTTCATCGAGAAGGACGCGGCGCTGGAGCGGCGTTTCCAGAAAGTGCTGGTGGAAGAGCCGAGCGAGGAAGACACCATCGCCATCCTGCGTGGCCTGAAAGAGCGCTATGAAGTGCACCACAAGGTGGCCATCACCGACGGTGCGATCATTGCCGCGGCCAAACTCAGCCATCGCTACATCACTGACCGCCAGCTGCCGGACAAGGCCATCGACCTGATCGACGAAGCGGCCAGCCGCATCCGCATGGAGATCGACTCCAAGCCGGAAGTGCTCGACCGCCTCGACCGTCGCCTGATCCAGCTGAAGGTGGAATCCCAGGCGCTGAAGAAGGAAGAAGACGAGGCAGCCAAGAAGCGCCTCGAGAAGCTCACCGAAGAAATCGAGCGGCTGGAGCGCGAGTATTCCGACCTGGAAGAGATCTGGGCGTCGGAGAAAGCTGAAGTGCAGGGCTCGGCGCAGATCCAGCAAAAGATCGAGCAGGCTCGTCAGGAGCTGGAAAGCGCCCGTCGCAAAGGTGACCTGAGCCGCATGGCCGAGCTGCAGTACGGGGTGATCCCGGACCTGGAGCGCAGCCTGCAGATGGTCGACCAGCACGGCAAGACCGAGAACCAGTTGCTGCGCAACAAGGTCACCGAGGAAGAGATCGCCGAAGTGGTGTCCAAGTGGACCGGCATCCCGGTGGCGAAGATGCTCGAAGGCGAGCGCGAGAAGCTGCTGAAGATGGAAGATTTGCTGCACCAGCGGGTGATTGGCCAGGGCGAGGCGGTGACCGCAGTTGCCAACGCCGTGCGCCGTTCGCGTGCCGGGCTGTCCGACCCGAACCGGCCAAGTGGATCGTTCCTGTTCCTCGGCCCGACCGGTGTGGGCAAGACCGAGCTGTGCAAGGCGCTGGCCGAGTTCCTGTTCGATACCGAAGAGGCCATGGTGCGCATCGACATGTCCGAGTTCATGGAGAAACACTCCGTGGCTCGCCTGATCGGTGCCCCGCCAGGTTATGTCGGTTATGAAGAGGGTGGCTACCTGACCGAGGCCGTGCGCCGCAAGCCGTACTCGGTGGTGCTGCTGGACGAAGTGGAGAAGGCTCACCCGGATGTGTTCAACGTGCTGTTGCAGGTGCTGGAAGACGGCCGCCTGACTGACAGCCATGGCCGCACCGTGGACTTCCGCAACACGGTGATCGTGATGACCTCCAATCTGGGCTCGGCGCAGATCCAGGAGCTGGTGGGCGATCGCGAGGCGCAGCGCGCGGCGGTGATGGACGCAGTGGGTTCGCACTTCCGTCCGGAGTTCATCAACCGGATCGATGAAGTGGTGGTGTTCGAGCCTCTGGGCCGCGAGCAGATCGCCGGTATCACCGAGATCCAGCTTGGCCGCCTGCGCAGCCGCCTGCTCGAACGCGAACTGTCGCTGAGCCTGAGCCCGGAGGCGTTGGACAAGCTGATCGCCGTGGGCTACGACCCGGTGTACGGTGCACGGCCGCTGAAGCGGGCGATCCAGCGCTGGATCGAAAACCCGCTGGCGCAGCTGATCCTGGCTGGCAAGTTCTTCCCGGGGACGGCGATTACTGCCACGGTGGAAGGCGACGAAATCGTCTTTGCCTGATTGCTGTCATGAGCAAGCCCCGCTTCGGCGGGGCTTTTTTGTGTCTTCCTGTGCCGGCCTCTTCGCGGGGCACAGGCCCAGCAAATCCGGGGCTTTGCGGCCGTCTTGGATAACTTGCTGAAATTTTTGAAATTTCTGCTTGCATCAAAAATCGAGTGCCCCTAATATACGCCGCGTTGTCAGGCACTAAGCGAATCACCAGCAATATCGGTGACCGCAAAACAACTTACAAATCAGTAAGTTGAACGAAAAAAAGTGGTTGACAAGCAAAACGAAGAATGTAGAATAGCCGGCCTCAGCAGCGACAACGCGAAAGCGAAGAAGCCTAAGGGTCCGAAGCGAACACAGTCTTCGGAGTAGCAGTGAAGTAAGTTGTACCGAAGTTCAGTTCCGCGATAGCTCAGTCGGTAGAGCAAATGACTGTTAATCATTGGGTCCCTGGTTCGAGTCCAGGTCGCGGAGCCAATCTCGGGGTGTAGCGCAGTCCGGTAGCGCGCCTGCTTTGGGAGCAGGATGTCAGGAGTTCGAATCCCCTCACCCCGACCATTTTCCGGGTCGTTAGCTCAGTTGGTAGAGCAGTTGGCTTTTAACCAATTGGTCGTAGGTTCGAATCCTACACGACCCACCATGTAAAAATGGGCATCTCGATCGAGGTGCCCTTTTTTTTAAGCAAGACCTCGGGGTGTAGCGCAGTCCGGTAGCGCGCCTGCTTTGGGAGCAGGATGTCAGGAGTTCGAATCCCCTCACCCCGACCATTTTCCGGGTCGTTAGCTCAGTTGGTAGAGCAGTTGGCTTTTAACCAATTGGTCGTAGGTTCGAATCCTACACGACCCACCATGCAAAAAGGGCATCTCGAATGAGATGCCCTTTTTCTTTGTCTCGAATTTATTCTGCTAGATCCCTGGGCCTGCTCCGCAGGCCTTTCGCGACACAAGGCCGCTCCTACAGGTTGTCCGCGCAGGGTAAATATTGCGCGGTCTTGTGTAGGAGCGGCCTTGTGTCGCGAAAGGGGCGCAAAGCGCCCCCAGCAATCTTCAGTGCAGCTTCAGTCGCGGCTCGGTGCCCCGACCAATCTTGCTACCCAACATCATCAAAGCCGTGCGGAAGAACCCGTAAAGCGCCATCTGGTGCATGCGGTACAGCGAGACGTAGAACATCCGCGCCAGCCAGCCCTCCAGCTTCACGCTGCCCATCAGGTTACCCATCAGGTTGCCCACCGCCGAGAAGCGCGACAGCGACACCAGCGAACCGTAGTCCTTGTACTCGTAGGTCGGCAGCGCCTTGTTCTCCAGCCGCGCCTTCAGGCTCTGCGCCAGCATCGAAGCCTGCTGGTGCGCGGCCTGGGCCCGTGGTGGCACGTTGCGGTCGCTGCCCGGTTGCGGGCACGCGGCACAGTCACCGAAGGCGAAGATGTCGTCATCGCGGGTGGTCTGCAGGGTAGGGCGCACCACCAGCTGGTTGATGCGGTTGGTTTCCAGGCCGTCGATATCCTTGAGGAAGCCCGGCGCACGGATACCCGCCGCCCACACCTTGAGGCTGGCCTGGATCACTTCGCCGTCTTTGGTTTTCAGGCCATCCTCGGTCACTTCACTGACCGCGGCATTGGTCATCACCTTCACCCCGAGTTTTTCCAGGGTCTTGTGCACCGGCACGCTGATACGCTCCGGCAGCGCAGGCAGCACGCGCGGGCCGGCTTCGATGAGGGTGATGTGCATGTCCTTGGGCTGGATGCGGTCCAGGCCATAGGCCGCCAGTTCGTGGGCCGCGTGGTGCAGCTCTGCCGCCAGCTCGACACCGGTGGCACCGGCGCCGACAATGGCCACGCTGATCTGCTCGCTGGCCACGTCGCCCGCGTGGGCACGCAGGTAGTGGTTCAGCAGCTGCTGGTGGAAGCGCTCGGCCTGCTTGCGGGTGTCGAGGAACAGGCAGTGCTGCGCTGCACCCAGGGTGCCGAAGTCGTTGGTGTTCGAGCCCACGGCGATGACCAGGGTGTCATAGCCCAAGGTGCGCGCAGGCAGCAGCTCGCGGCCCTCTTCATCGAGGGTGGCGGCCAGTTGAATCTGCTTGCCTTCACGGTCCAGGCCGCTCATGCGCCCCAGCTGGAAGTTGAAGTGGTTCCACTTGGCCTGGGCCACGTAGTTCAGTTCGTCTTCCGAGGAGTTCAGCGAGCCGGCGGCCACTTCGTGCAGCAGGGGTTTCCAGATGTGCGTGAGGTTGGCGTCGACCAGGGTGATCTCGGCCTGCTTGCGCTTGCCCAGGCTTTTACCCAGGCGGGTCGCCAGTTCCAGGCCGCCGGCGCCGCCGCCGACAATCACGATGCGATGAGTCATGGGGATATCTCATAAGGTTTACGGAATTCGTGGCCCCAGGGGCCGGCCGCAAACTGCAGGAGGGGCGGGCGAGCGCAAGGCAGCTCATAGCACCAGTCCACTCAGCAGGCGGCTGATGAGACCCAACCCGATGGTCACGGCCAGTACCAGCACAAGGAGCAGCCAGGGCCGGAAGGGCCGGCGCTCGACTTGGTGCTGGGGGGCTCGCAGATACTCATCGACACGACGCTGATCTTCCGGGTTCAGGCGACTGGTCATGGTGGGCCTCGTCAGGTAGACGTTTGTGACTGCAGGAACGCCACAGCGTTCATGCAAGCGCTTCAAACAAATGATAATGCTTTCTATCCCTGGCGCCGAGTTTACGCCATCGCAAAGACTCTCGGCAGTGGATCAAAGACTGATGCCCACGTCGAAGACGATGCTGCGCCCCAGGTTGCCGCGCAGAAAGTCCGGCGCGTCGGGGTGGGCGAACAGCACCCGGGCGAACGTCGGCCCGACCAGCGACAGTGAGCGCCAGCCCTGGCGCAGGTATTCGGTGGGCGGCGGGAAATGGGTGTTGAGGTCGAGCACTTCGCGCTTGAGGCTGGCGAAGGCGATGATGTCCAGCTCACCCAGGTCCAGGCCGCGCTCGCGGTAGTTGTGCGCCTTCTTGCGCAGGGTCGGCGCCAGGCGCCCGAGCAGCTCGGCGGCGGCGATGCGCCGGGGGCGGGCTTCGCGGCGCACCAGCTGGGCCAGGGAAAAGGCACTGCGCCGGCGTTGCAGTTCTTCACGCCACTCGTCGTTGAGACGGCGGCCTTCGTCGAGCACGAAAAACACCTCGAATGCCGCATCGCGGAACAGCACGTCCGGCGGCTCCTGGCCGGCCGGGGTGAAGTCCTCGCTGCGGTAGGGAATGTTCAGCCCTTGCAGCAGGCGCTGGCACACCCACCGCTCCCGCTCCCACTTGCGGGCGTTGGAGAGAAAGGCATTGGCTTGTTCGGCCTGGATGGTAAGCAGGCGCAGGTAGTCTGAGTCATCCATGGGAACAAGCTTAGCCGCTAATCGATGACGGTAAGATGCTGTTTGTGCGTGGGAAACAGGGCAGGGTGTAGACTCAGGTTTATCCACAGGCCAGGAAGGGGCATTGCTCGGGTGATCAGCGCGCAGGTTTTATCCACAACCACGCTTGCCGTGGCTTGGCTCGGTTACGTTCCCTTGCTGATCTGGGCTGCCTGCCGTACGCGCTGGGTCGAGCTGGTGACCGACCGACGCCGCCAGCACCTGCTGTTCGGCACGGTGTTCTGCCTGTTTGCCCTGTGGCTGGTCAGGCGTGATTTCGATACGGGGGTTTCATACCACTTCATCGGCATGACGGCGGTGACCTTGCTGCTGGACTGGCCGCTGGCCGTTCTGGGCGGTTTCCTCGCCCAATTGGGGTTGCTGGCGCTGGGGCGGCAGGACCTTGCGGCGCTTGGGGTCAACGGTTTGCTGCTGGTGGGCTTGCCGGTGCTGATTACCGAAGTGTGCGCGATCCTGGTCGAGCGGGCGCAACCGCGAAACCTGTTCGTCTACATCTTCTGTTCGGGGTTCTTTCCCGCTGCGCTGACGGTGCTGATGTGCGTGCCGGTGGCGCTGGGCGTGTTATGGCTGGATGGTCGCTTTGCGATGCCGGAGTGGCTCAGCGACTTTATCGGTTACTTATGGTTGATGATGTTCCCGGAGGCGTTCATCAACGGCATGGTGATCAGTGCGTTGGTGGTGTTTTGCCCGGAGTGGCTGGAGACGTTCAACCGAACCCGTTATTTGCAGGCGCCATGGAAGGATGACGAGCGCTGAGAATTGTATTGGCTGTGCTGGCCTCTTCGCGGGTAAACCCACGAAGAGGCCAGTGCAGGCTAGCGAAAATCAGCTCAGTGCCGCGGCTCCAGCTCCCCGGAAAACAGCTCATCTTCGGCATCCGGCGCCACCGGAATCTTGTGTTCCTCGGCCGCCCAGGCGCCCAGGTCGATCAGCTTGCAGCGATCGGAACAGAATGGCCGGAACGCGTTCTTCTCGTTCCATTCCACAGGTGCGCCACAGGTCGGGCAATCGACGGTCAATGGCTGGCTCATGGCTGGCCTCCTCGTAAAGTCAGGTAAAAGTGGTGCAGGCGGTCAATCTGTTCGTACAGTGCGGCCAGATCGCCGTCGTTGACCACCACGTCGTCGGCATGGCCCAGGCGCTCCTCACGGGCCAGCTGGGCTTTGAGAATGGCCTGCACCTGCTCAGGGCTGGCGTTGTCACGTGCCAGGGTACGTGCCACCTGCAGCGCTTGCGGCACATCGATCACCAGCGTGCGCTGGACCTTCTGATGCTGGCCCGACTCGATCAGCAGCGGCGACACGTACACCGCATAGGGCGACTCGGCCTTGGCCAGGTAACTGAAGATCTCCTGCCCGATCAGTGGGTGCAGCAGTTGCTCCAGCCACTTGCGCTGGGCCGGGTCGGCAAAGATCAGCTGGCGCAAGGCCGCACGATCAAGCTGGCCATCGTCCAGCAGCACGCCGGGGCCGAAGCGTTCGACGATGCTCGCCAGTGCCGGGCGGCCGGGTTCGACCACCCAACGCGCCGCCTGGTCGGCGTCGACCAGGTGCACGCCAAGTTCGACGAAGCGCTCGGCGGCGGCGCTTTTGCCGCTGCCGATGCCGCCGGTCAGCCCGAGAATCCAGGGGGTGAAGGCCTTGGTGGTCATCACATTCCAAACAGTTGCAGGTAGAAGGCGTATATTTCATCACCCCAGAGCACGGCAATCCACCCCGCAATGGCCAGATAAGGGCCAAAGGGTATGGCAGTGCCGACGGATTGCTTGCGCACGCGCAACAGGCACAGGCCCGCCACCACGCCGATCACCGATGACAGCAGCAAGGTTACCGGCAATACCTGCCAGCCGCCCCAGGCACCAATCAGCGCCAGCAGCTTGAAGTCGCCATAGCCCATGCCTTCCTTGCCGGTGATCAACTTGAATACCCAGTACACCGACCACAGGCTCAGATAGCCGGCCACCGCGCCCCACAGTGCATCGGGCAAAGGCACCACGGTGTCGAATGCGTTGACGATCAAGCCCAGCCACAGAGTCGGCAGCACGATGACGTCGGGCAGAATCTGCTGGTCATGGTCGATCAGGCTCAGTGCCAGCAGGCTCCAGGTCAGGAGCAGCAGGGCCAGAGCCTCGATACCTGCACCGGCATGCCAGGCCACTACCATCGACAACAGCGCACAGGCCAATTCGACCAGGGGGTAACGCGCACTGATCCGCTGCTTGCACGCCGAGCAGCGCCCGCGCAAAGCCAGGTAACTGAGTACGGGTATGTTCTCCCAGGCGCGTATCGCGTGGTGGCAATGCGGGCAGTGGGAGGCGGGGAGCGAAAGGTTGAAGCGCTCGTGCTCGATGGTCGGCAGGCCCAGTACCTCCTGCGCCTCGCGCTGCCACTGGCGCTCGAGCATGATCGGTAGGCGATGCACTACCACGTTGAGGAAGCTGCCCAGCAACAGGCCGAGCACAGCCGCCAGGGTAATGAAGTACGCCGGCTGCTCGGCCAGCAAAGTCCATGAAGTCATGTTCAGATCAAGCTACCCAACTGGAAGATCGGCAGGTACATCGCCACCACCAGGCCACCGACCAGCAGGCCCAGGATCAGCACGATGGCCGGCTCCAGCAGGCTGGTCAACTGGTCCAGCGCCTGGCTGACCTGTTCCTCGTAATGGCTGGCGGATTTCTCCAGCATCTGGTCCAGCGTGCCGCTGGATTCACCGATGGCGGTGAGTTGCACCAACAACGGCGGAAACAGCGGCTCAATCGCCATCACCTGGTTCAGCGCCTGCCCGTTGGCCATGCCCTGGCGCAAGCGCTGCACCGCCTGCTCGTGCAGGTCATTGCCGCAGGCCTTGGCCACGGTGACCAGCGCATCCAGTAACGGCACCCCGGCAGCATAGGACGTGGCCAAGGTGCGAGCGAAACGCGCCAGGGCCGCCTGGCTCAAGAGCTTACCGAACACGGGAACGCGTAAGGCCTGTGCAGTTATCCACAAGCGTGCTGGCGCATGCTTCTGATACAGCCGGGTCACGGCAAATCCCAGGGCAAACGCGGTTATCAACAGCAGCGGCGCATAACGCCCCAGCCCTGTGGACAAGTCGATCACCCACTGCGTGAAGGTGGGCAACGCAGCATCGAAACCGGCAAACAGGCTCTCGAATCGCGGAATCACCTCCAGCAACAACACCGCCGAAACGCCCAACCCGGTCAGCAACAGCAGCAGCGGATAGAGCATCGCCTTGCGCACGCGTTTACGCAGCAGCTGGCGCTGCTCCAGCATCCCCGCCAGTTGTTCCAGTTGCCGATCGAGCGT
Source organism: Pseudomonas sp. NPDC089422 (assembly GCF_044749405.1). Classification (NCBI taxonomy): domain Bacteria; kingdom Pseudomonadati; phylum Pseudomonadota; class Gammaproteobacteria; order Pseudomonadales; family Pseudomonadaceae; genus Pseudomonas; species Pseudomonas sp. NPDC089422. The sequence goes on from NZ_JBIVHW010000003.1 coordinate 28,056, forward strand.
GCCGGACTGCTCACCCACGCGAATCAGGTTGCAGTACAACCCATCGAACCAGGCCGGATGGCGCTGCAGCGCATCCGCCAGCCCCAGGCCCGAGGCCACATCCCGTTTCAATTTATCCAGCAACGCTGCCTGCCCCTTGCTGCAGCCACTGCGGCCCATCACCTCGAAGGCCTGCAGCAGCGGTACCCCGGCCTTGAGCAAGGTGGCCAGCTGGCGGCTGAAGCCCGCCGGGTCGGCCTTCTCGCGCGCCTTTGGCAAGCGCCACTCGGCCCCGCCCGCTGGGCGCAGGCTGGATACGCGGATGCCCTGGCGCTGCAAACCGGCCCTGGCATAAGCCGGGCTGCGCCCGCTGACCTGGCCGCTGACCGTGGCACCGCTGGCATCGGTGCCGCGCCACGAATAGAGATGTGTCGATGGGTTCATGCAAAGGTCCTTTTCTGCCCGTGCGACAAGCCTGGAAACAGCTTGCCCCGTCCATGAGCGGGCGGGCGTCCGTGATGCTCACTAGAGTAGTTCAGCGAAGATGACGCCCTGGCGGGCAGGGGTGACAAAAGGTGTCTGTTCAGGCCTACTGCGCCGCTGCCAGTTGGGGTCGAGCCTGAACTCCACGCGTACACGTATCAAAAAGGAAATCGTTCATGAAAGGGCAACGCGGTATCACCCTGATCGAACTGATGATCGTCGTTGCGATCATCGGCATTCTGGCGACCATTGCCATCCCGATGTACACCAGCCACCAGTCCCGCACCAAGGCGGCGGCCGGGCTGCTGGAGATCAGCGCGCTGAAGACGGCGATGGAGCTGCGCTTGAATGAAGGCAAGGATGTGACGAATGTGGCCGAGTTGGGCGGCCAGCCGGCGACGGCGAACTGTGCGATCACGGTCAGCAGCAAGGCGGCTGACGGGACGGGCTCGATTGCGTGCACCTTGGTTGATGCGCCGGCCAATGTGGTTGGCAAGAGCCTGACCCTGACGCGCTCAGCTACTGGCTGGAGCTGCACCACCAACATTGAGGAAGACCTCGCGCCAAAGGGCTGCAAAGCGTCCTGAGGGGAAGGGAATAAGGCCGGGGAAACAGGGGTTTACGCGGCGGGTGCGGCAGTGGTACGTTGCGCTACACGCCGGTGTAGCTCAGTCGGTAGAGCAGCGCACTCGTAACGCGAAGGTCGCAGGTTCGATTCCTGTCTCCGGCACCACATTCAGCTCCACTGCATTCCGCTGAATGCTTTGGAAGCCCTCTAAACCGGCCTTATGGCCGGTTTTTCGTTTCCACGACCCTCCGTCGGGAACCAACAAAATCCCCAATAACCGGGGGTATTTTTGGGGTACAGCGTCTTTCCTGATTGGAGAACGTACCCCTATGCCACGCCTAGCCATTCCGCTCAGCGACCTCAAATGCCGCACGGCCAAACCGCGTGATCGGGCCTACAAACTGTTCGACGGCGGGGGTATGTACCTGTACGTCGCGCCCAGTGGCTCGAAGACTTGGCGGCTGCGGTATTTCAAACCCAGCGGCAAGGAGGGCACGCTGATTATTGGCAAGTACCCCATCGTTTCATTGGCCGTTGCGAGGGCCAAGCGCGATGAGGCCAAGGCTCTGTTGCTCGACAACCTTGATCCGATGGAAGAAAAGCAGAAGGCCAAGATCGCAGCTCAGCGGGCGAGTCTTCTGTTTGAAACCGTCGCCCTAGAGTGGCACGTCGAAATGTCCCGGCGCTGGACCGAGGGCCACGCCAAGACGGTGCTGAGCAGGTTGCGCACCCATGTGTTTCCACTGATTGGCCAGCGGCCTATCGCTGAGCTCGACACCCATGATCTCCTTGAGATCACCCAGCGGATCAAGGATCGCGGCACCTTGGATGTAGCGCTGCGTGTGCAGAACTATCTCTCCACGATCATGCGGGGAGCGAAGCGAGCGCGACAGATCACTCAAAATCCGGCGCTCGATCTGGCCGGCTCGATTCAAGCGCCGCGTACGGTGCATCGTCCTGCACTCTCGCTGAATCGCCTTCCTGAACTGCTGGATCGAATCGACAACTACACCGGTCGCGAACTGACTCGGCTCGCAGTGCTGCTGACGTTGCATGTGTTTGTGCGCTCCAGCGAACTGCGCTTTGCACGGTGGGATGAATTCGATCTGCAAAGGGCAATGTGGGAGATCCCCGATACCCGCAAGCCGATTGAAGGCGTCCGCTATTCCACACGCGGGACCAAGATGAGTGGGGATATTCAGATAGTGCCGCTGTCGCCTCAAGTGATCGAAATCCTTGAACGGCTACTCAGCTTGAATCGGTTCTCTGAACTGGTGTTGCCCGGTGACCACAGGTACTGGAAACCCTTGTCGGAGAATACGGTTAACCAGGTGCTGCGAAATATGGGGTACGACACCACCAAGGACGTGTGCGGGCATGGTTTCAGGACCATGGCTTGTAGTGCCTTGCTCGAATCAGGGCTGTGGACGGACGCGGCGATTGAGCGGCAGATGAGCCATCAGGAGCGTAACCGCGTGCGCGCAGCGTACATCCATAAGGCACAATTTTTGGAGCAGCGTCGGTTGATCATGGCTTGGTGGAGTAACTACATCGATGCCAACAGATCGGGCCATGTCACCCCGCATGAGTTTGCTCATCCGGTAGGCGACAACGTCACCGCCTTGCCAAATGGCCATGGCGCATTCAATCGCGGGTAAGCCTGCAAAATCGGCGCTGGCTGCTCTTTCACGCGGGTCCATCCAAACAGGGCTGCAAAGCCGCCCTGTTTGGATGGACCTCACTTTGAAGAGCTAAAAGCCACGGCGTTGTCCGGGGTTTGCCACGGAATTCCACCGGTGGATAACCGCTTTTCACGTCCTCAATAGCGCTGAATATCGATCCTTGACCGGGTTTATCCACAGGCGTAGAACTGGCCGTGCAAGCGCTGTCGTTGACAGCACCCCAGGTGATCCGAACCTTTAAGGTCACGCCGCTCCCGCGGTGGTTCTCCCCAAGGGCGATTCGCATCCGGCAGCTCGCCCGGTCACTACCCATGTGATGGATGCTCTTACACACATGGCACTCATGCGCCAGATACTCCGTACCTCGCTGCCCTGCAGCAACCTATCCGCTTGGCCGAATCCTGCGCCAACCTGTGCCCGTCTCTTTCGCTGGAAAGAGACGGGCACTTCTACCACTGCTGCAGCCCTGATCGCACATGGCTTTGCGGCATTCCCCCTCGTGACAATCGGCGTGACAAACGCCGATGTCACCAGCAATAGCCATGTAGATGATGGTGCCGCAGACCAGGGAATGGACTGCACCTGACTGACAGTCAGGCATGCCTCGGTCATCGCATTGCTGCTTGCACCTGGCTCAGGATCTCGCGGCACTGGTCTCGTCAGCCAATGCAGCCTCCACCCGCCCACCGGTAACGGTGTTCAGGAGGCCTGATCATGAGATGCCCTTGCTCCCGGTCGTAAGGAGCCGCCAGTCCCGCGTAGTGGACATTCCCCACAGGTCGCAGGGGCCTTGATCCCTGATAACACTCAGCATTCTTGGCGGGATGACGTGGGGCGAGGACCGGAGAATCGGCGATGAGGTGATCAACATGGCATTGGTAGGTAGACGCGATGGCCGTAATTTCGGTTACGGCAGGCAATTGAGCTATGCAGGGCCGCAGGCGCTGAAAGACATGTTTGGCGGAGGCCACTACGGCACAGTCAAGGCGCACTGTGACCGGTGGCTGGCTTTCGTGAAGTGGTGCCGCTCCGAACAGGGGCCCGGTATCAATGATGCGCGGCAGATTGACCAGAATGTCTTGGCCGACTACGCGGCGTATCTGCGCGAAGTGGTTAGGCGCGGTGACCTTGCTGTCAGCACCGCACAAAACCGCCTATCCAGCGTTAACCAGACCATGGCGGCGCTTCGCGGTGATCAGTGCGTGAAGTTGCCAAGTCCGAGCAAGGCGTTGGGTATGCAACGCACCGGGGTTCGTCACTCGGTGCCGCAGGGACAAGAACGCGAACAGGTTAAACAGATCGTCCATGCGCTTTGCGGCCATCATCAGCTACGAGCCGCTGCGATTGTTCTGGTGGCGCGAGCCACCGGCATGCGCTTGCGTGAGGCCATCTTGGCTGACCTGCCACGGCTAAGCCGTGAGGCTAGCGACTTAGGCAAAATTAACATTCAGGAGGGCACCAAAGGCGGCCGCGCCGGCGCCTCGGCACCGCGTTGGATTGCAGCGAACGACAATGTTCGAGGTGCCCTTGAGTTTGCGCGGCAAGTCTCGCCTGCGGATAGCCGCAACCTGATTGCGCCACACGAGAGCTACCGGAGTTTTCTGCAAGAGATCATCCGCCCTGCGCGGGACATCCTGCATGCACATAACCTCAAGGGCTTCCATGAGCTACGAGCGGCTTACGCATGTGAGCGCTACGAGCAGATCACCCAACACCCCGCGCCAATCAACGGCGGCCAATGTTGCCAGATAGATAGGAACCTTGATCGTGATGCCCGGTGGCAAATCAGCTTCGAGCTGGGGCACGGGCGGATCGACGTGGTCGCAACCTACATTGGTGGCCGGGCATGAGTAAGCCATTCGATATGGAGTTATTCTTGGCTGGCGTTCTGACCGGGTCGCACGCGACGCGGCAACGACATTTGCGGCAGGCGACGCTTATCCAAGCTGAAATTGCAGATCGCTGGCAGCGAGAGACGCCTTGGGCCTGGCAGAGAAAGCATTTAGCTTGGTTTCTTGAGCATCGCCTATGTCGACGCAGCGAGATGACGCAGTATTACTATTTTCTGACCGTGCGGCTGCTCGCTCGCCGTTTACAAAAAACATGGGTGTTCAACCCCAGAGCGAGGATCTGATTTTGATAGGCACGGCTGACAGCAACCGACCCGTTGCAGGTATTTGGCGGTTATGCACCGCAGCCAGCAATGATCTAATGCAAGCTCTAGTCTATCGCGCTAGGTAAACGGCCCTGGATGCGATGGTACTCATGGACAGGGGAGCGAGCCGCGCCATCATTTGGCTATCTCGTAGTTTTCACTTGCGTTAGCATTATGTACCTTACGCCGAGCAAGATCGGCTGGGTCCGTGTATATACCCGGCAGTTCAAAACGCATTCAGATCCGCGCCCTGGTTTGGACTGGGGGTTGGTGGCGCCTTAGCGTCGTGCAGAAAGGAATACTGTGCCAGTGATCAATTTCCATTCGGAGAAGCCGGCTGAACAAGATTTGTTCCCGGGCGGGAGCCATGAAAAGGTCGCTTCCGCAATGCAGGCGTACATTACTACCCCCAATGCTTCCAAGGTCATTGGACTGGATGGTGAGTTCGGATCCGGGAAAAGCTCGATATTGGAGATGCTCGGCAACAAGCTCAAAGCAGAAGATGGTAACTATCGGGTTTGGTTTTTTGACTGCGAGCAAAACTACCAGGGTTCGATCAAGAGCAACTTCATTGAGCTCTTCACCGATCAGCTACTCAAGGATACACGCTCAGGCAGCAAGGAGGCCAACGCGCTGATTCGCAGCAGGGATCTCGCCCTGGGGCGAGAGTTTGAATACTCGAAGAAAACAACGAGTAATGTGAGCGCGTGGGCGCTCTTGCTACTTGCAAGCCTATTTTTCTCTTCGAGCTCCTTCAAGGAAATTTTCAAGCTTGCTCAGCCAACGGCGGAGGTGGCGACGACTCTATTGATCGCCAACTGGGCCGCTCTCATCAGCCCGGGGATCGTGTTGTTTCTGGCCTGGGTTTGCAACCACGGCAGGGACATCGGAGGCGGTAAGAAATGGAGCCTCCTAAGCCTGTTCAAGGGCTCAAGCCATGACTATATCAATGAAAAAATTGAGGTCTCCAAGGAAGTCACGCCCCTTGATTTAAAGCGCACATTGATCGAGCAGTTGAAGCTGCTAACCAAACAGCGCTACGTAGTGATTCTGGATAACCTCGACCGATTACCAAAGGAAAGCTTGCGCAGCGTCTGGAGCGATCTTGAAATCTTCACGTCGGTGGCATCGGCTGAGAACCTGACGGTCGTGGTTCCTTTCTGCTCGAACAAGGTTGCAGCGTATCTGGGGGCTGACGCGGATCGCAAATACGATTCGAGGGATTTCATCGCAAAAAAATTCCCAGTGGTGTTCCGAGCGCCACCTGTTGTCACCTCAGGATGGAAGGATGGTTTCCGCCAGATGTGGAACCACACCTTTGCCCAAGCCGAAGCCTCAACCGCCGAGCACTGCGCGCAACTGCTTCACCGTCACAGCCCTATGGCCAACGGTCTCGTCACCCCACGGCTGCAGAAAAAGTTCATCAACGATATTGCCACCACATCACTGGTTGTCGGTGACCACATCAGCTTGGTGTGTGTCGCCGCCCACTTGCTGCTGTGCCGTTACAATGAGTTTCCGGTTGAGGAGATCCTGCGCAACGATGGGGTGTCGATGGACTACAAGGTATTGGTAAAGCTGGATGACGCAGCAGTGAACAAGGTCGCTGAAACGAATGCCTTGTTGAATACCGTGGTTGGCCAGGATATGAACGCTGGCTGGCAAATCCAGATCCTTCAAGTTCATTTCCTCACGACCAGTGAGATCGCGATTGCCGAGTTGCTCGATGAGCCACTGCGCCAGGCGATCGAAGGCGCTGATGAGGACAAGCTCTACTCCCTGACATCGCTGTTTGGCTTCACAGACGCTTTCAAGCGCCTTTTAACAACCGGTCTACCGCTGTCACAGTTGTTGCCACCCATTCACGCCACACACGAGAAGCACGGAGGGGAGTGGGTGAAAGAGGCAATACAGCAGATCAACGAAGCTGATTTGGTGTGCTTGCCAGAGAATGGCGCTGGAAACACTAAGTTCTATGATGCGATCCAGTACAGCATCACCGAGGGTTTGAACGCATCGAAAATAGCAAGTCATGGAGAAAGACTGAGAGGCTCCATTGAGAGAGCGATTAGCGAACCCTATGACGCGAGCGGCTTTGGCACGCTCAAGAGCGCCGTGAAAGAGTACGATCTTTATTTGGGCGCAGTAGGGGGGGAGTTTGACTCCGTGACCGTTGAGCGTGCAGAGTGCATCATGCACTTGCTGGCGCTGATTGAGACACTCAAGGTCATTAAGTCTCACCACTTCAAGCTCGACTCAGACCATATCGAGACGGCATATCATCAGCTGGCGTGCACCGAGAGCCATCCATTGAGTATGGTGCCCCTAGAGTCCGACCGAGTGATTCCGGCAGTGAATTGGGCGTTCAGTGCCCTTCGCCTCGGTGACGGCCTCGCGGGTGGAATCAGTGCGACAGATATGCTTACTCTGACCAAGGAGTGCAGCACAGGCAACGATTCGGCAATCATCAGCCTAGCGTTTGCAGAGACTATCGATCAAACGATCTTGAGCAATGTTGCATCGCTTCTCAGCACTAACGCCCGCGACATCGTACGCACGGTCGCAGCCATCGTGTACATCCGCAATGAGGATGCCACTTCGTTAATCGGTATTGCCGACATCGAAGGCGTGCTGAAATCAGAGCTTTTCCGATCGTTGGCTAACGCGACGCTGCAGTCCACTGAAGTCCTGCCGCTGCTCTTGGGTGAAGCGGTAGACACCGTGGCGCCATTTGTGGGCGATCTCATCATCCGTAGAGGTATCAGTTCCCTTACTACCATTTGGATGCTGAAAAACTACAGTGCGGTCATGGCTGCGATTGAGGTGCATGGCGTCACGCAGCAAGCATTTTTAGATTGGTTCAATAGTTGGGATACCCATGCCGCTAAACATGCTAATCAACCGCAGATAATCGATACAGCATTGGTGGAAGGTGTCTTTTCAACCTCCGAGTCTAGATTCTCGTCATTTAAGCAGGCGATGTTTAAGTTCCTGGACTCCAGTGATCGAAGTGAAGAAGACTGGAAAAAACTAATCGGGGAGGCCTCGCCTCAGGTGATGAGCATCGCGCGCGCCACGGCGCAGCTGTCAATACCACTAAACAGTGCTGCGACGGTGGGTAAAGCGCTTGGGGCCACGTTGCATGCCTACGTACACGAGGAGGATGTGTACTCGCTGAACACGCAGACCATGGCGATGATCAATGCGCTGCTGCAGGCGCTTGATGAGCAGTCAAGATACGTCATCGGTGGACGGCTACGCACACTGTTCTATTCCGACCCCGACAGTATCGGCAGGCTCATCGAGGTGATCGGAAATTACGGGCACCTCATTCTGGATATTCAGCCCGCTAACAGTGATGAAGCTACACGATTGATCAGACTGCTGGATTACATCGGACGGTACCCTGATGCGACACAGCAAGCGGCAAGCTTCCTGGACAAACGAGCTGATCAGCTGTCCCGTTACAGGTACTCGGACAGTCTGCGTGAAGGGATGGCATCGGTCGTGAGCAAACTAGAGAAACTCACGCCCTCAATCTTCAAAAGATTCGCAAGAAAGTCTTGGTTCGCCTCGTTATTCAAAACTGCGCAATCGGATCAGATTGCTAATGAACGCGGGGAAGAGGCCAAGTAGTAGGGTGATTTAGTTTAGTGTTACAGGGGCTTGTTCTCAGCCTCTTAATAACATACGCAGAAGTGGAGGAATTAACGCCTAGAAGGAGCCTATATTGATTGTTATTTGATGTTTTCAGCCTGGTAGGTGGTTGGGATATGGAAATTCATTATCTAATATGGCAGAAGGCGTTGCATTGCTTAAATGAATTTATGAGATTAAAAGGGCTAGATTTTATTTTATGAGGCCGTTAATTGAGGTTGTCATCCAGAAAGGTACGGCAATAAACAGAGCCCGCCTGCTTGATCTGAAGAGGGATAAAAGACTCGCAGCGAATGTGAGCGTGGTCTACATTTACTCGCTAGTTGAAGAGGCGGTGAACTATCCGAATGAGATGGGCCATGTTGTATATATTGGAGAAGCTGGCCGTCCAAGTGAGCCAACAGGAACGAGATTTGCTCAGCATATTAGCACAAGCGAAACTCGAGGTAGTGATAGTGGGACAATATACTCATTGTCTCGTTATTATTGGCGCGGCATGAAAATCCGGCTTAAAATAATTCTCGTCGAAAATTTTGAAGCAAGAAAGTTTCTTGAGCGAAATCTTCTTTCCGCTCATGTTAAAAGGTTTGGGGCATTGCCAATATGTCAGGGCACGACGGGGAGTAATTATCGCACGACATTAATTTCAGCCTACAATCCTCCCGAAGACCATACTTTGTTGCTAGTTCCGGATTTGGTTGTTAGTTAAAATGTTTTCAATCTCCTTATTGAGTTTTAAAGTATATTCAATTGTTGGGTCGCCACTGGCCATTTTCGACCCGAAGCTGCCCATGTTGGAGGGCAGCAAGCGGCCAAATACGGACGGCTATACAGCGGCTTAGATGGCGTCAATTTTAGGATTGAAGGTGTCTACGAAAGCGAGGGCGATTCATTTTGACGTGCTCGCCAAACCTAAAAAATTCTAGGTCGGTTGTGGTGTAGCTTGTCGGCTCATGAATTGGTTGTAGCTATCAGTAAAACCTGATCTAAATTGGTCGCTGTACAGTCGGGTTGCTTCTCTGTTAAGTAGCTCAAGGTTTTTATAGTCGACCTCTGAGCGGAGCGCCGTACCCTCGTAGAAATTAAGCTGAGGGATGGATGGTATGCCTAGTCTTGGAGCGTTCAGAATGAGCGGACCAAATACTTTCGCACACTTGGCTGGATCATCAACGTTTCCTTTGAGAAGCCGGTTAAGGCCAGAGATTACTAAGTCAGCCACCTGTAGCCCAAGTGTTTCTTTAGAATCAGCGAATTTTGAATCGTGATCTAGCAGTTTTTGGAAGTTAAAACTCATCATGGAGCTTGTAATTTCGGAATAGTCCATCCCGTAAATTTTCTTCCTCTCCGCCAGTTCCTCTCGACTCATCGGGGCAAATGGAGTAGATCCGCCATAGTTTTTGAGAAAATATCTGTGATCATTCTTTGCAGTGACCGGGATGCCTCTGGGTTCTATTTTGAAATTTGCTTGAACAAATGGAGGCATCAGCGCTAGATAAAGGGTTTCGAATACCTTCATTTCCCGATTTTTTTGATCGATGACCCACGAAAATCGGGAAAGCTCTTTTGGGGCATGAATAGCATAGAAGGTTAGAGCCTTGTCCAGCATGAATGCGACAAGCGCCGCTTGAAAAATGATTTGATTGTATTCTTGTATGCTCGATTTCTGAATCAGCTGAATGATACGGTCTGCTTCTTGCCTTAGAAGCATAAACGACTGACCCTCCATCTCGGGCTTTACAAGTTTTAGATAGTTTTCTCTGCCTGCTATTTGACTTTGCTTGTGAGCTTTCGTTTTTTGATCGTCGAATAAAAAGCGATTTGTCGTCACGGCATGCAATGTGCATTTTGCCTTCTTGAGTTTTTCTAAAAATTTAATGAACTCAGGGCTGTCTGGGCTGGGCCTCGGATTTTTAATCTCTTCATGGGGCTCGATGCCTAGGTCCCGTTTCAGTTCAGCCAATGCAGCTTGCACCTGTTTTTCACTGAAATGTGGAACGGTGAGGGCGCCCACCGCGCACCATGCTTTATCGATTCTCTCCATTTTCGTGTGCGCATCGAACAAGCCTGATTCATCGATGTAGATCTTCATACCTTACTTTCATCCCTGTGTGTGGGGCACTTTGTGTGCCACGTTGCCTGTAACCAAAGGTGTCTGCTCAAAGGATTTAGCTGTACCCGTTACAACAGGCATAGTTAAGCCTCAGCGTCCGCTAGTCCTGCTAAACGTTTGCTGATAGTCTCCTGCCCTCCCGGATCGATCAGATCGAAGTGAGTTGGTGCATTTGGCCAAGGCATTGGCGGCTTCCTTGTGCTCGGAGTACGACAGCAGCCAGCCTATCGTACAGAGACATGGTTGAGCCTGACCACCTCGGCACTGAGGCTCTGGAAGTGTTATTACACCCTAAAGCTGAGCGTATGTAGGGGATCAATATCCTGGGTCAGGGGGGCATGCCTACCTTCTCTCAGTGTGACCCTCCCCCAGTCCTTTAGCGGATCTTTGTGCCGGGTGTCGAAGGGGCTGTGCCATCCCCAGAGTACCAGCTACCACTTCCTGGGACGTAATTGAGCTTGTGATTCGAGTCAGCGAGTAACCAAAGATCTGGCCTGGTGGCATCCAGGGTATTGACCCACGATCCTGTCGAGTGCCCCTCCAGACCTCCCGCCATGGTCGGTTACGAGAAAACCAGCCCCGATGGATACTTCCGCACAGCGGATAACTCGCAATCGGCTTGAGTCCGTGCCTTTCCCGCTCAACATCTTCTACACTCAGACCTCAAAAAGCAGCCGGGGTAGCTCCATGAAGAAGGTCTACATCGCTAACTTTGGGCGAAAAAATTACGAATGGCCCGAGTGTCTCAAGAAAAATACCGTCGCGACAATGAATAACCTGGATGCACATGCCGCTTGGTTGGCTAATGATCGGGATGCATACCATCAAATCTCTATGCAACCCTCCAACTTTCTAGACAATAAACCGCCTACTCCTGCGGTCACCACGCGATGGTTCAATGCGACCACAACGGTAAATGACACCGCTGGGGATATATGGATGCATTGCGACCAAAATCATGTGTGGTGGACGGAGTCGACTACCGCTGCCTGTGAAATCTACCAAACTACTGAACCCATTGAGATAGGTGCTCGACCTGTGTTTGTCTACCATAAACCTTGTCTGCCCTGGTCCAGCACGAATAAGAATGGTAGGTCTTTGAGCTGGAACAGCCTGCATCCGAAAGCGAGGCAGATTCTTTTTACACAGGGTACTCTAGCGGCGTTATCACCCGAAAATGCAGCATACGCGAGAGCGCTGATTGATGACGCAGATCTCTCGGAATGGCATGACTTACCGAAATGGAAAGAAGTGTTGCGGAACTCCAAAAAGACGTTGAGTACTAGCTTCACCCCCTTAGAAAGAGCTTGTTACCGAATGGCGCAGACCGCTTTATCGACAGTGGCTCAATCCAATGGGCAAGAGGTGGTGAGTACCATAAAAAACAAGTTAATTAGTCTTTCGTTCGATGATGTGAGGGAGCTACTTGCTGAGCTTTTCAACGCACAGGAAGGAAGGTGTGCTTTGACTGATATACCTCTTCAACTTGATGGTGAGCAAGATGATGACCAGTTTTTATGCTCCCTTGACCGAATCAAAAGTGATGGGCACTACGATCGGGACAATCTGCAAGTTGTTTGTAGGTTCGCTAATCGCTGGAAATCGGATAGTGAAAACGAGGAATTCAAACAGCTCGTTGATGCGATTAGGAGACACTAGCCTCTACAACGCTTAGGTTGTATTTCTTGAGTCGGCCCTTAACCCTTCGGCGCAGATGTCCAATTTTAACCTGCTGTCAACGGCAGTTATGGGTCGGTCTCTGCCGGTCATGATTCCATTGCAAGCGATGGGTTATGCACTTGCGCGTCGCCAGGAGCCTCCGTGAAAATGCGCATCCTCATGAGTGGTCACCGTTGGGGCCTTTTATGATCGTCGGTATGAGGGCGATATATGACTCATCAGTTCATCGATCTCGCCAGAAGTGGGAGTGTAAGCAGGTTCAAATCGACCGCTTTCACCGGCGAAAACGTACTTTGAACAGAGGCATTCGTCATGTAGCTGATCACAATTTATGCAAGGAGGATTGCAGATCTCGATCATTTGATCGATTGCCGTTGAAGGGTCATCGGGATCGTAGATATCGGGATGCCAAGAACTATTCGCAATGATGTATTCGCCTCTCGCGAACCTAACAACGTCATCAGTTCCTTCAAAATTCCAGCTCGACAGGGCTTTAAGGGCTGGCAAGAGAACAACACGACAGTAATCGAATCGATATTCATCAAGGTGGCAGAAAATGCGTCCTTCCTCCTCCATCAAGCTCTGGAACGAGATCTGCCCATAGCGTTCGCCCAGTCCTTTGTACCGCGCTGGGTCAATTCGAATGTGCTTGAGTGCGTTGTTGATCCCGTCGACCAGTTCCATTTTTCGATTTGCAAGATACGCCCCAGAAACCGAGAATTTTGCATCAAACGTTGCGACCAATTCTTTGCGTGTTTCTGTTATCCCGTCGGCCGCTCGCACTGCCTGTAAGTAATCAACGCTGTGAGCCAAAATCAGGTTTGCACCGAACGCTTGGTGGAGCGAGATCTCGTTGTTCCGGACCTTTGCCTCTAAATCGTTCTTAGCAGGCTCAAGGATGTACTTGATGAAGTGTTCGAAATCCTCACATGCCCGGTCAAGGGCCGAGTTTTCTTGCGTCATAGGCTGAATCTCAACTCATTGGGTGTGTTCTGAAGGCCGATGGCGGTATCCGCATCTGAGCAGCGAGGCGCATATCAGCCGATGTCGATACTCAACTCATACACGTGTTGGGCTCCTACAGCTTCAGTCCACTTCCCCGTGAACGATTTATAGGAATCATCAGAAAAGCACCCGGTGACTGTGTAGGGAATTTTTTGATTGCCGCGCTCATCTTGGGGGCAGGGATTTCTTCGTAATAGGCTGTGACGGTTTGAACGGCCTCTGTGAGTTCAAGGCCGATTGCACCGGCCCAAGAAATACCTTGGCCAACTTTCGCTCCCCTAAACCCCAATGCTACAACCTTCGGGCCGATATTCAAGGAGGAAACCACGCCACGAGGGCTGTTGGGTTCATCGTCAGCTATCCAATCTACCGTTGCGTGCATTCAGGGTATTCTTCGACAGGAAATTTTTTGCCACTATACACGCAAGCATGCTTTGTAAATTGCCATGGGATGAATCGCCCCGGCTTTTCTAGACACTTTTGAGCGGTTGCTTTTGGCCGATTGCTGACCTTAGCCACCGCCAGCTATGGGCGCGTTTTCTGCCGTTTCTCACCTAGCACTGGAAGCGGGTGTGCATAGCTCATAGTGGAGCCTTCGCAATTTCCGATTCGATTCCACTTAAAGCCATAACTAGCTGATTTGTTTGTAGATACCCTATGAGGTACATCAAAAAATCCACCAAGTTCCAGCCCCGCGAAAACCGGGCCCTCACGGCCAACAACCGTCCGTCTGTCTCCGGCACCACATATCAAGGCTTGCAGCGATGCAGGCCTTTTTTGTGCGTTGATGAAAGCCAACGCCCAACAGGCCGCTGTAACAAATTGCCGAAAATGGGCGGTTTGACCTTTCAAGGCAAATCTTCGAGAATGTTCGGCGAGGACTGCAAACGCGCATTTTTGGGCATGGCTTGCCAGTAATCGGCCCCCCGAATCTGGCAGCAGTGAAGCTGGTACTCACTGACGTAGGGACAGTCGATAGGCCCCACCATATGGCCGATGATTTGACTGGGTTCTGACCTGATGGATCGTAGATCCGGAAACTAAAGAATCGCTGCGACTACAGCCTCAGTAACATCCGAAGGCGACCCCACAAGGGTCGCCTTTTCTTTTGCCCAATCGATCATTATTTCCCCGACTTTGGTCCCTCGTGGAGTGGGCTGAGGTGTCCAGGTCACCACCGAGTAGTGAAAGCCAAGCACCCGATCACCCTCGCGTGGTTCCAGCGTCAGGGTGCCGTCTACCGTTCGCAGCAGTGTGATGCGCTTTTTAGCCGCTAAAGGATGATGGGCATCGTGGTAGATCTCGGTGCCTTGTGCCATGAGTGAGGCGATGAACGCCGCCAGATGATCCGGGCTATTGATGCCCCGTTTGCGTAGAAACGCTTTCTTCCCATGCCAGATATGCAGGATGCCATAGCCGCTGGCCTGACCGCCCTTGCCCTGGAAGTGCTGGCCGACTTTGACATAGACCCTGCCCTCGGCGAGGTTCAGATTCATGGCTGAAATCGGCGGGATCACGCCAAAGACGAGGCCACCTGTGGGATGCTCCACCAGATCGGCAGGCTTCATCTTGAAAATGCGGGATGGGGTGCTGACCACGGCGGCTCCTTTGCTTGCCGCTATGGTAAGAAAATTGGGAGGAAACGGTCCTTGGAGAACGTTTGCTGCGTGTTTCCCCAGGAGCATGCGGCACTGATGTAACGACCTATGCTCAAACGGCATTTGTGATGTGGGGCCGTTCGGTAGGTTTTTACAGCGCTAGCGATGTTAGAATAGAAGGCAAATAGCGCTTCTTAGAGAGAGCGCAATTTTTATATTCGCATGGCGTGTATCTGCGCCACTCATTAGTTTGGATAAGGATTTGTGCGTGCGAAACAATACCGATAAAGAAAAGGAATATTTGAAGTGCAAGCCATGAAGAGCGCCTTTAAGCCTGCTCTACTTGATCTTTTTTCAATAACTATCGCCTCGATTCTTGGCGCCGTGCTTGTTTTGGTTAGCTTCCATAATGAGTTTTTCATAGGATTTTTTGCTTATCTTGCGGCCGTTGCTATGGTTTTACTTGGAGTCTATGCCGCTAAAAAAAGGTCGAATGACGCCATAGCACATACCATTAATATTTTTGTGACCTCGCTGGTGTGCATAAGCTTTACCTTCAATGCTACCCAAATTTTAGCCGGGTTAATATTGCGCTACATGGGTGACCTTGAGAGCGATCTCATGAATCATTTCGCAGAAAAGTATGCGCTATTAGGATCCCAGGGTGAGCTGCTGTTATGGACGGTAGTGGCAAGTTTTTCTCTCGTGTTCGCCAATCGCTGGGCAAATGAGAAATTCAGAAAAACCCCGACCTCGCCCAAGAAATCGAGCACTATAGAGCAGTTGTGCGCTTTTATACTGTGGCTAACTTCGACTCCGACTAATCTTGTCTTTGTGGTGTTCCTGCTTACAGGCTCTATATATCTGGCGGTCGTATGTAATGATTTGTCTATCTTTGCCGCGGCAGGAGGGCCAATTACAATTATTGGACTTTTTTCGACTATAAAATTCACAACTATTGAGAAATATCTCAAGCGAGAAGAGCTGATTGCAAACAGTACCGGGGTCACTGGCCCGCCTCTTTCTGAAGAGGAGTGCAGAAAGATTGTCATACAAAGCCAGGAGGCCGCTCGGAAGCGTTTGGGCCTTGAATTGAGGTCAGAGCTGACCGGAATTGGCTTAACAGTATTCGGTACGCTGCTTTGGGCTTATGGTATGTATGTGCCCATTACCTCTTGGATTGAAAAGCTCCTTCCTTCGATTAGTTGAGATTATTAATAAGCGCATTGTGTGAGTCCTTTCCGATCACAGAGAGCGTCACTGACTCAATGCTCCAGTGCAGAACCGCTATTAAGCATGGCGGCTGTCGACGATGCCGAGCAAGTGGGATGCCATAATGATCATCTCCCTTGCTTCGGAGGCCTCAAGCCCAACATGCCGATGGCTTTGAGGATTTTTATAACTACCGATTGCGCCTGACATCAGTTGCATCAATGCTTGCTGCTCACCTGTTCCGGCTTTTTTATCTGTCAATGGTCCAATTTTGGGAGCAAAAGCATGAGTAGTGAGCTTAGGTCAATCCATTCATCGCTGAGAAGTGCTACTTTGCGTATCGAGACTTCGAGAGTCTTGAGCGACTCAAAAACTGCAGTGTCATACATTTCCTGTTTGAACAGATTTAGTGCGGCAGACCGTAGTGAGGGGTGGAGCAGCTCCTCTGGAAGTTGGCGATCTTCTATCCACGATTTCAGCGGCGTGCTCTGCTCGTAGTGTTTCCTACCCAGGCGTGAGAGGGTCATCCACGGGCTGTCGTTAATCGGATGATGGCAAATAAAACCATTGCTATACAGCCAGCCCCAAGCTTCTGAGCATGCCAATGCTGCGAGCTCGCTTCGGTCGTAGTCCGTCAGAATGTTTGAAAGAAAGTTATGGGCGCACTCAGCATTTTGAGGGGCCCGCAATTGGCTCCCCAAGACTTGTAGAACAGCTTCACACAAATCCAACAAAGGCGCGTCACTCAGGAGAGCGATCGTTGGGTAAAGATCCTTGAGACGCGGCATAAAATGTACCTGCTACAGTTCGACTGACCACAGACTATAGCCAGCGTAGCTGAGAAGCGTCTTTCGTATTGATACGACTCCTGTTTCCGCAATGAAGCGATGCGGGCCTCTAGACGCTTACATTCTTCCTACGACATGCGTTGCTTTTATGAATGATGCAGCCGCTTGCGAAACCAGCCTCATGGGGATAAATTGCCCCCGTCGCGGCCAATTCCGCGACCGGGTTTGGCGACCCGTACGAAAAGGCGCAACGGCGCCCCGACCACGATTGCAGGCGCTTTTTTTGCGTCCGCAGTTTCGTGTAATGGCGGCTGTGCGTGGGAGACCTTCGGGTCTGCCGAGTTCCTTTTCCTCGGTTCGCCAACCTGCGTACAGCTGCCACCCTAATCGTTTGGCGACGGTCAGCGTGGTGCTTCAATCGAAAAGGACCTCATGCATGCTCATCCGAAGTCTATCCAGGATCCTCGCATCCGTTCTCCGCCGCCGCCCCGCGCCAGCTCTCAAACCTCACCGCTTCTACCCGATCTGCGATCTGGCTCGCCCCACCTCCAGCCCAAGGCGGGTGCCCCATGACTGACCAGGAACGCTTATCCACCCTCCAAAGCTACGCCTGGACCCTCGAACTGCTCGGCGAAGCCTTGGTCCAGCACGATGAAGTGCTGGAGTGCGAACACAACCCTCACCTGAGCTTCCGCAACACCGCAGGCATCCATCAGGCAATCCGGATCATCAGCCGGCTGGCCAGTGAGCAATGCGGGAAGATGATCGACCCCAGCGACCTGGTCGATTGAATGGGAAGAGCGCTGTCGCCAGCCTACAGCTGGCGCAGCTGCTACTGTCAGAAGCCTCAACAACGAAAGATGAGGTTCAAGATGGTTTCTCACAGGGATGTCATCGCCAAAAACCGTGATGCCTGGAATGCATCAGCCGATCACCATCGGCGAAGCGCGGCCTGGAGCCAACTGATCGAAGCCGTGGCTAACAAATACTTTTCTTGCCTGGATTCAACCCTGACTGAACAGTTGGAGCAGGTAGGCGTAACGGGGAAGGCCGTTATCCAGCTGGGCTGCAACAATGGCCGCGAAGTGCTTTCGCTGTTTGCCCTTGGCGCACTGGAAGTGGTGGGTGTCGATCAGTCTTCGGCATTTCTCAAACAAGCGCACGAGCTTGCCGAAAGATCCCCATATTCGCCCGAATTCGTCGAGTCAGACATCCACGAACTGCCGGCAACCCTGAACGAGCGCTTTGATGTCGCCTTGATCACCATCGGTGTTGTGAACTGGATGCCTGACCTCGCTCTGTTCTTCAGCCACGTTGCCAGGACGCTTAAGCCGGGCGGCATTCTAGTGATCTACGAAACCCACCCCTTCCTGGAAATGCTCGACCCCGAAGCCCGCGACCCGTGGCGCATCAGCACTTCCTATTTCCTGTCCGAACCACTGGTCGAAACGGGCGCCATTGTCTACGAAGGCAAGGCCGAGCCCAACGAACTGCAGTCTTATTGGCATCTCCACCCGCTGAGCGATGTGCTCATGAGTGTTACTCGCGCAGGCTTGAGCCTTCGTGCATTCGACGAGTACCCGCATTCCAATCGGGAGGAGGTCTACGACGTCTATGAGCAGGGCGCAGCACAAATACCCATGTGCTACACCCTGGTCGCAGAAAAACGCTGAGTAAGCTGATGAACTGAGCCGTTTTCCCCGGCTCAGCCCACCGTAATCCCCGCATTCAGCATCAACACCACGATCAAGCCAACCACCGCCACGATGGACTGCACCACCGAGATGGTCTTGGTCGCTTCGCCCATGGTCATGCCAAAGGACTCCTTCACCATCCAGAACCCGGCATGGTTGGCATAGTTGAAGAACAGCGAACCGCAGCCGATCGACAGGGCCAGCAACGGCAGGTTCAGGCTGGGGTCAGCACCTGCAAGCGGCGCCAGCAAGCCGGCAGCGCCGACGATGCCAACCGTGGCGGAGCCGGTAGACACAGACAGCAGCATCGCGATCAGCCACCCCAGAATCAACGGCGGGAAGGCCGATTGCTGGGTCAGGTGCACGATGGCATCGCCGACCTTGGCGCTGGTCAGCATCTCCTGGAAGGCCCCACCCCCAGCGATGATCATGATGATCGAGGCGATTGGCTTGAGGCTTTTGCCCAGCGCATCGCGCAGCTGTTCGGCGTCGCCGCCGCGCGCCAGTACCAGGCTCGCGCCGGCGAACAGCACGCCCAGCAGCATGGCGATCAATGGGTTGCCCAGGAAGCTGGCCAGTTCCAGCAGCGCATTGCCCTTGGGCAGCAGCATTTCGGCGACGGCATGCACCAGCATCAGGATCGCCGGCAGCAACGCGGCCAGTATGCCGACCACTACGCCGGGGCGGGGTTGATCGTCGGCTTTCTCGGCCAGGGTGAACTGGTCCAGCAATGCCTGATCGGGGCGCGTGCTCATGCGCTGCGAAATGAACAGGCCATACAGCGGGCCGCCCAGGATCATGGCCGGGATAGCGGCAAGGAAACCATACAGCATGGTGGGCCCGACCGAGGTCTTGAGCACCGCGATGGCGGTCAACGGGCCAGGATGCGGCGGGACCATGCCGTGCATCGCGGCCAGCGCGGCAATCACCGGCACACCGACATACACATACGCCGAGCCCTTGAAGCGGGCCTTGCTTTCCAGCTTGCGCGCCACGCTGAAGATCAACGGCAGCATGATCACCAGGCCCACTTCGAAGAACATCGGGATGCCGATGACAAAGGCCACCAGCATCATCGCCCAGGGGATCATCCGGTCCGAGGTGCGCTTGAGGATCACATCCGCGACCTGTTCCGTGACGCCAGCGTCAGCCAGGATCTTGCCGAGCATCGCGCCCAGCGCGATCACCACCCCGACTGCACCCAGTGTCTTGCCAGCGCCCGTGAGCAGGTGAGAGACGATGCTGCCGGGCTCCATGCGGGTGGCAAAGCCCACGCCAATGGACACCACCAGCAAGGCCAGCAGCGGGTGCATCTTGAGGCGGGACACGATCAGCGCTACCAGCACCAGGACACTGACCAGTGCGGTCAGCAACAGCTGTATATCTAAGGGGGTCATTCAGGGAATCTCGGTTGGGCTGGCGTGCTCGCGGCACTCAGGCATTGCAGGCATGACAGGGTTTCTGCGGGCAATAGCGAGCCGTTATCGGTCGCGGGCAGATGGCCGACTGGATGCGCAAACTTCGAACTTCGGAGGAATGGTGCTGGCGCACGGCGGTGTGGCGCCGGGCATACGCGTAGGGCTGGGCAGTGCGGTCATGGAGCGATTCACCTTGTTATTTGGTCATCTATATGAATCTTTACAAAGTATTTCCGGGACGGTGGGATGCTGTCAATAGCATGCGGTCGCATCACATGGCCTTTTCGCCTTGGCAGACAATACTTCTCTGTATATGCAGGCGTGCTCCTGGTGGCGCTCGCCGCTGGGAGGTGTGAGGTGAACAAGCTATCAATCGTAGGTGCCGGGATCGTAGGCGAGGCGGCGGCGCAGATCATTGCCCGGGAAGAGTACTGCCGTGAGCTGATGTTGCTCGATGTGCAGGGTGAGCTGGCCCAGGGCAAGGCGCTGGACATCTGGCAGGCAGCCGTCGAGTCGGGTTCTGATACCCGGGTGCTGGGTGGCGCCAAGGCCGAAATGCTGCAGGACTCGGACCTGGTGGTGATTACCGCAGGCGTGCCACGTAAGCCTGGCCAGTCGCGGCAGGACGTGCTGAGCATCAACCTGCCGATCCTCGACGGCATCATGCAGGACATCAACCGCTATGCGCCGGCCGCGACGGTGCTGGTGGTGTCGAACCCGGTCGATGTACTGACCTATCGGGCCTGGTCGCTGAGCAAGCTGGGGCGCGGCAGGGTGTTCGGGCAGGCCGGGGTGCTGGATACCGCACGCATGAAGTGCTTCATTGCCGAGGAGACGGGGTTTTCTGCCCGCGATATCACGGCGCTGGTGCTGGGCGGGCATGGCGACAGCATGGTGCCGCTGATGCGCTACTGCCAGGTCGGGTCGGTGCCGCTGTCGCACTTCCTGTCTGATGAGCAGATCGAGCGGATCGTCGAGCGCACGCGTAAGGGTGGTGGTGAGATTCTGGGTTTGAAGAAGGTCGGCAGTGCTTGCGATGCACCGGGCGTGGCCATTGCGCAGATGGTGGATGCGATTGCCAATGGGCGTAACCGCATTCTGCCGGCGGTTGCGATTCTTGAAGGGGAATACGGGCGCACCGACATCGCCATGGGCGTTCCCTGCGTGCTGGCGGGGGAGGGGATTGCCCGGGTGATCGAGTTGCCGCTGGATGCGCAGGAGCAGGCGATGTTTGACCACTCTGCCGATCAGGTGGCGCGGGATATTGCGGAGATGAAGGCGTTGTGAGCGGGGAACAGCGGCTACAGCTGGCGAGACTTTGGGGCTGCTTTCGCAGCCCTATCCGACCGGTCCGGCGCCCCGGCAAGGCCGCTCCTACAATGATCGCATAGTGGCCTATCGGGGTCGTATGAGGGCCGGGACGGCCCGGACGTAAATCAATTCACTTACCAGCTCAACCAGTGTTTGCGTAATGACTGCCGCTGCCGCCAGCCCGCACAGGTCCTCCGGCAATGCCAGTGCCAACGGCAACACCACCAGCGAGTTACGCGTAGCGGCGCTGAAGGTTACCGAGCGTGCCTCTGCCACTGGCAAGCGCAACAGCCGCGCTGCGACGAACCCTAGCAGCGGCGCCAGCAGCATGAAGCCGACGTATACCGGAATCACCGGCAGCAACTGGTCAAAATCCCGCATCACCACGGCAATCTGCGACCCGATCACCGCCACCAGCACCAGTGCCATCGCGGGTACCGGCATCCATGCCCAGGCGTCATTCCAGGCTGAGACAGCGCTGTAGCGGCGGGCGCCGGCGCTGGTGAGCACGGCGAGGATCATCGGCAGCACGATCAGCAGCACGAAAGCTTCCACGAACGGGGCGATGCGGATGGTCACGCCGCTGCTGTCGCCGAGCATCAGCGCCAGGTACAGCGGCAGCAGCATCAGCTGCACCAGCAACAGCACGGGCGTGGCAGCGAGGGTCAGGCGCGAGTCGCCTTTGCCGATGTGGGTGAACACCACCACATAGTCGATGCACGGCGTCAGCAGCACCAGCAGGGCGCCGATCAGGATCGCCGGGTGCTCGGCCAGGCCGCGGGTGAGGCCCCACACCAGTAATGGCACAAGGATGAAGTTGGCAAGCAGCAGGGCGGCCATGAAGCGGCGGTTGCCCAGGCCCTGGCGCAGGTCGAGGAAGGGGATCTGCAGGAACATCGCGTACATCAGCACGGCGATGGCAGGGGTGACCAGCACTTGCAGGTGTTGCGCGGCGTCGCTGGCCAGCAGACTGAAGACAACGGCTGCGAGCACCGCGGCAAAGTAGATCGGGATTTGCTGGGTTTCGAGTTGCTCTCTGGTCAAGACCGGGCCTGTGCTGGGTTGTACGTGGGGTGGCACAGGTTAATACGTGACGACGGGAGGCGCACGACGTATCAGGCCGGCTTGAGCCAATCGACACCGCGTTCCTCGATGATCAGGCTCAAGGTCCCTTGCTGCGCCGCCGGATAGCAGGCCAGAAAACCGCCCACCGGATACAGATTGTGCACCTCCAGCGGGTGCCCCTTCGCGCTGGCCAACTGAATTTCCCTGCGACCCTCTTCAAGCAGCGTCAGGTCGAACGCATCACCGGTTTGCGCATCGGTCAGCGCCCACAGGCTTGGGTCTTCTGCCTTGATCGGCTGGACGTTCACCAGGCCATCGCCGGTGATGAACACTCCTTGGCCAGCGTGGGGGCCGTTGCGCAGATAGAGTCGGTAACCCTTCTCGCCATGGCGAAAATACAGCAGTAACGGGGCTGGCTGGGCGGCTTGCTCGAAGGTGATCAGCCCGATCTCCCGGCCGTGGTGCCAGTTCGCGTCGGTGCCATTCAACATGCCGAGGGTGGTGGCGCCTTCGACGACATGACCTGGCGTTTGCTTTGGGCTCGCCAGCGTTACGGGCCCGCGGGTCATGTTGCCCAGCACATTGATCGGCGCTTCAGCGACCTGCAGGGTGGCGGTGAAGGACAGTGCTACGTGATCAGCCATGGGTGGCCTCCTGCTTGTTTGTCAGAGGAGGCGGCAGGTTAGGCAGCCTGGCCCACGCAGCCTATTCGGAAGCGGTTCCCGCGCCAGAATGCAGGCAAGAAAAAGCCCGGCACAAGGCCGGGCATTTTCACATCAGGCTTGTGCCAATCAGTTGCCGTAAACCGGCAGCTTCTTGCAGATGGCCTTGACCTTCTCACGCACGGCGTCGATCACCGCTTCGTTGTTCAGGTCAGCCAGGATGTCGCAGATCCAGCCGGCCAGCTCGCGGCACTCGGTTTCCTTGAAACCACGGGTGGTGACGGCTGGGGTGCCGAAACGCAGGCCCGAGGTGACGAACGGGGAACGTGGGTCGTTCGGTACCGAGTTCTTGTTGACGGTGATGAAGGCTTTGCCCAGGGCAGCGTCAGCATCTTTACCGGAGATTTCCTGCTTGATCAGCGACAGCAGGAACAGGTGGTTCTGGGTACCGCCGGAAACCACGTCGAAACCACGCTCGATGAACACTTCGGCCATGGCCTGGGCGTTCTTCACGACCTGCTGCTGGTAAGCCTTGAACTCAGGCTGCAGTGCTTCCTTGAAGCAGATGGCCTTGGCGGCGATCACGTGCTCCAGTGGGCCGCCCTGGGCGCCTGGGAAGACGGCGGAGTTCAGCTTCTTCTCGATCTCTTCGTTCTTGCGAGCGAGGATCAGGCCGCCACGTGGACCGCGCAGGGTCTTGTGGGTGGTGGTGGTGACCACGTCGGCGAACGGCACAGGGTTCGGGTACACGCCAGCGGCAACCAGGCCGGCAACGTGGGCCATGTCGACGAACAGGTAGGCACCGACCTTGTCGGCGATGGCGCGGAAGCGGGCGAAGTCCAGGACCTGCGAGTAAGCCGAGAAGCCGGCAACGATCATCTTCGGCTTGTGCTCGACCGCCAGGCGCTCGACTTCGTCGTAGTCGATCAGGCCGTTGCCGTCGATGCCGTACTGGATGGCGTTGTACAGCTTGCCCGACGAGCTCACCGAAGCACCGTGGGTCAGGTGGCCACCGTGGGCCAGGCTCATGCCCAGGATGGTGTCACCGGCCGACAGCAGGGCCAGGTAGACCGCGGCGTTGGCTTGCGAACCCGCGTGCGGCTGGACGTTGGCGTAGTCGGCGCCGAACAGCTGCTTGGCACGGTCGATGGCCAGTTGCTCGACCACGTCGACGTATTCGCAGCCGCCGTAGTAGCGCTTGCCTGGGTAGCCTTCGGCGTACTTGTTGGTCAGGACCGAGCCCTGGGCTTCCATGACTGCCGGGCTGGTGTAGTTTTCCGAAGCGATCAGCTCGATATGCTCTTCCTGGCGCAGGGCTTCTTGCTGCATGGCTTCGAAGAGCTCGGCGTCGTACTTGGCAATGGTCAAATCACGGCTGAACATGGCGGTCCTCAAGGATCGGGGTAATTTGGGGGGGCATTCTAACCGATTGATCCGCGCCTGGCATATGAACTGGCATCAAGTCGCGGACCAATGGGCCTCATGTTGCATCCCGCGCCGTGTCTGGGCTGGAGTTGACTCGAAGGTCCGTTTTTTTGACATGGATTTCAGTCGTGACGCGGCCCCTGTGGGAACTCACTGGAACATGAACAGGGTCTCGTTGGCGAACTGCGCCTCGAACTGGTTGGCCGGCATCGGTCGCCCGAACAGGTAGCCCTGCACCTCGTCACACCCATGCTCGCGCAGGAACTCCAGCTGCTCGTGGGTCTCCACGCCTTCGGCGATCACCGCCAGGTTGAGGCTGTGGGCCATGGCGATGATTGCCCGGGCGATCTGCGCGTCCTGCTCGCCCTCGGGCAGGCCGTCGACGAAGGTGCGGTCGATCTTCAGCACGTCGATGGGGAACTGCTTGAGGTAGTTCAGCGACGAGTAACCGGTGCCGAAGTCGTCGACCGCGATGCTCAGGCCAAGGTTCTTCAGGCTGGCGAGAATCTGCAGGGCCTCGTTGACCTCGCGCATCAGGATGCTCTCGGTCAGTTCCAGCTCCAGGCACGCCGGCGGCAGGCCGGTTTCCTCGAGGATGGTGGCAATCCGCGTGCCCAGCTGGCCGTCGGAGAACTGCCGCGCCGAGATGTTCACCGACACCTTCGGCACGCGCACCTTGCTCTTGTGCCAGACCTTCAGCTGGCGGCTGGCCTCGCGCAGCACCCAGTCGCCGACATCCACCACCAGGCCCAGCTCTTCGATCACCGGGATGAAGTCGCCCGGCGGCACCAGGCCGCGGGTCGGGTGGCGCCAGCGCAGCAGAGCCTCGGCACCGGTCAGGCGCTTGCCGTCACCGCTGAACTGCGGTTGGTAGTAGAGGATGAATTCGTTCTGCTCCAGCGCGTGGCGCAGGTCGCTTTCCAGTTCCAGGCGCTCCAGGGCGCTGGCGTTCATCTCGGTCTGGTAGAACTGGAAGTTGTTCTTGCCACGCTCCTTGGCGTGGTACATGGCGGTGTCGGCGTTCTTCATCAGCTGGCTCAGCTCGTTGCCGTCCTGCGGGCTTAGGGCGATGCCGATACTGGCGGTGACGAAGAACTCGCGGCCTTCCAGCACGAACGGCCGCACCAGGCTGCCCAGAATGCTCTCGGCAACATGAATGGCGCGGTTCAGGGCCATCTCGCGGGTGGCGCGCGGCTGCAGCAGCAGGGTGAATTCATCGCCGCCCATGCGCGCCACGGTGTCGTCGTCATCGACGCAGGCCAGCAGGCGCAGGGCCATATCCTTGAGCATGCGGTCGCCCGCGGCGTGGCCGAGGGAGTCGTTGATCGGCTTGAAGCGGTCGAGGTCGAGGAACATCAGCACCACCCACGACTTCTGCCGCTCGGCCTGCTGCAGCGCGGTGTGCAGGCGGTCCTGGAACAGCGTGCGGTTGGGCAGGTGGGTGAGGGCGTCGTAGTAGGCCAGGCGGTGGATGCGCTGCTCGCTGGCCTTGCGCTCGCTGATGTCGGTAAAGAAGCACACATAGCTGGCCAGGTCGCCTTCGTCGTCGAGCACGGCGGTAATGCCGACCCAGGCCGGGTAATGGTCGCCGTCGCGGCGCTTGAGCCACACTTCGCCTTCCCAGCTGCCGCGCTGGTGCAGCTGCTTGAGCACGTAGCGCAGGTGGCTTTGCTGTTGGTCCTCGACCACCAGCATGGCCGGCAGCTGGTCGAGCACGTCGCTGACCGCATAGCCGCTGACCCTGCTGAACGCTTCGTTGGCCTGCACGATGTAGCCGGCCGGGTCGGTGATCAGGATGGCCGAGGTCGAGTGTTCGAAAACCGTCGCGGCCATGCGCAGGTCTTTTTCCGCGCGGCGTTGCTGGCTGATGTCGCGGCCCACGCCGAGCACGCCCTCGAAGCGCTGCTGGTCGTCCCAGACCAGCACCAGGCGCAATTCGATGGGGATCTTGCGGCCATCGGCGCGCAGGCAGTCGAACAGGAACAGTTGCGTCGGCAGCTGGCTGCGCAGTTGTGCCAGCTGAGCGCTGTCGCCCATGGCCTTGCTGACCCGTTCCATCAGGCTGTAGATGCCGGTGAGCTGGGCCGGGTTGGCGATGATCGACTGCCAGCCGTTGTCGAAGATCCACTCGGCCTGGTAGCCCAGCACCGCCTGCACCGACGGGCTGAGGTAGTTGAGCTGCAGGCGGCTGTCGGTGGAGAAGATCACGTCGCTGATGCTTTCGGCGAGCATACGGTAGCGCTGCTCGCTGTCACGCAGCGACTGGCTGGCCTCGATCTGCACGGTGACGTCCTTGCCCACGCCGATGATGCGCGTGACCAGGCCGTCGTCGTCGCGGGTCAGCACCTGCTCGCGGATTTCGTAGCAGCGCCAGCCGCCGTCACGGTGGCGGAAGCGCAACTGAGTGTGCAGCGACTGGCTGTGCGCACTGTCGCGCTGTTGCTGGCGCAGATCCTGATAGTGCGCGGCGTCTTCGGGGTGCAGCAGCAATTCCCAGAAGCGGTCACCCATCTGCGCCAGCTCGGTGCGGTCGTAGCCGAGGGTCTGGCCGAGGTGGCGGTTACTGAAGATCATCCGCTGGCTGAGCACGTCCTGCACGTACAGCTGGTCAGGCACGGTGCGCACCACGTCGGACCAGAAGCTTTCACGCTCCAGCAGCGACAGCTCCACCTGCTTGCGGCTGGTGATGTCGCTGATACTGAGGATCACCGCCTGGTAATCGCGGCGCTGCTGGGGCAGGCGCGCCATCAGCCACAGGTGCAGCTCGCCGCCCAGCGGCGCGGGCAGGCGCACTTCCAGTTCCAGCGACGGGCGTTGTTCGATCAGGGCGTCGATCAGTTGCATGCCGATGCTCTCGCGGCCAACGCCGCTGCCATCGATCAGCCGTTGCCAGGCGCCTTCGTGGCACTCGACATTGAGCAGTTGGCGCGCCACCTGGTTGATCTCGGTGATCTTCAGCTCCAGCAGCAGCGAGCGGCGCAGATTGGCGTCCAGTGCCAGGCTCTGCTTGAGCCCGGCCAGGTTGCGCAGGTGATAGCGGTCGAGCTGGCCGGGCAGGCTCGACAGATCAAGCACGCACAGGGCCACGCCCGTGCCTTCGAAGATTTCCTGGTAGCGCCGGCGGTCTTCCTGCAGGGCGCGCTGGCGGCGGCGCATGTTGATCAGCGCCAGCACGGGCAGCAGGGCGCAGAACAGTGCCAGCAGGCACTTGCCGATCAGTGCCGGCAGCAGCTTCTGCTGGGCCAGGCCGGCGTCGAACAGGCCACGCATTTGCCAGGCGCTGTTGTCTATGAAGGCGAGTATCACGCTTTGCAGGGGTTCACCGCTGGTCTGTGCCGGGGCATGGCGTTCCAGGACCTCGCCACTGCGGCTGTTTTCCAGCAGCCAGAGCGGGTGGCCGGGGCCGTTCAGGTGCACGGTGAGCGCCTGGTAATAGTCCGCTGACAGGCGCAGCAGCCAGTAGCCGCGATCCTGTTCAGCCGTCTGGCGCAACAGCAGATAGATGATGCGGTTGTCCGCCGAATTGGCGAAAAAGTAGCTGCGGCCCTGGTTCAGGCTGACCAGTTCGTCAATCAACTGGCGGTCGGGGCTGCCGGCCAGGCTGTCGCTGCGCAGTTGCCCGGCATGGTCCAGCCACGCCAGGTCGCGCAGGCTGGGCAGGCGTTCACGCAAGGTCGCCAGCAGGCTCGGCAGGGCGGCGGGCGCCGGCGCCTTGACGTACGGCTGGACCGCGTTGAGGGCCTGCTGGGCCTTGAGCGCCATGTTCAGGCTCAGGTGGTCGGCGAGTTCGGCACTGGCGTCCAGGCTCAGCTGGCGCTGGTCGGCCTGGGTGTGACGGAACTGCGAGAACAGTTGCCATAGCAGCAAAGCCAGCAGGATCAGGGCCAGCAGGGCCAGCGCACCTTTCACCGAACCACGCAGCGAAGCGACTGGGGCCGGCGAAGCGGGGCGCAGCAGAGTCGGATGATTGAGATCGGTCAAGCGTTGGTCCTGCGATTGGGCTGGCGAGGGCAGGGAGGAAACATGCACGGTGTATGCCGGTATCTGCACAGGCCAGGACCGCGGCTGCGCACTATAAAGCCGGACTTCCGAACGGGCTAGCATGCCTGTGATTATGGCAATGTGCCAGCCCCCTTGTCCGGCGCCAGTGGTCGTGGTGATGCCGGCCTGTTCGGCAAGACCCTGCATCCTGTGCGAGAATGCCGCCCGCTTCAATGACAACGCATCGGAGATGTTCGGTTTTGGTTACTCACTTTTCCACCAATGGCCTCGATTCCGCCTGTGGGCGCAGCAGTCAGACCCTTGTCAGCACTGCCGTGACCGCGGACGTATCTTGCAAATCGTGCCAGCGTTCGCTGGTCAAACCCGACGCGGCTGCGGCCTCGAAGAACAAGACGCCATCGCTGGCTGAACTGCGCAAGACCGCCAAGGCGGCGGTAGCGCCGGCTGAAGAGGCTCCCGTGGCTGCCGTGGCCAAGCCGGCGGGCAAGGTTGTCAGCACGCCTGTTGCGGCCAAGCCTGCCAAGGTTGCCGAGCAGCCTGCCCGCAGCGGTGGCTTCAGCGTCAAGGCCGCTTATGCTGCGCGCCTGGCCGAGCAGGGCGAGCGTTGCCGCCTGCCGCGGGGCAAGGCTGGCAAGCAGCGTCACGTCTGAGCCATCTTCGGCTGCAGCACTGACCTTTTCGCGGGGCAAGCCCGCTCCTGCAGGCCGGGTGGTCTTTGTAGGAGCGGGCTTGTCCCGCGAAAGGGCCGGTACAGGCAAATAATGCCTCCCAGGATCACAGCGATCCCCCCCACCATCCGACCACCCTGTGCAACGCCGCGCGTTGGCGTAGAATGGTCGACTTTGTTCAATGAAACCCCGTAAACACATCCCCCTGGCCACAAAGCCTGGGTGATCGTCGATGTCTTTACCTATTTAGAGGGCTTGGTTTTGGCTCAATACGTCTACACCATGCATCGGCTGAGCAAGGTCGTGCCGCCGAAGCGGGAAATTCTCAAGAATATTTCCCTGTCGTTCTTCCCAGGCGCCAAGATCGGCGTGCTCGGCCTGAACGGCGCCGGTAAATCGACCCTGCTGCGGATCATGGCGGGCGTCGACAAGGAATTCGACGGCGAAGCCCGTCCGATGCCCGACATCAACGTGGGTTACCTGCCGCAGGAACCGCAACTGGACCCGAACAAGTCCGTGCGTGAAGTGGTCGAGGAAGCGGTCAGCGTGATCAAGGACGCCCAGGCTCGCCTGGACGAGGTCTACGCGGCCTACGCCGAGCCGGACGCCGACTTCGACAAGCTGGCTGCCGAACAGGCCAAGCTCGAAGCCATCCTGCAGGCCGCCGACGGCCACAACCTGGAGCGCCAGCTGGACGTCGCCGCCGACGCCCTGCGCCTGCCGGCCTGGGATGCCCGCATCGAACACCTGTCCGGTGGTGAGAAACGCCGTGTGGCCCTGTGCCGCCTGCTGCTGTCGGCCCCCGACATGCTGCTGCTCGACGAACCGACCAACCACCTGGACGCCGACTCGGTAGCCTGGCTGGAGCGCTTCCTGCACGACTTCCCAGGCACCGTGGTAGCGATTACCCACGACCGTTACTTCCTCGACAACGTCGCTGGCTGGATCCTCGAACTGGACCGCGGCGCCGGCATTCCGTACGAAGGCAACTACTCGGGCTGGCTGGAAGCCAAGTCGGAGCGTCTGGCGCAGGAATCCAAGCAGCAGAGCGCCCACGAGAAGGCCATGAAAGAGGAACTGGAGTGGGTGCGCAAAGGCGCCAAGGCTCGTCAGTCCAAATCCAAGGCCCGTCTGCAGCGTTTCGAAGAAATGCAGTCGCAGGAATTCCAGAAGCGCAGCGAAACCAACGAGATCTACATCCCGGCCGGTCCGCGCCTGGGCGACAAGGTCATCGAGTTCAAGAACGTCAGCAAGGGCTATGGCGACCGCGTGCTGATCGACAACCTGTCGTTCTCCATGCCGAAAGGCGCCATCGTCGGCGTGATCGGCGGTAACGGTGCCGGTAAGTCGACCCTGTTCCGCATGCTGATGGGCAAGGAGCAACCGGACTCGGGCAGCATCGAGATCGGTGAAACCGTGCAACTGGCCTGTGTCGACCAGAGCCGCGAGGACCTGGACGGTGGCAAGACCGTGTTCCAGCAGGTTTCCGACGGTTCCGACATGATCAAGATCGGCAGCTACGAGATCCCGTCGCGCACCTATGTTGGCCGCTTCAACTTCAAGGGTGGCGACCAGCAGAAGTTCGTCAAGGACCTGTCCGGTGGTGAGCGTGGCCGCCTGCACCTGGCCCTGACCCTGAAGGAGGGCGGTAACGTCCTGCTGCTCGACGAACCGTCCAACGACCTCGACGTCGAAACCCTGCGTTCGCTGGAAGAAGCCCTGCTGGACTTCCCGGGCGCCGCCATCGTGATTTCCCACGACCGTTGGTTCCTGGACCGTGTGGCCACTCACATCCTGGCGTACGAAGACGACTCGAACGTGGTGTTCTTCGAGGGCAACTACACCGAGTACGAAGCCGACCGCAAGAAGCGCCTGGGCGATGCTGCTGCCCAGCCGCACCGTGTACGGCACAAGAAGCTGGCCCAGTAAGCCGGTTTTCTGATGCACAAGAATGGGGCCCTTCGCGGCCCCATTTTTGTGCCTACTCACAGCGGCATGGCGCCGATTTTACCGATGAATCGATGGCGATTTTGTATACACTTATATAAAACGCACCAAATAATTTCATAAAAACGACATTTCGCCCTATTCCAGTGCGATTGCTTCTTGGTACATTTCGAAAAAAACCAATAAGTCCAATCCTCTTGGTGAGATGTCTACCATGATCGAATCTGTCGACAATTTCCTTGCACGCCTGCAGCAACGCGACCCGGGCCAACCGGAATTCCACCAGGCTGTGGAAGAAGTGCTGCGTACCCTGTGGCCTTTCCTCGAAGCCAACCCTCACTACCTGCAGTCCGGCATCCTCGAGCGCATGGTCGAGCCTGAGCGCGCCGTGCTGTTCCGCGTGTCGTGGGTAGATGACCAGGGCAAGGTCCAGGTCAACCGCGGCTACCGCATCCAGATGAGCAGTGCCATCGGCCCGTACAAGGGTGGCCTGCGCTTCCACCCGTCGGTGAACCTGAGCGTGCTCAAGTTCCTGGCCTTCGAACAGGTGTTCAAGAACTCCCTCACCTCGCTGCCCATGGGCGGCGGCAAAGGTGGCTCGGACTTCGACCCGAAAGGCAAGAGCGATGCCGAAGTCATGCGCTTCTGCCAGGCCTTCATGAGCGAGCTGTACCGCCACATCGGTGCCGACTGCGACGTGCCGGCCGGTGACATTGGCGTGGGTGCCCGCGAGATCGGCTTCATGTTCGGCCAGTACAAGCGCCTGGCCAACCAGTTCACCTCGGTGCTGACCGGCAAGGGCATGACCTACGGCGGCAGCCTGATTCGCCCAGAGGCCACCGGCTACGGCTGCGTGTACTTCGCTGAAGAAATGCTCAAGCGTCAGAGCCTGCGCATCGATGGTCGCCGCGTGGCCATTTCCGGTTCCGGCAACGTCGCCCAGTACGCAGCGCGCAAGGTCATGGACCTGGGCGGCAAGGTGATTTCGCTGTCCGACTCCGAAGGCACCCTGTACGCCGAAGCCGGCCTGACCGATGCCCAGTGGGACGCGCTGATGGACCTGAAGAACGTCAAGCGCGGCCGCATCAGCGAGCTGGCCGGCCAGTTCGGCCTGGAGTTCCGCAAGGGCCAGACGCCGTGGAGCCTGCCGTGCGACATCGCCCTGCCGTGCGCCACGCAGAACGAGCTGGACATCGAAGACGCCCGCACCCTGCTGCGCAACGGCTGCATTTGCGTGGCCGAAGGTGCCAACATGCCGACCACCTTGGCGGCGGTCGATCTGTTCATCGAGGCCGGCATCCTGTACGCCCCGGGCAAGGCTTCCAACGCCGGCGGCGTGGCCGTGTCGGGCCTGGAGATGTCGCAGAACGCCATGCGCCTGTTGTGGACGGCCGGAGAAGTGGACAGCAAGCTGCACAACATCATGCAGTCGATTCACCATGCTTGCGTGCATTACGGTGAAGAGGCCGATGGCACGGTCAACTACGTGAAGGGCGCCAACATCGCCGGCTTCGTGAAAGTCGCCGATGCCATGCTGGCTCAGGGCGTGGTCTGATTCCAGGTCGCCGGGGCCGCTTTGCGGCCCTTTCGCGACACAAGGCCGCTCCTACAGATATGCGCGGTCCCCTGTAGGAGCGGCCTTGTGTCGCGAAAGGGCTGCAAAGCAGCCCCAGGACCTCAACCGATTTCGATAATCTCGATCATCCGATCCCCCGCCGGCCGCCGCCACAGCACTTCATCCCCAGGCCCGGCCCCAAGCAACGCCCGCCCCAGCGGCGATCCCCAGTTGATCATCCCGCGCCCGGCATCCGCCTCATCCTCGCCCACCAGCTGCACCACCTGCTCCTGGCCCTGCTCGTCGACGAACCTGACCCGGCTCCCAATCTGCACCTTGCTGCCTGAAGTCGCCGCCGGCACCACCTGCGCGCTTTGCAGCCGCGCGCTGAAATAGCGCAGGTCCCGTTCGGCATCGGCCAGGCGCTGCTTGTCGCCGCGCTCGCCCTCGGCCTGCAACTCGCTGCGCAAGGCATTCAGTTCGCTCACGCGCTGTTGCAGCTGGCGCAGGCCGCTGGCAGTGACGTAATTGGGCTGGTCGCTGACGCGCCGCTCCACCGGCTGGTCGGCCTGGGCGGCGGCCTGGTCTTCGTTGACGAATGCTCGGCTCATGCAATGGCCTCCTTCTGTTGGAGACCAGCATGGCAGGCCGGCAGTTTCAGTGGATGTCCGTTTGCGACCTACTTGCTGCGATAGGCACGGGCTGCACCCTGGTCCTTCTCCTGTTGCCACTCGCGATCACGTTCGTCCCAGAAGCGCTCATGGTACTGGCGCTGCTCCTCGCTGTTCTGCATCGCCTGGCACTGGCGGAAACCATCGTCCCAGCCCGTCTCGTAGTGGCGATCATGCAGGTAACGCGGCACGTCCTTCTTGAAGTCGCCAACCATCAACCCGGCCGCCTGACGGCCGCTGCTGCAACCGTCCTGATAGCCGTCGGCGTAGGCGGGGGGATAACCGTGGTTGACCATCTGATCGTGGGTGGTTTCACAACCCGCCAGCAACAACGCAATGCACACGCCAAACCAGTACCGCGACATGACCACCTGGACCCTTGGATAGATACCGGAAAGTCTAGGTGGCGATTTGTCGGGGAGCTGTCAAAACAGTGTCAAAGAGTCGGTTGGTTCACAATCAGTAGTGATACCACTTCAACTCCAGCATCACCTCATTCTGCGCGCTGGCCAAGTGGCTGAACTCCCGCGAAGCACTCAGCCTCACCCCCAGGTTCTGGCTGATTTCCCATTGTTGGTTCAGGCTCACACTGCGCCGCACCTCGCCATTGGTGAAGTAATCGCCCTTGGCTTCCAGCGTCATGTTGCCCAGGCCGTTGCGCCACAGCAGCCCGCCATTGAACCCCGTCGCCGGGGCAATGAACTGGGCGAAGTCGTTGTGGTGCTCGACCCGAACCGTGCCCAGGGCAAAGCCCAGCAGGCCATCGGCCAGTTGCCAGGTGCCACCGGCTCCGCCATGCACATGGCTCACCAGCACCTCGTCATCATGCTTGCCCGGCACCCGCTCCAGGCCACCTGCCACTTGCCAGGACCAGGGCTTGAGCAGCTCGTTGCGCGGCGTCAGCGAGCGGATGGTGGCCAGGTCCAGGCGTTGCACCTGCCAGTCGTTGCCTTCGTACTGGCGCACCTTGAGCTGCAGGATCTCGATCTGCGCCCCCAGCGGGAAGCCGTAGGCATTGTCGTTGAGGTCGTGATAGGCCATGCGCAGGCCGTACTCGGCATAGGCGCGATCCTCCCGGGTGCCGACGCCCAGTTGCCAGGTACGCGAGTCGTGGCCGTCCTCGGGCAGGCCGGGGCGCTCGATCTGCAAGGGCGGCGGCGGGTTGCCGTTGATGGCCCGCAGCAGCTCGAAACTGCGCTTGGCCTGCCCAGGGTCACGTTCCTGGCCATTGGCCCGGTAGCGCTCCAGGCGGTACGCGGCATCCTGCACCAGGGCCTGGCGCTCGCGGGGCAGGGCTTTGAATTCGGGGCTCTGCAACTGCGTGGTATCGGCACTGACGGCCAGCACCTGGCGCTTCTCGTCATGGTCCAGCGGCTCGGCCCGGGCCAGCAGCTCGCGTTCGCGTGACGGGCGGTAAGTTTCGCTGGCGACCAGGCCCGATTGCTTCACCGCCTTCACCGTATCGGTGGGGATGGCGGTGAGCGGGAACTGCGAGGTCAGGTCCAGGCTCGGCCGGGCCACTTGCAGCAGCTCCAGCAGGCGGTACGAGCAGTTTTCGTCGAAGAAGAAATAATCGAACTGGATCTGCTTCAGTTCCCACACGTGCTCGACCATGCGCCCGGTTTCTTCCGGCGTCAGGTCCAGCTGGTACTCCCACAGGTCGCGGTTCTCCAGGCTGCGGTATTCGGAGAGCTTTTCCTGGTAGGGCATCAGCGCGAACAGGCCCGGGTAGCCGCCCATCAGGCCCTTCCAGGCATACAGGATGCTGTTGTCGCTGCCTTCGATGTAGGCGCCGAAGTTGATCGCATAGCTCAGCAGCGTGGTGTCGTCGCTGCGGGTGTTGGACTGGTCGATGCGCAGCAGGGTGTGGCCGAACATCGACGATGGGCTGTTCAGGTAAGCCGCCGGGAAGATCAGCGCCGCGCTGTGCGGGTCGATCGACTGGTACCAGGTCTTGAATTCCTGGCAGTCCGGTTGCGGCAGGCCTTGCAGGTCGAGCTGTTCACGCAGCCAGCGGGTGCGCGCGGGGAACACGCACTGGGCGTGCTTGTCACCCAGGCTGGCCGGGGCGTACAGCGCTTCGACCGTGGCCTTGAGCTCCTGGTCCGGGTGGTGCGCGCCGTCGTCGGCGAGGAAGAAAGCGTCATCGTCCACATAGCTGCGCCAGCCACCGAGCTTGGCGGTTTCATAGTGGCCCAGGGCAATCCAGTAAGGGGTGTTGGCCAGTTGCTGGATACGGCCTGGGTCCAGCACGGGCATGGCATGAACGGGGGCGCAGGCACACAGCGCCAGGGAAGCGAGGCGTTTGAGCATGTCGGGCAACTACTTCTTAACGATGCCGAAAAAGGGCGAAACCCGCCCCGGGGGCCGGGGCGGGAGCAGCTGCACTCAGGCCTCGGTGGCGTATTTGGCCAGGCGTGGGTCGTTCTTCAGAACGGCCAGGGTGTTGCTGTGGACAGTTTCGGCAGTCACGTCGGCGCTGCTGAAGATCTGGTTGAAGTGCTGGTGGGTGACCGAGGCGAAGTAGCCGCGGTCTTCCGGCGCCACGCCGAGGACCACGGCGTAGGTGGTCAGGGCTTCGCCCTGGCCCATGGCCATGTCTTCGGACAGTTCGTTCATCATGCCATTCATGGCGAACCAGGATTTGCCGCCATAGGTCAGCGAAGCTTTGGTCGAGCAGCCGTTGGTGCCCGAAGTCATGCCGAAGGTGGCGTTACCGGAGGTGCCGTTGGTGGTGGAGGCCAGGAAGTGCGCTGGCGTACCGCGCTGGCCTTCGAACAGCATGTTGCCCCAGCCGCAGTTCGGGCCGCCCGGCGCTTCGGCGAGGGCGTTGAGCGAGACCACGGTGAACAGAGTACCCAGAAGAATCCGTTTCATAGCATTGTTCTCTTTGTCTTAACCAAGGGTCAGGGTTGTCTGGCAACGCGGTTGCCAGGTCGGGAAAGCATTTCACCCACCCGCGCAGCTTGGAGTTTAGGCATGTTCTAAAGGTTGCGTCGTTGATTGCGAAAAATTTGCTCGTCCATGACAGCGTCGCCGCTGCGACATAAAGTCCCGTGGAGCCTTGCAAGGCGCGCGCGGGCAGCGCCAGAATGCTGCGTATCTGCCCCGCCGAAGTAAGGAAACCCAATGCCCGATCCTGTCGCTGCGCGCCTGCGTCTCGCGCCTGAAGCCCTGACCCGGCGTTTCTCCCCCGAGCAGTTTGCCTTTACCAATACCGACGATCTGGAGCCGTTTCGCGGAGTCCTGGGCCAGGAGCGTGCTGTCGAGGCCCTGCAGTTCGGCGTGGCCATGCCGCGCCCTGGTTACAACGTGTATGTGATGGGCGAGCCGGGCACCGGCCGCTTCTCGTTCGTCAAGCGCTACCTCAAGGCCGAGGGCAAGCGCCAGCAGACCCCGGCCGACTGGGTCTACGTCAACCATTTCGATGACACCCGCGAGCCGCGTGCACTGGAGCTGCCATCCGGCAGCGCGGCCGAGTTCATCAGCGACATGGGCGGGTTGATCGACAACCTGCTGTCGACCTTCCCGGCGGTATTCGAGCACCCGTCGTACCAGCAGAAGAAGGGCGCCATCGACCGCGCCTTCAACCAGCGTTATGACCGTGCGCTGGATGTGATCGAGCGTGCATCGCTGGAAAAGGACGTGGCCCTGTACCGCGATGCCAGCAACGTCGCCTTCACCCCGATGGCCGATGGCAAGGCGCTGGACGAGGCCGAATTTGCCCAGTTGCCCGAAGAAATCCGCGAGCAGTTCCACGAGGACATCGCGCTGCTCGAGGAGCGCCTCAACGAGGAACTGGCCAGCCTGCCGCAATGGAAACGCGAGTCGAACAACCAGCTGCGCCAGCTCAACGAAGAAACCATCACCCTGGCCCTGCAGCCGCTGCTGGCGCCGCTGTCGGAGAAGTACGCCGAGAATGCGGCGGTCTGCGCCTACCTGCAGTCGATGCAGCTGAACCTGCTGCGTACCGTGGTTGAGCAACTGGTCGACGACAGCAAGACTGACGCCGTTGCGCGCAAGCTGCTCGAAGAGCAATACGCGCCTAGCCTGGTGGTCGGCCACCACGCTGACGGCGGTGCACCGGTGGTGTTCGAGCCCCACCCGACCTACGACAACCTGTTCGGGCGCATCGAATACAGCACCGACCAGGGGGCGCTGTACACCTCGTACCGGCAGCTGCGCCCGGGTGCGTTGCACCGTGCCAATGGCGGCTTCCTGATTCTCGAGGCCGAGAAGATGCTCGGCGAGCCGTTCGTCTGGGACGCCCTCAAGCGCGCCCTGCAGTCGCGCAAGCTGAAGATGGAGTCGCCGCTGGGCGAGCTGGGCCGTGTCGCCACGGTCAGCCTGACGCCGCAGATGATCCCGCTGAACGTCAAGCTGGTGATCATCGGTTCGCGCCAGCTGTACTACGCGCTGCAGGACCACGATCCGGACTTCCAGGAGATGTTCCGTGTGCTGGTCGACTTCGACGAAGACATGCCGATGGTCGACGAGAACCTCGAACAGTTCGCCCAGCTGCTGCGCACCCGCACCAACGAAGAAGGCATGGCGCCGCTGACCAGCGATGCGGTGGCACGCCTGGCCACCTACAGTGCCCGCCTGGCGGAAAACCAGTCGCGCCTGTCGGCACGCATCGGTGACCTGTTCCAGCTGGTCAGCGAGGCTGATTTCATCCGCCAGCTGGCCAGTGACGAAATGACCGATGCCGGGCACATCGAGCGTGCGCTCAAGGCCAAGGCCACCCGCACCGGGCGTGTCTCGCAACGGGTGCTCGACGACATGCTCGCCGGCATCATCCTGATCGACAGCGAAGGCGCGGCCATCGGCAAGTGCAACGGCCTGACCGTGCTGGAAGTCGGCGACTCGGCGTTCGGTATGCCGGCGCGCATTTCCGCCACCGTCTATCCGGGCGGCAGCGGCATCGTCGACATCGAGCGCGAGGTCAACCTCGGCCAGCCGATCCACTCCAAGGGGGTGATGATCCTCACCGGGTACCTGGGCAGCCGCTATGCCCAGGAATTCCCCCTGGCGATTTCCGCGAGCATCGCCCTGGAGCAGTCCTACGGCTATGTCGATGGCGACAGTGCCTCGCTGGGTGAGGCGTGCACGCTGATCTCGGCCTTGTCGCGCACACCGCTCAAGCAGTGCTTCGCCATCACCGGCTCGATCAACCAGTTCGGTGAAGTGCAGGCGGTGGGTGGGGTCAACGAGAAGATCGAAGGCTTCTTCCGCCTCTGCGAGGCACGTGGCTTGACCGGCGAGCAGGGGGTGATCATCCCGCGCGCCAACGTTGCCACGCTGATGCTGGACGAGCGCGTGCTGCAGGCGGTGGAGAACGGCATGTTCCACGTCTACGCCGTGAGCCAGGCCGACGAGGCGCTGAGCCTGCTGGTGGGCGAGGAGGCCGGGGAGCTGGACGACAAGGGCCAGTTCACCGAAGGCAGCGTCAACGCCCGGGTGGTCGAGCGCCTGCGCGAGATTGCCGAGATGATCAGCGAGGAAGAGATCGAGAAGGCAGAAAAGGAACGCCTGGAAGAGGTGATTGCCCAGGCCAAACCGGCCTGAGTCAATAAATCGGCGCTGGCGGCCATGTGCTACCGTTCAGCGCCGGTTTTCCATCTTTCTGTACTGTTCTTCTATGCTGGAACTTAAGGACGGTATCAGGGTTCAGGATGGAAACAGCCTGGTATTCAGGCTGAACAGGGCTCATTGGAGGGGACGCGGCCATGCGCAACCTCAGCCTTACTCGCCAGTGCCTGGGCCTGGTGACCCGCATCGAATGCAGCATCCGCCCGCTGGCCGGCGACAACGGCATGTGGACTTTGCTGTTCGCCGCCGGCATGGCCGGTGAACAACCCTCTGCGATCAAGGCCCAAGGGCCGTTCCATGGGCCGATGGTGGCCGAATCCGTGCTCAATGCCATCGTCGACAGCCTGACCCTGCATGGGTATCAGGTGGCCGATGATCCACAGATCTGGTGCCTGCACCTGCAGGCTCAGCTGCGGCGGATCAACGGCGAACGCTGCCGGCACCTGGGGGACTACCAGTTCCACCCTGAAACCTGAGCACACATACCCAGCGCTGCGGCATCCGGCCGCAGGCTTTTGCTGTCACAGGTGGCTGGCTATACTCGCGGCCGATTTTCCAGTCACCTGACGAGTCCCAAACCCTCCATGGAACGTATTCTCGAAAATGCGATGTATGCCTCGCGCTGGCTGCTCGCACCCATCTACTTCGGTCTGTCCCTCGGTCTGCTGGCCCTGGCGCTGAAATTCTTCCAGGAAGTTGTCCACGTCCTGCCCAACGTCTTCGCCCTCAGTGAAGCCGACCTGATCCTGGTCATCCTGTCGCTGATCGACATGTCGCTGGTGGGTGGCCTGCTGGTGATGGTGATGATTTCCGGCTACGAGAACTTTGTGTCGCAGCTGGACATCGACGAGAGCAAGGAGAAGCTCAACTGGCTGGGCAAGATGGACTCTTCGTCGCTGAAGATGAAGGTAGCCGCTTCGATCGTGGCGATCTCTTCCATCCACCTGCTGCGGGTGTTCATGGATGCGCAGAACATCTCCACCGATTACCTGATGTGGTACGTGATCATCCACATGACCTTCGTCGTCTCGGCCTTCTGCATGGGCTACCTGGACAAGCTGACCAAGCACTGAGTCCGGTTGCCTGTCACACCGCCCGGCCGTTGCAAAACGGACGGGCGGTGGCGTTTTTGGCTTGTACTTTCTGCCGGTCCGTACAAAAAATGAGCACTCATGCGTGGTTCCCAAAGCGAGGTGCTCTCATGAACCTGCATCAGCTCAACGCCGAGGCCAGGGCCGGCCATGTCGACGAACTGAACCTGATTGCCATCGAAGGCGGCGACTACCTGATCGAGGCCAGGGTCAAAGGCCATCCCCATCCCCTGTCCGATACCCGCGGTGAGCGCTTGCGCGTGCACTCGGTGGAGGATGCGCGCAAGTTGCTGCAGACCATTCCGATGGTGTCGATGAACCTCGTGCACTGGTCGGTGCAGGACGAAATGTGCGGCATGGGCACGCACCCGGAAGAAGACCTGAAGGTGCCGATTTCCCAGCGTTCGGCCTGGTAGCTGCTAGCGGCGCCCCAGTGTGCTAGGCTGCTCGCCCTTTTCATCAAGGGCGCGGCTGCACTGCGCCCTGCCGTGGAGCACGACAATGTCCGAACTCAACCTGTCCACCGACGAAACGCGCGTCAGCTACGGCATCGGCCGTCAACTGGGCGGCCAGCTGCGCGACAACCCGCCACCAGGCGTGAGCCTGGAAGCCATTCTGGCCGGCCTGACCGACGCTTTCAGCGGCGCTGAAAGCCGTGTCAGCGAAGCCGACCTGTCGGCCAGCTTCAAGGTCATCCGTGACCTGATGCAAGCCGAAGCGGCTGCCAAGGCTGAAGCCGCCGCTGCCGCTGGCAAGGAGTTCCTGGTCGAAAACGCCAAGCGTGACGGCATCACCACCCTGGCTTCGGGCCTGCAGTTCGAAGTGCTGACCGCAGGTGAAGGCGCCAAGCCGACCCGCGAAAGCAACGTGCGCACCCACTACCATGGCACCCTGATCGACGGCACTGTGTTCGACAGCTCCTACGATCGTGGCCAGCCGGCTGAATTCCCGGTTGGCGGCGTGATCGCTGGCTGGACCGAAGCCCTGCAGCTGATGAACGCCGGCAGCAAATGGCGCCTGTACGTGCCAAGCGAGCTGGCCTACGGCGCCCAAGGCGTTGGCAGCATCCCGCCGCACAGCACCCTGGTATTCGACGTCGAGCTGCTCGACGTTCTGTAATGCCGTTGAGGCCGGCGCTGCCGGCCTCAATTCCAGCCTGTTCCCCCAGGGCGCAAGGCCCGTGCATAGCAGAACAGAAACAGGTTGCGCACCAGTTCCTTGAGCACCAGCGGCTCACTCGAATTCAGCCCGTACAGATCCAGGTCACCCTGGTCGCGCAGCTCGTCCAGTGCTTCTTCTTCGAGCACAGCGCATACCTCACCGGTTTCCCGATGAAGGATGCGCAGGTAAGGGTGAGGGCGGTCCAGCCAGGCGTCGATCAGATAAGTCATGGCGATTCTCCTTGGAAAGCGGCTCCAATGAGAATAATTCTTATTATCAGAATAGCAAGCGCCAATTGGCAGAATGTGCAATCAGACCTTGCGCACGAATTCCGATTTCAGCTTCATGGCGCCGATGCCGTCGATCTTGCAGTCGATGTCGTGGTCGCCGTCGCACAGGCGGATGTTCTTGACCTTGGTGCCGACCTTGACCACCAGGGACGAGCCCTTGACCTTGAGGTCCTTGATCACGGTCACGGTGTCGCCGTCCTGCAGGACATTGCCGACCGAATCCTTCTTCACCACGTCATCGCTGGCTGCTTCGGCTTCGCCGCTGGCCGACCACTCGTGGGCGCACTCGGGGCAGATCAGCTGGGCGCCATCCTCGTAGGTGTATTCGGAGTTGCATTTGGGGCAGGGTGGCAGCGTGCTCACTTCGGTTCCTTAAACAGACAGACGGTTAAAGACCCATATTGTATAAGGTTTTGCGGGTGAAGTGTTCCGTCAGCACAAAAGCTTCGCGGGCAAGCCCGCTTCTACAGGGTGAGGTGTCTACCTGTAGGAGCGGGCTTGCCCGCGATGAAGGCGACTCGGTCTGTCAGTGGGTACGCGCGACCGCAAACTCGCTCAGCTCGACCAGCGCATCCCGGTATTCGCTGGCTGGCAGCACTTCCAGGCATTCGATGGCCCGCTTGACGTAGTCACGCGCCAGCTCGGCGGTGTACTTCAGGGCACCCGAAGCCTCGACGGCCTCGCGAATCTGCTCCAGGTCTTCCAGGCCACCCTTCTGGATCGCCTTGCGCACCAGTGCCGCCTGCTCCGGCGTACCTTCACGCATGGTGTAGATCAGCGGCAGGGTCGGCTTGCCTTCGGCCAGGTCGTCGCCGACGTTCTTGCCCAGGGCTTCGGCATCGCCTTCGTAGTCGAGCAGGTCGTCGACCAGCTGGAAGGCCACGCCCAGGTGGTCACCGAAGGTGCGCAGGGCTTCGCGCTGCTCTTCGCTGGCTTCGGCCAGTGCCGCAGCGCTGTGGGTCGAGGCTTCGAACAGCATGGCGGTCTTGCCGCGGATGACGTCCATGTAGACCTCTTCGGTGGTGCTGGCATCGCGTACCCGCGACAGCTGCAGCACTTCGCCTTCGGCGATCACCCGGGTGGCCTTGGAGAGAATCTGCATGACCTGCATCGAGCCCAGCTCGACCATCATCTCGAACGAACGTGAATAGAGGAAGTCGCCCACCAGCACGCTCGGTGCGTTGCCCCACAGGGCGTTGGCGGTGGAACGGCCACGGCGCATGCCCGACATGTCGACCACGTCGTCATGCAGCAGGGTGGCGGTGTGCAGGAACTCGATGGTCGCGGCCAGCAGGCGCAGGTCGGCGCCTTCACGGCCCAGGGCCTTGCCGCACAGCAGGACCAGCAGCGGACGCAGGCGCTTGCCGCCGGCGGACGTGATATAGTCGCCGATCTTCGATACCAGCGGCACGCGCGAGGTCAGCTGCTTCTTGATGATCTCGTCGACGGCGCTGAAATCTTCAGCTACCGCGCGGTAGAAGGATTGGGGTTGCATCGGCTGCTCCAGTGAGGTTGCGCGGCATGCTAGGTCGCGGGTCCCGGTGTGTCAAGGCGCGGTGCCTGCTGGCCGGGGGCGGGACTTGCAAGCAAAACCGGGGTTGCGTACAATCGCGCACCCTAACTTCCTGGGCAGCACCTGCCTTACGCAATTGCACAGGGCCGTTCCAGCCCCATGCAGCCATGCCAGCCAATACTCATCATATAAAGCGCTGGGTGAGCAGGATTATCGGAGAAATACCATGTCTTACGCAGTAATCGTTACCGGCGGCAAGCAGTACAAAGTCGCTGAAGGTGAATTCCTCAAGATCGAAAAACTGGAAGTCGCCACCGGCGAATCCGTGACTTTCGATCGCGTCCTGCTGGTTGCCAACGGTGAAGAAGTCACCATCGGCGCACCAGTCGTCGCCGGCGCTAAAGTGGTTGCCGAAGTCGTTTCGCAAGGCCGTCACGACAAGGTTCGCATCATCAAGTTCCGTCGTCGTAAGCACCACATGAAGCGTATGGGCCACCGCCAGTGGTTCACCGAGATCAAAATCACCGGTATCCAGGCTTAATCGCCTCGGTCCCCTGAATTTATTTGGAGAATTGAACCATGGCTCACAAGAAGGCTGGTGGTAGTACTCGTAACGGTCGCGACTCAGAATCGAAACGCCTTGGCGTGAAGATGTATGGCGGCCAGGTTATCAAGCCAGGCAACATCATCGTCCGTCAGCGCGGCACCGAATTCCACGCTGGCTACGGCGTTGGCATGGGCAAGGATCACACCTTGTTCGCCAAGATCGAAGGCGTGATCAAGTTCGAGAAGAAAGGCGAGTTCATGCGCCGTTACGTGAGCATCGTCGCCGCCTAATCGCGACGTCGCTCCAGAAGCCCCGTCATGCGACGGGGCTTTTTCGTTTGTGGTGAGCCTCTTGCAAAGCTGTTTGTATGGGCTGCCGGCGTGGGTTTCTACGGTCGTACGGGGCCGCCGCGCTCATTTTTGCAAGAGCCTCAGGTTTTTCAGTATTCAACTCGCCGACGGGCGAGAGGCGGTTTTCAATGAAGTTTGTTGACGAAGTATCCATTCGGGTCAAGGCCGGTGACGGCGGTAACGGTTGCATGAGCTTCCGCCGTGAGAAGTTCATCGAGAACGGCGGCCCTAACGGCGGCGACGGTGGTGATGGTGGTTCGGTGTACATGGTGGCCGACGAAAACCTCAACACCCTGGTCGACTACCGCTACACCCGTCATCACGAAGCCCAGCGCGGCTCCAACGGCGGCAGCACCGACTGTACCGGCAAGAAGGGCGATGACCTGTACCTGCGCGTGCCGGTCGGCACCACCGTGATCGACGCCTCGACCCAGGAAGTGATCGGTGACCTGGTCACCCCGGGCCAGAAGCTGATGGTCGCCCAGGGCGGCTGGCACGGCCTGGGCAACACCCGCTTCAAGTCCAGCACCAACCGTGCGCCGCGCCAGACCACGCCGGGCAAGCCGGGTGACCAGCGCGACCTGAAGATGGAACTGAAGGTCCTGGCCGACGTTGGCCTGCTCGGCCTGCCGAACGCTGGCAAGAGCACCTTCATCCGTTCGGTTTCGGCCGCCAAGCCGAAAGTCGCCGACTACCCGTTCACCACCCTGGTGCCGAACCTGGGCGTGGTCAGCGTCGACCGCTGGAAGAGCTTCGTCATCGCCGACATCCCCGGCCTGATCGAAGGCGCCTCC
Organism: Pseudomonas sp. NPDC089422; assembly: GCF_044749405.1. Lineage (NCBI taxonomy): Bacteria > Pseudomonadati > Pseudomonadota > Gammaproteobacteria > Pseudomonadales > Pseudomonadaceae > Pseudomonas > Pseudomonas sp. NPDC089422. The sequence continues at coordinate 72,729 of NZ_JBIVHW010000003.1, forward strand.
GACGGTGCCGGCCTGGGTATCCGCTTCCTCAAGCACCTGGCGCGTACCCGCGTGCTGCTGCACCTGGTCGACCTGGCGCCGCTGGACGGCAGCAGCCCGGCCGATGCCGCCGAAGTGATCATCAACGAGCTGACCCGCTTCAGCCCGTCGCTGACCGACCGTGAGCGCTGGCTGGTACTGAACAAGTCCGACATGCTGATGGAAGACGAGCGCGACGAGCGGGTCAAGGAAGTGGTCGAGCGCCTGCAGTGGGAAGGCCCGGTCTACGTGATCTCGGCCATCTCCAAGCAGGGCACCGAGCAACTCAGCCACGACCTGATGCGCTACATCGAAGACCGCGCCGACCGCCTGGCCAACGACCCGGCCTACGCCGAGGAACTGGCCGAACTGGACCAGCGCATCGAAGACGAAGCCCGCGCCCAGCTGCAGGCCCTGGACGACGCCCGTACCCTGCGTCGCACCGGCGTCAAGAGCGTGCACGACATCGGCGACGACGACGATGGCTGGGATGATGATTTCGAGGACGACGAAGACGGCCCGGAAATCATTTACGTGCGCGACTGATCGGTTGCAGTACACTAAACGCCGCTCTCGGGAGCGGCGTTTTTGTATCCACGGTATCTACAGATTCGACATAGGTTGGAAGAAGATGCGAAGCAAGGTGACGGGCGCCAAGCGCTGGGTCGTGAAGATTGGCAGTGCCCTGCTGACCGCCGATGGCAAGGGCCTCGACCGCGGCGCCATGGCCGTATGGGTCGAGCAGATGGTCGCGCTGCGTGAAGCAGGCGTGGAGTTGGTACTGGTCTCCTCCGGGGCCGTGGCTGCCGGCATGAGCCAGCTGGGCTGGACTTCGCGACCGAGTGCGATGAACGAGCTGCAGGCGGCTGCCTCGATCGGCCAGATGCGCCTGGTGCAGGCCTGGGAGACGAGCTTCGGCGAGCACGGCAAGCACACCGCGCAGATCCTCCTGACCCACGATGACCTGTCCGACCGCAAGCGTTACCTGAACGCCCGCAGCACCCTGCGTACCCTGGTCGACCTGGGCGTGGTGCCGGTGATCAACGAGAACGACACCGTGGTCACCGACGAGATCCGCTTCGGCGACAACGACACCCTGGCCGCGCTGGTGGCCAACCTGGTGGAAGCCGACCTGCTGGTGATCCTCACCGACCGCGACGGCATGTTCGATGCCGACCCGCGCAACAACCCCGAGGCCCAGCTGATCTACGAAGCCCGCGCCGACGACCCGTCGCTGGACGCCGTGGCCGGTGGTACCGGCGGTGCCCTGGGCCGTGGCGGCATGCAGACCAAGCTGCGCGCCGCGCGCCTGGCAGCCCGTTCCGGGGCCCACACGATCATCATCGGTGGCCGCATCGAGCGTGTGCTGGACCGTCTGAAGGCCGGTGAGCGCCTGGGCACGCTGCTGTCGCCCGAGCGCGGCATGCTGGCGGCACGCAAGCAGTGGCTGGCTGGGCACCTGCAGACTCGCGGCACCTTGGTGCTCGACGCGGGCGCCGTGCAGGCGCTGCGCGGGGCGAACAAAAGCTTGCTGCCAGTCGGCGTGAAGACCGTGCAGGGCAGCTTCCGCCGTGGCGAGATGGTGGTCTGCGTCGGCCCGGATGGCGTCGAGGTGGCCCGTGGCCTGGCCAACTACAGCGCGCTGGAGGCGCAGAAGATCATCGGCCAGCCGTCCGATCAGATCGAGGCCGTGCTGGGCTATATCGCCGAGCCGGAGCTGGTGCACCGCGACAACCTGGTGCTGGTATGAAGCTGCTCAAGCGGGCGCTCGCCCTGGCTGTCTTTGCTCTGCCGATGCTGGCCGGGGCCGAAGAGATCGGCCAGGTGTCCACCGTGTTCAAGTTCCTTGGGCCGAACGATCGCATCATGGTCGAGGCTTTTGACGACCCCAAGGTCGAGGGGGTGACCTGCTACCTGTCGCGGGCCAAGACTGGCGGCGTGAAGGGTGGTTTGGGGTTGGCGGAAGACCGGGCGGAGGCTTCGATTGCCTGCCGTCAGGTTGGGCCGATCAGCTTCAAGGGTGAGTTGAAGGACGGTGAGGAGGTGTTCAAGGAGCGCACCTCGCTGGTGTTCAAGACCATGCAGGTGGTGCGCTTCCTCGACAAGAAGCGCAATACCCTGGTGTATCTGGTGTATAGCGACCGCATGATCGAAGGCAGCCCGCAGAATGCGGTGACCGCAATTCCGATTCTGCCCTGGAATCATTGATGTCCAAGGGGAGGCCTTCGGCCTCCAATCGCGGATAAATCCGCTCCTACAAGCGTTCCCCTGTAGGAGCGGATTTATCCGCGAAAGGGCCGCAAAGCGGCCCCATGCTCACTATCAGGCCAGCTCTTCGGCCTGATCCTCACGCACAACCGCCTTCACCTCATCCAGCCGGCTGATGTACTTCCAGTCCGCCTCGTCGATGTAGATGCCATTCGGCCCGCTGCCACCTTCCAGGTCGATCGCCACGCGCGCCGACACCTGCGGCTTCACGCTCGCCAGAATCGGTACGAAGCCCAGCTGCAGGCTGGTCTCCAGCAGTGCCGCCTGGTTGCGTTCGTCGATGTCCGCCGCCTCGTCGAGGTAGTACGGCAGGCGAATGCGCCCGGCCAGGTCGCGGTCCATCAGGTGCAGCAACAGGTACATGTTGGTCAGCGCCTTGATGGTCATGGTGGTGCCGTTGGACGCCGCGCCGTCGATGTCGGCGTGGATGATCGGCTGGCCGTTGACCTTGGTGATCTCGAACGCCAGCTCGAACAGGTCCTTCAGGCCCAGCTGGTTGTGGTTTGCCGCCACCAGCCGTGCCAGGTACTCCTTGGCCTCTTCGTTCTTGTTGTCCTGCTCGGCGCTCTGGGTCAGGTCGAACACCGACAGGGTCTCGCCTTCTTCGTACTGGCCGGCGCTGTGGATGATCTGGTCGATGTGCTTGAGCGCTTCCTTGTTCGGCGCCAGCACCACGCGGAAGCTTTCCAGGTTGGACACCTGGCGCTTGTTGATCTCGCGGTTGAACAGGGCCAGCTGGTGCTCAAGGCTGTCGTAGTCGCTGCGGATGTTGCGCAGGGTCCGGGCGATGTCGGTGACTGCCGCGCGGCGCGCCTTGGCCAGGGTCAGGGCCTCGTCGGTGCGGTGCGCGTAAGCGTTCACCAGCAGCTGCAGGCGGCGCTCCATGTCGTCTTCGCTGTCGAACTTGGCCACGCCCTTGAGGCGCACCTGGGCGTACAGCGCCTCGATCTGGTTGTCGACCCGTTGCAGGGCCTGCCAGCTGTCCTGGTAGTCGTTGAGCATCGGCAGCAGGTTGTCCATGGAGTCGTCGACCGCTTCCATGAACGGCGTGCCGTAGGGCAGGTCGGCCGGCAGCAGCTGGCGACGGCGCAGGGCATCTTCCAGGGTGCGCTGCTTGGCTTCGAGGTCACCGATCTGGCGGCCGACCAGCTGCAACTTGGCCGACAGCTGCTGGACGCGCTCGGTGAAGGCGTCGCTGGAGCGCTTGAGCTCGTCCTGGGCGGCTTCCAGCTGCGCCAGTTGCTCCATCTTCTCCGGCTCTTCGGCGCTCAGGGTTTCGCTGCGGCGGAAGTCTTCCAGAGCTTTCTGGGCGTCCAGCACTTCCTGGTACAGGGCTTCTGTCTGTGCCTTGGAAGCAGTGCGGTCAGCGGCGACCTGCTGCTGGGTCTTGAGCTGCTTGAGCTCCTTTTCCAGGCGCTCCTTCTGGTCGCGCAGGGCCGCGCGGTCGGCCAGGGCCTGCAGGGCCGGCGGGTCGATGTTGGAGATGTCGATGGACAGGCCTGGGGCCTCGAAGCGCTCGCCCTTGAAGCCGTCGAGCACCGCTTCCAGGGATTTCACCCACAGGTCGCTGTCGTCCAGCTCGATGCCGCGGTCGCCCAGCGGCAGGCTGAACAGCGCGCCGTTGAACAGGCGCATCAGGCGGTCGACGTCCTGCTGCGAGAACTCTTCGCGCAGGCGGGCGTAGCTGTTGTTGTCGGCGTGGTCGAGCTGCTGCTTGACCTGCTTCAGGCGTTTTTCCAGGTCGCGCACGCGCTCGTCGAGGTCTTCGGCGCTGAACTGGCGCGACTGCGCCAGGGCGCCGGCCAGTTCGTCGTGGGCGTCCTTGGCGGCCAGCAGGCCCTGTTCCAGGACCTTGACGTCATCGACCAGGGCGAAGCGGTGCTTGAGCACCGACAGCTCACCGAGCCAGCGCTGGATGCCGGTGATTTCACGTTCCAGGCGCATCAGCTCCTGGGTGCCGCCACGCTGGTCGTTCTGCAGGCGGTCCTGCTCGCCACGGAAGTGCTCGGCCTGGATCACCAGCTCTTCCTTGCGCGCCATGGCGTACTCCTGCCAGGTGCCCAGCAGGTTGTCGAGCAGCGGCGAAAGGCGGTGCAGCTTACCGCGCAGGATGTCGCGCTGGGCCACGCCGCCGGCCAGGGCCTCGACCAGCGGGCCTGCGGCGACCAGGGCGTTGTAGTCCTGCTCCATGCGGCGCACGTCACGGAAGGCCTCTTCGCAGGCGGCGATGTAGTCGACGCTGCCTGAGCGCAGGCTGTGCTCGAAGGCGTCGAGGAACAGCTGCTTGAGCTTGGCGGCGGTGATTTCGCGCATGTGCAGCAGGTTGATGAACAGTGCGCGGAAGGTCTTCAGGCTCTGTTCGCTGGTGGAGCGCAGCGGGATCAGGGTCAGGTCCAGCGGGCACGAGGTGTGGCCGCCGACCAGCAGCCGGCGCAGTTCATCAGGCTTGAGCTCATAGGCCTTCAGGCCCAGGCGTTCGAGGTTGGTGAACAGCTCTTTCTGGCGCAGGCAGGTGTCGTTCTTCTGATAATGGGCCAGGTCCAGCTCGCCCTTGTAGGCGAAGAACTGGTGGCCGAAACCGCCGCCCGGGCCGCGGCCGACCACGCCGATCACGTGCGGGCCGTGGGGTAGGTTCAGTTCGCAGAGGATGTACGAGGTGTCGCTGGCGAAGTAGAAGCGGCGCGACTGCTCCAGGCTGTACTTGCCGAAGCTCATGTCGGACATGCGCGCCAGGATCGGGAACTGCAGGGCGTTGATCGACGCCGACTTACCCAGGTTGTTGGCGCCGTACACCGACAGCGGGTGCTCCAGCGGGAACAGGCCGAGGCTGTAGCCGGCGGTGTTGAGCAGTGCGAAGCGGCGGATGCCGTAGCGTTCCTGGCTCATGCGTCAATCTCCTGTTGCTCTTCGCGGATGGCCCGGGCCAGGGCATCCTCTTCGCTTTCCTCGCCGTCGAACGGGGTGAGGTCGAGCGGGTCGTCGGTGCGGTTGAGTTGTTCCGGGCTTTCTTCTTCCACCAGTACCGGGGTCGGCAGCGGCAGGTCGCTGTGCAGGCTGGCGGCCAGGTCGCGGTCCTGCTGCACCGACAGGCACACGTCGAGGAAGCGATGCATCGGCGGCAGGAAGCGGTAGATGCCGCCTTCCTCGTGGGCGAAGCCGAGCTGGGTCATGCGGCGCATGATTTTTTCTTCCAGCTCGTCGACGGTCTGCACTTCGGCCTGCAAGAACAGGTCGCGGTACTTGTCCAGCAGCGAGGGCAGCTCGTCGCGGCCGATGCTGCCGCCGTCGAGCACGGCCATCGGGTCGCGGCCCTGGTCGGCCAGGTGCTCGACGATGATGAAGGTGAACAGCGACAGGCGCTGGGCGGTCTTGTTGACCTGCGCGGCGGCCTGTTCGGGGACGAAGTAGTAGAAGCCGCGGGTGTCGCACACCAGCTCGAAGCCCAGGGCCTTGAACAGGGTGCGGTACTGGTCCTGGAAGTTCGACAGCTGGGCGTACATTTCAGGGTTGCGGCGGCTGACGTGGAAGCCCTTGAACAGCTCGCGGAAGATCGGCGCGAGCTGGGACAGTTCGGAAAGATCAAGATGCATTGGCTGGGCTCGCGTTGGTTTCAGGTTGCGCTTCGCGGCTGGACGTCAGGGCGAACGAGCGCAGGCTGACCAGGTGTTCGTGGGTGGTGTACTCGCGCCGTTCCAGACGTTCGCGCTTGAAGCGCTTCTCCCGCGACAGGCGCGAGAACCAGTACAGCAGTTCGTCGGTGGCGCCTTCGGGCTCCTGGTCCAGCAGCCAGACCATCAGGTCTGGCAGCGGCAGGGCGTCTTCGCAGCGCTCGAGCATCTCTTTGACCGTGCGTGGTGCGCGCGGCAGCGGGCCCTTGTGGGTCTTGTGCGCCTTGGGGAACTTGGCCGGTTTCGGCTCGAAGCGTGCCAGGGCATAGACGTAGGCCTCGACCTGGCTGGCACTGCCGAGGAAGGTGCTCTGCGGGCGGGTGAACAGCGGCATGGCCGCTTGTGGCACGGCATCGATGCCCTTGCGCCGGATCACCGACAGCGCCAGCGCGGCGCCGCGGGTCACCGCGTTGTGCCGGCGCGCTTCTTCACGCAGCGGCAGCAGCAGTTCGCGGGCGTGGCGCAGGGTCAGCTGGGCGCTGGTCTGCATTTCCAGGATACGCGCGTGGGTGCGCAGCAGCATGTCGTCGTCGACCAGGTGGCCGAGGCGCGCCTGTTCGCCGAGCAGCTTCAGCAGCACGGTCTCGACCTTGCGCACGCCTTGCTCGAAGGCGCCGTCGGCGTTGACCAGCTGGATCATCGGCTCGACGTACTCGTCCCAGGTCGCCAGTACTTCGGCGTAACGCTGGCGCAGCGGGATCTGGCGGTTGCTGGTCTTGGCCCGCTCGGCCACGGCGACCAGCGCCTGCTCGTCGTTGTCGAGCTTCTTCAGTACATCGCGCACGCGCATGTCGAGCAGGCGCAGCTGGCGCGCCAGGTCGTCGCTGTCGCGGTTGTCGAAGGCATCCTGGATGTGCCCGGCCAGGCGCTCCAGGTGGCGCAGGTAGGCCTCGATCTCCAGGCACAGGCCCAGCCGGTGCTCGCGGCGCAGGTAGGCGAGGAAGTCGTGGATCTGGGCGTTGAGCTCGAAGCGGTTCGGGCTCTTGGCCACCGGCACCAGGATATCCAGGCGGATCCACACGTCGAGCAGCTGGGTGATGTCCTGCGGCGTGCTTTCCACCTGCTGGCGGCCCAGTTGCTGGCGCAGCTCCACCAGGCTCAGGGTGCCCTGGTCGAAACGCTCGCACAGCGGCTCGATCAGGGCCCAGTGTTCGGCTAGGGCGCGCAGGACGCGCTTGGGTTCGATCATTGGCGTCTACTCGTTGCCAAGTAAAAAAGGGAGCGATTGTACTTCATCCGGAGGGGAGGATTTCACCCCTTGGTCTGTAATGAGAGATAACCTTGGCGCTTGTAGGGGATTCACTGGCTCGCTCACGGGGCTCAGGCAACAAATTTCCGCCGATCAGTTGCAGCACAGCCCCGTCAACGGCGTTAGAATGTGCGACGTTTTGATCCCCGGATTCCCCGAGCCTTGCTGACCGAACCCCGCCGCCGCGCCTACCTTTCCGCCATGCAAGTGGTGCATTGGCTGCCGCGCGCCGAACTGCCGTTTGCCGCACCGTCGCGCCCTGAGCTGCTGTTGCCGCAAGCGCCGGTAGAGCAAGCCGATTTCGAGGTTCGGCCATCTGCCCCGGCGGCCAGCGAAGCCCCGGCCGCGCCCCAGGCCCGCTCCGGCGAGCGCCCGAAAATCGAGATTCCGCGCCCGGGCAGCACGCCCAAGGTCGCTGCCAAGCCCGTCGAAGCCGAGGCAGAGGCCCCCGCACCGCGCCCGGCCCCGGTGCCGCCACCGCGTTTCGCGCTGCAACTGCTACGTGCCGGCAGCTGCCTGTTGCTGATCGAACTGGCCACTGGTCAGCCTTTCCAGAGCCGCGATCCGTCCTATCTGCTGCTCAAGGACATGCTGCGCGCCGCCGGCCTGCCCGATGCTCCGCAGATCATCGGCGAGCCTGTGCGCTGGCCGCTGCTGGTGCGCGGCAACATGGACCAGGGCCCGGATGCCGCACGTGATTTCGTCCAGGGCTTCATCCAGGCGCGCCTGGAAGAAACCCCCTGCAGCGTGCTGTGGCTGATCGGCCTGCCGGCCATGCGCCATGCCGCCAGCGCAGACGCTGAAGCCTATTACCAAGTACTGAAGGTCGACGGCCTGGGCGATGCCTGGGCCTTGCCGGGCCTTGAACTGTTGATGGACGAGCCGCAGCGCAAGGCGGACGTCTGGCAAGCGATGCGCCAGCTGATGGCGCGCTGGAAGAGCGTTGAATGAGTGACTCGATCAGTTTCCGCCCGATGACCGAGGCGGATCTGGATGCCGTGCTTAAGATCGAATATGCCGCGTTCAGTCATCCCTGGACCCGCGGGATCTTTCAGGATGCGCTCAAATCCTACGAAGTGTGGCTGATGTTCGATGGCCAGCAACAGGTGGGGCATGGGGTGATCAACGTGATCATCGATGAGGCACACCTGCTCAACATTACCGTCAAGCCGGAGAACCAGGGCTGTGGGCTGGGGCTGAAGCTGCTCGAGCACCTGATGGCGCGGGCCTATCAGCTCAATGGCCGTGAGTGCTTCCTTGAAGTGCGGGCCAGCAACCAGTCGGCCTATCGTTTGTACGAGCGTTACGGTTTCAATGAAATCGGCCGTCGCCGCGATTACTACCCGGTTGCCGGTGGGCGTGAAGATGCGCTGGTGATGGCTTGCACCCTGCTTGAGGACTGAGTAAACCTGTACCGGCCTCTTCGCGGGCATGGCCCGCGAAAGGGCCAGCAAGTCGATCAAAGCTCCCGCGGCATTACCTCGACCGGCTTGCGCAGGTCCCGCAGGCGCCTGGTCATCTCCCCGGTATTGCACTTCGCCGCTGCCTGCTCTGGCGTGTACTTGCGCACGGTGCGGAAGAACAGCTCACAGGTCTGCTTCTTCTGTGTCACCTGCCATTTGGTCGAACAGGCATCCAGGGTCATCTTCGGTTCGGCCCCCGGGTTACGGCCCATCCCCGCCTGCCAGCAGGCCGCCGTCAAGTCCTGCCCCATCATCTTCAGCCCCGCCGCATCGGCCGCATCCTGATCGCCGCCATGGCTGTCCTTGTTCGCCGCATACCAGATCGCACTCGGATGGTTGGCGCCCAGCACCGGCACTTGAGCGCCCGCCTGCGGGCTGATGCTGACCAGGCCCAGCACATTCACCTGCGGCCCGTACTGTTGCTGGATCCAGCTGCGCACCGGTGCGCCGAAGGCGACCATGGGCAGGGGTTTGGCAATGTTCTGCAGGGTCATCTCCTTGACCATGCGCAGCTGATAGTCCTTGAAGTAGCCATAGGTGCCTGTCAGGGCATCGCCCGCACTGGCTGGGGCGGCGATCGGGGCAATATCGATGATGGTCTGGTAGGCCGGGGTCTGGCTGGCGTCGACACCGTTGAAGGTCAGCAGTTCGGCCCAGCGGTCGGTGGTGTTGGAGCGCAGGTAGTCCTGGGCCTGGGTCAGCGAATAGTCCGGCGGGAAGTGCAGCAGCTCGATGCTGCGGCGGTTCTGCAAGGCCATGCCCAACGGCAGGAACAGGTACCAGTCGTAGGACCATTTGCCGTCCTTGTTCAGCTGGGTGGCGCCGTTGTAGGCCAGTTCGCCACTGTCGAGCAGCTTGCGCAGGGGCTCGGCATAGTTGGCGGGCACGTCGCTGATGGTGGCATGCAGCCGGTCGTGATCACGGCGGACGTGCACCTGGGCGTTGGCATGGCCGTCGCGGCGTACGCTTTGGGTCAGGTAGTGCTCCACGGTCTGCTCCAGCGTCCAGTCGCGGTAGCAGATCACATGGCAGTTGTTGGGGAAGGCGAACAGGCGGGTGACGCGCTGGGCGTCACCCAGGTCGATGCGCGCATCCGCCATGGCCAGGCCACTGAAGGCGAGGGCGGCGAGGCACGTTGCGGCAGTCTTGTGCATGCTTAACTCCTTGTCAGTGGCCGTCCGGGTTGGCGGCCGCGCTCATACTGGGGCAGGGAGCATGGGGATGAGAAGAGCAGGCGGGCTGCTGCTGGCTGCAGCTGTGCTGTCGAGCACAATGGCGCTGGCGGACGAGCGTGACGTGTGGATGTTCGCGCAGTGGGCCGGTGATCATCAGACCCGGCCGTTTCGCCAGATGCTGGTGGATGCGCGTCTATACGGTGTTGTGCCCATCCATCAGCTGTTGCGTTCGGCGTCGGACTGGAAGCTGTGCCATGCCTCGCCGTTTGCGGTGCCGCCGGCCAGCAACTGGCCGGCCGTGCGCTCCACCTTGTCGTTGATCGATACCCTCGACGGGCAAGGCATTCTGCGCCAGTTCGAAGTGGTGTCGGCCTATCGCAATCCCGATCTCAATCGCTGCGCGGGCGGTGCCGTGGGCAGTGCCCATACCCGTGCTTTCGCGGTCGATATCCTGTTGCCGGCCTGGGTCGACCCCAATCCGCTGTGCCGCTTCTGGCAGCAGCATGGTCAGGCCTGGAACATGGGCCTGGGGCGCTATCCGAGCGGGCGCATCCACATTGATACCGCGGGTTATCGCACCTGGGGCGGTGATGGCGGTTCAAACTCGTCGTTCTGCAGCAGGCCCAGGTGACTGAGGCAGGCCTGGCTTTCACTCATCACCCATTCGGCAAAACGCTGGCGCTTGCCGCCATCGTTCAGTGGCTGCGGGCTGAGCAGGTAATAGGCAGAGCCATCGCGCAGGAAGCCGAACGGGGCGTGCAACTGGCCGCTGTCGAGTTCGTCACGCACCATCAGTGCCGAGGCGATGGCCAGGCCCAGGCCGGCGCTGGCGGCCTGTAGCGACAGGTAGAAGTGTTCAAAGTCGCTGCGTTCGCTGTAGTTTGCCTGCCGCTCACTCAGACGCAGCCAGGTGGGCCAGGCGTTGGGGCGGGTGCTGCTGTGCAGCAGGCGTTGGCCGTTCAGGTTGTCGCTGTGTGTGCGGCTGACCGGGCCAATCCACTCATCGCAGATTTTCATGCTGTACAGCGTCGGTGGCCAATGGAAGTCATCCCGGCGTAGTGCCAGGTCGACCCCGCTCCGGGCAAAGTCCACCGGTCCACCAGCAGCCACCAGATGCAGCTGCAGGTCCGGGTGCGCGGCATGGAAACGCGGCAGGCGCGGGATCAGCCAGCGCATGGCGATGGTCGGCTCGCAGGACAGCACCAGCACGTTGTCGCGTTCTTGCTGTTGCAGGCGCTGCACGGCACCTTCGAGCTGTTCGAAGATTGCCTGGGTGGTGCCATGCAATGCCCGGCCGGCGGGGGTGAGGAAGATCGCCCGGTTGCGCCGTTCGAACAGCTCGATGCCCAGGCTTTCCTCAAGCAGGCGCACCTGGCGGCTGACGGCGCCGTGGGTAACATGCAGGAGCTCGGCGGCGCGGACGAAGCTTTCGGTTTCGGCGGCGATGTCGAAGTAGCGGAAGGCGCTGAGGGCTGGCAGTTTCATGGGGTCCCTGTTTGCCCGTGAAGAGGCCGGAACGGGCTGTGGATATCTGTCAGGAAAACTATCAGATCTGCTTCACTTTAAATCGTTTTTTTCCAACCAGGCTGCTCTCGATAATAGATGTATCTGTGCTTTTTCATCGTCTATCGAGGCCTTTCCCTTGACCGAACTCATCGCCGTCGCCCTGTTCACCCTTCTGGCCGTCATCAGCCCTGGCGCCGACTTCGCCCTGGTCACGCGCAGCAGTTACGCCCAGGGCCGCAAGGCCGGGCTGGCCGCTGCGGTGGGGATCGCCCTGGGCGTGCAGGTGCATGTGCTGTACACGGTGCTGGGGATCGCCGTGGTCATCAGCCAGAGCCCGGCGCTGTTCCTGGCCATGAAAGTGCTCGGTGCGGGCTATCTGATCTACCTGGGCTACCAGTCGTTGACCAACACAGGTCGCATCAGCCTGGAGGGGGAGGTGGCGCAAGCCGGCGTGCTGGCTGCGTTGCGCACAGGCTTCATGACCAATGCCCTCAACCCCAAGACCATGCTCTTCGTCGTCAGTGCCTACACCCAGGTGGTACGGCCGGGTAGCCCATTGGGGGTGGATTTCGCCTACGGGGCATTCATGTCGTTCGCTCACTGGGCCTGGTTCAGCCTGGTGGCGTTGTTCTTTTCCCGTGCTGGGCTGCGTGCGCTGATGATCGCAAGGCAGCGGCTGGTCGACCGAGTGATCGGTGTCGCGCTGATCGGGCTGGGTCTTGCCGTGGCAGTTGCCGGGGTGCGTTGAGGTGGCGGGGCTTTGCCGGGCAAGGCCCCGCCCTGCGTTTCAAAGTGGGGCGGCAGAATTGCCAGTGCCTCCCGGCCCAGGGGCGACTCCCTTCTGGCCCTCGGAGGCTTTCCAGGGCAATGGCTGCACTGCCATGTTGCGCAGTACTCGATTACCACTGAGTTCATGCTTGATCACCGCCAGCAGATGCAGCCCCACCAGCCCTCCCAAGGCTTCGGTACTGTAGCGATGCAGCCGGTGGAACATCTCCAGTACATCCGGGGCGCTCAGTGGTGCTGGCAAGGTCAGGACTTCGAACACCACGATAGGGCGGTCCATCATCAGCACGCCTGTTGCCAGGACCATGCTGGTCGTCAGGTAAATGATGTTATGGACAAACCTTGCCAGGCATTCGCCAGGCACTGCGGGGTGCCTGCGCAGGTGCGCAAGACGCAGCCAGGCACGCACCACGAAAAAGGGAATGAACAGGGTCGTCAACGAGATATTCAGCGCGGTGAACAGGAGTCGGTTGCGTTGCGATACATCAAACAGGGACACGTAAGTGCCAGCGCACAGTGACCATAAAATGATTGCAGCGGATAACCAGTGCAGCGCAATTTGCGCGGGAGAATATTTAGCCCCAGACATTGAACACCCCCATCGTAATAGTTGAGGACTCTCAGGGTGGATAAACGGCCTCCGGCAAAAGCCTGGCCAAGTCCACGCCATGAAGTGTTGCAAAATGTGTGACAGGAATGTCGTCAGGGGCTGCAAGCCGCATACATGCAGGCGTGAGCTTTGGCGGGTGGGGGATAGTCCCCGCTAGTGGGCGGTGGGAGTGGGGCTGAAAAACAAATACCCTAGACACAAGAAAGCCCGCACTGGGCGGGCTTCTTGTATTGTTTATGATCTTCAGGCGAAGACTGTAAACAAGTGTTTGGTGGCTACACAGGGACTTGAACCCCGGACCCCAGCATTATGAATGCTATGCTCTAACCAACTGAGCTATGTAGCCGATGGGGCGCATTATTCCCTTGTGTCGGACCTGTGTCAACACTCATTTCAAAAAAAATTGCACACCTTTCAAAAACTTAGCGACCGACCCCGGTTTCAGCGGACGATCAGCCACTGCCCGAGCACGCCGTACAGCTGCAAATGCTGCTCGGCAGCCAGGGCCGCCAGGGTTTCGCCTGGTTGGTCGAGGTTGAAGTCACCACTCACGCGTCGATAGGCGGTCTGCTGATCCATCAGCCAGACCCGGCGGCCCTGATAGCTGGCCAGTCGCTCGATGACCTGCCCCAGGGGCAGGTCGCTGGCGAGGAGTTGGCCGGTGCGCCAGGCATCCGCCGTCTTCACGTCGACGTTCTGCACCGGGTTGATCCGTGCCTCGCTGAAGGTCACTCGCTCACCCGCCGACACCATGCGCTGGTCGCCGCCCTGGATGACCATGGCCTTGCCATTGAACACCACCAGTTCATCCTGATCGGCATGGCGCGCCACCATCAGGCGGGTGCCGTACACCTGAATACGGGCATCGTCGACCTGAATCTCCATGGCGCGACCATCGAGCACCACCTCCAGGTACACCTGGCCTTGCACCAGGTGCAATTGGCGCGTGCGCCCGCGCAGGTCGACATTCATCGCGCTGGCGCTGTCCAGGTGCAACGTTGAACCGTCGGCCAGGCGCACGCTGCGCCGCTCACCCACATCCGTAGCCAGCTCACTGGCCAGGCGCTGCATCAGTGGCCAGTAAAGATAGGCAAAAGCACCGAGCAGAAGCAGGAACAGCGCGGCCACAACCTGGCCCCGGTAGCTGCGGTGCACCTTGAGCAAACGCGGTCGTGGCCGGGCGGGGGGCACCTGCAGTTGCTGCCAGCACGCTTCCAGCTCAGCGTAGGCGTGCGCATTGTGCGGCTCCTGGCACCAACGGCCGAATGCCTGACGTTCGCCTTCATCGCAGCCGGGCTGGCGCAGGCGGGAAAACCACTCCAGCGCTTGCTGCTGAGGATCGGCCTGAATCTGCGTGGCGGGCATCGGGCTCATGGGTGGTGTGCTCGCGTGAGGGCGGTTTCGCCCAACGATTACGGGGAAAGGTAGGCTGAGGATGCTAAATATATTGAGAACCATTTACAAGTGCGCGATGCTGGCAAACAAAAAAGGTAGCTATGTATCTATTTGTTTCCTGATAATCGGATCCCAAACCTGCGGACGGAATTCAAGCTCATGGCCATCAGCAGCACCTCCACCGCCAGCACCGGTTCGGCGAACCAAGCCAATCCGCTGGTGATGCGCATCATCGCCTTCTGCGCCCTGGCGCACCTGATCAATGACCTCATCCAGTCGGTGTTGCCGGCGATCTACCCGATGCTCAAGGCCAACTACGACCTGAGCTTCGCCCAGATCGGCATGATCACCTTGACCTTCCAGATCACTGCCTCGCTGCTGCAACCGTGGGTCGGCTTCTTCACCGACCGCAGGCCGACGCCCAACCTGTTGCCGCTGGGCACCCTGTGCACCCTGGTGGGGATCGTCATGCTGGCGTTCGTCGGCAGCTTCCCGATGATTCTGCTGGCCTCGGCACTGGTCGGCATCGGTTCGTCGACCTTCCACCCGGAGACCTCGCGGATCGCGCGGCTGGCCTCGGGTGGCCGATTCGGCCTGGCGCAGTCGACCTTCCAGGTTGGCGGCAACACCGGTTCTGCCTTCGGCCCGTTGCTGGCGGCGGCCATCGTGATTCCGTTCGGCCAGACTCATGTGGCCTGGTTCGGTGTGGCGGCGCTGTTCTTCTTTGCCGTGACCCTGATGCTGCGCCGCTGGTACAAGGAGCACCTGAACCAGGCCAAGGCGCGCAAGGCGGTGCAGGCCACCCACGGCATTTCGCGCGGGCGGGTGATCGCGGCGCTGGTGGTGCTCGGGCTGCTGGTGTTTTCCAAGTACTTCTACATGGCCAGCTTCACCAGTTATTTCACCTTCTACCTGATCGAGAAGTTCAGCCTGTCGGTGGCCAGCTCGCAGCTGCACCTGTTCCTGTTCCTCGGCGCGGTGGCGGCCGGTACCTTCTTCGGCGGGCCGATCGGTGACCGCATCGGGCGCAAGGCGGTGATCTGGTTCTCGATCCTTGGCGTGGCGCCGTTCACCCTGGCATTGCCGTATGCCGACCTGTTCTGGACCACCGTGCTCAGCGTGGTGATCGGTTTCATCCTGGCCTCGGCGTTTTCCGCGATCGTGGTGTATGCCCAGGAGCTGGTGCCGGGCAGCGTGGGCATGATTGCCGGGGTGTTCTTCGGGCTGATGTTCGGCTTTGGCGGGATTGGTGCGGCGTTGCTGGGGTACCTGGCTGATTTGCGTGGCATCGAGTATGTATATGGACTGTGCTCGTTCCTGCCGCTGTTCGGCTTGTTGGCGGTGTTTCTGCCAAATACTGGTAAACGCTGACATCGCCGGGGCTGCTTTGCAGCCCTTTCGCGACACAAGGCCGCTCCTACAAGGGACCGCGTGCTTTTGCAGGAGCGGCCTTGTGTCGCGAAAGGGCCTCGCAGAGGCCCCCGGGTAATTGACGATAAGGTCAACCTTGGCCTAGAGTGCCGCCTCTCTTTTCAACACCTGCGTAGTAGCCACCGCAATGCGCCGTACCCAATCTCTCCCACACGCCCGCCAGCCTGCCCTTCAGGCCATGCGTCGTGCGTGGCCGAGCGATACGGTGCTCAAGCGTCGCCGCAGCGTGCTGTTCGCCTTCACCTTCTCGCCACACCCAGCCCTGAACTGACATCCCCGCGCCCTTGCGTCGACCGCCTTCCCGGCGTGCATGCGGGCGCCTGTATCTGCGCGTCTTTTCAGTTTTGCCTGGAGTGGTACATGAACATGCGTTTGCTGGCGGGCCTTCTGTTCGCCGTGTCGGTGGTGGGCTTCAGCCTGGGGGCCAGCCTGCCGCTGGTGTCGTTGCGCTTGCACGAGGCCGGTGCCGGCACCCTGGAAATCGGTGTCATCTCGGCCATCCCGGCCGCGGGCATGATGCTCTCGGCGTTCATGGTCGACGCCTGCTGCCGGCACCTGACCCGGCGCACCATCTACCTGCTGTGCTTCAGCCTGTGCACCGTGAGCATCGCCCTGCTCGATTCGGCGTTCGATACGCTGTGGCTGCTGGCCGTGCTGCGCCTGGGCCTGGGCATCGGCATGGGCATCGCGATCATCCTCGGCGAGTCCTGGGTCAACGAGCTGTGCCCGGACCACAACCGCGGCAAGATCATGGCCCTGTACGCCACCAGCTTCACCGGTTTCCAGGTGCTTGGCCCGGCACTGATCGCGCTGATTGGCGCCGACAGCCCGTGGATCATCGGTGTGGTCACGATCGGTTATGGCCTGGCCCTGCTGTGCATCCTGCTGACCGTGCCCAACGACCATGTCGAGCATGGCGATGAGGGCGAGAAGAGCTTCGGCCTGGCAGGCTTCTTCCGCGTGGCGCCGGCGCTGTGCGTGGCGGTGCTGTTCTTCTCGTTCTTCGATGCCGTGGTGCTGTCGTTGCTGCCGGTGTACGCCAGCAGCCATGGTTTTGCCGTGGCCGTGGCGGCGCTGATGGTGACCGTGGTGTTCGCCGGCGACATGGTGTTCCAGCTGCCCCTGGGCTGGCTGGCCGACCGCGTCGAGCGCACCGGGCTGCACCTGGTGTGCGGGCTGGTGGCAATGGCCATCGGCATCGCCCTGCCATGGCTGCTGCAGGTGACCTGGCTGCTGTGGCCGATGCTGGTGCTGCTGGGCGCGGTGGCGGGCGGCATCTATACCTTGGCGCTGGTGCTGATCGGTCAGCGCTTCAAGGGGCAGGACCTGGTCACCGCGAATGCCAGCGTGGGCCTGCTGTGGGGTGTCGGCAGCCTGGTCGGGCCGCTGGTGAGCGGCGCCGCGATGGATGTGGCGCCGCATGGCCTGCCGATGGCGCTGGCGCTGATGGCGGGGCTGTTCGTGTGCTTTGCCCGGCAATCGTACCGGCGGGTGGGGAAGTTGCGAGCCGTTGCCGACTGAGGAATTGGCGGCGCAAGATCCGGCGTTTGCCCAATCAGCCGCTGGGCTAAGCTGGACCTGCCTTGAGCCAACAGGAGCGACGGATGATCCTCGCCGACCTTTCGCCTGACGCCTACCGCGAAGCCACCGACCACCTGGCTGCGCTGGACCCGGACTGGGCGCGGCATATCGAAGCGACCGGGCCTTGCCTGCATCAGGCGACCCCAGGGCGTGAACCTTATGAAGCGCTGGTGCGGGCCATTGCCTATCAACAGCTGCACGCGCGCGCGGCCGAGGCGATCCTTGGACGGTTGCTGGCGTTGTTTCCCGGGCAGGCATTTCCGACACCCGATCAGTTGCTGGCGGTCAGCCCCGAGGTGATGCGCGGGTGCGGTTTTTCGGCGAGCAAGCTGGCGACCGTTCAGGGCATCGCCCGGGCCAGCCTAGAGGGCCTGGTACCCAGTCGTGAAGAGGCATTGGGCTTGTCGGATGATGCATTGATCCAGCGGCTGGTCGCGCTGCGTGGCGTCGGCCGCTGGACGGTGGAGATGCTGTTGATCTACAGCCTGGAGCGCTCCGATATCCTGCCCGTGGACGATTTTGGCGTGCGCGAGGGGTATCGTCGGCTCAAGGGGCTGGACAAGGCACCGACACCTGCGCAGATGCGTTCGCTGGGTGGTGGCTGGAGCCCATACCGTACAGTGGCTGCCTGGTACCTGTGGCGGGCCTGATTTTTTGCATGGGCTTTGCCGGCCCTTTCGCGGGTAAACCCGCTCCCACAGGATTTTGCACAGGCCTTCAGATGGTGAGTATCCCCGTGGGAGCGGGCTTGCCCGCGATGAGGCCGGGGCAGGCGAAACAAATAGTCGAGGTAGACCGCGATGAATGCCTTCACCACTGACAGCCAACGCTGGCAAGCCGTCGAGTCCCGTGACACTTCTGCCGCCGGCCACTTCGTCTACGCCGTGCGCACCACCGGCGTGTACTGTCACCCCGGCTGCAAATCGCGCATGGCCAAGCGCGAAAACGTTGAGTTCTTCAACGACGCCACCAGTGCCGAAGCTGCCGGCTATCGTGCCTGCCGACGCTGCATGGCCAAGGCGGATACCAATCGTCGCTCCGACCTGGTCGCCCGCGCCTGCCGCCTGCTGGAAAGCAGCGACACTCCGCCCAGCCTCGACCAGCTTGGCGCGCAACTGGCCGTCAGCCCCTTCCACCTGCACCGCCTGTTCAAGGCCGAAACCGGCCTCACCCCCAAGGCCTACGCCAGCGCCTTCCGTGCCCGACGCCTGCGCGAGCGGCTGGGCGACGGGCAAGGCTCTGTGACCGATGCCATCTACGACGCCGGCTACAACTCCAACAGCCGCTTCTACGCAAGCGCCGACCAGCGGCTGGGCATGCGTCCCCGCGACTATCAGTCAGGCGGCACTGGCGCGACCATTCACTTTGCCATTGGCCAGTGCTTTCTGGGGGCGATCCTGGTGGCCCAGAGCGAGAAGGGTATCTGCGCGATCCTGCTCGGTGATGACCCCGAGACGCTGCTTGAGCAGTTGCAGGATCAGTTCCCCAAAGCCCACCTGATCGGCGGCGATGCCGCTTACGAGCGGCTGGTCGCCGAAGTTGTCGGGTTTGTCGAGGCGCCAGCACTGGGGCTGGACCTGCCGCTGGATGTGCAGGGCACCGCCTTCCAGGAGCGGGTCTGGCAGGCTTTGCGCGAGGTGCCGGTGGGCAGCCGGGTCAGCTATACCGACATTGCCGAGCGCATCGGTGCACCCAAGGCAGTGCGTGCCGTGGCCATGGCCTGTGCCGCCAACCACATTGCCGTGGCCATCCCTTGTCACCGGGTGGTACGCCGTGACGGCGACATCAGCGGCTATCGTTGGGGGGTGGAGCGCAAGCGGCAACTGTTGGCGCGAGAAACGGCACTCTCCTGATCGCCTCAAGCCGCGTAGAATCCTCCGCCAAATCGATGGGTAAAGAGGAATATTCGATGAGGCGCGTCTGCCTTGCCCGATTCTACCTGGCCGTAATGGCCCTGATGCTGGCGCTGGTCGCTCCGGCCTGGTCGGCCCCGGCCACGCCCGTGTCCAGCCTGGCCGCGGCGGAAATGCCGGTGCTCGACGAAAATGCCAGTTACGAGCAACTGAGCGATCGGCTCGACCAGATCCGCCAGGGCGTCACCAGCAATGCCAACGACGACCTGCTGTCGCAGTTGCGCCTGTCGGCCGTGCAGGTGCAGCGTCAGGCTGAAGCACTCAGCACGCTGCGCACCGCCGATGTGGAAAAGCTCGACGACAAGCTCAAGGTGCTTGGCCCGGTGCAACCGGACGAAGCCGAAGCCTTGACCCGCCAGCGCAAGCAGCTGGATGCCGAGAAGAAGGCGGCGGTCACTGCGCAGGAGCAGGCCGTCAAGTTGACCCAGTCGGCCCGGGACCTGTCCACGCAAATCGTCAACCTGCGCCGCAGCCAGTTCAACTCGCAGATCCTCAGCCGCGCGGCGACGCCCCTGAGCCCGGCATTCTGGCAAAACCTGATCCGCCCCACCGCGGACGACGTCTCGCGCCTTGACGATCTGCGCAGCGAGGCGGCCGATGCCGTGGCCAGTGCGTTCAGTGCCGAGCACCGCTGGTTCTTCATCGTCAGCCTGGTGGCGGCCGTGCTGGTCTGGACCGTGGTCCGCGGCCTGCTCGAGCGCCTGCTGGCCAGTGTCATGGTGCACCGCCTGCCGGAGGGTCGCCTGCGCCGCAGTGCCCTGGCCTTGAGCGTGAGCCTGGCCACCCTGGGCACCATCTCCGGCTCGGTGTCGCTGCTGCGCTGGGGCCTGGAAAGCAGCTCCGAGCTGGGGTCCGATGTCGCCAGCCTGACCAACCACTTCCTCACCCTGGTGGTGTTCAGCGCCTTCATCACTGGCCTGGGCCGCGCCATGCTGATGCTGCAACGGCCATCCTGGCGCCTGCCGCCGATCCACGACGAAGTGGCCAGCGCGCTGGGCTGGTTCCCCAAGCTGCTGGCCCTGGCGCTGATGGTCATGCTGACCATCGAGCGCATCAACAGCGTGATCGGCACCAGCCTGGCACTGACCGTGGCCACCAACGGCCTGACCGCGCTGGTGGTGGCAGTGATCTTCTCGGTGGCGTTGCTGCGTTATCGCCGCACCTTGCGCAAGCACGAGCTGGCGCGCCCGACCGGCTGGGTCGGGCTGGTCCCGTTCGTGATCGTGGTGTGGGTCGGGCTGATCGTGCTGGCGCTGCTCGCCGGCTACCTGACCCTGGCCTACTTCCTCACCGCCAAGCTGCTGTGGATCAGTGTGGTGGCGGTGTGCGCCTACCTGCTCACCACCTTCCTCAGTGACCTGTGCGAGGCCCTGCTGTCGCCACGCCAACCTGGCGGCCTGGCCCTGGCCTCGACCCTGGGCCTGGCGCCGCGTCACCAGGCCCAGGCCAGTACCATCCTGGTCGGCATCAGCCGCACGGTGCTGCTGTTCCTGGCGATCCTGCTGGCGCTGATGCCTTCGGGCACCAGCCCTGGCGAGCTGCTGCTGAGCCTGGGTGACTGGGACGGTACCGGCGGCAAGCTGCTTGGCAACCTCAACATCGTGCCGCAAGACATCCTGCTGGCGGTGCTGATCTTCTTTGGCGGCCTGTTCGGCATCCGTGTGGTCAAGCGCTGGCTGAGCGAACGGCTGCTGCCGGAAACCGACATGGACGCCGGCATGCGGGCCTCTCTGGTGACCCTGGTCGGCTACCTGGGCTTCCTGTTCCTGGCCATGCTGGTGATGTCGACCCTGCGCATCAACCTGACCAGCCTGACCTGGGTGGTCAGTGCGCTGTCGGTCGGTATCGGTTTCGGCTTGCAGCAAATCGTGCAGAACTTCATCTCCGGCCTGATCCTGCTCACCGAGCGCCCGGTCAAGGTGGGTGACTGGGTGAGCCTGGCAGGGGTCGAAGGGGACATTCGCCGGATCAACGTGCGCGCCACCGAAATCCAGATGTCCGACCGCTCCACGGTGATCGTGCCCAACTCGCAGTTCATTTCGCAGAACGTGCGCAACGTGACCATGGGCAATGCGTTGGGTGTGGTGGGCATTACCCTGACCTTGCCGCTGGAGACCGACGCCAACCATGTACGCGAGCTGCTGCTGGCGGCCTATCACGAGCATGAGGCGATTCTCGATGCACCGGCCTGTTCGGTGAGCTTCAAGGACCTGACCTCGGCGGGCATGGTCATTGGCGTGAGTGGCTATGTGGCGGGGCCGCGGCAGGTGTCGGGCACCCGCAGCGACTTGCTGTTCACCATTCTTGGGCGCTTGCGCGATGAAGGCATTGCCCTGTCGTCGCCACAGAGCATGGTGCTGGTACAGGAAGGCTCGCGCCCGGCCGACGAATCGGCGTGATATCGGGGGCTGCTGTGCAGCCCTTTCGCGACACAAGGCCGCTCCTACAGAGGTACGCGTTCTCCTGTAGGAGCGGCCTTGTGTCGCGAAAGGCGCGCACAGCGCCCCCGAATTCAATGCTGCTTGGCCTGCCTTATCCGCAACAGGATCACCAGCAAAACCAATAGCACCGGCGGCGCCATCCCCAACAGCGCATCCCGCGCCGTCAACCCCAGCCCCAATACATTCAGCCCACCATACAGCAGCTTGAACAGGTTCAGCAGGTAGTAGGTGATGGCGATGATCGACAGCCCCTCGACCGCCCGCTGGATCTTCACCTGGGCATCGGCCCGGGCATTGAGGCTGCGCAGGATCCCGGCATTCTGCTCTTCCATCTCCACCTGCACCCGCGCCTGCAGCAGGTCGCCCAGGTTGGCGACGTTCTTCGCCAGCTGCTCCAGGCGCTGTTCGGTCGCCGCGCAGTAGCGCACGGTCGGCTTGAAGCGGCGCTCGATGAATATCCCCAGGCGCTGACAATCACCCACATGGCTCTCACGCAACTCGCCGAGGCGTTCGAATACCAGCTGCGCATAGGCCTGGGTGGCGCCGAAGCGGTGGCGGGTCTTCACTGTGCGGCTGACCACCTGGCGCGACAGGTGGGCGATGGCTTCGAGCAGGGCCTTGGAGTCGTGGCCATCACCGCCGGCGCTGCGCTCCGACAGTTGCACCAGGGTCTTGTCGAAGGCATCCAGCTCCTGGCTCAGGGCCTTGGCCGTGGTCAGGGTCAGCGAGGCCATCATGCGGTAGGTCTCGATTTCCAGCAGGCGGCGGATCATCCGGCCCTGGCGGTAGGCGTTGAGGCGACGGTTGATGAACAGGAAGCGGTTGGTGCCGTCCTCGGTCAGGCGGAAGTCGCTCCACACCACCGCATCGCCACCGCCGACGCAGGAGCCGCACGGGTCCTTGAAACCGTAGTGGGGCAAGTCGAGGTCCTGTTCATCACGCACCAGCACCTGTACGGCATTGATCACCTGCGCCGCCTGCGGCGCGATGGCGTCGGCCAGCACCGGTGGTAGCGGTTGCCATTCGGTGTCGGCGGCAGAGCAAGGCACCACCAGGGTCAGGGTGAAGAATTCGGTGTGCCGCTCCCACTTGAACGGGTGGCCATCCAGGCGAGTGATGCCCTGGGCGGCCTCGGCGTCGATCGCTACCGGGCAGCAGCGTTGCAGCAGCGCGGCGCAAGCGGCATCGCCGCCCAGGACGGCCAGGTGGAAGACATGCGCCGGGCCATCGAAGTACAGCGACGGGCGGGCGTGCAGCTCGTTGTGCAAGGCGGTGCGTTGAGGGTGCATGGTGGTCCGGCCTGGTGTTGTGATTGTGGGGGTACCAGGGAGTGGGACTTAGGGAGGAGTGGGGAAAGTCACTGGGGGGCGAAATCTGTGTGGGAAACTGTCTGTTCGCCGTTAGAGATTCTGCGCCTGGGAGATCGAGCGCCGCCCGCGCGGCGCTCGATTTCACAGGCGCTGATAATATTGTGGCAGGCACCTGACGGCCATCACCCCAAACACCGGGTCACATGTTTCACCGACTGATAACCCGACAACCCCCAAGGCCCCAGCTCACGGCCAATCCCGCTGCCCTTGGTGCCGCCCCACGAAGTCTCGACGAACACCGCCTGCACCGAGTTGATCCACACATGGCCGACCTCCAGCGCATCGGCCACGCGCTCGGCGCGTTGCAGATCGGCGGAGCACACCGTGGCGACCAGCCCGAAGCGGCTGTCGTTGGCCTCGGCAATGGCCTGTTCTTCAGTGGCGAAGCGACGCGCGCACAGCACCGGGCCAAAGATCTCTTCAGTCCACAGGCGGCTGTCCTTCGGCACATCGGCATACAGCGTCGGGCTCACGAACCAGCCCTCACGGTCCAGCGCCTGCCCGCCGGCCAGGCATTGCAAACCTTCTTCACGCGCTGTCGCGAAGTAGCTGGCAACCTTCAGCCACTGCGCCTGGCTGGTCAGCGGCCCCATGTCGACCTCTTCGGTCAGCGGGTTGCCGACCCGCAGCTTTTGCAGTGCGGCCTGCAGGCGCGGCAGCAGCGCGTCGGCAATGCCGTCCTGCACCAGCAGGCGCGAGGTGGCCGAGCACATCTGCCCGGCGTTCCAGGTGATACCGGCGACGATCCATTCCACCGCCTGGTCCGGGTCGCAGTCGTCGAACACCACGATCGCCGACTTGCCACCCAGCTCCAGCGTCACCGGCCGGCACTGTGCCGAAGCACTGCGCATCACCTGGCTGCCGACGCTGTTGCTGCCGGTGAACGACAGCTTGTCGAGGCCGTTGTGGCTACTCAGTGCGGCGCCCGTTTCGGCCTTGCCGTTGACGATGTTCAACACACCGGCCGGCAGGCTCAGGGCATCGGCGATCTGGCCGTAGGTCTGCTCGATCAGCGGGGTCACTTCCGACGGCTTGAGCACCACGGTGCAACCGGCCGCCAGGGCCGGGGCGAGTTTCCAGGCGCTGGTTACCAGCGGGAAGTTCCACGGCACGATCAGGCCGACCACGCCCACCGGTTCGAGGCGGGTGCGAGCGGTGAAGCCGGCTGCGGCCAACGGCACGTCACGGTTCTTCGATGGCAGTTGTTCGGCCAGCTCGGCGTAGTAGGCAAAGGTGGCGACCGCATCATCCAGGTCGATCTCGGCCTCGTGGCGCGGCTTGCCGTTGTTGCGCATCTGCAGCGTGATCAGTTCTTCGCGGCGTTGCCCGAGCTGTTCGGCAAAGCCGCGCAGGAAGGCCGCGCGCGTGCTGGCGCTGACCTTTTTCCAGGTAGGCAGGGCGGCACGGGCGGCGGCCACGGCCTGGTCGACCTGGGCCACGCTGGCGGCCATCAGTTCGGCGAAGGGCAGGCCCAGCGCAGGCTCGCTGACGCTGATGCAGTCGCTGCCCTGGCCTTCGACCCAGCGGCCGGCAATATAGTGGGAAGTGGTCATGGTCGGTATCCAGTCAGGCCATTTCGGCGGTGGTCACCGGCGTGCGCGGGGCGCTTTTGCAGCGCACCCAGCGCGGGCCATTCGGGCCATACACGCCAGCAGGTTCAGGGAACAGGTTGAGCAGCAGCAGGTACAGCACACCGGCCAGGCCCAGGGTCACCGGCAGGCTCAGGTCGATACCACCGGCCAGGTCGCCCAGCGGGCCTACGAACTGCCCTGGCAGGTTGACGAAGCACAGGCCGACCATCGCGCTGGGGATCCACGCGCCCATGCCGCGCCAGTTCCAGCCATGCAGGAACCAGTAGTGGCCGCCACGCTGGCCGCGGGTGAACACCTGCAGGTCGTCAGCGTGGTAGAAGCCGCGGCGGGTGATCAGGCCGAGGATCATGATCACCATCCATGGGCTGGTGCAGGTGATGATCAGCACGGCGAAGGTCGACACGCTCTGCACCAGGTTGAAGGTGAAGCGGCCGATGAAGATGAAACCGATCGCCAGCACCCCGATCAGCAAGGTGGCGCCAGCGCGGCTGAGCAGGCGCGGGAACACGCTGGACATGTCCAGGCCGGTGCCGTACAGCGCGGTGGTACCGGTGGACATGCCGCCGATTACCGCAATCAGGCATACCGGCAGGAAGAACCAGCTCGGTGCGACGGCCAGCAGGCCGCCGACGTAGTTGTTGGCGGCGATGTAGTCAGGCGCCTGGGTGGCCACCAGGGTGGCGGTGCACAGGCCGAACAGGAACGGGATCAGCGTGGCCACCTGGGCGGCGATCACCGCCAGCATGATGCGCGACTTCGGCGTTTGCCGCGGGATGTAGCGCGACCAGTCACCGAGGAAGGCGCCGAACGACACCGGGTTGCTCATGGCCAGGATCGCCGCGCCGACGAAGGCTGCCCAGAAGCCCGGCTGGCTGAGGTTGACGCTACCGGCAAAGCCCGCGTCGAACGGCCCGGCAAAGGCGAAGATGCCCAACAGGAACAGCAGGCTCGAAGCCCACACGGCAATCTTGTTGACCCACAGCATGAAGCGGAAGCCGAAGATGCACACCACCAGCACCAGCACCGCGAACAGGCCGTAGGCCAGGCCCAGGGTCAGGTCGGTTTCCGGCAGCCCGGCCAGGCGCTTGGCGCCGCCGACCAGGGCATCCCCCGAGCTCCACACCGACAGCGAGAAGAACGCCACGGCGGTGAGCAGCGACAGGAACGAGCCGACGATGCGCCCGTGCACGCCAAAGTGCGCGCCCGACGACACGGCATTGTTGGTGCCGTTGAGGGCACCGAACAGACCCATCGGCGCCAGGATCAGCGCGCCCACGCCGACACCAAGCAGGATTGCCCAGACCCCGGCCTGGAACGACAGCCCGAACAGCACCGGGAAGCTGCCCAGCACGGCAGTGGCGAAGGTGTTGGCACCGCCGAAGATCAGGCGGAACAGGTCCAGCGGGGAGGCGTCGCGTTGATCGTCGGGGATCTGTTCGACGCCATTGGTCTCGATACC
Source organism: Pseudomonas sp. NPDC089422 (assembly GCF_044749405.1). Classification (NCBI taxonomy): domain Bacteria; kingdom Pseudomonadati; phylum Pseudomonadota; class Gammaproteobacteria; order Pseudomonadales; family Pseudomonadaceae; genus Pseudomonas; species Pseudomonas sp. NPDC089422. Next base: position 98,654 of record NZ_JBIVHW010000003.1, read on the forward strand.
GGTCGAGTGGCTCATGGTGATGCTCCAGCGCGGTTGTTGTAGGCCCGTCGCGGTGCGCGGGCCCTCTTGTGGTTGCGATGGCAGTGCGGCAAGGCCGCGTAAGTTCGGATCAGGCAGCGGTGACGACCGACAGGTGCTCGTGGCACGCCAGCCATTGTTCACCGTGGCGGCGGAAGACGATGGTCTCGCGCTCGGCCAGTTGGTGCTCCTCACCGGCAATGCGAATGTGCGTGGCCACGTCATGCATGAAGATCGCCACGTCGCCTTGCAAGCTCACTTGCACGTTGCTCGATTCACAGCCAAGCACGGCAAAACCCTCGGCCTGCCATTGGGCCCAGAGGTCTTCATAGGCACGGCGCGACAGCAACGGTTGCGGCACGGTGTGGAAGAGGAAGGTGGCGTCTTCGCTGAAACAGGCGAAATAGCGGGCGGTGTCGTTGCTGGCAAAGGCTGTGATGAGGTCGGCGGCAGCTTGCCGTACCTGGAGTGTCTGGTCCACGGGAGTGGCCTCACGGTTATTGTGATTGTGGTGAAGCGATTCTGGTGGGGGCGGGCGAGGGGAAAAATCGCGGAGGAGAAATAATTAGTTCAGGAATTTGTGAACCAATCTCCCGGCTTCCTTTACCGGTGCCCCTGCAGTGGATAAGGTTGGCTGCTATGTTGGCGTTCGACCTTGTCCAGGGAACAAAACAAATGAGTAACTACGAGCCGCCATTGACGGTAACGCCGCGCATGCTGGCATTGGTCGCCGAGATCAGTGAGCACGTCGGGCAGTTGACGGCTTATCGAGACGATGCGCTTACACCGCAGCTGCGCCGGGGAAACCGCATCAAGACCATTCAGGCGTCGCTAGCCATTGAGAACAACACGTTAAGCGTCGAGCAGGTGACGGCACTGTTGGAGGGTAAACGGGTATTAGGATTGCCGCGCGAAATCCAGGAAGTGCGCAATGCCTTCGCCACCTATGACGCGATGCCGTCCTGGCAGCCTGGCCGCCAGTCTGATCTGCTTGCTGCACATGCATTGTTGATGCATGGCCTGATCGATGATGCAGGTCACTTTCGACAAGGTGGAGTTGGCATCTATCGTGGTTCTCGCTTGCTTCATATGGCACCCCCGGCCAATCGAGTGCCGTTGCTGGTTCAAGACCTTTTGCGCTGGCTCTCACGTAGTGAATGGCACCCGCTGATCGTCAGCTGTGTATTTCACTATGAGTTCGAATTCATTCATCCCTTCGCGGATGGTAATGGGCGGATGGGGCGCTTGTGGCAGACCCTCATGCTCAGCCAATGGCGAGGTGTGCTGGCTTACCTGCCAGTAGAAACGGTTATCTGCGAACAGCAGGAGGCATATTACGGAGCGCTTGCAGCTGCCGATCATGCCGCTGAAGCGACGCCCTTTGTCGAATTCATGCTGGAGGCGTTACTCCAAGCCCTGGTTGAGGCGAACTCGACCGATCAAGTAACCGATCAAGTAACCGATCAAGTAACCAGCCTGTTGAGCATCCTGCCGCCAGGCAAGGCGTTGAAAGCCAGCGAGTTGATGCAGCGTCTGGGGCTTTCGCATCGGCCCACTTTCAGCAAGTCGTATCTCAAGCCTGCTTTGGCTTCTGGCCTTATTGAAATGACAGACCCTGATTCACCCCGTAGTCCGACGCAGCAGTATCGGCGCGTCCAGAAATGATCTGGACCGATTGAGGCCAAGCAATACGAAGCCGGCATCAAGTACCGGCGCGGGCAAGCATTCCCGTCATTGAACTGCAATCTGCAGCGCGCACCCTCACAGTCTCCGCTCCACTGCCTCATTGCGAGTTCGAATGGGCCATCACGCGCTATACCCCCAGCAGGAACACGACCTGTTCGGCCTGCTCTACGCGTTTTCCTTCCGCCCCGGCGAGTCTGGCCGCGAGCTTGACTCGGCCCAGACGCTGCGCAAGCTTAGTGAACCGCTAGACCCGGACGAATTCCTCTGGCTGCACCTGAACCTCGCCCACGCCGCCTGCGAGCGCTGGCTACGTTCGCACCTGCCGTTGCCGCAGGCGTTCTTCGAAACCTTGCGCGAAGGCTCGCGCTCGACGCGCATCGAGCATGTCGACTCGACCCTGCTGGCTGTGGTCAACGACGTGGTGTTCAACTTCGGCCTGGTGTCGTCGGACGTCTCTACCCTGTGGGCCTGCGCCAGCAGCCAGCTGCTGGTGAGTGCCAGGCTGCAGCCGTTGCATTCGGTGGACAAGCTGCGCTCATCGGTGAAGCAGGGCGAGCGCTTCCATTCACCGATCGAGCTGCTGGTGCACCTGCTGCGCGATCAGGGCGATCTGCTGACCCAGATCGTGCGCGAGACCACCACCAGCGTCGACCGCATTGAAGACCAGCTGCTGTCCCAGCGCCTGAGCGACAACCGCGCCGAACTAAGCAGCATGCGCCGGGTGCTGGTGCGCCTGCAGCGCCTGCTGGCGCTCGAACCCGGCGCCTTGCTGCGCCTGCTCAACCGCCCGCCCGAATGGCTGCAGGAACAAGACATGCGCCAACTACGCGCGGCCACCGAAGAATTCACCCTGGTGATCAGCGACCTGACCGCCCTGGGCGAGCGGATCAAGCTGCTGCAGGAAGAAATCGCCGCCAAGCTCAACGAGCAGACCAACCGCACCCTGTTCACCCTGACAGTGGTCACCGTGCTGGCGCTGCCGATCAACATCATCGCCGGCTTCTTCGGCATGAACGTCGGCGGCGTGCCGCTCTCGGATGACCCGAACGGCTTCTGGCTGCTGGTGGCACTGGTGGCGACCTTTACCTTCCTGGCGGGCCGCTGGGCATTCAGCAAACGGCGTGAGTATTGAACCTGTACCGGCCACCCCAGGCGAACCGACTGACGGTCCCTTGCACCCCACATCCTTGCCTACGCTGATAGTCCCAACCTGTCAGAGCAAGGAGTTGCGCCATGGCCTTCCAATACAAGCGTCTGGACAAGAACAACGCCGCCGTCCTGCTGGTCGATCACCAGGCCGGCCTGCTTTCACTGGTGCGCGACATCGACCCCGACCGATTCAAGAACAACGTGCTGGCTCTTGCCGACCTGGCCAAGTACTTCAAGCTGCCGACCATCCTCACTACCAGCTTCGAAACCGGCCCCAACGGCCCGCTGGTGCCCGAGCTCAAGCAGCAGTTCCCCGACGCCCCCTATATCGCCCGCCCCGGCAACATCAATGCCTGGGACAACGAAGACTTCGTCAAGGCGGTGAAAGCCACCGGCAAGAAGCAGCTGTTGATCGCCGGGGTGGTCACCGAAGTCTGCGTAGCCTTCCCGGCCTTGTCGGCGTTGGAGGAGGGCTTCGAGGTGTTCGTGGTCACCGACGCCTCTGGCACGTTCAACGAACTGACCCGTGATTCGGCCTGGCGGCGCATGGAGGCAGCCGGTGCCCAGCTGATGACCTGGTTCGGCGTGGCCTGCGAGCTGCACCGTGATTGGCGCAACGATATCGAAGGCCTCGGCACCCTGTTCTCCAACCATATACCGGACTATCGCAACCTGATGACCAGCTACAACAAGCTGGCGAAATAAGGGCTGCCAGGGCGCGGTAATTTGCCTTAACAAGCGAAACGGCAAATTGTCATGGATCGACCATACTGACTCTTCATTCGCCCTCGGGAGAGCGCCATGGCCAAGCCGTCCAAGAAGAAAGAGTCAAAAGAGCAGGCAGAGAAACTGGGCGGCAAAGCCTACGAGCAAGAGCTCAAGAAACTGCACGTGGAGCTCGTGAAACTTCAGGAATGGGTGGTGGCCAAGGGCCTTAAGGTATGTGTCGTTTTCGAGGGCCGCGATGGTGCCGGCAAGGGCGGCACCATCAAGGCCATCACCGAGCGGGTCAGCCCGCGGGTGTTCCGCGTAGTGGCGCTGCCGGCCCCCACCGAGCGGGAAAAGACCCAGATGTACGTGCAACGCTACTTGACCCATCTGCCTGCCGCCGGCGAGGTGGTGATCTTCGACCGCAGCTGGTACAACCGCGCCGGCGTGGAACGGGTGATGGGGTTCTGCAGTGAAGAACAGGGCGCCAAGTTCCTCTCCGTGGTGCCGCTGTTCGAGAAGATGATGGTCGAGTCGGGGATCATCCTCATCAAGTACTGGCTTGAAGTCAGCGCCGAGGAGCAGACCCGCCGCCTGCAGGACCGCATCAGCGACGGGCGCAAGTTGTGGAAGCTGTCACCCATGGACCTCAAGTCGTACACCCGCTGGGACGACTACACCCGGGCCCGTGACGACATGTTCGCCGCCTCCGATTCATCCTGGGCCCCGTGGTTCATGGCGCACTCCAACGACAAGCGGCGCGCCCGGCTGAACATCATCAGCCACATGCTGACGCGCATCCCCTACAAGGACATCACCCGCGATGAGGTGGTGAAGCTGCCCAAGCGCGGCAGGATCGGCAAATACAAGGCTGTGCCTTATCCCTTCAAAGTGGTCGAAGAGCGTTTCTGATCCCTCCCGGCAGCATTTGGCAAGGGTGCGAGCTTATGCCTCATGACGGCAGCCTGTTGCAGGCAACGGTTGTGTTTCTGCTGGCCGTGGTGCTTCTGGTGCCGCTGGCGCAGCGTTTGAAAATGGGTGCCGTGCCCGGCTACCTGCTGGCCGGCATCCTGATCGGGCCGTCGGTGCTGGGCCTGCTGGGTAACCCGGATAACGTCGCTCGGCTGTCGGAGATGGGCGTGGTGATGCTGTTGTTCGTCATTGGCCTGGAGCTGTCGCCACGGCGGCTGTGGACCATGCGCAAGGCGTTGTTCGGCATCGGCTCGTTGCAGGTGGGGCTGACGGCGGTGGTGCTCGGCCTGCTGGCGTACTTCCTGTTTGGCCAATCGAAAGCGGCGGCGATCGTGCTCGGTCTGGGGCTGGCGCTGTCGTCGACGGCGTTCAGCCTGCAAGTGCTGGCCGAACGCAAGGACCTGGGCAAGCCACACGGCCGCCTGGCCGTGGCCATCCTGCTGTTCCAGGACATCGCCGCGATTCCCCTGATTGCCGTAGTGCCGTTGCTCGGTGGCGATGTCAGTACTGCTGACGAAGGTTCCTGGCCGCTGCTGGCGGTGGCGGCGGGCATTGGTGTGGTGATTGTTTCTGGCCGCTATCTGTTGACTCCGGTATTCAAATGGACGGTCGGTTCGGGGCTGCCCGAACTGTCCACCGCGACTGCCTTGCTGGTGGTGCTGGGCACCGCCTGGGTGATGGAGCATGTCGGCGTGTCCATGGCCCTGGGCGCCTTCCTTGCCGGTGTGCTGATGGCCGACTCACCTTTCCGGCATGAACTGGAAACCCAGATCGAACCGCTCAAGGGCCTGCTCCTCGGGCTGTTCTTCGTCGGTGTCGGCATGAGTGCCGACTTGCAGCTGCTGTTCGGCATGCCCCTGATCGTGCTGGGGCTGACGCTGCTGCTGGTGGTGATCAAGATGCCCCTGCTGTTGGTGCTCGGGCGCAGGGCGGGCGGCCTCAGCCAGGCGCAGGCACTGTGCCTGGCGGTGGTGTTGGCGTCTGGGGGGGAGTTTGCCTTCGTGGTGTTCAAGCTGGCGCTCGAGCACCAGGTGTTGACGCAACAGGTTCACGACTTGCTGGTGCTCGCCATCACGCTGTCGATGGCGGTGGTGCCCCTGGTGATGATGGCCCTGGCGCGGCAGTTGCGTGACGAGGACCGCCCGGTAGCCGAAACGGGCCAGTGAATAGCGCCTTGCTGGCGCGCCTACGTTCGGAGGTGAAACATGCAGCCGAGTTTGAAGCTGGACAGTGCCCTGTCGCGGGGCCTGCTCGACGTGCTGATCAAGGCAGGCCTGGTGGCCGCCCTGGTGATGTTCTCCTTCCAGGTTTTCCAGCCGTTCCTGGAGCTGATGCTGTGGTCGGTGATTCTGGCGGTAACGCTGTACCCCTTGTACTTGCGCATCAGGCGCGGCACCGGCATCAAGGATGGCTACGTGGCAGCGCTGGTGGTGCTGCTGGTGCTGATCGTGCTGCTGGTACCGATCTACCTGGTGGTGATGTCCATCGGTGAGTCAGTGGACAGCCTGGTCACGCTGCTCAAGAGCGGTACCTGGAGCGTGCCGGCACCGCCCGAATCGGTGGCCACCTGGCCGCTGATCGGGCCGAGGCTGTATGCGTTATGGCTGTCGGCATCGGAAAACATGGCCAGCGTGCTCAACCAGTGGCTGCCCCAGCTCAAGGGCGCCGGGCTTACGGTGCTGGGCGCTGCGGCCAGTGCCGGTGGTGCGTTTCTGTTGTTCGTCGGTGCAATCATCATTTCTGGTGTGATCATGGCCTTTGGCGAGCGCGGTGAACTTGCGGCGCAGCGCATCGCCATGCGGGTATCCGGCGAGGAGCGCGGCAAGCCGCTGGCCCAGTTGTGCACCGCGACCATTCGCGCGGTCGCCCAGGGCGTGATCGGCATTGCCTTCATCCAGATGCTGCTGATCGGCGTCGGTTTCGTGATCAAAGGGGTGCCAGGGGCCGGTATGCTGGCCATCGTCATCCTTATGCTGGGGATCGCCCAGGCACCCGCGACGCTGGTCACGGTGCCGGTGATCATCTATGTGTTCAACGTCGAGGGTTTCACTGCAGCGACCATCATCTTTGCCGTCTATACCTTCGTGGCCGGGCTTGCCGACAACGTGCTCAAGCCGCTGTTGCTGGGGCGCGGGGTGGATGTACCGATGCCGGTGGTGCTGATTGGCGCCCTGGGTGGCATGGTGGTCAAAGGCATCATCGGCCTGTTCATCGGCCCGGTGATCCTCGGCGTGACCTATGTACTGTTCTGGCAATGGGTGGCGCTGCAGGTACCGGAGCAACCTGTGCCACCGGCACCCTGAGCGCGGGCTTGCCATGCCCAAGCGTTGCTATGGCCTGGGGCTGTTGCTGGTCCTGGCCGGCTGCACGCAGGTCGGCCCGGAGTTCGAGAAGCCCCGGGACCCGTGGCTCGACAGCTGGAACACGGCAATGCTGGAGCAGGCCGGGCGCAGCGCGCCAGTACCGGACCTGCGCCAGTGGTGGGCGGTGTTCGCCGACCCGACGCTGGATGCGCTGATTGCCGAAGCCGACGCCAACAATACCAGCCTGCGTGTGGCCGGCCTGCGCATTGCCGAGGCGAGGGCGCAGCTGGCCATCGTCCAGACCGGGCGTTATCCACAGCTGCAGCAGTTGCGTGCGCAGAGCCTTTACCTCAAGCAGGACCAGTCCGGCACGCCCACCGCGCGGGACTCGGTGTTCTGGCAGTCCAGTGCGGGCTTCGACATCGCCTGGGAAATCGACTTCTGGGGCCGCTTCAGCCGCGCCATCGAGAGCGCTGATGCGGTGTACTTCGCCTCCCAGGCCAATTATGCCGATGCGATGCTGCTGTTGCGTGCCCAGGTGGCCGATACCTACTTCGCCCTGCGCACCGCCGAGGCCCGGCTGGACATTGCCCAGGACAACGCCAAACGCCAGGCCCGCAGCCTGCAGATCACCGAGCGGCTGTTCCGCCATGGCGAGAACGATGAGCTCGACTGGCAGCAGGCGCGTACCCAGTACCTGGCGACCCTGGCCACCATCCCCGAGTTCGAAAACCAGCTCAATGCCTTGCGCAACGTGCTTTGCTCGCTGCTTGGCCGGCCACCGGGCCCGCTGCCCGAGCTCGAGGCGCGCCACGGGCAGCTGCCGTTGCCGGACCGGGCGGTGTTGCAGGACGTGCCGGCCAGCCTGCTGCAACGGCGCCCGGACATCCGCGCCGCCGAACAGGCGGTGGCGGCGCAATCGGCGCTGGTAGGGGTGGCCGAAGCGGACCTTTATCCACAGCTGAGCCTGCTGGGCAGCATCGGCTGGACCTTCCTGTCGGCCAGCCACCTGCCGAACAGCTTCGACCTGGCGGCGGGGCCGAGCCTGCTCTGGAGCCCGTTCGACTATGGCAGGCGCAAGAACGCCGTGCGGGTCGAGGACGCCCGCCTGCAGCAATTGATCGAGCTGTATCACCAGAGCGTGCGTGACGCCGCGCACGAGGCCGACGATGCCGCCAGTGGCCTGGTGCGTTCGCTGCAGAGCGCCAGCATTCGCCAGGATGCTTCGCAGGCCGCCCAGCGTTCGCTGACCTTGGCCAGCTCGCAGTACCAGGAAGGCTTTGCCGACTTCCAGCGTGTGCTCGATGCCCAGCAGCTGCTGTTGCAGCAGCAGGATGGTTACCTGGTCAGCCGTGGCAACGCGGTGAGTAGCCTGGTGAGCTTGTACAAGGCACTGGGCGGCGGCTGGGACAACAACCGTAAACCGATCGACCCTGCCACCCGCCAGAAGATGGAAAACCGTACCGATTGGGGCGACCTGCTCGACGAGCCGGCCCCCGCCGACCCCGAACAAGGTGAGCCGAAATGAGTGACGCCGCGGACGCTCCGCCAGCCCCCGATCGCGGCATGCGCGGGGTGTTGATACTGATCGTCGTCAGCCTGGTCTGGTACCTGCTGGCCGACCGTTTCACGCCCTACACCCAACAAGCGCGGCTGCAGGCCTACGTGGTGCCGGTGGCTGCCGAAGTGGCCGGGCAGATCAAGCGCGTGGCCGTGGGCAACAACCAGGAAGTGCGCCAGGGCGATGTGCTGTTCGAGCTCGACCAGGAGCAGTATCGCATCGCCCTGGCCCGCGCCGAAGCCGACCTGGATACCGTGCGTCGGCAGATCGGTGCCAGCACCGCCGGCATCGATTCGGCCCAGGCCGCACTGGTGGCAGCCCAGGCCAACGAACGCAAGGCGCGCCAGGATGCCGAACGGCTCAAGCGGCTGATCGACGAAGACCCGGGCACGGTATCGGTGCGCCGCCTGGAGGGCGCCCAGGCCACCCGCGACCAGGCCATCAGCCAGGTGGCCGCCGCTCGCGCCGAGGTGCAACGGGCCCGTGAACAGCAGGGCGGGGCCGATGGCGACAACGCGCAACTGCGCAGCGCCGCAGCCAATGTGGAAAAGGCCCGCCTGGACCTGGCGCGCACCATGGTCCGCGCCGATGCCAACGGCCTGATTACCGACCTGCGCACCGACGTGGGCCACTACGTGGGCGCCGGCAGCCCGATGATGACCTTGATTGCCATCCATGACGTGTGGATAAGTGCCGACATGACCGAGAACAACCTCGGCCGCCTGTACCCCGGCGCCCCGGTGCTGGTGGTGCTCGATGCCATGCCCGGCACGGTGCTGAAAGGGCGGGTTCGCAGCATCGGCTATGGCGTGAGCGTCGGCCAGCCCGCGCCGCCGGGTAGCTTGCCAACCGTGCAGAACAGCCGCGACTGGCTGCGCTCGGCGCAGCGCTTCCCGGTGATCGTCGAATTCGATCGTGATCAGCTGCTAGACAAGACCGGCTTGCGTGTGGGCGGCCAGGCCGAAGTCATGGCGCTGCCCGGCGAAGGCAACCCGCTGAACCTGCTGGGCCGCGTGTTCATGTGGCTGATGAGCTGGCTGTCGTATGCCTATTGAGCTGCGTCGCCTGCGCGCGCTGCGCCTGGCCTGGGGCGTGGCGCTGTGCCTGGCGACCAGTTTCGGTCTGGGCTTGCCGGTGCCGTTCCTGGCGCCGGTGTTCGCGGTGCTGCTGTTGGCCATGCGCAGTGAGGCGCTGCCGATCAAGGCGGCGCCGGCGCTGGCGATACTGGTGATGCTCAGCTGCGGCAGCGGCCTGCTGCTGATTCCGCTGTTGCGCCATGCCCCGCTGAGCGGGGTACTGCTGGTCGGCGTGGGGGTGTTCCTGGTCTTGCGCTATGCGCTCAAGGGCGGCAATGGTTTGCTGGCCAACCTGCTGGTGATTGGCCTGACCATGATCGCGGCCGCTGGCACCAGCGATTTCAGCCTGGCGCTGTCGGTGGTCGAGGCGATGGCCAAGGGCATGTTGCTGGCGGTGCTAGGCACGGCGCTGGCCCATGTGCTGTGCCCCGAGCCGGCCGGTGCGCCTGCGCAATCTACGCCGCCTCTGCTCGACAGCGCCGATGTCAGCTGGGTAGCCTTGCGCGCCACGCTCATCGTCATGCCGGCCTTCCTGCTGGCGCTGATCGCCCCGGACCAGTTCATGCCGCTGATCATGAAGGCAGTAAGCCTCGGGCAGCAGGCGGGGGAGACGCGGGCGCGACATGCCAGTCGCGAGCTGATTGGCTCGACCTTGCTGGCCGGGGTGCTGGCGATGTTGCTGTGGGGGGCGCTGAGCCTGTTCGTGCACTTGTGGATGTTCTTCCTGTGGGTGCTGCTGTTCGTCCTCTGGCAGGCGCGCAGGCTCTACCGTGCGGTGGATACGAAGCAGAGCCCGGCGTACTGGGTGAGCTGCCTGACGACCCTGCTGATCCTGCTCGGGCAGTCGGTGCAGGACAGTGCAGGCGGGCAGGATGTGTATAAGGCCTTTGCGGTGCGCATGGCACTGTTCGTGGCCGTGTCGCTGTATGCCAGCGCCATGTTGATCTGGATCGACCGGCGCCGGGTTCGGGCTGTCTAGGGTTGCCAGTCAATCCCGGTATCTGCCAGATAGGCATCCACCGCCGCCCCGACCGTAGGGTGAAACGCTTTCTCTCCCATATGCTCGAACAACTCGAAGCGCTTCATCTTGTCCTTCACCGGGTCTTTCATCTCGGCAAACTGCAGCTCCACCCCCCGAGCCTCCAGCACCCGATCCAGCTCGGCGAGCATGTCCGCCGAGGTGATATCGATGCTGGTCACCGGTTCCGCCGCAATCACCAGCCGCTGCACCTGGGTCGGTGATTCATCCACCGCCGCCAGCACCGTGCCCTGAAACTGCTCGGCGTTGGCGAAGAACAGCGGGGCGTCCCAACGCAGCAGCACCAGCCCCGGAATTCGCCGCGCCTGTGGATAACGCTTCACATCATGGTAGCCACGGGTGCCATCGACACGCCCGAGTACGGCGTGATGCGGCCGCCAGCCGTCCCACAGGAATTCGATCACCGATATCACCACGGCAATGCAGATCCCCGGAATGGCGCCGAACACCGCGACGCCGACGAAGCAGGTGAACGACAGCCAGAACTCCCATTGCTGCATGCGGAAGATGCGCTTGAGATCGGCGAACTCGAACAGCCCTAACGCCGCAGCGATCACCACCGCAGCCAATGCGCTGTTGGGCAGGTGCTGCATCAGGTTGGGCGCGACCAGCAGCAACAGGGTCACTGCCAGCGCGCCGATGATGCCGGTGAGCTGGGTTTTCGAGCCAGCCGCCTCGGCCACCGGTGTGCGCGACGAACTGCTGCTGATCGGGATGCCCTGGAACAGGCCGGAGGCCAGGTTGGCCACGCCCAGGCCGAACATTTCCTGGTTCGGGTTGACGGGTGTTTTCAGCCGCGCAGCATAGGAGCGTGACAGCACGCTGGTATCGGCGAACGACACCAGCGCCACGGCAATCCCGCCCAGTACCACTTCGACCAGGTCGATGTCGCTGACCCATGGGAATACCAGGCTGGGCAGGCCCTGGGGCAATTGGCCGAGCACCTTGACGCCCATCTGGTCGAGGTTGAACAGGCTCACGGCAAGCGTTGCCAGCACCACGGCGATGAGGATGCCCGGCAGGCGCTTGAAGGGTTTGAGCAGCAGGATCAGCCCCAGGCTGCCGGCTCCGACGATGAAGCTTGGCCAGTGTCCAGCGCCTGCGAACAGTGCCTGGCCAAGGTGCCAGAGGTCACGTAAGGGCCCCTGGCTGTCAACTTTGATGCCGAACAGCTTGGGCAACTGGCTGATCAGCACGGTGAGCGCGATGCCGTTCATGTAGCCATAGCGGATCGGCTTGGACAGCAGTTCGGTGATGAAGCCCAGGCGCAGCAGCCCGGCGATGACGCAGAAGGCACCGGCCACCAGGGCCATCAGGCTGGCAATGGCGATGGCGCGCTGCGGGTCGCTGGCGGCGTATTGCACCACCACCGCCAGGATTGGCGCGGCCAGCGCCGAGTCCGGGCCGAGCACCAGGATGCGGCTGGGGCCGAACAGGGCATAGGCCAGCAGCGGGATGATGGTGGCGTAAAGGCCGTAGATGCCCGGTACCCCGGAGGCTTCGGCGTAGGCGATGCCAACCGGCACCAGCATGGTGGTCAGCACCAGGCCGGCGGCGATGTCCTTGGGCAGCCAGGCGGGTTGGTAGTGCAGCAGGGTGGCCAGGCCAGGGAGCCAGCGTTGCCAGTCGAAGCCCGAGCGGGGAGGCGTTTTATGCATGGTCGAGGCTCTTGGGAGGAGGGCGCAGGCCCTTCAGAGACTCAGCTTAGATGCAGAAAGTTGGGGCCGCTCTGCGGCCCTTTCGCGACACAAGGCCGCTCCTACAGGTACAGCGCAAATTTCCAGATTTCGCTGTATCTGTAGGAGCGGCCTTGTGTCGCGAAAGGGCTGCAAAGCAGCCCCGGCAATCCCTCAGGTGTAAGACAATTCTGAACCTGAAACCAAATGCTTCAGTTCAAGATGTCTTGGGAATTATCCTACGCACGCCGCTGCCGTTTCTCTGTTGTGGATGCAGAGCATCAGGGCTAATTTCCCCGGGTCGTCGCGGTTTGACGACCGGGTGTGAGAGCCCGGCAGTGCATCGTGCCAGTGTCATGGCAGCCGTTCGTGGGCAGGCTTAAGCCTGGCCGGAATTCCGATGTTCGCCGGTCTCTCACCCCGCGTTCGGCTGCCACCCTGATTCTGTGAGAGGAAGTGGGTGATAGCTCCGCATACTGAACTCGGAGAAATCATGATGAAGAAGCTTGTACCCGATCCACCCGCCAAAGTTCTTTCCCAGCCGTTCTACACCATCAACAAAGACATGCCCTCACCCGAGGCATTGCTCTATGCTATTCAGTTACTACACGGAATTGAAGACACCCTCGACGAATACATCTGCGGCAATGCCGGCGAGCCGGGTATCGGCATGCTGGTCAACAGTGTGCATAACGTGCAGATGGGAAGGGCGTTGGCTGAGTTGGTCTTGACCCGGGAGGCGGGGGAGATCACCTGGCATTGATTGCCGGTTTATTCCAGATGTGAAAACGGCGGCGCCCCCTTCGCGGGGCAAGCCCGCCCACAGGTTTAACATTGCCCTCGAGCGCAGTGCAGAACCTGTGGGAGCGGGCTTGCCCCGCGAAGGGGGCGCCGCCGATGTTGCGTTATACGTTAAAGCGGAAGTGCATCACATCGCCGTCTTTAACGATGTAGTCCTTGCCTTCCAGGCGCCATTTACCGGCTTCCTTGGCACCGCCTTCACCCTTGAACTGGATGAAGTCGTCATAGGCCACCACTTCGGCGCGGATGAAGCCTTTTTCGAAGTCGGTGTGGATCACGCCAGCGGCCTGCGGGGCGGTGGCGCCGACGCGTACGGTCCAGGCGCGGACTTCCTGCACGCCGGCAGTGAAGTAGGTCTGCAGGTTGAGCAGTTCGTAACCGGCGCGGATCACGCGGTTCAGGCCAGGCTCTTCCAGGCCCAGGGCCTCGAGGAACATGTCCTTCTCTTCGCCGTCTTCCAGCTCGGCGATTTCCGCTTCGATCTTGTTGCACACCGGCACCACGACCGCGCCTTCTTCCTCGGCGATGGCTTTGACCACGTCCAGGTGCGGGTTATCTTCGAAGCCGTCTTCGGCGACGTTGGCGATGTACATCACCGGCTTGCTGGTCAGCAGGTGGAAGCCACGGATAACGGCCTTTTCGTCGTCAGCCATGTTCTTCATCAGGCTGCGTGCAGGCTTGCCTTCGGTGAAGTGCGGAATCAGTTTTTCCAGAATCGCCTTCTGTGCCAGGGCGTCCTTGTCGCCACCCTTGGCGTTGCGCGCAACCTTCTGCAGTTGCTTTTCGCAGCTGTCGAGGTCGGCGAAGATCAGCTCAAGGTCGATGATCTCGATGTCGCGCTTGGGGTCGACGCTGTTGGAAACGTGGATCACGTTCTCGTCTTCGAAGCAGCGCACCACGTGGGCAATGGCGTCGGTCTCGCGGATGTTGGCGAGGAACTTGTTGCCCAGGCCTTCACCTTTCGACGCACCGGCCACCAGGCCGGCGATGTCGACGAATTCCATGGTGGTCGGCAGGATGCGGTTAGGCTTGACGATTTCCGCCAGCGCCGCCAGGCGCGCATCGGGCATCGGCACGATGCCGCTGTTCGGCTCGATGGTGCAGAAAGGGAAGTTCTCCGCCGCGATGCCAGACTTGGTCAGGGCGTTGAACAGGGTGGACTTGCCGACGTTGGGCAGGCCGACGATGCCGCAATTGAAACCCATGGGTATTCCCCTCTCTAGGAAATCAGGCCTTCTGGCTGTGCAGCTCGCGCATGGCCTTGGCGAAGTCGCCGGCCAGCACGTCCGGCAGCACGCCGAGGGCAAAATCGATGCTGGCGTCGAGCTTCTCCTGCTCGGCGCGCGGCGCGCGGCCCAGGACGAAGTTGGAGACCAGTTTGGCGTCGCCCGGGTGGCCAATGCCAAGCCGCAGGCGGTGGAAGTCGTTCTGGTTGCCGAGCTGCGCGATGATGTCACGCAGGCCGTTGTGCCCCCCATGGCCGCCGCCGCGCTTGAGCTTGGCAACGCCCGGAGGCAGGTCGAGTTCGTCGTGTGCCACCAGGATCGCGTCCGGCTTGATGCGGAAGAAATTGGCCAATGCCGCCACGGCCTGGCCGCTACGGTTCATGTAGGTGGTGGGGATCAACAAACGAACGTCGTTGCCCTGATGGCTGAACTTAGCCGTCAGGCCGAAATATTTCTTGTCAGCGGTCAGCGATACACGCTGGGCGCTGGCAATGCGTTCAACGAAAAGAGCCCCTGCGTTATGCCGGGTCTGTTCGTATTCGGGGCCGGGGTTACCCAGGCCAACGATCAACTGGATGGCGGTCACGTCAGGGGCTCTTCCTTGGAGTTGGTGGGTTACAGGGCGCGGGGCGCACTGTAACCCGATCAACACCGGCGCGCGAGTGGATTACTCGGCAGCGCCTTCTGCTTCTGGAGCAACGCGTGGAGCGTGAACGTTGGCAACAGCTTTGTCGTCACCGTGGGCCAGCGCTACGAATTCAACGCCTTTCGGAGCTTTCAGGTCCGACAGGTGGATGATGGCGCCGATTTCGGCCTTGGACAGGTCGACTTCGATGAACTCAGGCAGGTCTTTGGCTTCGCAGGAAACTTCGATCTCGGAAACAACGTGCGAGATTTCGCCGCCTTTCTTGACCGGGGCTTCTTCACCGACGAAGTGAACTGGAACCTTGGCGGTCAGCTTCTGGCCAGCAACGACGCGAACGAAGTCGGCGTGCATGATGAAGCCTTTGGCTGGGTGACGCTGCATGGCCTTGACCACGACGTTCTGCTTGGCGCCGTCGACGTTCAGTTCGATAACGTGGCTGAAGGCAGCTTCGTTTTCGAACAGCTTGGCGATTTCCTTGGCCACGATGGTCAGGGATTGGGCTTCTTTATCGCCACCGTATACAACGGCTGGGATGCTGGCGGAGTGACGCAGGCGGCGGCTCGCACCTTTCCCCAGGTCAGTACGCGCTTGGGCGTTCAGGATGAAATCAGTCATTTTGCTTCTCCAAAATAGCCTCCCGTAAGGCGTTTGCGACCAGCGCCAGACGGGGATGGCAAAAAAGCCCCGCCCCAACAAATGCTGGGGCGGGGCGCTTCACATCAACACGAGTCCCGCTTAGCGGAACATCGCGCTGATCGATTCTTCGTTGCTGATACGGCGGACCGCTTCAGCGACAACCGGTGCGATATCCAGCTGGCGGATAC
Organism: Pseudomonas sp. NPDC089422; assembly: GCF_044749405.1. Taxonomy (NCBI): domain Bacteria; kingdom Pseudomonadati; phylum Pseudomonadota; class Gammaproteobacteria; order Pseudomonadales; family Pseudomonadaceae; genus Pseudomonas; species Pseudomonas sp. NPDC089422. The sequence continues at coordinate 114,339 of NZ_JBIVHW010000003.1, forward strand.
GGTCACAGGCTTGAGCGGCGGCGGACAGGGGAACGGTGTTGGTCACCACCAGCTCGTCCAGTACCGACTTCTCGATGTTCTCGATCGCGCGGCCCGACAGGACAGGGTGCGTGCAGTAGGCGTAAACCTTGGCAGCGCCGTGTTCTTTCAGGGCTTTGGCCGCGTGGCACAGGGTGCCGGCGGTGTCGACCATGTCGTCTACCAGGATGCAGGTGCGCCCTTCGACGTCGCCGATGATGTGCATGACCTCGGAGTGGTTAGCCTTTTCGCGGCGTTTGTCGATGATCCCGAGATCGACGCCCAGGGACTTGGCAACGGCGCGTGCGCGCACAACGCCACCGATGTCCGGGGAAACGATCATCAGGTTCTCGAAACGCTGGTCTTCGATGTCATCGACCAGTACGGGCGAGCCGTAGATGTTGTCGACTGGGATATCGAAGAAGCCTTGGATCTGGTCAGCGTGCAGGTCGACGGTGAGCACACGGTCGATACCCACGACAGTGAGCATGTCAGCGACGACTTTGGCGCTGATGGCTACACGTGCCGAACGCGGACGGCGGTCCTGGCGGGCATATCCGAAGTAAGGAATCACGGCGGTGATTCGGGATGCTGAGGAGCGGCGGAAGGCGTCGGCCATCACTACCAGTTCCATCAGGTTATCGTTGGTCGGGGCACAGGTCGGCTGAATAATGAAGACGTCTTTACCGCGGACATTTTCATTGATCTCAGTGCTGATCTCGCCGTCGGAGAATTTACCGACAGAGACGTCACCGAGAGGGATATGCAGCTGACGTACGACACGCCGAGCCAGATCGGGGTTAGCGTTCCCCGTAAAGACCATCATCTTGGACACGCGCAGTACCTGAAGGCTGAGGGTATACCTGGATGAGTATAAGGAAAATGGCAGGGGCGGCTGGATTCGAACCAACGCATGGCAGGATCAAAACCTGCTGCCTTACCGCTTGGCGACGCCCCTGTATCTGTTGCTGCGAACGCTTATGCGCTCGACTTCTTGACCAGACTTTGCAGCTTGCGATGCAACATCGAAACATTGCTTCCTTTCGCCACAAACCCTGTTTGGGTCACTGAAAGAAGGGCCAGAACTTTATCAGCTTCGGCTTTGCTTGGGAATGCCCCAAACACGCAACTTCCAGTACCGGTTAATCGAGCCTCTGTGAATTTACCCAGTGAATTCAATGCGTTTCGAACTTCTGGGTAATTCTGCTCTACCACCGGTTGGCAGTCATTTCGACTGTTTCCCTTGGGAACGGGGCGCATCTTAAGGGGGAGGGAATCACGTGTCAACTGTGGATGTGAAAAAATTTCTACTGTGCTGACAGACACTTGCGGCACCAGCACGACATACCACGGCTCTTCGGGGTCGACCGGGGTCAGTTGCTCGCCGACGCCCTGGGCAAATGCGGCATGGCCACGGACGAACACCGGCACGTCGGCGCCCAGGCTCAGGCCCAGTGCGGCCAGGCGATCTTCGTCCCAGTCCAGCTGCCACAGGTGTGCCAGCGCTAGCAGCGTGGTTGCCGCATCCGAGCTGCCGCCGCCGATGCCACCGCCCATGGGCAGCACCTTGGTCAGCCAGATGTCGACGCCCAGCCGGGTGCCGGACTGTTCCTGCAATTTGCGCGCGGCGCGCACGATCAGGTTGCTGTCGTGGGGCACTGCTTCGATTTCGCTGTGCAGGCGGATCACGCCGTCTTCGCGCAGGGCGAAGCTCAGCTCGTCGCCATGGTCGAGGAACTGGAACACGGTTTCCAGCTCGTGGTAGCCATCGGGGCGGCGGCCAATGATGTGCAGCCACAGGTTGAGCTTGGCCGGGGCGGGCAGGGTGAGCGTGCGCATGAACATCAGTGCCCCAGCTGGCGTGGTTGCCAGTCCTTGACCACCAGGGTCACGTCGAGGTCCTTGCCGTGCAGCTTCATGCGCTCCGGCAGCCAGTAGCCGTTCTGCTCGGTGTAGCTCAGGTACTGCACCTGCCAGCCATCCTGGTCGAGGCTGGCCAGGCGGCTGTCGCCGTCCAGGGTCAGCTTGCTCTTGCTGTCGGGAGCGGGCAGTCCGCGCACCCACCAGACCAGGTGCGAGACTGGCAGCTGCCAGCCAAGCTGCTCTTCCAGCAAGGCTTCAGGGCTGGCGGCTTCGTAGCGGCCCTGGTTGGCCACTTCCAGCACCACCCCGCCGGGGCGGCCGGTCAGGCGAGCAGCGCCGCGGCCGAGCGGGCCGGCCAGGCGGATGTCGTAGTAATCCTGGCGTTGTAGCCAGAACAGCGTGCCACTGCCGGAGTCGCGCGGTGCGCGGATGCCGACTTTGCCGTTGATCTGCCAGCCATCGAGGCTGCTCAACTGCTCTTTATGGGCACGCCACTGCTGCGGGTCGCCGTGGCCCTGCAGGGCCTCGCGGCTACCGAAGCCGGCACAGCCGGCCAGCAGGGCGATCAGGGTGAAGGTGATGCAATGGCGCAGAAACATGGCGTTAAAGGGTCTCGGATCCGGTCAGGCGCAGAATGGTCTTGCGCAGGATGGGGCTGTCGGCCTGGGCTTCGAAGCCCTTGGCCCAGACCAGGCGGGCTTCGCGGCGCTTGCCGTTGGCCCACAGGACTTCGCCCAGGTGAGCGGCCACTTCGTGGTCGGGGAAGCGGGAAAAGGCCTGGCGCAGGTAGGTTTCAGCCGCGTCGAGGTTACCCAGGCGGTAGTTGATCCAGCCCATGCTGTCGAGCACGGCAGGGTCGTCCGGGGTCAGCTGGTGGGCCTTGTCGATCAGTGCCTTGGCTTCTGCGTAGCGGGTAGTGCGGTCGGCCAGGGTGTAGCCGAGGGCGTTTAGCGCCATGGCGTTTTCCGGCTCGCGGGCGATGATGGCGCGCAGGTCCTTTTCCATCAGCGGCAGGTCATCGCGCTTTTCGGCCAGCATGGCACGGGTATAAAGCAGGTTGAGGTCGTCCGGGTAGTGCTTGAGGGCTTGCTGCAGCACCTGGTCGGCCTGGGCGTCCTTGTTGTTGTTGCTGTAGCTTTCCGATTCGATCAGGTACAGCTGCACGGCGTAGTCAGGCTGCGCCTCGCGGGCCTCGGCGAGCAGGCGCGAAGCCTCGGCGCCGCGGCCGTTGGCGATGAGGATGTCGGCCTGGCGCAGTTGCGCCGGCAGGTAGTCCGGGCCGTTGCCGACCAGGGCGTACTCGCGCAGGGCACCGGCCGGGTCATGGCGCTCTTCGGCGATGCGGCCCAGATTGAGGTGGGCGGCGTCGACGTTGCTGTCGCGCTCGATCAGCTCGCGCAGGTAGACCTCGGCTTCGTCCCAGTCCTTCATCTCCAGGCACACCAGGGCCAGGGAGTAACGCGATTCGTCGTCATCCGGGTACTGCTGGACCAGGCTGAGGAATTCGGCCTTGGCGTCGGCCATGCGGTCCTGTTCGACCAGGGTGCGCGCGTAGGTCAGGCGCAGGCGCTTGTCTTCCGGGTTGTCACGGATAGCACCACGCAGCAGTGGCAGCGCTTCAGGGCCACGGTCCAGGCTCTGCAGCAGGCGGGCGCGCAGCAGGATCGGGGCGATTTCGCCATTCTGCGTCGGGTGCGCTTCGAGCAAGTCGAGGGCTTCCTGAGCCTTGCCGTCCTGATTCAGCAGCAGCGCCTTGCCGAACACCAGCTGGCTGTTGTCCGGGTACTTGACCAGCAGGCGGTCGAAGCTCTGCATCAGGCCGTCGCGTGTGCTCTGGTCGGTTTCGGCGGCGGACAGGGCGAGGAAGTCGAAGTGGGTGTCACCCTGGCCTTGCAGCACCTTTTCCATATACGTCATGGAGTCGTCGTAGCGACCGGCCCGGGCCAGCTGGATGGCGGCGGCGCGTTGGGCGTCGAGGTTATCCGGGTCGTTCTTGGCCCAGATCAGTGCGCTGTCCAGCGCTGGTTCGTCTGCGCCAAGGTACTCGGCAATTCGGTAGGCGCGCTCGGAGACGCCCGGGTCCTGGGTTTTTTCGGCCTGCTCGGCGTAGTTGGCCAGGGCGATGTCGAAGCGGTTGCGCTGCCCGGCCAGCTCGGCCACCAGCAGGCTATAAAGGGTGTCTTGCGTGAACGACCCATACACCACGGGCTTCTTCGCCTCGGCCTCGGCGGCGGGAGGCTCGGCCTTTTGCGGGGCCAGGCTCTGGCAGCCCTGGAGCAGGGCGAAGGCAAGCAGCAATGCGTAGGGTCTGTTCATAGAGAGGCTTAAAAAGACTAACCGGCGGTCGGAGCATGATGACACAAGCGCGGGGGCAAACCCACCTGCGAAGGTCGTGGTTTACAGCATGGTGGTGCTAGGTCGGACAGCGGGGTAGGTGAGAGGTTCGGTCATGTAGATCGCCCCGTTGATTCGGTTATTGAGCTGGAAACAGGAAGTGGGAAAGCACGAGCGCTGATAGCAGCGTCAGATGCGAGACCAGCAGACAAAGAAGAATGCATCGATGCTTTGCGGGGAAAGCCTTGACCTCCTCCGCGTTAGCGAGCCCTCGCCATATGAACAGTTTGGGGGTTGCCAATACTACCGATATGGATCCAGTGCGTATTAGCTTTCCTGGCAAGCCGGCGTGCTTGTAGACGTTTCTGTTGTCTATGATGTATTTGCAATTTGGTAGAAGCGACTCAAAAAACTCGGTGTGCTTATGAGCAACGTAGCACTGTGCTAAGAGTGTGATTGCCATGGGGATAATTATTAAAGCTCCTACTATCCCCGGATCCATGGTGGAGTTCACTTCAGGCTTTCTCGATATAGAAAGTCGCCGAAGGATTTGCCCTTTTCTCCAGCGTAATCACCTGCATATTTTCCTCCTATGGCACCTCCCACAACCGCACAAGCAAGTGCAGCTGTCCCGCCACTGGCAATGCCCAGAGCTGCGCACACCGCGGGGCCAATATATGCACCAGCATAACCTCCAGCGCTAGCGCCTACTAAACCACCGACCAAAGATGAAGTCTCGACGAACTGCGCTCTGCTGCATTCGTCCTCTCTCCCCAAGGTACAGGCCTTGTGAATCTCGAGTCCCGTAGCTCCCACTCCGAGCGCTACGCCGATATAGCTGCCATTCTTGATCAGGCGCGCAGCTTTGCCCACCCCGGCAACCTTATCCGCATACCCCGCAATTTCACCTGAATTCAAATAGCTTTTCGTGGAGATACCAAGCGTTCTCTTGATTGACCCTTTGTTTCGCAAGCTGGCACCAAATGCTGCCATTTTACTCAGCTGCTCATCCAGTCTGGCGAACAGTGCAGCGCGCTTGGCATAAAACTGATCCCGAGCCTTGAACGTCCCTGAGCTCATGTGCTCCTGATACAGTTTTTCAATTTCCAGCAACGTGTCCTGAATAGCCTTCAGGTGCCTGCTCCAGCCATCACTGACCACGCCCGCGCCCGTGCCGGCATGGGTGAGTAGACTTTTGAGCAATTCGAAATTATCCAGAAAAAACTCATCGGCACCTTGCCCGCTGCGCATCAGCCCCATATGCGTCTTGGCAGCCTTTGCCATCAGATACGCCTCCTGGCTTGTACACGAAGGCGTGGACCAATCACCGACAATGACCAGCTCACCGCTCCTGACCACACTGTTGTAGATGTGCGCATTCAGAACATCGAACTTGCTGGCCGAATGCCCGCTGAGTGCAAGGCCGGCCTTGAGTGTGTGGTAGTTCTGCATTTTGGGGTTGATGAACGCGCGGGCTTCGGTCATGGCGTTTTCCTCACGCGTATTTCTTGTTGCCGATACGATCCCACCCGCCAGCGATGTTGCCACCGCCGGACCCATCGGTGCGTTTTTGTTGGGTATAGGTGGTCTTGATTCGGCCGTAATCGAGTTGCACCACTTCGATTGGCACCCCGTCGGCAGCGCTCTGGGTGTAATCGGCAATGATCACTTCTTCGAGAATGACCTCGTAGTACTTGAGCTTGTCGCCGCCCGCACGGCACAAAGCGAGTTTCACTTCTTTCAGATGTAGCCCTGCACAACTGGCTTACATCAGTTTGCAACTGGCGCTGTCGAGAAACTTGGTGAACCTGAAGTTGCTGACGGCGGTGCGGCCTGAGGTCGCGCCTCCGGCGGAGCTGGCAGTGGCTGAGGTGCTTTGGCTTACGCCAAAGTCGTAGCCGGTAACTTCAATCCATTTGTTGTATTTTTCATCCAGGGCTTCGCCTGCGATTTCGTCGATTTGTATATATGCGTCAAAAGCCATACTTACCTCTCCTTGGCAATCATTTACAGGGGATGTGCTGGCGGGAAACTTGGCCCGGTCAGTGATTGGCAAGGCTAGGCACCGATATCGAGGAAGGCAATAGAGGGATATCTATTTGGGAAATGGACTACAAGAATTTGGATAACTTCGGACTGGATGTGTCGAGAAGTTTCATTGACAGGTGTTATTTGTAGGAAATATTACTCATTGGCTGTGCAACCCAAGGGGGCGAGCAGTCTGGTGAGGGAGGGCTATCGTCAGAAATTGGCTAAGCCTGTTCTGGCCTCTTCGCGGGGCAAGTCGGATCGCCGCACCGCCGCTCCTGCAGGTTTCGCGCGTGCCTTCGGCCTTGGGCAAGGGCTCCCGGGAGGCCTGGTCGGCCCGGGCTATCACGACAATAGCGAACGGTGGTTGTTCTAAAACCTGCGAAAGAGGACAATTATCGGCTTCTCGTCACAACCAGCGACCTTGCATGGCCTTTCTTGCACTTGGTATCAACCATAAGACTGCCTCGGTAGACGTACGCGAGCGCGTGGCGTTTACCCCAGAGCAGCTGGTAGACGCCCTGCAGCAGCTCTGCCGACTGACCGCCAGCCGTGAGGCGGCGATCCTGTCGACCTGCAACCGTAGCGAGCTTTATATAGAGCAGGACCACCTGTCCGCCGATGCCGTTCTGCAATGGCTGGCTGCCTATCACCGGCTGAGCCTGGATGAGCTGCGCGCCAGCGCCTACGTCCATGAGGAACACGATGCGGTGAAGCACATGATGCGGGTGGCCTCCGGGCTCGATTCGCTGGTGCTTGGCGAGCCGCAGATCCTCGGCCAGATGAAGTCCGCCTATGCGGTGGCGCGTGAGGCCGGCACCATCGGCCCACTGCTCGGGCGCCTGTTCCAGGCCACCTTCAGCGCCGCCAAGCAGGTGCGCACCGACACCGCCATCGGCGAAAACCCGGTCTCCGTGGCATTCGCCGCGGTCAGCCTGGCCAAGCAGATCTTCAGCGACCTGGGCCGCAGCCAGGCCCTGCTGATCGGCGCCGGCGAAACCATCACCCTGGTCGCCCGCCACCTGCATGAACAGGGTGTGCGCCGCATCGTCGTGGCCAACCGCACCCTGGAGCGGGCGAGCATTCTTGCCGAACAGTTCGGTGCCCATGCCGTGCTGCTGGCCGACATCCCGCAGGAGTTGGCCAACAGCGACATCGTCATCAGTTCCACCGCCAGCCAGTTGCCGATCCTCGGCAAGGGCGCGGTGGAAAGTGCGCTGAAGCAACGCCGGCACAAGCCGATCTTCATGGTCGATATCGCCGTGCCGCGTGACATCGAGCCGCAGGTGGGCGAACTCGACGACGTCTACCTGTACACCGTCGATGACCTGCACGACGTGGTCGCGGAAAACCTCAAGAGCCGCCAGGGCGCAGCCCAGGCCGCTGAAGAACTGGTCTCGGTGGGCGCCGAAGATTTCATGCTGCGCTTGCGCGAACTGGCCGCGGTCGATGTGCTGCGCGCCTACCGCCAACAGAGCGAGCGCCTGCGCGACGAAGAACTGCAAAAGGCCCAGCGCCTGCTGGCCAATGGCGGCAACCCCGAGGATGTACTGGCGCAACTGGCCCGGGGCCTGACCAACAAACTCCTGCATGCCCCTAGCGTGCAGTTGAAAAAGCTCTCGGCCGAGGGCCGCCTCGATGCGCTGGCCATGGCCCAGGAACTCTTTGCCCTCAACGAGGGCTCGACGGACAAATCCCCGCAATGAAAGCGTCGCTGCTGAACAAACTGGAGATTCTCCAGGACCGCTTCGAGGAACTCACCGCGCTGCTTGGTGACGCCGAAGTCATATCCGACCAGACCCGCTTCCGCGCCTATTCCCGCGAATATGCCGAAGTCGAGCCGGTTTACGCTGCCTATAAAGAGTGGCGCAAGGTGCAGGACGACCTCGAAGGCGCCCAGGCGCTGCTCAAGGACGCTGACCCCGACCTGCGCGAGATGGCCGTCGAAGAAGTACGCGAAGCCAAGGAACAGCTGGTGGAGCTGGAGTCCAACCTGCAGCGCATGCTGCTGCCCAAGGACCCCAACGATGGCCGCAACGTGTTCCTCGAGATCCGCGCCGGCACTGGCGGTGATGAGGCGGCGATCTTCTCCGGCGACCTGTTCCGCATGTACTCGCGCTATGCCGAGAAGCGCGGCTGGCGCCTGGAGATCCTGTCCGAGAACGAAGGCGAGCACGGCGGCTACAAAGAGATCATTGCCCGTGTCGAAGGCGACAACGTGTACGGCAAGCTCAAGTTCGAATCCGGTGCGCACCGTGTTCAGCGGGTACCGGAAACCGAATCCCAGGGCCGTATCCACACCTCGGCCTGTACCGTGGCCGTGCTGCCCGAGCCCGACGAGCAAGCAGCCATCGAGATCAACCCGGCCGACCTGCGCGTCGACACCTACCGCGCCTCGGGCGCCGGTGGCCAGCACGTGAACAAGACCGACTCGGCAATCCGCATCACCCACCTGCCGACCGGCATCGTGGTCGAGTGCCAGGAAGAGCGGTCGCAGCACAAGAATCGCGCCCGCGCCATGTCCTGGCTGTCGGCCAAGCTCAACGACATGCAGACCAGTGCGGCGCAGAACGCCATTGCCAGCGAGCGCAAGCTGCTGGTCGGCTCCGGTGACCGCTCCGAACGCATCCGTACCTACAATTATCCACAGGGGCGGGTGACCGATCACCGCATCAACCTGACCCTGTACTCCCTCGACGACATCCTTGCCGGTGGCGTGGAGGCCGTGATCGAACCGTTGCTGGCCGAATACCAGGCCGACCAACTGGCTGCCCTGGGGGACTGATGACCATCATTGCCAGCCTCCTGCGCAACGCGCAGCTGCCGGACTCGCCCAGCGAGCGCCTGGACGCCGAACTGCTGCTGGCTGCCGCCATCGGCAAGTCGCGCAGCTTCCTGCACACCTGGCCCGAGCGCATCGTCAGCAGCGAAGATGCCGAGACCTACGCCAGCTACCTGCAGCGCCGCCGTGCCGGTGAACCGGTGGCCTACATCCTGGGGCAGCAGGGCTTCTGGAAGCTCGACCTGGAAGTGGCGCCACATACGCTGATCCCGCGCCCGGATACCGAGCTGTTGGTCGAAACGGCCCTGGAGCTGCAGCCCGCATCGCCAGCCAAGGTCCTCGACCTGGGCACCGGCACCGGCGCCATTGCCCTGGCCCTGGCCAGCGATTGCCCGGCCTGGCAGGTAACGGCCGTGGACCGCGTCGAAGAAGCCGTGGCGCTGGCCGAGCGCAATCGCCTGCGCCTGGGCCTGGGCAACGTCCAGGTGCTTGCCAGCCACTGGTTCGGCAGCCTGGCCGGGCAGCGTTTCGACCTCATTCTCAGCAACCCGCCGTACATCCGCGCCGAAGACCCGCACCTGGTCGAAGGCGACGTGCGTTTCGAGCCCAGCAGTGCGCTGGTGGCCGGTACTGATGGCCTTGATGACCTGCGGGTGATCGTCGCCCAGGCGCCTGAGCATCTGTTGCCAGGTGGCTGGCTGCTGCTCGAGCACGGTTACGACCAGGCTGCGGACGTGCGTGCCTTGCTGAGCGCACAGGGCTTCACCGAGGTGGCCAGCCGCAAGGACCTGGGTGGCCATGAGCGTATTTCACTGGGACGCCTGCCATGCTGAGCGATCAGGAACTGTTGCGTTACAGCCGGCAGATCCTGCTGGCGCAGGTGGACATCGACGGCCAGCTGCGGCTCAAGCACAGCAAGGTGCTGATCGTCGGCCTTGGCGGCCTCGGCTCACCGGTGGCGCTATACCTGGCGGCCGCGGGCGTGGGGGAGCTGCACCTGGCCGACTTCGATACCGTCGACCTGACCAATCTGCAACGCCAGGTCATCCATGACAGCGACAGCGTCGGCATGAGCAAGGTGGATTCGGCGCTGCTGCGGCTGCAGGCGATCAACCCCGAGATCGCGCTGGTCGCCCACCGCCAGGCACTGGACGAAGACTCCCTGGCCGCCGCGGTGGCTGCGGTCGACCTGGTGCTGGACTGCTCCGACAACTTTGGTACGCGCGAGGCGGTCAATGCGGCCTGCTTCGCAGCCGGCAAACCGCTGGTGAGCGGCGCGGCGATCCGCCTGGAAGGCCAGTTGTCGGTGTTCGACCCGCGCCGTGACTACAGCCCTTGCTACCACTGCCTGTACGGCCACGGCAGCGAAGACGAGCTGACCTGCAGCGAAGCCGGCGTGATCGGCCCGCTGGTGGGGCTGGTCGGTAGCCTGCAGGCGCTGGAGGCGATGAAGCTGCTGGCCGGCTTCGGCGAACCACTGATAGGCCGCCTGCTGTTGATCGATGCCCTCGGCACGCGCCTGCGTGAGCTGCGGGTCAAGCGTGACCCGGCGTGTGCCGTGTGCGGCAAGCGTGATGGCTGAGCGCTCGGCGCCGATCGGCGTGATGGACTCGGGGGTCGGCGGTTTGTCGGTACTCGCCGAGATCCAGCGCCTGCTGCCAGACGAGTCACTCCTGTATGTGGCCGATTGCGGCCATGTGCCTTATGGCGAGAAGTCCCCGGACTACATCCGCCAGCGCTGCCGGCGCATCGCCGAGTTCTTCCAGGCACAAGGTGCCAAGGCGATGGTCCTGGCCTGCAACACCGCGACCGTGGCAGCGGTCGCCGACCTGCGCGAGTTGTACCCCGACTGGCCGCTGGTCGGCATGGAGCCGGCGGTCAAGCCGGCCGCTGCCGCCACCCGTTCGGGCGTGGTCGGTGTGCTGGCCACCACGGGCACCTTGCAGAGTGCCAAGTTTGCGGCCTTGCTCGACCGTTTCGCCAATGACGTGCAAGTGGTCACCCAGCCCTGCCCGGGGCTGGTGGAGCTGATCGAAACCGGTGACCTCGACAGCCCGCAGTTGCGCCAGTTGCTGCAGGGTTATGTACAGCCGCTGCTGGCCGCTGGCTGCGATACGTTGATCCTCGGCTGCACCCATTACCCGTTTCTGCGTCCACTGCTGGCGCAGATGGTGCCTGCCGATGTGGCCATCATCGATACCGGTGCCGCCGTCGCGCGCCAGCTGCAACGCCTGCTGGCCGCGCGGGACCTGCTGGCCGAGGGGCCTGCCCGCGACGCGGCATTCTGGAGCAGCGCCGAACCGCAGTCGCTGCGAAAAATCCTGCCAGTGCTGTGGCATAAGTCGGACAGTGTGCAAAGCTTTCAGTTGTAAAAAAAGCGTGAATTACAGCTGAACTATCCTTGCATTGCCGATTTCTACCGATTTGCCTCATACAAGGCGAACACGAATAACAGCATCAGGAATAAGGAAGTTTCCCATGAAGAAACGGCTCGGTCTGGCGGCAGTTGCCGCTTTTACCCTGGGGCACGTGATGGCAGCGCAAGCGGCCGATGTATCGTTTTCGGTGGGGCAGACCGGTGATTCCACCATGGTCTACCGACTGGGCCTGCAGTCCAACTGGGAGGCGAGCTGGTGGCAGACCAGCGTCGGCCGGCTGACGGGCTATTGGGACGGCGCCTATACCTACTGGGAGGGTGACGAGACGTCGAGCAACCATAGCCTGTCGTTTGCGCCAGTGTTCGTCTATGAGTTCGCCGGGAATTCGGTCAAACCCTATATCGAAGCAGGGATTGGTGTGGCGGCGTTTGCCAATACCGAGGTCGAAAGCAACGAGCTAGGCTCGGCTTTCCAGTTCGAAGACCGGATTGGTTTCGGCCTGCGCTTTGCCGGTGGTCATGAGGTCGGGGTGAGGGCGATTCACTATTCCAATGCCGGGCTCAAGAACCCTAACGACGGTGTCGAGAGCTACAGCCTGCATTACCGCATGGCGCTGTGATTTCTCCTGTGCCGGCCTCTTCGCGATCCGACTTGTCCCGCGAAGAGGCCGGGCCTGGAAATGCACAACTTAGCGGGACAATGGCCACAAGCTGTTGATATCCAGCACCTCCAGCACCAACTCTGGTTCGCGCAACGCCAAGCGAGAGATCAGCTCATCCGCCGCGCTCTGCGGCGTCCAGGCATCCGGTACAGCCTGCACGGAAGTCACGGGTGTCTTCAGCGACTGCGGTGCCACCACGGTCAGGTCGATCCCCTGGTCCTTCAACGCCTGGCGCTGCTCACGTGACCACTGCGGCACATTGTTCCAGCCCGCCGACACCTGCGTCGGCGAGTAAAGCTGCAAGGCCGAATAGCGGTTGAAAATCGCCATTACCTGGGGCTGATGCCCCTTTGCCAATAACGGTTGCGCACTGGCGAGGCAATGCTCGCCAGCCAGTTGGTTGTCATTGACGATGGCCTCGAACAGGTCGCTGTCCGCCACGTTGTCGGCCAGATAGTCACTGGTCCCGCCGTTGATGATCAACACGTCCAGCGAGCACCAGGCGTGGCATATCTGCTCTGCCGCGCTGGCGGCCATGCCTTCTTCATGCAATTGCCAAGGCAGGCTTAACAGCCGGCTGCCATGGCGCACGGCCAGTGCCTCCAGTTCCTCGCCTCCCTTGCTACTTGCGGCAACCCGGTGCCCTCGCTCGAGCAACCGCTCCACCAGGGCCAGACCCAGTCCGTTACTGGCCCCCGTAACCCAGAAACTACGCGAGTTGTTCAAGATACTGCCCTCTGATCCTGCCGGCGTGGTAGGCCCTTGAAGGCTTCCAGTGCACGCTGGCGACTGCTTCCGAGATCGACAATCGGACTGTGATAGGAATTATTAGCAAAAAGATCCGCAGACTTCACGGGCTGGTGGATGGATTTTTCATCCAGGCCCCGCAATTCCGGTAGCCAGTGGCGGATGAAGCGACCTTCGGGGTCGAACCGCTGCGACTGGGAAACCGGGTTGAAGATACGGAAATAGGGCACTGCGTCGGTGCCGGTGGAGGCACTCCACTGCCAGCCACCATTGTTGGCAGCCAGATCACCGTCTATCAGATGGCGCATGAAATGCCGTTCGCCCAGGCGCCAGTCGATCAGCAGGTTCTTGCTGAGGAACATGGCGACGATCATGCGCAGGCGGTTGTGCATCCAGCCGGTGTGCAGCAGTTGATGCATGGCGGCGTCGATGATCGGGAAGCCGGTACGCCCTTCCTGCCAGGCCTTGAAGTCGTCCGGCGCATCGCGCCAGGGCAGGGCTTCGGTCTGGCTGCGGAACGCACGATGCCGGGAGACCTGTGGGTAACCGGTCAGGATGTGCTTGTAGAACTCGCGCCAGAGCAGCTCGTTGATCCACGTCTGGACGCCGCTGTTGCCACTGTCGAACTCGCCACGGTTGCTGGCGAGGGCGGCATGCAGGCATTGGCGGGGCGAGATCACGCCTGCGGCCAGGTAGGCTGAAAGCTGGCTGGTACCCGGCTTGGCCGGGAGGTCGCGCAGGTGCCCATAGTCCTCGACCGTTTCATCGACAAAGCGGGCAAGCCGCGCCTGCGCTTCGTCTTCACCGGCGGGCCAGTATTCGCTGAGTGTGCGGGCAGGTTTGTCGAAGCCTTCGATATGCTGCGGGATCGGGTCGCTGGTGATACCCAGCGGCTGCTGGGGCTTTACCGGCCGGGCCAGTGACGGCAGGCTGCGGTGCAGGTGTTCCAGGCAGACTTTCCTGAACTGGGAGAAGACCTGGAAGTAGTCGCCGCTGCGGGTCAGGATGGTGCCCGGGCGGAAGAACAACTGGTCCAGGTAGCTGTGGGCGCGGATGCCGGAATCCTCCAGCAGCTTGCGCGTGGCTGCGTCGCGACGCTCTTCGTTGATGCCGTATTCATCGTTCCAGTGCACCGCCTTGATACTGTGCTGGCGGCAAACTTCGAGCAGGGTGGCCGGTGCCTGGTCCCAGGTGTCGATCGTGCGCACCAGCAGCGGGATATTCAGCGGGTCCAGCGACTGACGCAGCTGGCGCAGGTTGCGCAGCCAGAAGTCGACCTTGCAGGCGGCGTCGTCGTGGGCCTGCCATTGGCCGGGGCTGGCCAGCCACAAGGCCACGGTTGGGCCGCGTTCGCAGGCGACGCTGAGGGCGGAGTTGTCATTGATGCGCAGGTCGCTGCGCAGCCAGATCAGTTGCATGGTGCACTCGTCTCTACAGGCCGGCGGACATTGCCTTGCAATACACGCAAGGCTGCCTGCGGGGTGTCGAACAGGAAAAGGTCGGGCAGATCGAAAGCGTGCAGCTGGGCCTGATGCAGGGCGAGGGTGGCGCCGCCCAGCAGCTTGGTCCCGGCAATGCCCTGCAAGGTGCGCAGCAAGGCGCTGGCATCGATACGTGGGCCAAGGTGCATCAGGACTGCCCGTGGTTGCAGGGTGATCACGGCGCGTTGCAGCTGCGCGCCACCCACCGGTTGCTCAAAGACCTCCACGGGGATGCCATTGCTGCTCAGCAGCCAGGCGCATAGCCACAGGCTGGGGTCGAACGGGCGCTCGCTGTCTTCACAGAGCAGCACGGCTGGCCCTTGCAACGACTGATTGTCGTGGTACACCCGTGCCCCTAGCTTGCTGCGCAGCCAGGTGTGGAAAAACACCTGTTCAAGGCGCGCGTTGAAGTGGCTGCGCCAGCGAACGGCGACGGATTCCAGTAGCGGCAGCAGCAACTGTTCGCACAGCGTCACGGCGGGGTACAGGGCCATGACCTGGTTCAGTTGCTGATCGAGGCTGCGTTGGGAAAGATGGGCGATGGCTTCGATCAACTGCTGCTGGCGCGGTTGCCAGTCGCCCATCGGTGCCCGCTCTACCGGCTGGTCGAGCAGTTCGCGTACCTGGCCGACCGAAGCACCGCGTTCAAGCCAGGCGAGAATCGCCTGCACCCGCTCGAGTTGGTCTTGCCCGTACAACCGATGCCCCTTGGCGGTGCGTTGCGGCTTGAGCAGGCCATAGCGGCGCTCCCAGGCGCGCAAGGTGACTGGGTTGACGCCGGTGCGCCGGGCCAGCTCGCCAATCGGCACAAGTGTTTCAGACAGCATTGCGCAGGCCCAGGCTGTCGGGGTGCGGCTGCAGGTAGGTCTGCTGCTGCAGGTAAGGATCAGGATGCTTGCGCAGGTGATGCTTGAGCAGGGTCAGTGGCACCACCAGCGGTACCACGCCTTGCTGGTACTGGCCGATGATGTGCTGCAGTTCGGCCTTGTCCTGCTGTGTCAGCGAGTCCTTGAAGTAGCCACTCAGGTGCTGCAGGACGTTGCAGTGGGTGCCCCGGCTGGCGCAACGACGCAGCGCCTGCATCAGCTGGCTGAAATAGCGGGGCCCGATCTGCTCGGGGTCATTCTCCCGGCTCATGCTGCCCAGCAGGCGGCCGAGCTGGCGATAGGCCTGGGGGTTGTTCGCCATCAGCAGGTACTTGTAGCGCGAATGGAAGCGTACCAGGGCGCCACGGCTCAACCCTTGCGCCAGCAATTGCTGCCAGTCGGCGTAGGCATAGACGCGGCTGATGAAGTTTTCGCGCAGTACCGGGTCGTGCAGTCGACCTTCCTCTTCGACCGGCAAGTCGGGGCGACGGGCGCAGAAGGCCGCAGCGTAGGCGCCTGTGCCACTTTGCCGGGCAGGGTGACCGTTGTCCTGATAGACCTTGACCCGCTCCAGGCCGCAGGAAGGGGACTTCTGCATGAAGATGTAGCCACAGATGTCATCGAGCTCATCGGCCATCTGCTCGCCATAGGTGCGCAGTGGGCCGGTCAGATCCATGCCCGGGTTGCGCGTGCCGACCACGGCTGGCCGCGCAGGGTCACCCACCAGGCGTATCGGGTCGCGTGGCACGCCCAGGCCGATGGCGACCTCAGGGCACACCGGTCGCCAATCGAAATGCGCTTGCAGGTGTTCACGGCACAGATCGGAAGCCTTGTGCCCGCCGTTGTAGCGCACACTGTGGCCGGTCAGGCAGGCGCTGATGGCGATACGGGGCTTATGTGCGGTGGCAGGTTCGTGCATGGCTGTCTCCGGGAAACTTGTACATGGAAGCAAACGCGTACAAGTTCATTCCAGCACAGCCAGAAACTTATGCAAACTAGTATTTTTGTATAGCTTTGCCGAACGTTGTTATTCGAGATGTTCCAGCAGCCGTCGCGCGGCTTCCTGGCCACTGAGCCAGGCGCCTTCGACGCGGCCTGACAGGCACCAGTCGCCGCAGGCATACAGGCCTTGGTCGGCATCGGCCAGTGCGCCCCATTCGTGGTTGCTGGTCGGCCGCGCATACAGCCAGCGGTGGGCCAGGGCAAAGCTCGGCGCCGGTACCACGCAGCCGACCAGCTCGGCGAATTCCCCCCACAGTTGCTCGATCACCTCTTCCTTGGCCAGGTCGATGTGCTGCTTGCTCCAGTCGGACGTGGCATGCAGCACCCAGGTGTCGAGGTGCTCTTCACGGCCAGGTTTGCTGCGGTTGCGGGCCAGCCAGCCGAGCGCGTTGTCCTCTACGAAGCAGCCTTGCATCGGCGTCTCCAGCGGTGTCTGGAAGGCCAGGGCGACGGCCCAGGTCGGCTCCATCTGCACACCGGCTGCCACGGCGGCGAGCTTGGGCGTGGCGGCCAGCAACTGGGTGGCCTGGGGCGCGGGGACGGCGATCACCACGCGGCTGAACGGGCCATGGCTGCAACCTTCGGTGTCCTGCAGGTGCCAGAACTGCTTGCCGCGGAACACCTCGGCGATACGGCAGCCGAAGTTCACCGTGACGTCCTTGAGCAGGCCGCGGGTGATGGCGCTCATGCGCGGCACGCCGACCCAGCGGGTCTGTTCGTCGGGGGAGGGGGTGAGTTCGCCATCACGATAGTTGTACAGCTGCGGCTTCCACTGCTCGGCCCAGCCGGCGGCGACCCACTGCTGCACCTGTTCGACGAAGCGCCGGTCGCGGGCAGTGAAGTACTGCGCGCCAAGGTCCAGGGCGCCCGCTTCGCTACGCTTGCTGGCCATGCGCCCGCCACTGCCGTGGCCTTTGTCGAACAAGTGGACGGACTGCCCGGCCTTTTGCAGCGCCTGGGCGGCGGACAGGCCGGCGATACCGGCACCGATGATGGCAATAGGTACTGTCATGATGGCCTCTTCGAACCTTGCTGTAGGCAGACTACGCTGTCAGGCAAACCTGTACAATGCACAATCTTTGTATAAGGTTATTCCGCATCATAGGTATGTTGGCCTATGGTTATCCGAGAGCGATGGGTCTGGAAAAGTGCCTTGTTCTTAAAAATAGACCATGGCCGCACGCTGCGAGGACACAGCCATGCATATATTGCTGACAGGTGGTACAGGGTTGATCGGCCAGCACCTTTGCCAGTATTGGCTCGGCAAGGGCTATCGCCTGACCGTGTGGAGCCGGCGCCCTGAACAAGTGCCGCGATTGTGTGGCAACGGTGTGCGTGGCGTTGGCCGGCTGGAGGAAGTGGGCGCCGATGAGCAGCTGGACGCGGTGGTCAATCTGGCCGGTGCGCCGATCGCCGATCGGCCCTGGTCAGCTGCGCGTCGCAACCTGTTGTGGGCCAGCCGCATCACGCTCACCGAGCAACTGCTGGCCTGGCTGGGCAGCCGTGAACAGCGCCCCGAGGTGCTGATTTCCGGCTCCGCCGTGGGCTGGTACGGCGATGGTGGCGAGCGCGAACTGACCGAAGCCTCGCCGCCGGTTCGCGAAGACTTTGCCAGCCAGCTGTGCATCGCCTGGGAAGAAACCGCACAGCGCGCACAGCCGCTTGGCATTCGCGTGGTACTGGTGCGCACCGGGCTGGTACTGGCCAGTGACGGTGGCTTCCTGTCGCGCCTGCGCCTGCCGTTCAAGCTGGGGCTGGGCGGGCCGTTGGGTGATGGTCGGCAGTGGATGCCGTGGGTGCATATCGACGACCAGATCGCCCTGATTGATTTTCTCTTGCAGCACAAGGATGCCAGCGGTCCTTATAATGCCTGCGCGCCAGAGCCGGTACGCAACCGCGACTTCGCCAGGCAGCTGGGGCGCGCCCTGCACCGGCCAGCGTTCGTGCCCGTGCCCGGCCTGCTGCTCAAGGCCGGCCTCGGCGAGCTGTCGACCTTGCTGCTCGGCGGCCAGCGGGCGCGCCCGGTGCGCTTGCTGGCGGCAGGCTTCACTTTCCGCTTCAACGATTTGCAATCGGCCCTGGGCAACCTGTCCAGCCGCCTCTGACATAGGACGCTGCATGACCGATCACGCTCTGCTGCTGGTCAACCTGGGCTCCCCGGCCTCCACCTCGGTGGCCGATGTGCGCCGCTACCTCAACCAGTTCCTCATGGACCCTTATGTGATCGACCTGCCCTGGCCGGTGCGGCGTCTGCTGGTGTCGCTGATCCTGGTCAAGCGACCGGAGCAGTCGGCGCACGCCTATGCCTCGATCTGGTGGGATGAAGGCTCGCCGCTGGTAGTGCTGACCCGGCGTCTGCAGGCGGCGATGGTCGAGCACTGGCCGCACGGGCCGGTGGAAGTGGCCATGCGCTACGGTGAGCCGGCGTTGCCCGAGGTGCTGGCGCGCCTGGCTGCACAAGGTGTGCGCAAGGTGACCCTGGCGCCGCTTTATCCACAGTTCGCCGACAGTACGGTGACCACGGTGGTGGTGCAGGCGCAACAGGCCGTCGCCGAGCGGCACTTGCCGCTGGAGCTGCGGGTGCTGCAGCCGTTCTACGATCATGCGGCGTATATCGATGCCCTGGTCGCCAGCGCCAAACCGTACCTGCAACAGGATTACGACCACCTGCTGCTGAGCTTCCATGGCCTGCCTGAGCGCCATCTGAAGAAGCTCGACCCGACCGGCAAGCATGACTTCCAGGCGCAAGACTGCTGCAAGGATGCCAGCGCCGAAATGCGCGCCGTGTGCTACCGCGGGCAATGCCTGGCAACGGCCAAGGCCTTCGCGACGAAGATGGGCATTGCGGATGGCAAGTGGTCGGTGTCGTTCCAGTCGCGGTTGGGGCGGGCCAAATGGATCGAGCCCTACACCGAGACACGCCTGGATGAGCTGGCCAAGGCTGGGGTGAAGAAGCTGCTGGTGATGTGCCCGGCGTTCGTTGCCGATTGCATCGAGACGCTGGAAGAGATCGGCATGCGCGGCAGCGAGCAGTTTGTCGAGGCGGGCGGCAAGGAACTGGTGCTGGTGCCGTGCCTGAATGATCACCCGGAATGGGTGAAGGTGTTGGCAGGGATGTGCGAACAGGTCTGAATCGAGGGGGCCGCTTTGCGGCCCCTTCGCGACACAAGGCCGCTCCTACACATCCAGCTTCTTGTGCTTCCAGCCATCGTTGCCCGGCAGGATCAGGTTCAGGGCAATGGCCACGATGGCGCACAGGGCAATGCCCTTCAGGCCCCAGTCGTCCGGGCCGTCACCGCTACCGATCAGCACGCCGCCGATACCGAACACCAGTGTCACCGAAACGATCACCAGGTTGCGCGCTTCGGCCAGGTCGATCTTGTGGCGGATCATGGTGTTCATGCCCACTGCCGCGATCGAACCGAACAGCAGGCACAGGATGCCGCCCATTACCGGTACCGGTATGCTTTGCAGCAGCGCGCCGAACTTGCCGATGAAGGCCAGGGTGATGGCAAAGACTGCCGCCCAGGTCATGATCTTCGGGTTGTAGTTCTTGGTCAGCATCACCGCGCCGGTCACTTCGGCGTAGGTGGTGTTGGGCGGGCCACCGAACAGGCCGGCTGCGGTGGTGGCCAGGCCATCACCCAGCAGGGTGCGGTGCAGGCCGGGCTTCTTCAGGTAGTCGCGGCCGGTCACGCTGCCGACCGCAATCACCCCGCCGATGTGCTCGATCGCTGGCGCCAGGGCGACCGGGACGATGAACAGAATTGCCTGCCAGTTGAAGGCTGGCGCGGTGAAGTTGGGGATTTCCAGCCACGGCGCGGCGGCGATCTTGGCGGTGTCGACCACGCCAAAGGCGAACGACAGGGCAAAGCCCACCAGCACGCCGGCGATGATCGGTACCAGGCGGAAGATGCCCTTGCCGAACACCGCGACGATCAGCGTTGTCAGCAGCGCCGGCATGGAGATCAGCATGGCTGTCTTGTACGGCATCAGCACGCTGCCATCACCGGCCTTGCCCATCGCCATGTTGGCGGCGATCGGAGCCATGGCCAGGCCGATGGAAATGATCACCGGACCGATGACTACCGGCGGCAGCATGCGGTCGATGAAGCCGGTGCCCTTGATCTTCACCATCAGGCCCATGAAGGTGTACACGAATCCTGCGGCCATCACACCGCCCATGGTCTCGGCCAGGCCGAACTGGCCCTTGGCGAGGATGATCGGGGTGATGAAGGCAAAGCTCGACGCCAGGAATACCGGGACCTGACGGCCGGTGACCAGCTGGAACAGCAGGGTGCCGATGCCGGCGGTGAACAGCGCCACGTTCGGGTCGAGGCCGGTGATCAGCGGCATCAGCACCAGCGCGCCGAATGCCACGAAGAGCATCTGCGCGCCCGAGACGACCTGGCGCCAGAGCGGGTCGTTGAAGCCGTCCTGCATGGTCAGGCGTCCTTCTGCTTGGTGCCGAAGATCTTGTCACCGGCATCGCCCAGGCCTGGGACGATGTAACCATGCTCGTTCAGGCGCTGGTCGATCGAGGCGGTGTAGATCTGAACGTCCGGGTGGGCTTTCTCCACCACCTCGATACCTTCTGGTGCGGCGACCAGCACCATGGCGCGGATCTCCTTGCAACCGGCCTTCTTCAGCAGGTCGATGGTGGCGACCATCGAGCCGCCGGTGGCGAGCATCGGGTCGATGATCAGGGCCAGGCGCTGGTTGATGTCCGGCGCGAGCTTTTCCAGGTAGGTGTGCGCTTCGAGGGTTTCCTCGTTGCGGGCAACGCCGACGGCGCTGACCTTGGCGCCCGGAATCAGGCTGAGCACGCCGTCGAGCATGCCGATGCCGGCGCGCAGGATCGGTACCACGGTGATCTTCTTGCCGGCGATTTTTTCAACTTGCACCTTGCCGCACCAGCCGTCGATCTCGTAGGTTTCGAGGGGCAGGTCCTGGGTGGCTTCGTAGGTCAGTAGCGCGCCGACTTCCTGGGCGAGTTCGCGAAAATTCTTGGTGCTGATGTCGGCACGGCGCATCAGGCCGAGCTTGTGGCGGATCAGCGGATGGCGGATCTCACGAGTAGGCATAGGGGGCTCCGAAAGGCGGGCAAAAAAACCGCGCTAGATTAATCTATTCAGCCTTTGCTGTCGTGCAGTCCTTTTGCACGTTAGTCCATAAATGCTTGATCTGTGACGAGCGGATGCGTACCTTTGCCCGCTTTTCCAAAATGCACCCCCTGGAGAGCGCCATGTCCGCCGATCTCGAGCACATCCGTCAAGTCATGCGCGAGGCAGACTGCCTTTACAATGAAGCCGAAGTCGAAGCGGCCATCGCCAAGGTCGGCGAGCAGATCTGCAAGGACCTGCACGGCACCAACCCCGTGGTGTTCTGCGTGATGAATGGCGGCCTGATCTTTGCCGGCAAACTGCTGACCCACCTGCAGTTCCCGCTGGAGGTCTCGTACATCCACGCCACCCGTTACCGCAACCAGACCAGTGGTGGCGAGTTGTTCTGGAAAGCCAAGCCGGAAGTCTCGTTCATCGACCGTGACGTACTGATCGTCGATGACATCCTCGACGAAGGCCACACCCTCAGCGCCATCATCGAGTTCTGCAAGCATGCGGGCGCGCGCGCGGTGCACACCGCCGTGCTGATCGACAAGGACCACGACCGCAAGGCCAGCCCTGGCCTGAAAGCCAGCTATGCCGGCCTGCCATGCATTGATCGCTATATCTTTGGTTACGGAATGGACTATAAAGGCTACTGGCGTAACGCAAACGGCATTTTCGCTGTCAAGGGACTGTAACCATGAGTCAGCCTGCATTCATCGACCAAGTATTGCTTAGCGGGCTGGCGCAAAAAGCCGCCGATGCTCCGCGTCAGCGGCACCATCACAACTTCCACGACATGGAAGACCCTTGCCATCGCCTGGCGATCGGCTTGCAACCCTCGACCTATATCGCACCGCACCGGCACCTGAGCGACGACAAGGCCGAAGCCTTGCTGGCGCTCAAAGGCCGCATTGGCCTGTTGCTGTTCGATGAGCAGGGCGCACTGACCGGTACGCGCATCCTCGAAGCCGGCGGCGAGTGCATGGGCGTGGACCTGCCGCCGGGTGTCTACCATGGCCTGGTGGCGCTCGAAGCCGATACCATCATGTTCGAGTGCAAGGCCGGCCCTTACCGCCAGTTGGTCGAAGGCGAGCATGCACCTTGGGCACCACGTGAGGGTGAGCCCGGCGTGGCTGAATACCAGGCCTGGATGCTCGCGCAGTTCGATTGAGATCTGCCGTTGCCCGCGTGCTAGAGTGCTCCTTCATGCCCAGGAGCCTCACATGCGTGCAATTCTTCCCCTGCTGCTGGCGGTGAGCCTGCCTCTCGCCGCCGCACCGCTGCATAGCCAGTTCCTCCCGCCAGATGACCAGTCCCTGCGCCAGGAAGCGCCGACCAGCCAGCAGTTGCTGCAAGTGACCGACTACTCTGTGGTGGTGGGGGCCCAGCGCCAGTCCGACCAACAGCCGATCCCGATCACCGCTTCGCTGCAGATGCGCCTGAAGGGCAAACCGCTGAGCAAGGGCGCGACGATCAGCCAGGTGCTGCTGAATTTCGACGGCGAGGCCGGCAAAAGCCTCAAGAAACCGGTGTACGACGACAAGACCCGCACCCTGAGCCTCAATTACCCGGTCAGTGACTATCGGGTGATCATGGACCTGCTGCGCAACGAAACGGTCTATGTGCAGTTCCTGACCTACGCCAACGGCCACATCTGGGCCGACCTGCACACCGGCACCGTACGTTCGCGTTGAGGCGTGCCGCCTGTGGGAGGTAAACTGCCGGCCTTCGAAATTCCATGATGGTCAGTTGGAGCCGGCAATGCGCAAAGACAAGAAGCAGGTGATTGGTGACGAAATCAGTGACGACTACATCAAGTCGTTCCTCCAGTTTGAACCGGCCGATGGCGTGACCTCGCCTTCGCACCACAAGCTGATCAAAGGCTACCGCGGCCTGCGTGTCGATGACTTCGAGCGCTTCGTGGGCTTCTTCGTCGAGGCTGGCCTGGACCTGGATGGCAAGGACGAGCACGGCAAGACCTTCGTCGAAGTGATCGCCGACCAGCGCAACGCGCCGGAGTATGTCGAGATCATCGCCAAGGCCCGCGGCTGATAAAGCCCAGGCACAAAAAAACGCCCCGAGGGGCGTTTTTTCGTTTCAGGCCGGCTCAGGCGTAATGCTTGGCCGGGCTGTCTTCCACCAGTTCCAGCGCCACATCGTTGTCGGCACTGATCTTGCGGTACAGCGCTGCATCGGCGGCCAGGGCCTTCTCGCGGGCCGGGAAGATTTCCTTGAGCTTGGCAGCCCAGGCACCTTTGGCCTGCTCGGGGAAGCAGCGCTCGATCAGTTCGAGCATGATCGATACGGTTACCGAAGCACCTGGGGAGGCGCCGAGCAGTGCCGCCAGGCTGCCGTCCTGTGCCGAGACCAGCTCGGTACCGAACTGCAGGATGCCGCCTTTCTTCGGATCCTTCTTGATGATCTGCACGCGCTGGCCAGCCACTTCCAGGCGCCAGTCTTCGGCTTTGGCCTGTGGGTAGAAGCGGCGCAGGGACTCAAGGCGCTGTTCCATCGACTGCATCACTTCGCTGACCAGATACTTGGTCAGGTCCATGTTGTCGCGGGCCACGGCCAGCATCGGGCCGATGTTGCCCATGCGCACCGACAGCGGCAGGTCCATCAACGAACCGTGCTTGAGGAACTTGGTGGTGAAGCCGGCGTAGGGGCCGAACAGCAGCGAAGTCTTGCCGTCCACCACGCGGGTGTCCAGGTGTGGCACCGACATCGGCGGTGCGCCGACCGCGGCCTGGCTGTACACCTTGGCCTGGTGCTGCTTGACGATTTCCGGGTTGTCGCAACGCAGCCACTGGCCGCTTACCGGGAAGCCGCCGAAGCCTTTGCTTTCCGGGATGCCGGACAGTTGCAGCAGCGGCAGTGCCGCGCCGCCAGCGCCGAGGAACACGAAGCGGGCGTCGACTTCGCGGGCACCGCCGCTGTTGACGTCCTTGATGCTCACGGTCCAGCCGCTGCCGTTACGGCGCAGGCCGACGACTTTCTTGCTGTACTTGACCTGCGCGTCGGCGCTGTCGCCCAACACCTTGAGCAGCTTGTTGGTCAGTGCCCCGAAGTTGACGTCGGTGCCTTTGGCCACGCGGGTTGCGGCGATGTGCTGGTCGGCCGGGCGGCCTGGCATCATCAGCGGCATCCACTCCTTCATCACGGCCTTGTCTTCGGTGTATTCCATCTCGGCGAAGGCGTGGTGCTGCTTGAGCAGCTCGAAGCGCTTCTTGAGGAAGGACACACCCTTGTCACCTTCGACGTAGCTCAGGTGCGGGACCGGGTTGATGAATGCACGTGCCGAGCCGAAGGTGCTCTTCTTGCTCAGGTAAGCCCAGAACTGGCGCGAGACCTCGAACTGGGTGTTGATGTGCACGGCCTTCTTGATGTCGATGCTGCCATCGGCGGCCTGGGGCGTGTAGTTCAGCTCGCACAGGCCGGCGTGGCCGGTGCCTGCGTTGTTCCAGGGGTTGGAGCTTTCCGCGGCTCCGGAGTCCATTGCCTCGACGACCTCAAGCTTCAGGGTCGGGTCAAGCTCCTTGAGCAGTACGGCCAGGGTGGCACTCATGATGCCCGCGCCTACCAGTACCACATCAACCGATTCGTTCTGCGCCATTTAACGCGTCTCCACAATCTACAGCTACCTAATTGACAGCATAGGACCACTGGGGTTGCCAGGATCGCCATGTCCGACTCTTCGCAGTTCTTGCAACTTCCGCGGACACCGCCAATCAGTCTTTGGGTTCAGGTATTGAACGCCGTTTGCCACAGGTGCGGCAATTCGACTTATGGTCAAGGTGTCGTGCGTGCGCTATGGAACGACTTCAGGCACTCATCCGGGATGAGTACTGTTGCCGCCTGTTCAGGGCTGTTCGGGACACATCTGCCGCTTTTGCACATGCCAGACTGTTCATTTGCTCGCCACACTCTCGTGAAGTTGTGAAAAACCGTTTTTTCACGCTCTTTTGGAGACGTGAACCTCAAAAGGGGACTGCGCGATGGCAACCCACAGGTTCATGCAGTGCGAAGGGCCGGAAAAGCAGGCACGACAGCCGATGCAAGACCTGAGTGGAAGGCTCTCTGTGGGCGAAGCGGGTGAAGGTGCCGGGGTCAAACGGCGAATGCGGGGCCCGATCAGGAGACGTCCTTATAATCGGGGGGAGATTATAACGATGTCGCGGGCAGAAAGGTCGTAATTCGTGGTTTTTATTGCAGCGTTTGTCAGGCCGCGAGGATGCGCTGGTGCCAGCGGCGGCTTGCGCGGGCGCAAACCCGGGCTTCGGCGGGCAGTTCGCGGCCCAGCCAGGCCAGCTGGATTTCGCCGATCTGCACCCATCCGCTACCGCTGGGTGCCTGGCTGCATTGCTTGAAGGCCAGGCATTTGCCTTCGCCGTCGAGGCGGGCGTAGGCATTGTGGCGCGGGCGTTGGCAGAGCAGTGTCCAGAGCGAGGCCATGGCGGTGCGTCCTGTGCGTTTGGGCTTGGCACAAGGATAAGGGCGCGGCCATGAAACGATTGTGACAAGCGGGCCGGACCGATGACTGGTCCCTGCCAGGCTGGGTATACTGTGGGCCTTTGCCGTATTTTCTGGAGAAACGCGCATGTTGCAACGTCTGTTGTTCGGTTTGATTGCCGTGGCCAGCCTCAGCCTGGTCGGTTGTGCCCACAGCCCGCAACAACTCAGCCCGCAACCCACGCTCAAGGCTCAGCTCGCACCGGTCGGCCACGGCCAGCCGGTGGTGGTCAAGGTGGTTGATGGGCGTGCTTCGCAGTCCCTGGGGACCCGTGGTGGCATGTACCCCGAGACCAGCACCATCAGCGTCAGTGGCAATGATGTCGTGCCCAAGCTGCAGGCCCAGGCCGAAGCTGCCGTGCGCCTGCTCGGCTTCACCCCGACGCCGAACGCCTACAACGCACCGCAGCTGACCGTGACCCTGGCCGAACTGAAGTACCAGTCGCCGAAAGACAACCTGTACGTGACCGAAGCCACCATCGGCGCCACCTTCCGTGCCGATGTGCAGAATGCCAGCCGCCGTTACAGCGGCCGCTACGGTGCTTCGCTGGACCAGCGTTTCGGCATGGCGCCGAACCAGGACACCAACACCCAGCTGGTGGGCGATGTGCTGAGCGATGCACTGACCCGCCTGTTCAAGGACCCGACCATCGGTCAGGTGCTGGGCGAATAAGCCTCACGCTGCAAACGAAAAACCCGCTACCTGAGTGCCAGGTAGCGGGTTTTTTGTTGTCTATACCCGGCTAGGCGGCTTCTATGTGGAAATCCAGCAAGCTGACGCCGGTGCTTGCATCCACCTCGGGCAGGTCCTCGTGCACATGCCCGCCCAGCGCGCAGTAGACCAGCCACTGGCGGTCCTGGACATTGATGGCAAAACCATCGATCAACGCCTGCTGCTCATCGCTCTGAGCCACGAGATAGAGACGGTCCTGGTTTTCGGCGTGCAGCATCAACAAGCTCCGGTACGGGAAAAGGCCGATAGAGTGGCCTGCCCTGATGACGAGCATGTGACAGATGAAATCAAGTGACACTTTGTCGCCAAGACCGGGCGGGCGGGTCGGACTCCGGTAGAATGCCGGGCTTCGCTGTGGCTATGACCGAGGTTGCGTGATGTCGTTGCAAGTGCTCTGGGGCATTCTTTCTGCCCACCCTACCAAGCTGATCAATCTGCTGGCGCTGTTGCTGACCTGCCCTGGCGGGTTGCTGCTGCAGAGTGCGCGGCGGCGTGAGGTGAGCAGCCGTGAGCGCCTGGCCGTGGAAGAGGGGGCGGTGGATGCCTTCGACCAGCGCGTGCCGCGCTACTACTACATCCTCGGGTTTTCCTGCCTGGCCATGGCGCTGCTGCTGTCCTGGTTCAGCACCTGGATCTGAAACCCTTGGGGCCGCCTTGCGGCCCCAGCGGATTGATCAGGCGACAGGCGCCTGCTGCTTGACCTGATACTGGTTGCGCACTGGCGTCGCATACTGCAGCACCAGGTATGGCCGTTGCTCCTCGGGGCAGGCATCCAGGCGGCGCTGCCATTCTTCCCTGGCCTTGGCCAGCTCTTCGGCCGGGAACACCTTCTCGGCGCTCGGCACCTGCAGTGCCTCGTCCTTCTCGCCCCACATCGCATAGGCCAGGTAGTGCACCGGGAACAGGCGGTAGCCGCCGAGGATCTGCCGGTCGGTTTCCTGTGCCAGCTGCTTGGTGTCCTCGTAGTACTCGGTTACCGGCGGGGCGAAGTGGATGTGCACCCGGCCCTTGTAGCCGGTGATGCCCTTGGCGATGCTGTTGTCGTCCTCGCCCGGTGCCTTCTTGTAGGTGCCGGTGGTGGCGCGGATGTACAGCTCGCGGGCCTTGGCCTGGTCGCAGGGGTCGTATTCGTAGCTGATCGACACCGGGATCAGGTTCAGGCTCTGGATCACCGCGCCGAACGGCTCGTCCTTGCGGCTCATGTGGAACATCTTGAGGATCGCCGAATCGGTACGGTCATCACCGTCCTTGGCGCGGCCTTCGGCCTGGGCGATCCAGATCGACGCGCCGTCATTGCGGATCGAGTGGTTGATGTAGGCCGAGAGCAACTGGTAGGCCGCAAGCTTTTCGCGGCGGCCGCTGATCGAACGGTGCACGATGAAGCTCTTGTTCAGGCGCATCATGTCGCTGACGAACGGCTTCTGCAGCAGGTTGTCGCCGATGGCGATGCGCGGTGTCGGCAGGCCGGCGTGGTACACCGCATAGTTGACGAAGGCCGGGTCCATGACGATGTCGCGGTGGTTGGCCAGGAACAGATAGGCCGTGCCCGACTTGAGCTGTTCGACGCCGGAGTAAGTGACGCCGTCGGTGGCGCGCTCGATGGTCTGGTCGACGTAGTACTCGACTTTGTCCTGCAGGGTCGACACGCAGGTGACGCCGGCAAATTCCTTGCGCAGGCGCCGGGCGATCAGCGGCTTGAGCAGCCAGCCAAGGGGGCCGGCCGCGCGCGGGAATTTGAAGTGGGTGAGGATATCGAGGAATGCCGGGTCGCTGAGCAGGCGTGCCAGAACGGCAGGGACCTCAGCATCGTCGTACGGTCGGATGGCATCGAATTCGCCCATCATGCTCTCTTGTTGGAAACGGCTAGGGTAATAAGGTAAGGGTTGGCCCCGAAAAACGGCTCGGGCACACGCAAGCCCTGTAAACAGACCGGCAATTATACGCACAAGTCACCCCGGAGGCCGCGATGCTCGAACAAGCGTTCTACGATTGCCCTTATTGTGGTGAGGAAGTCGAAACGACAGTGGACCTGTCCGGGGGGGATCAGGAGTACATCGAGGACTGCCAGGTGTGCTGCAAGCCTATCCGCTTCGTGCTGCAGGTTCATGGCGACGAATGGATGCTGGATGTCTACGGTGAGAACGACTGATGCGGCGAATCTACGAACCGGAAAACCTGCTGGAAGCCGAAATGCTGGTGGGCATGCTCGTCAGCGAAGGCATCGAAGTGCACCTGGTTGGCCGTGACCTGATCGGCGCTGCTGGTGAGTTGCCATTGCAGGGGCTGCTCGGGCTCGCGGTGCCGGACCAACAGGCCGAGTACGCACGGCAACTGATCGATGCGTACAATGGTGCCCAGCCGCTTGCCGGCGACGAGCCGGAGAGTCATCCCGGTACCTTGATCTGCTAGGTTCTGAATTCGCCCATGTGTGGACGTTACGCCCTGTTTCGCTGGCCCCAGGCGCTGGCCGGTCTGCCGGGCTTCCCTGCCGGCCAGCCGGCCCAATGGAATATCTCGCCCGGTGCTTCGGTGCTGATCCAGCGCCAGCTCGACGGCCAGCAGCAGCTGGCCAAGGCGCGCTGGGGGCTGACCCCTGCCTGGCTCACCGACCTTTCGCGCACCCCCGCCCATGCCCGGGCCGAGACCTTGGCCGAGCAGCCAATGTTCCGCGAGGCCTTTCGCCTGCGCCGTTGCCTGATGCCGGCCAACGGCTTCTACGAGTGGCGCGGCACGGTGCGCAAACGGCCTTACTGGCTGACGCCAGGGGAGGGCGCCTCGCTGTATTTTGCCGCCGTGTGGGAGGCCTACCCGGTGCAGGACCAGGTGTGGTTGAGCTGTGCCGTGGTGACCCAGGCCGCGATGAACCAGCGCCGGCCGCTGATTCTCGACGAAGCTGGCCAGGCCGCCTGGCTGGACCCGGACACACCGTTGCCGCGCTTGCACGAGTTGCTCGCCAGCCCGCCGGCGACGCTGCGCGAGCGGGCCCTGGCGAACTTCGTCAATGATCCGAAACTGGACGCGCCAGAGTGCCTGACGCCCGCTTGAGTGAAATCTTCTCTGCGGCTATGGCGAGTGACGGGCGACTCAGCCTAGGATACGGCGCATGTAAAAAGGGAGTGTTTTGATGCGTAAGTCTTTTGTCGTCAGCCTGTTGAGTGCTGGCATCCTGCTGGCCGGCTGCCAGGCGGTGAATACCACCAGTGGCGGTGCTGTCGGCGTCGAGCGCCAGCAGTACATGTTCAGCATGCTCTCGACCGATGAGGTCAACCAGATGTACGCCCAGTCGTACCAGCAGACCCTCGGCGAGGCGTCGAGCAAAGGTGTGCTGGACAAGTCCAGTGCCGATGCCAAGCGCGTACAGGTTATCGCCAACCGGCTGATCGCCCAGACGCCCAAGTTCCGCCCCGATGCCGCGCAATGGAACTGGGAAGTCAACGTCATCAAGAGCGACGAGCTCAATGCCAACTGCGGGCCGGGCGGCAAGATCATCGTGTACACCGGGCTGATCGACCAGCTCAAGCTCACCGATGCGGAAATCGCCGCAGTGGTCGGCCACGAAATCGCCCACGCCTTGCGCGAGCACAGCCGTGAAGCGATGTCCAAGGCCTATGGCGTACAGATGGCGCGCCAGGGCGCCGGTGCATTGCTTGGCCTTGGCCAGGACAGCATGGCGCTGGCCGACGCCGTGGTGAACTACTCCATGACCCTGCCCAACAGCCGCGCCAACGAGAACGAAGCCGACCTGATTGGCCTGGAGCTGTCGGCGCGTGCCGGTTATGACCCGAATGCCGCGATCACCTTGTGGAACAAGATGAGCAAGGCCTCGGAGGGCGCACCGCCCGAGTTCATGAGCACTCACCCGGCGTCCAGCAGCCGGATTGCCTCGTTGCAGGCGGCGATTCCGAAGGTGATGCCGCTTTACGAAGCGGCCAAGAAGTAAACCGATCGGGGCCGCAAAGCGGCCCCAGCTTTTTCAGGTCAGCCCACCCAGCCACTGGTCTTCATCGCCGAATACACGGCCACGATCGCCAGCACGAAGAAGGCGGCCGCTGCCAGGCGACGAATCAGCGTCAGTGGCAGTTTCTCCGCAGCGAAGTTGCCCGCCAGCACGACCGGCACGTTGGCAATCAGCATGCCCAGGGTCGTTCCGACGATGACCAGGATCAGGTGCGGATACTGGGCAGCCAGCATTACTGTGGCAACCTGGGTCTTGTCACCGATTTCGGCCAGGAAGAAGGCGATCAGCGTGGTCAGGAACGGGCCGAAGCGGCGGGCCGGGTTCTCGTCATCGTCCATCTTGTCCGGCACCAGGGTCCACAGCGCGGTGGCGGTGAAGCTTGCGGCAAGAATCCAGTGCAACACCGACTCGCTGAAGAAACTGCCGACCCAGGCACCCACGGCACCGGCCGCGGCATGGTTGGCCAAGGTGGCGGCAATGATGCCGGCGATGATCGGCCAAGGCTTGCGGAAGCGTGCAGCGAGGATGAGCGCGAGCAATTGCGTCTTGTCGCCGATTTCGGCCAAGGCAACGATTGCAGTGGGGACCAACAGAGATTCCAGCATCAGGATTCCTACGGGGGCGGGTCGACACGGCTATGACACGTACAACCTTCCCGCCCCGGGTAAGGTGTGCGTGTCATAGGTCTTGTCAAACCGAGGACCTGTCTGTGCAGGTCGCTGGGTCGCACGCGCCATGGCCTGTGGGCCAAGTATGTTGACGCGTACCGGGCGAGCAGGGCGCTCGCGGGAGACTACTCCCCTAGGACGGTGCGGATTCTGCCTAGCCAAAGCAGTTTCGGCAAGCCCTGTTTTTAACTGCGTGTTGCGCGATAGATACGGAAGCCATCGGCCTCGGCGCAGGTCTGGCAGTTGCCCAGGGCACCTTCGATCAGTGGCTGATAGCGCAGGAAGCTGTTCGCCACAAGGCGCATTTCGCCGCCTTTTCGCAGATGTTGGCCGGATTTTTTCAGCAGGTTTTCCGATGCCTGGTAGTTGGTGTGCACCCCGGTGTGGAACGGTGGGTTGCTCAGGATCAGGCTCAGGTCGGCAGGCGCGGCATCGATGCCGTCGCCGCTGATGACGTCGCCTTCAAGGTTGTTGGCCGCCAGGGTCAGGCGGCTTGCTGCAACGGCGAAGGCATCGACATCCAGCAGGGTGACCTGGCTCTGTGGATAACGACGCTTGACCGTGGCACCGAGCACGCCTGCGCCGCAGCCGAAGTCGAGCACATGGCCGACCGGCAGGTTGTCCAGGTGCTTGAGCAACAGGGCGGTGCCGCGGTCGAGGCGGCCATGACTGAACACCCCAGGCAGGCTCACCACCTGCAGTGGGCCATCTTCGAGGTCGAGCGTGAAGCGCTCGGCCAGGCTTTCCAGTGGTTTGGCTTGCGGGGCGTTGTCCACGGTCACCTGCCACAGCTGGCAGTGCCGCGCGCTGTCCAGCTTGCGCGGCTTGCCGAAAGCCTGCAGCTGCTTGGCCGCGCCTTCGATGCCACCACGCTTTTCACCCACCAGGTAAAGCTCGCGGCCCGCCAGGCCGGATGCCAGGGCATTGAGCAGGTAGGCCGCCAGTTCGCGGGACTTGGGCAGGAACAGCACGGCCGTCTCGAAGGCGACCGGCGGCACGTCGACGCCGTAGTGGCTGCGCCCGGGGAAGCGGCTGTCGAGCATGGCCTGGTCACCGGCATGCCAGGTCCAGCCATGGGCCTGGGGCAGTTGCCCGAGCAGGCCGTCGGCGGGGGCGCCGGCGAGCAGCAGAGGGCCCTGGAACAGCTCTGCCTGGCGGAGCAACACTTCACTGCGCGGGTCCATGGACGACGCCTCCTGAAAAAAGTGGCGCAGTGTAGCAGAGCCGGGCGCGCGACTGAGCGGGCCTCAGCTGACCACGCGGCGTGGCTGGCCTTCGAAGAAAGCCTTGGCGTTTTCGCTGAGCTGGCCAACGATGCGCTGGCGCGATTCCACCGCGCCCCAGGCGCTATGTGGGGTGATCAGTAGCCGCGGGATGCCCTTTTCCAGCAGCGGGTTGCCATTGACCGGCGGCTCGACGCTCAGCACATCGGTGGCCGCGCCGCCCAGGTGACCGTTGCGCAAGGCGTCGGCCAAGGCCTGCTCGTCGATCAGGCCGCCGCGTGCGGTGTTGACGACCAGTGCGCCTTTTTTCAGCAGCGCCAGTTCGCGGGCACCGATCATGTGCCGGGTGTGCTCGTTGAGTGGGCAGTGCAGGGTCAGCGCGTCGACCTGCGGCAGCAGTTCATCCAGTGCCAGGCGATCGTCACGGGCCGGGCGGCCAGGGATCTGCCCGCTCAGCACGCGCATGCCGAAGGCTTCGGCCAGCCGTGCCACTGCGCCGCCCAGTTCGCCATGGCCGAGCAGGCCGAGGGTCTTGCCTTCCAGTTCGACGATCGGGAAATCCAGCAGGCAGAACTGGCTGGCCTTGGCCCACTCGCCGTCAGCCACCGCCTGGTTGTAGTCGCACAGGCGCGTGGCCAGGGCCAGCAGCAGGGCGAGGGTGTGCTGGGCCACCGACGGCGTGCCATAGCCCTGGCAGTTGCAGACGGTGATGCCCTGGGCGCGGGCAGCGGCCAGGTCGACATTGTTGGTGCCGGTCGCAGCCACCAGGATCAGCTTCAGCTGCGGGTTGGCGGCCAGCGTGGCGGCATCGAGCATGACCTTGTTGCTGACCACCGCGGTCGCGCCCTGCAGGCGTTCGGCGAGCTGCTCCGGGCGGGTGGCGGCAAACAGCTCGAATTCGTCGAACTGCTGCTGCAATGGCGACAGGTCGAGGTCGCCAAGGTCCAGGGATTGGTGGTCGAGAAACACGGCACGGCGCAAGCTGGGCATCAAGGGAAGCTCCGGAGGCAGGGCAGGGGTTGATCCATCTCCCCGCACAATGCCACTCATACCTCGCACAGCCAAATCATTCCTTCGGCTGATTTGACCGTCACATTGAGCTACTACAGTAGATCCAGACTTGTTCGGCATGCTTTTCAGAAAAGGGATCACCATGTTGCAGACCCGCATCATCAAGCCCGCCGAGGGCGCCTATACCTTCCCTCTGTTGATCAAGCGCCTGCTGATGTCCGGCAGCCGCTACGAAAAGACCCGCGAGATCGTCTATCGCGATCAGCTGCGCCTGACTTATCCACAGCTCAACGAGCGTATTGCCCGCCTCGCCAACGTGCTGACCGAAGCCGGGGTCAAGGCCGGTGATACCGTGGCGGTGATGGACTGGGACAGCCACCGTTACCTGGAATGCATGTTCGCCATCCCGATGATCGGCGCGGTGGTGCACACCATCAACGTGCGCCTGTCGCCCGAGCAGATCCTCTACACCATGAATCACGCCGAAGACCGCTTCGTGCTGGTCAACAGCGATTTCGTCGGCCTCTATCAGGCCATCGCCGGGCAACTGACCACGGTCGACAAGACCCTGCTGATCACCGATGGCCCGGACAAGACCGCCGACCTGCCGAACCTGGTCGGCGAATACGAGCAACTGCTTGCAGCCGCCAGCCCGCACTACGACTTCCCGGACTTCGACGAGAACTCGGTGGCTACCACCTTCTACACCACCGGCACCACGGGCAATCCCAAGGGTGTCTACTTCACCCATCGCCAGCTGGTGCTGCATACCCTGGCCGAAGCCGCAGTGACCGGCAGCATCGACAGCGTGCGCCTGCTCGGCAGCAATGACGTGTACATGCCCATCACGCCGATGTTCCACGTGCATGCCTGGGGCATCCCCTACGCGGCCACCATGCTCGGCATGAAGCAGGTCTACCCGGGCCGCTACGAGCCGGACATGCTGGTCAAGCTGTGGCGCGAAGAGAAGGTCACCTTCTCGCACTGTGTGCCCACCATCTTGCAGATGCTGCTCAACTGCCCGAATGCCCAGGGCCAGGACTTCGGCGGCTGGAAGATCATCATCGGCGGCAGCGCCCTGAACAGCTCGCTGTACAAGGCCGCGCTGGCCCGCGGCATCCAGCTGACCGCAGCCTACGGCATGTCCGAAACCTGCCCGCTGATTTCTGCCGCGCACCTGAATGACGAGCTGCAGGCCGGCAGCGAGGATGAGCGTGTCACCTACCGCATCAAGGCCGGTGTGCCGGTGCCGTTGGTGGAAGCGGCGATCATCGATAGCGATGGCAACTTCCTCCCGGCCGATGGCGAGACCCAGGGCGAACTGGTGCTGCGTGCGCCGTGGCTGACCATGGGTTACTTCAAGGAGCCGGAAAAGAGCGAGGAGCTGTGGCACGGTGGCTGGCTGCACACCGGCGACGTCGCCACCCTCGACGGCATGGGTTACATCGATATCCGCGACCGCATCAAGGACGTGATCAAGACCGGCGGCGAGTGGATCTCCTCGCTCGACCTCGAGGACCTGATCAGCCGTCATCCTGCCGTGCGCGAAGTGGCGGTGGTCGGGGTGGCCGACCCGCAATGGGGCGAGCGCCCGTTCGCCTTGCTGGTGGTGCGTGACGACAAGTCGATCGACGCCAAGGCGCTCAAGGAGCATCTCAAGCCATTTGTCGAGGAAGGGCACATCAACAAGTGGGCCATTCCGAGCCAGATCGCCGTTGTTACTGAAATTCCCAAGACCAGTGTCGGCAAGATCGACAAGAAGCGTATCCGCCAGGACATCGTCCAGTGGCAGGCCAGTAACAGCGCCTTCCTGTCTACCTTGTAAGCCCGCTGCGGGCCGCACACGACGGTGTGCGACCCGCATGCTAGACAGCCTGAGGCCTTGCCAAACGAAAAAAATCGGCCATGCTTCAGCACGGCCGATGCGCTGCCCGGGAAACACCGGGGCGATTTGGCAGCGGGTGCGCAAATCACACTTTAGAGGGATCAAGCACCTGAGCCTGCTGGCTATAGTCGGGGCCAGGGGATCTTCAGGAATGGGGGAGAGCGGTACGCGCAAGACGTGCCGCTGCAGGGCAAACCTGCACACCGGTCGCTCGGGCCGTTTCTGAAAGGACTCACTGCCATAACAATAAAGTACATGGAGTAGCGTCGATGAAATCTGCAAATCCGTTCTGGCGCCGGGCCAGGTTGCCCCTGGCCGTCAGCCTTGCTTCCACGCTCGCAAGTCCTGCTTTCGCTGTCAGCTTCAACATTGGTGAAATCGAAGGCCAGTTCGACTCGTCGCTCTCCGTCGGCGCCAGCTGGTCCACCGCCAACCCCAACCAGAACCTGATCGGGGCCAACAACGGCGGCAAGGGCCTGTCGCAGACCTCCGACGACGGCCACCTGAACTTCAAGAAGGGCGAAACCTTCTCGAAGATCTTCAAAGGCATCCATGACCTTGAACTCAAGTACGGCGACACCGGCGTGTTCGTACGTGGCAAGTACTGGTACGACTTCGAGCTGAAAGACGAACACCGTGAATTCAAGGACATCAGCGACTCGGGCCGCAAGGAAGGCGCCAAGTCGGCGGGCTCGGAACTGCTCGATGCCTTCGTCTATCACAACTACGCGATCGGCGATCAGCCGGGCTCGGTGCGTCTGGGCAAGCAGGTGGTGAGCTGGGGCGAAAGCACCTTCATCGGCGGCGGCATCAACGCGATCAACCCGATCGACGTCTCGGCGTTTCG
Organism: Pseudomonas sp. NPDC089422; assembly: GCF_044749405.1. Lineage (NCBI taxonomy): Bacteria > Pseudomonadati > Pseudomonadota > Gammaproteobacteria > Pseudomonadales > Pseudomonadaceae > Pseudomonas > Pseudomonas sp. NPDC089422. The sequence goes on from NZ_JBIVHW010000003.1 coordinate 150,441, forward strand.
TCGTCCTGGAGCCGAGATCAAGGAAGGCCTGATCCCGGTCAACATGTTCTACGTGTCGCAGAGCCTCACCGACAACCTGTCGGCCGAAGGCTTCTACCAGATCGAGTGGGACCAGACGGTTGTCGACAACTGCGGAACGTTCTTCTCGCAGCCGGACGTGATTGCCGATGGCTGCAACAACAACCTGGCCGTGCTCGCCACGAAAAACGCGCTGACCAGCCGGCTTGGGCCGCTGGCGACTCCGGTAAACAACACCCTGGCCGCCCGGGGCGTGACCTACGGCAACCCTGACGAAGGGGTGATCGTGCGCCGTGGCGCGGATCGCGATGCACGCGACAGCGGGCAGTTCGGTGTGGCCCTGCGCTACATGTTCGAGCCGCTCAACACCGAGTTCGGTGGCTACTTCATGAACTATCACAGCCGTGCGCCCATCTTCAGTGGTCGCGGCGCAGACCCTCAGTTCTACAGCACCACCGGCCTGGCCGGTGCGCTGGTCAGGGCGGGGGTGCCGGCCGGCGCGTTGGCCGGCCTGCTGCCCAGCCTGATGCCGTTGCAGGTTGCAGGCAATTCCAGCTACTACGTGGAATATCCGGAAGACATCCGCCTGTACGGCTTGAGCTTCTCGACCACGCTGCCCACCGGTACTGCCTGGAGCGGGGAAATCAGCTATCGGCCGAATGCCCCGGTACAGCTCAATACCACCGATATCCTCTATTCGGGCCTGACCCCGCTCAACCCCAACGTATCCGTGCTGCAAGGCACTCCGGGGGCCGACCAGCCGGGCTACCGCCGCAAGGAAATCACCCAGCTGCAGACCACGTTCACGCACTTCTTCGACCAGGTGATGGGTGCGGAGCGGCTGACCATGGTCGGCGAAGTCGGCTGGACCCACGTGGGCGGCCTGGAAAGCACTTCCAAGGCGCGTTACGGGCGTGACCCGGTGTTCGGGCCGGGCCCGTTGCCCAATGGCCAGTGCGAGGCGCTCAACACCAGCACCCTGGGTACTTCGAATGCCAACAACGTGTCGCGCTACTGCGAAAACGACGGTTACACCACTGCCGATTCCTGGGGTTACCGCGTACGTGCGATCTGGGACTACAACAACGTCTTCGCCGGAGTGAACCTGCGCCCGAGCGTGGCCTGGTCGCATGACGTCGATGGCTACTCGCCAGGCCCGGGCGGCAACTTCGAGGAAGGGCGCAAGGCGATCAGCCTCGGCCTGGATGCGGAGTATCAGCAAACCTATACCGCCAGCCTGTCGTACACCACCTTCTTCGACGGCAAGTACAGCACCGTGGATGATCGCGACTTCGTCGCCCTCAGCTTCGGCGTGAACTTCTAAGAACACTGATCCAGGACGACACGAGATGAACAAGACCAGAAGTCTGTTGCAAGCCGGTGTACTGGGCCTGTCCCTGCTGGCGACCAGCGTCATGGCTGCGGTTTCCGCCGATGAAGCGGCAAAACTGGGTAGTACCCTGACCCCGATGGGGGCAGAAAAGGCCGGCAACGCCGATGGTTCGATCGGCCCCTGGGAGCCGCTGTCGAAGACCGCAGGGAGTGTCGATGCCAAGGGCTTCCTTGCCGACCCCTATGGCAGTGACAAGCCGCTGTTCACGATCACCGCGCAGAACGCCGATCAGTACAAGGACAAGCTCTCGCCGGGCCAGCTGGCAATGCTCAAGCGCTACCCGGACACCTTCAAGATCCCGGTCTTCAAGACCCACCGTGGCTCCACGGTGCCTGACGATGTGTTCGCCGCGATCAAGAAGAACGCCACCGCCACCACCCTGGTCGAAGGCGGCAACGGCCTGAACAACTTCCAGACGGCCGTGCCTTTCCCGATCCCGAAAAGCGGCCTGGAAGTGATCTGGAACCACATCACCCGCTACCGCGGCGGCAGCGTCACCCGCCTGGTAACCCAGGCCACGCCGCAGCAGAACGGGTCGTACAGCCTGGTGTACTTCCAGGACCAGTTCGTGTTCCGCGACCGGATGAAGGATTACGACCCGAACAACCCGGGCAACATCCTGTTCTACTTCAAGCAGGAGGTGACCGCTCCAGCGCGCCTGGCGGGTACCGTGCTGCTGGTGCACGAGACCCTCGACCAGGTCAAGGAGCCGCGCAAGGCGTGGATCTACAACGCCGGTCAGCGCCGTGTGCGCCAGGCCCCGCAGGTGTCGTACGACGGCCCGGGTACCGCGGCCGATGGCCTGCGTACCTCGGACAACCTGGACATGTACAACGGCGCGCCGGACCGTTACGACTGGAAGCTCGAAGGCAAGAAGGAGATGTACATCGCCTCCAACGCCTTCAAGCTGGATGACCCCAAGCTCAAGTACGCCGACATCCTCAAGGCCGGGCACATCAACCAGGACCTGACCCGCTACGAGCTGCGCCGGGTCTGGCACGTGGTCGCGACGCTCAAGCCGGGCCAGCGGCACATCTACGCCAAGCGTGACTTCTACATCGACGAGGACACCTGGCAAGCTGCGGTGATCGACCAGTATGACGGCCGCGGCCAGCTGTGGCGCGTGTCCGAGGCCCATGCCCAGCCGTACTACAACGTGCAGGTGCCGTGGTATACCCTTGAAACCATCTACGATCTGCAGTCGGGCCGCTACCTGGCCCTGGGCATGAAGAACGAAGAGAAGCGTGCCTACGACTTCGGCTTCAGTGCCAGCAAGGCCGATTTCCAGCCAGCCGCCCTGCGCCAGTCGGGTATCCGTTGAGCTGAAACCCTGCAACTCCGTGTGACCCTCCCAGAACACCCCGGCTTGCCGGGGTGTTTCTGTTTGGCTTTGCCGATAAAACCGATGAATACCTCGCCAAAGCCCCGCCCCAGCCACTGTCTATCAGCCATGTTGCGTTTTGTCGCAGTCTTTTCCGGGCCAATGGCTCCCATCGTCTTCAAATGCGTTGCATTACCCGCTAGTCTCGCAAGCATCCGTACCGCCGTAGTCTTCCCAACAGAACGAGCCGGCCATGACAGATCTGTCCCGTACGCATGGATTCGCCAGTCAGGCCCTGGGCCTGCTGGACGGGCGCTTCTTCCGGCCGCCACAGCCGGACGGCCACGTGCCGCGTGCCCGTCTGTGTCAGCGGCTGCAGAGTGGCCTTGGCGGGCGTCTGCTGCTGGTCAACGCGCCTGCTGGCTTTGGCAAAAGCTCCCTGGCCATCGAATTCTGCGAGTCGCTGCCGAGCCATTGGCGCAGCCTCTGGCTCGGCCTGAGCCTGCGGGATGCCGACCCCGGCCGTTTCCTCGAACGCCTGCTCGAGGGGCTGCAGCAGTACTGCCCGGCATTGGGAGGGCAGGCCATGGGCCTGCTGAAGATGCGCCAGCGCCACCAACCCTTTGCGTTCGAAGAGTGGATCGACAGCCTGCTCGACGAGCTGGCGCTCTACCTCCAGGCCGATACACCTTTGCTGCTGGTACTGGATGACTATCACCTGGCCCAGGGGCCGGTACTCGATCGCTGCCTGCAGTTCTTCCTCAATCACTTGCCCGCTGGCCTGGTAATGCTGGTCACCAGTCGTCAGCGCCCGGACTGGCACCTGGCACGGCTGCGCCTGTCACGGCAGCTGGTCGAGCTTGGCGAGCAGGATCTGCGCCTGACAGCGGACGAATCACTGGCGGTGATTGGCCGCCAGCCCACGGGGCTGCGCGGTCAGGCGCTGGACAACCTGATTCAACGCAGCGATGGCTGGGTGGCCGGGCTGCGGTTCTGGCAGTTGGCCGCCAGCGAAGCCGGTGACGAGCATGCCTTGCCCCAGGCCCTGCACGGTGGTGAAGGGTTGATCCGTGATTACCTGCTGGAAGAAGTCATCGTGATGCTGCCGGCCGACGTGCAGGCGTTTCTGTTCGACACGGCCTGCCAGGAGCGCTTCTGCGCGGCACTTTGCGATGCGCTGCGTGAACGTCACGACAGTGACGCGATCCTGCGTTATCTGCAGGCGCATCAGGTGTTTCTGGTACCGCTGGACGAGCATGGCCACTGGTATCGCTACCATCACCTGTTCTCAGACCTGCTGCGCAGCCGCCAGTCCAGCGAACCGCTGGCGCGCCTGCACCTGCGTGCCTGTCGCTGGTTCCAGGCCCAGGGGTTGCTCGACGAGGCGGTGGAACAGGCATTGCGTGCCGGCCACCTCGATGTTGCCGCCGACCTGGTGCAAAGCCTGTCCGAAGAACAACTGCTGGCCGAGCAGAACGTCGGCATGCTGTTGCGCTGGAAGATGGACCTGCCCGACAGCCTGCTGATCAGCACGCCGCGGTTGATCGTGCTGTACAGCTGGGCGCTTGGCCTGGCCTGCCAGCTGGATGCCGCAGAGGAACTGGTCGGTTACCTCAGTCGCTTCCTGCCTGCGCCTTCAGCCACTGCGCAGAAGTCGATGCTGGCGCAGTGGCTGGCCCTGAGCGGGGTCATTGCCCGTGGCCGGGGTGATCGCGAACGGACCCTGGCCTATTGTGGCGAAGCGCTGCAGAGCCTGCCGAGCAAGCGCTATGGTCAACGCCTGGTGTGCCTGTCGACGTTGTCCAACCTGGCCATTGCCGACGGCGATTTCTGGCGTGCCCGTGGCTGGAACCGCGAAGCGCTGGAGCTGGCGCAGCGTGTCGGCAACCCGTTGTTCGAGGCGCTGGCGCATTACGATCGTGCGCGGGTGCTGCATGCCCGCGGCGAGGTGTTGCGGGCGCTGGATGAAGTGCGCCAAGGGTTGCAACGCCTGCAGGGGCTGTCGGCTCAGCGGCTGTATGCGGTGCGGGCGCGGCTGACCCTGTACGAGGGCTACCTGCTGGTGGCGCGCCTGCAACCTGCGCAAGGGCGCGCGCGTTTGCGTGCAGGGCTGGGCGAGGCGCGCGCCTGCCGCGACATCAGCGTGCTGATCGGCCATTGCGTGATTGCTTCGCTCGATGGCCGTGAGGGCCAGTATGCCGAGGCGTTCGCCGAACTGGCCGAGGCGGAACGGCTGATGCACATCTGGGATGTGCCACCGATCTTCTACTTGGCGATGATCACCCTGGTGAAGTGCGAGCTGTGGCTCGCGCAGGGGCGCATCGATCTGGCCGAGTCCTGGTTGCTGCGCCTGGGGCAGACCTACGGCGGCGAGCACCCTGCGGCGGCGCCAGAGTTCCACCCTTTGCTGCCGTTGCATATCGAACTGCAGCAGGCCCTGCTTGAGCGTGTGCAGCAGCGCAGTGAAGACGCCGTGGCGCGCCTGTGCGCCCTGGCCGAACGCGGGCAGGCCAGTGGCGGCATGATGCTCACCCTGCACGCACTGTCGCAGTGGGTCGACCTGTTGTTGAGCGAGGGGCGCGAAGCACAGGCAGCGCAGCTGTTCCCCATGGCATTGAGCGCAGCCCGGGGCGGGGTGGTGCAGCCCTTCCAGCGATTGATCGACTTGCACCCTTCATGGCTGCGTGAGCAACTACTGGCGCAGCCAGCCTGCCAGGCCCAGGCCGAACTGCTGGCGCGTCTGCCAGAGCCTGCGGCACCCTCGGGCAGTGCCGCTGAAGCACTGAGTGGTCGTGAGCTGGCGGTGCTTGAGTTGATCGCCCAAGGCTGTTCCAACCAGCAGATCAGCGAGCGGCTGTTCATCTCCCTGCATACCGTCAAGACCCATGCCAGCCATATCAACAGCAAGCTGGGGGTGGAGCGTCGCACCCAGGCAGTGGCCCGCGCCAAGTCGTTGGGCTTGCTGGCCTGAAGCTGGCCGCAAGGGGCATGGCACGGTAAAATGATGGCGCAAGGCCATTGCGTCGTTATCCTGTGAGTGCGCTGCTTTCTCTACCCTCATCTTTCCTGACCGGCTGCCGATACAGGTTTCGGCGGTATGCATCGCCTCGCGCCATCCACCCATCTTCCCAATACAGGTCGTGTTGATGCTGCAGTACGGGCAAAAGAGCTTTCTGATCGTCGACGACTTCACTGACTTTCGCACGTCGACCCGTTCCATGCTGCGTGAACTGGGGGTGCGCGATGTGGACACCGCAGACAGCGGTGAGCAGGCCCTGCGCATGTGCGGGCAGAAGCGCTACGACTATATCCTCCAGGACTTCCACCTCGGTGACGGCAAGAAGAACGGCCAGCAGGTCCTCGAGGACTTGATCCTCGACAGGCTGATCAGCCATGAGTGTGTGTTCATCATGGTCACGGCCGAGAGCAGCCAGGCCATCGTGCTCAGTGCCCTCGAGCACGAGCCTGATGCCTACCTGACCAAGCCGTTCAACCGCGTGGGCCTGGCCCAGCGCCTGGACAAGCTGACCCAGCGCAAGACCCTGCTCAAGCCGATTCTGCAGGCACTCGACCGTGGTCGCCCGGCCGAAGTGCTGGCGGCCTGTGCCGAGCTGTGCAAGAAGGACCCGCGTTTTGCGCCGTTGTGCCTGCGCTATCGCGCCGACGCATTGCGTGACCTCAACCGTTTCGATGAGCTGGAAAAGTTTCTCAAGGGCATCCTCGCCAGCCGCCCGCAACCCTGGGTGTATTCGGCGCTGGGCAACCTGATGCACAAGCGCGGGCAGAACGCCCAGGCTCAGGGAGTTTATGAGCAGGCGCTCAAGGCCTTCCCGATCATGCCGGGGCTGTACGATGGCATGGCCGAAGTGCTGGTCGCTCAGGGTGAAACCAGGCGTGCCCAGAGCATGCTTGAGGAAGCGGTACGCTTGTCGCCCCTGGCGGTGCGCCGGCAGGCTGCACTGGGCAAGTTGGCGCTGGGCAACGAGGACTTCGAAAGCGCCTCGAAGGCTTTCCGCCATGCGGTGAGCCAGGGGCAGAGTTCGCGTTACAAGGATGCCGAAAGCAACCTTGGGCTGGTCCAGGCGCTGATGAGCAAGAACGCAGGCTTTGGCCTGGACGCCCGCGCCCGGGTCGAGATCAACACCGTGCTCAGCGAAGTGGCCAAGGACAACCTCGAAGACCAGGGCCTGCAAGTGCGTGCCCGGCTGATGAAGGCCGCCAGCCTGCAGCAGGCGGGCGACCCCGAGACTGCCGCCAAGCTCACCGAGCAGGCCATGCAGCGGCTGGAGAAGATGGACCAGTTCTTCTCGGTCGAAGCGGCCTTGACCGTGGCCAGGCAACTGCAGGTGCTTGGCCAGGAAGCGGCCGGCGGCAGCATTCTCAAGGGGTGCGTGGAAACCTACGGCGACGACCCCAAGGTCATGCAGAGCGTGGCCAAATTGACTGACGACCCGACTGTGCTGGGCGCGGTCACCGAAGCGGTCGACCTCAACCGCCAGGGCGTGCGCAGCTACCAGGCCGGGCAACTCAACGAAGCCTTGCAGATGTTCCGCAGGGCGCTGTCGCTGCAGCCGAAGAACATCAGTATCGCGCTCAACACGGCGCAAGCCCTGCTGCGCATCGGTGGTGAGGTGACCCCGCCGGCGATTCAGCAGGAATGCCGCGACTGCCTGACCCGCGTGGCGGGCATCCCGACCAGCGACAGCCGCTATGACCGCTACCGAAAATTGCATATCAAGGTCTTCGGCGCATGAGCCAGGATAACCAGGGGCTGGATTTTTCCACGGTGATTGCCTCCACCGTGCATGACCTGAAGAATTCGCTGTCAGCGCTGATCCAGTCCCATGACCAGTGGCTGGCACGGCTGCCTGAAGAATGGCGCAGCGGTACTGAGCAGGGCGTGATCGAGCATGAGTTCCGTCACCTCAACGGCATGCTGGTGCAGTTGCTGGGGCTGTACAAGCTGGGGGTGAACCAGCTGCCGATATGCCCGGACTACCACGAGCTGGATGACTTCATCGAGGCGCAGCTGGCGGCCCATCAGGAAGTGCTGCAGCACAATGACATCCTCGCAACCTGGCGTGTCGAGACCGAAAACCCGCTGGGCTTTTTCGACCGTGAACTGGTGGCCTCGGTGATCGCCAACGTGGTCACCAACGCCACCCGCTATGCTGGCCATGCGCTATTGATCAGCATCGGCGAGGAACACGAACATCTGGTCATCAGCGTCAACGACGACGGCCCGGGTTACCCGGCGCGGATGCTCGAGCGCCAGCAGGATTACGTGCAGGGTATCGACTCGCAGAGCGGCAGCACCGGGCTCGGGCTGTATTTCGCGGCGCGGATTGCGGCATTGCATGAGCGAAACGGCGTGCGCGGGCGAATCGAGATTGCCAATGGTGGGGCGCTTGGGGGTGGGTTGTTCAGGTTGTATTTGCCTTAGTGTTTGCCTGGCGAAAGATCTTTAGCGCCTGTTAGATCGAGCGCCGCCCGCGCGGCGCATCGCAGGCAAGCCTGCTCCTACATCTGTTTCGGGCCAATTGTTCCTGAGGTATTGGCGCGCGGCCCCTTGCTTGTACGATGCAATATCGAGCTAATGGCACAGGCTCGACTGGCCAGAAACAAATGTAGGAGCAGGCTTGCCTGCGATGCGCCGCGCGGGCGGCGCTCGATCTCATAGGCGCTGCAACCCCCAAGACAGGCACCCCTGACCCACGCTACCATCCCGACAGTAGTCAGGAGCCCCCATGAACACTGCCTCCACCACCCTCATCCGCGAAACCTTCCCCGTAGGCCCCTTGCAGTGCAACTGCACCCTGATCGGCGACCCGGTCAGCAAGAAGGCCATCGTCGTCGACCCAGGCGGTGACCCGGACAAGATCCTCGCCCGCCTGCAGGCCCATGGCCTGACGCTGGTGAGCATCATCCATACCCACGCGCACTTCGACCATTTCCTCGCGTCGGGCAAGCTCAAGGAGCTCACCGGCGCCACCCTGCACCTGCACAAGCAGGACCAGCCGCTGTGGGACAACCTGGAGATGCAATGCCAGATGTTCGGCGTGCCTTACACCCCGGTCCCGTCGCCAGACCGTTGGCTCGGCGATGACGAAGCGCTCGCCTGTGGTTGCGGCGTGGCCCTGCACACGCCCGGGCACACGCCAGGCTCGATGAGCTTCTGGTTCGCCGACGCCAAGCTGCTGATCGCCGGTGACACCTTGTTCCGTCGCGGTATCGGCCGTACCGACCTGTGGGGCGGTGACCAGCGCGCTATCGTTCGTTCGATCAAGGAGCGGCTGTATCGCCTGGACGAAGATGCCATCGTGGTCACTGGCCACGGGCCGGATACCCGCCTCGGCGACGAGATGCGCGAGAATCCGTTCGTACGGGCTTGAGCCTGGATGAAAAGCCTTTCATGGAATTTTTCCGTATCCTGGGGATCTATGCCTGGCATAGATCCCTCTGCGATCTGCCGAACACACGAATTTTTGTAGGAGCTTGTCCATGTTCACCATGCGTCGTCTGATTATCGTCGCAACCGCTGCAGCCCTGATGACCGGCTGTGCCGGGCAGAATCCTTATGACAGCCAGGGCCAGGCTCAGGGCGAGTCCTCGGGGATGAGCAAGACTGCCAAATACGGCGGCCTGGGCGCGCTGGCCGGTGCCATTGCCGGTGCTGCCATCGACCACAACAACCGTGGCAAGGGCGCGTTGATCGGTGCCGCCGCGGTCGGTGCCGCCGCTGCCGGTTACGGCTACTACGCCGACAAGCAGGAAGCCGAGCTGCGCGCGAAAATGGCCAACACGGGCGTTGAAGTTCAGCGCCAGGGTGACCAGATCAAGCTGATCATGCCGGGCAACATCACCTTCGCCACCGACTCGGCCAACATTTCGCCGAGCTTCTACAACCCGCTGAACAACCTGGCCAACTCGTTCAAGTCGTTCAACCAGAACACCATCGAAGTGGTGGGCTTCACCGACAGCACCGGCAGCCGCCAGCACAACATGGACCTGTCGCAGCGCCGCGCTCAGGCAGTCAGCACCTACCTGACCTCGCAGGGCGTGGATGCTTCGCGTGTAACGGTACGTGGCATGGGCCCTGACCAGCCGATTGCCAGCAACGCCGACGCCAATGGCCGCGCCCAGAACCGCCGTGTAGAGGTCAACCTGAAGCCTATTCCAGGTCAGCAGTATGACCAGCAGCAGGGCCAGGTTCAGCAGTACCCGTAAGCCGTTCAGTACGGCGCGATGAAAAAGGGCAGGCCGGTAACGGCCTGCCCTTTTTCATTTCAGCGGATGCTGCTGGCCTGAATCGCCGTCAAGGCGATGGTATGCACGATATCATCCACCTGCGCCCCCCGTGGCAGGTCGTTCACCGGCTTGCGCAACCCCTGCAGCATCGGCCCCAGGCTGACCCCGTCGGTGCTGCGTTGCACCGCCTTGTGGGTGGTGTTGCCAGTGTTCAGGTCAGGGAACACGAACACCGTCGCCCGCCCGGCGACCTGGCTCTCAGGGGCCAGCTGGCGAGCGACGTGCGGATTGGCGGCGGCGTCGTACTGCAGCGGCCCGTCGATCAGCAATCCTTGCTCCGCAGCCTGTGCCAGGCGCGTGGCTTCGCGTACTTTCTCGACTTCCTCGTCACTGGCCGAATCGCTCGAGTAGCTGATCATCGCCACCCGTGGCGCGATGCCGAAGGCCTGCGCCGACTCGGCGCTCTGCCGGGCGATCTCGGCCAGTTCGCTGGCACTGGGGTGCGGGTTCATCACGCAGTCGCCGTACACCAGCACCTGCTCGGGGAACAGCATGAAGAACACCGACGACACCAGGCTGGCGCCGGGCGCGGTCTTGATCAGTTGCAGCGCCGGGCGGATGGTGTTGGCGGTGGAATGCACCAGGCCCGAGACCAGGCCATCGACCTCGTCCAGGGCCAGCATCATGGTGCCGATCACCACCGGGTCTTCCAGCTGCTGCTCGGCCATGGGCGCGTTGAGGTTCTTGCTCTTGCGCAGGTTGACCATCGGCTCGACATAGCGCCCGCGAATCAGTTCGGGGTCGAGAATCTCCAGGTCAGGTGGCAGGGTGATGCCCTGGGCACGGGCCACGGCTTCGACTGCCTCGGGCTTGGCCAGCAGCACGCAACGGGCGATGCCGCGCGCCTGGCAGATCGCTGCGGCCTGCACCAGCAGCGGCTCGGCGCCTTCCGGCAGGACGATGCGCTTGTTGGCCTGTTGCGCCCGCTGGATCAGCTGGTAGCGGAACACCGCTGGCGACAGGCGCATTTCCCGTGGGGTGCCGCAGCGCTGGTGCAGCCAGGCGGCGTCCAGGTGGCTGGCGACGAAGTCGGTGATGAATTCGGCCCGATCACGGTCATCCACCGGGATTTCACGGTTCAGCGAGTTGAGCAGGTTGGCGGTGTCGTAGGAGCCTGTGCTTACCGACAGAATCGGCAGGCCGGCCTGCAGGGCACCCCGGCACAGGCCGAGGATGCGTGCATCAGGCTTGCTGTCGCTGGTCAGCAGCAGGCCGGCCAGGGGCACGCCGTTGATCGCGGCCAGGCTCACGGCCAGGATGATGTCGTCGCGATCGCCCGGGGTCACCACCAGGGTCCCCGGCGTCAGCAGCGGTACGGTATTGGCCACGGTGCGGGCGCAGATGATGATCTTGTTCATCCGCCGCTGCTCGTAGTCGCCAGCGTTGAGCACCTGGGCGCCGAGCAGTTCGGCCACGTCGCGGGTGCGCGGGGCGTTCAGCTCAGGCTGGTAGGGAATGCAGCCGAGCAGGCGGAAGTCATTGCCGCGCAGCAGTGGCGAGTGCTCGCGCAGGCGGGTGGCGAAGTCGGCCATGCTCTCGTCGGTGCGCACCTTGTTGAGGATCACCCCAAGCACTTTCGGGTCGCGTGGGCCGCCGAACAGTTGAGCCTGCAGCTCGACCCGACCGGACAGCTCGCTGAGCACTTCGTTTTCCGGGGCGGAGACCAGGATCACTTCGGCATCCAGGCTCTTGGCCAGGTGCAGGTTGACCCGTGCGGCGTAGCTGGCGTGGCGGGTCGGCACCATGCCCTCGACCACCACCACGTCATTGCCGATGCAGGCTTGCTGGTACAGGCGGATGATTTCTTCGAGCAACTCGTCCAGTTGGCCATCGCCAAGCATGCGCTCGACATGGGCCAGGCTCAGAGGCACCGGTGGCTTGATGCCGTGGGTGCGGGCGACCAGTTCGGTGGAACGCTCCGGGCCGGTGTCGCCGGGGTGAGGCTGGGCGATCGGCTTGAAGAAACCGACCTTGAGCCCGGCGCGTTCCAGGGTGCGGACCAGGCCCAGGCTGATGGAGGTCAGGCCGACACCAAAGTCGGTCGGCGCAATGAAAAATGTCTGCATGCGTGCTTCTCGAAATAAGCGGTGCAAGGAATCAACGGCCAAGGGTAGCGCTATCGGCCCCTTGTGCGCACCAGCCGCAAGCGAATGGCTGGCCGATGCGCTCGGCGCGCTGGTCGGCATCGAGCACCCACGGGCGTGCCTGCCACGGTGGCTGGTGGCGCAGGTGCTGGGTGTGGCCGCAGGACAGCTCGACCACCCAGTGGCCTTCTTCGTCCTGGTGGAAGCCGGTGATCCGACTGATGGGTCGCCCCTGGTCCGCGCTGCGGTCGCAATCGGGCGATGCCTTGGTTACACTTGTCCGCTCTACATACTTTTGCAAAAGGTCTTGCCCCATGCTGATCGCCGCCAACAAGGCTGTCTCCATCGACTATACCCTGACCAACGACGCCGGGGAGACCATCGACAGCTCCGCCGGCGGCGCGCCGCTGGTCTACCTGCACGGTGCCGCCAACATCATCCCAGGCCTGGAAAAAGCCCTGGAAGGCAAGCAAGCCGGTGACGAGCTGGACGTTGCCATCGAGCCGGAAGACGCCTACGGCGAATACCTGGCCGAGCTGGTCAGCACCCTGAACCGCAGCCTGTTCGAAGGCGTCGACCAACTGGAAGTCGGCATGCAGTTCCACGCTTCGGCGCCGGACGGCCAGATGCAGATCGTCACCATCCGCGACATCGACGGCGACGACATCACTGTCGACGGCAACCACCCACTGGCTGGCCAGCGCCTGAACTTCAAGGTCAAGGTTGTCGACGTGCGTGACGCCAGCGAAGAAGAAATCGCTCACCGTCACATCCACGGTGAAGGTGGCCATCACCACTGATTTTCTGCGCTAAGCTCAGAAAGTCGCCAGGCGCTCGGACAAGCCGGCATGCCTCCCTCGCGGGAGGTGCGCGGCTTGGAAGAGCGCCTTTTTAGTGGGCGCAATTTGCCCCCAGCGGCAACCGGGAACCTGAGAGGGGATTCATCATGAGTGCATTTCACGACCTGACGTTGAAGGCGCTGAACGGCGAGGACCTGCCCCTGGCACCGTTCAAGGGCCAGGTGGTGCTGGTGGTCAATGTCGCCTCCAAGTGCGGCCTGACGCCGCAATACGCCTCGCTGGAAAAGCTCCATCAGCAATTCAAGGGCAAGGGCTTCAATGTCCTGGGCCTGCCCTGCAATCAGTTTGCCGGCCAGGAGCCTGGCAGCGAAAAGGAAATCCAGGATTTCTGCAGCCTGAACTACGGCGTCAGCTTCCCGCTGGGCGCCAAGCTCGAGGTCAACGGGCCGCAGCGTCACTCGCTGTATCGCCTGCTGGCGGGCGAGGGCGCCGAGTTCCCGGGGGACATCAGCTGGAACTTCGAGAAGTTTCTGGTGGGCAAGGATGGCCGGGTGCTGGCGCGCTTTGCCCCGCGTACCGCTCCAGATGATCCATCGATAGTGCAAGCCATCGAGAAAGCCCTGAACTGACTTTTGCCGGGGCCGCTACGCGCCCCGGCGATACAACAGAATCACTCAAATCAATAATGCTGGGCCCAGCACCTCGCACCCCCTAACCTCAGGCGCATTTCCTCCCCAGACGGAAGCGCCCCATGCCCAGCAACCCCCTGTTCCAGCCTTTCACCCTCGGCGCGCTCGAGCTGCCGACCCGCGTCGTCATGGCCCCCATGACCCGTACCTTCTGCCCCGGTGGCGTGCCGCACGCCGGCGTGGTCGAGTACTATCGCCGGCGTGCCGCGGCAGGCGTGGGGCTGATCATCACCGAAGGCACCACGGTCGGGCACAAGGCCGCCAACGGCTACCCCAATGTGCCGCGTTTTCATGGTGAAGATGCCTTGGCTGGCTGGAAGCAGGTAGTCGATGCGGTGCATGCCGAAGGTGGCCGTATCGTGCCGCAGCTGTGGCACGTCGGCACGGTGCGCCGCCTGGGCACCGAGCCGGACGCCAGCGTGCCGGGTTATGGACCGAGCGAGAAGGTCAAGGACGGCCAGGTGCTGGTGCATGGCATGACCCATGACGATATCCGTGACGTGATCGCCGCCTTTGCCGACGCGGCCCGCGATGCCAAGGCCATCGGCATGGACGGCGTGGAGATCCATGGCGCCCACGGCTACCTGATCGACCAGTTCTTCTGGGAGGCCAGCAACCGCCGCAGCGATGAGTATGGCGGTGACCTGGCCGGCCGTTCGCGCTTCGCCATCGAACTGGTCCAGGCCGTGCGCGCTGCCGTGGGGCCGGACTTCCCGATCATCTTCCGCTTCTCGCAGTGGAAACAGCAGGACTACAGCGCACGTCTGGTGGAATCGCCGGAAGCACTGGCAGCATTCCTCGAACCGCTGTCGGCGGCGGGTGTGGATATCTTCCACTGCTCGACCCGGCGCTTTTGGGAGCCAGAGTTCGAAGGTTCCGAGCTCAACCTGGCCGGCTGGACTCGCACGCTCACCGGCAAGCCGACCATCACCGTCGGCAGCGTCGGGCTCGATGGCGAATTCCTGCAGTTCATGGTCGCCACCGACAAGGTGGCCAAGCCGGCCAGCCTGGAAGGCCTGCTGCGCCGACTGGCTGACGAAGAGTTCGACCTGGTGGCGGTTGGCCGTGCCCTGCTGGTGGACGCTGAATGGGCGCAAAAGGTGCGCGAAGGGCGTGAGGCGGATGTTTTGCCGTTCAGCCGCGAGGCGTTGACGACCCTGGCTTGATCGCCAGCGCGGAGCCGGTCGGTTGGCTGCCGGCAGGCGTCGTGTGGCAGGCGTTGAACAAGTGCGACTCGAATTGCTCGACGATCGCCGGCCAGCCTTGGCGGCTGGCGTGCTGGCGGGCGTTCAGGCGGACCCGGCGCAGGGTTTCGCTTTCTTCCAGCAGCCAGCAGGCGGCATCGATGAATGCGCACTGGTCGCCAGGCATGGCCAGCGCGCCACTGTGGCCATGGCGGATGTGCTGGGCCGCGGCGGCTTCGTCGTAGGCGACTACGGCAAGGCCCGAGGCCATGGCTTCCAGCACCACGTTGCCAAAGGTTTCGGTCAGGCTCGGGAACAGGAACAGGTCGCCGCTGGCGTAGTGTTCGGCCAGCGCTTCGCCGCGCTGGGCACCGCAGAACACTGCATCCGGCATCTGCTGTTCGAGGGTGGCCCGCTGCGGGCCATCACCCACCACCACCAGGCGCAGGCGCCGCTGTGGATACGTTTTCTGCAAGGCGTGCAGGCAGGGCTGCAACAGTGTCAGGTTCTTTTCCGCTGCCAGGCGCCCGACGTGCAGCACGGCGATGTCGTTCGTGCCGAGCCCCCAGCTTTCGCGTAACGCCTGGCTGCGCCGGGCGGGGTTGAACAGGCAGGCGTCGACGCCCCTGGCCATCAGCGCCAGGCGCTCGAACCCGCGACGTTCCAGCTCCAGACGTTGGCTGACGCTGGGTACCAAGGTGGCGGCGGTGCGCCGATGGAACCAGCGCAGGTAGTGGGTGAGCAGGCGCGTCAGCAGACCGAGGCCGTATTGGCCGGAGTACTGCGGGAAATTGGTGTGAAAGCCGCTGACCACGGCAACCCCCAGGCGCCGCGCAGCGCGCAGGGCACTGAGGCCCAATGGCCCTTCGGTGGCGATGTACAGCACGTCCGGGCGCTGCCGGCGCCAGCGGCGCAACAGCTTGTGCATCGACACCTCGCCCCACTGCAGGCCAGGGTAGCCGGGCAGTGCCCAGCCGCGGCAGAGCAACAGGCCCTGGTCATCGTCCGCCGGTGCCTCGTTGGCTTGCCGTGGGCGAACGATTTCCACCTGGTGGCCACGCTGTCGCAAACCTTCGCTGAGGCGGCCAAGGGTATTGGCCACACCGTTTATTTCGGGTGGGAAGGTTTCGCTGACAAGGCAGATGCGTAGGGCAGGTGTATTCATGACAAAAAGTGTCCACCTGCTGCGTTGCGCTCACATGACAGCCTTGTGACGCGCAGGTGACGCCTGATTTCCGGCAGTTTCGCCTGTGTGAATATTTCTTTGCAGGGCGCTCAAGCAGCACGCGGCGCAGCCGATGAAGATGCATCCGAATCGGTTTGATGCGCTCCGGGAGTGCGGTGATGTTCAACAGCAAACTCAAGAAAGAAATTCAGCAACTGCGCGAAGAGCTGATGGCCGTCGAGCAGGTCAAGAGCAGCCTCGACAGCGAGATGCTGGTGCTGCAGCTCGACCCCCAGGGGCGCATCGAGCAGGTCAACGGCAACTTCGAGAGCGAGATGCTCTACCGTGCCGAGCAATTGATTGGCCGCAACATCGAAGACATTGTGCCGGCGCACGTGAAGAAGCTCGATTTCTACCAGCGCATGAAAAATGCCATCACCCGTGGCGAGCACCTCAACGGCGCGTTCCGCCTGCTGCGCGGCAACGGCGAGGAAGCCTGGCTGCGCTCCATCCTGCAGCCGGTGAAGACTGTCGACGGGCGGATCAGGCATTTCTCCATGCACTCCAGCGACCTGACCCGCACCATTGAAGCCTCCCGTGAGCATGAGAGCCTGATCAAGGCACTCATGCGCTCCACCGCCGTGATCGAATTCAACCTCGATGGCGAGGTGCTGACTGCCAACGACCGCTTCCTGCAGACGGTGGGCTACAGCCTGGAACAGGTGCGTGGCAAGCATCACCGCATGTTCTGCGAACCGGAGGAAGCCAACTCGGCGGGCTACCAGGCATTCTGGGACAACCTGCGCCGTGGCGAATACGTGGCCGACCGTTTCAAGCGAGTCGACGCCCATGGCCGCACGATCTGGCTGGAGGCTTCCTACAACCCGATCTTCGATGCCCACGATGTGCTGTACAAGGTGGTCAAGTTCGCCACCGTGATCACCGATCAGGTCAATCAGGAGCAGGCGGTGGCGCAGGCTGCCGACATTGCCTACAACACCTCCCTGGAGACCGACAGCAGCGCGCGCAAGGCCACCGATGTGGTGACCCAGACCGTGGACGTGATGCGTGGGCTGGAAGGCTCCATGCAGGACGCTGCCGAGGGTATCCAGGCACTGGACAGGCAGTCCAAGGTGATTGGCGCCATCATCAAGACCATCAGCGACATCGCCGGGCAGACCAACCTGCTGGCGCTCAACGCCGCCATCGAAGCCGCCCGCGCCGGCGAGCAGGGCCGTGGCTTCGCCGTGGTCGCCGACGAAGTGCGGCAGCTGGCCTCGCGCACCAGCAGCGCCACCGAGGAGATTGCCAAGGTGGTGCAGCAGAACGAGCAACTGGCCCA
Source organism: Pseudomonas sp. NPDC089422 (assembly GCF_044749405.1). Classification (NCBI taxonomy): domain Bacteria; kingdom Pseudomonadati; phylum Pseudomonadota; class Gammaproteobacteria; order Pseudomonadales; family Pseudomonadaceae; genus Pseudomonas; species Pseudomonas sp. NPDC089422. The sequence continues at coordinate 167,745 of NZ_JBIVHW010000003.1, forward strand.
GGCGGCGGTGGACATCATCGACACCAGCAAGCGCCAGGCCGAGCAGGGGCTGGCACTGGCGGCGGACACCGGTGGGGTGATCGTCGAGATCCAGGAAGGGGCGAAGAAGGTGGTGGATGCGGTGGGGCAGTTTTCCAGCCAGTTGAGCCACTGAAGCACGGGCCGCCTGGCGGCCCGATTTCTCGTATTCAACTGATCAACGTTAGATCTCCAGGCGCCAAGCTGTTCACGCCAGCCAGCGTTACAAGCGCTACCGAGTTGTTGTTGGCGACACCGTCAGCATCGTAGTAGAGCGTGTGATCCTCCTGGTTGAATACCAGTTGGGCTCCTGCGGCCTCATGCCCTGGGCCCGTGACATTGGCCAATGTGTCACCGATGGCTTGGCCGTGCAGGTCGAAGATACCGGCAGTGAGGGCCAGTGTGTCGCTGCCTTGGGTGAAGTCGGTGATCTGGTCGGGTGTCAACCCTGGAAGTTGCGCAAACTGGAAGGTGTCGTTGCCCGCACCTCCGGTGAATGAATCGATGGCCTCGGTGCTCAGCAGAACGTTGTCATTATCGTCGCCGATAATTTGATGGATATCATGCTCAGTGGTTGTGGCAACCAAGGCGTTCGACCCCGCCTCAATGGTCAGCCCGGTGCCGGCGGTGAATGACAGGTCGTCAACGGCGAATGAAACACCGCCGTCATGTATCAGCACTTTTGCAATCGGCAGACCTGCGGAGGTAACTGAAAGCAAGGTGTTTGATGGGGCATTGGCAGAAAGTACCGATTGTCCAACGAGATTGGCACTCGAGTCATAGGCAAAAATTCCAACATCAGCAGGGCCTGTTACATAAGCTGAGACGGTTCTTACATCCGCTATAGACAGAGTTATAGTCATCAGCCCAAACGGGGCGTAAGCCACTTGTGTACCTGAGTGTGCTGAGAAACCCAGAATCGCAGCATTGGATGCAGTCGTGCCTTCGAACCTTAGGCCCTGAGCCTGGTATTGATTGGTTACTGCAACTTCGTCACTGATAGTGTCGAAATTTGCAGTGGTCGTCGTTCCAAAACCGCTTATTTCTCGAGTCAGCGAGTTGCCGGCAATATCCTCGATTGCAAGTGTTACCGCGACCGGTCCGACCTGGAATGCGGACAAATCAACCACCCCATTTACCCCCACGGCCTGATGACCTGCGCCATCGCGGAAGCTCACGGCAGCAGTGGCATCTTCATCCACGCCCGACAACACGTAGGCAACCGCCGCCTGTTCAGCCCCACTGATTTGCTGGTCGGGGAAAGTTACATCGGCGAGCTGTCCACTATCAGCGCTTGTATCCAGCGTGTAAGCATGACCAACCCCGGCAAGGATATTGCCGGCCATGTCGATAGCCCGCACGTCGAGTCTGTTGTCGCCATCGACAAGGTCGACAAGTGCCGACCACGCATGCGTTTCGGGGAACACCGATGCGTCGATCCAAGTGTTGCCGCCATCTGCAGTCACCTGGATTTTCTCGCCATCGTGCAGTACGTCCGTGTAGCTGCCATTGACCGCCTGGTTGCGAATGTGGGTAATGAAGTCCCCCGCCAGCCCGGTGTCGTCACTCAGCAACGTAACGGTGGCAACTGCCGTAGGGCTCAGTGTGTCCAGCTGGAGTTGGCTGCCGACACCGGTTGCTGAATTGCCGAACGAATCGTTGGCGGTGATGACGACCGATACAGGGCCATCATTCAGCCCGGACAGATCAACAATGCCATTGCTGCCGATAATCGAGTGAGTGCCGTCGCTGAAGGTGACGGTCGCGACTGCATCGCCATCAAGCCCGGTAATCGTATAGGGGACTGCTGTTTTTTGTGCAGCACCGATCAACGTGTCAGGGATCAGGACCGTCAACGGTTCATCGCGATCGGCTGAGCTGTCCAGTACCAGAGCGGGGCCGGGTATGCTCTCATAAGTAAGATCGTCGATGGAGGTCAGGTCAAAGCCACCGTCGATGACTACCTTGGCGATAGAACCTATATTTGATGTAAGTGATATAAATACGTTGCTGCCTGGAGGAATAGAAGTATTGGCAATAAGAGCGTTCCCCGGACTATAAGCCAGTGCCGATCCACCTGCCATGGTTGTTACGTAAAGGCTAACATTATTTATCGCGTTCAAGGAGCTGCTGAAAGAGATTTCAATAAAGCCAGTCTCGCTCAAGGCCAGCTGCGTACCTGAATGTGCGGGGAAGGCAGGTTGGGAACTTATTACTACCGCGTCGCTAAATGTGACTCCGCTGTATTGAGTGGTTACGTTGCTGCCAACTGAAATATTGTCAAAGCTCAGGGTTGTTACACCGCCCCCTGCGCCCTGTACGACTCGTGTCGCTACGTTTCCGGCTACATCGGTTGCCGTCAATACCACGCCGATCGGCCCATCATCTAATGTTGAAAGGTCCGCAACGCCTCCAGCCCCCACAACCTGATGCCCGCTTCTGTCGCGGAACACCACAGCGGCCGTCGCATCGGTATCGAGGCCTTCAATGCTGTAGCCAACTGCGTGCTTTTCTGCTCCATTGATTTGATTGTCTGGCAGCAGCAGCCGCAGGTCACCGCCATTATCTGCCGTGAAGTCATACTGGTAGGTGTGCCCAATACCTGGTTTTACTTCACTTAGCGCATTGATCGTCCTTACGATCAGTTCATTCTGTCCAACGGACAGGTGAACCCCTTCGGCACTCCAGGTATGCCCCCCCGCATCGACCACTGCGGTAACCCAGGTCTCGCCGCCGTTGGCTGTCACCTCGATTCGTTCACCATCGTTCAGGCTTCCGGTAAACGTACCGGATATCGTTTGTAGCTCGACGTTGGTGATGAAATCTCCAATCACCCCACTGTCGCTGGCAAGCGCCACTACCGTCGCCACTGCCGTTGGGCCATCTGGCACTTCCAGCAGATTAAGGCTGGCGCTGGTACTGACAGTCGCTCCGGCCTGATCGGCGATCACTACGGCAAAATTCACCACGCCAAAGCGGTCCTTCGTCGGCGTAAAGGTCCAGCTACCATCGGCATTGGCGCTCACCGTGCCGTCGGCCTCTGCAACGCTCACGCTTTGCACGTTCAGGCTGTCACCGCTGTCTACGTCATTGGCGGTGCCCAGTAATTGCGCAGTAGTCAGTTGATAGGGTTGATCTTCTGTGCCATCGGGCAGAACGATCGGGCTGGCAACCGTGGGCGCATCGTTCACTGCAGTCACATCAATACGCAAGGTGTAGGCATTGGCCGAGAACGCCAGGCCATCACTCACCTTGAAACCAATACTCGCGTACCCGTTGCCGTTGTCATTGGCAGCCGGCACGAACCGCAAGTTACCCGCATCCAGGTTGGCCTTGCTGATGACCTGGTCCTGCACCACCGCGATCCAGGTGCTGCCACTTTTGAACTGCAGGCTGCCCGCACCTGGCAGGCTGGTGATTCTGACGCTGGCCAGCGGCGCTGCCTCGGGGTCGGTGTAGCTGCCGAAGTCACCCGCCCCCAGTAGCAAAACGGTATCTTCCAGAGTGGTCTGGTTATCATTGGTCGAGGAGGGCGCAGCATTCGGTGGTGGAACCACCGCAGCTTTGAGCGTTGCGTTATTCCAGGTCACGCCATTATCGAAGCGAACCTGGTCTATCTCGAAGTCGCTGCCCAGATAGAAGCCTTTGATGGTCAGCGTCGCGCCCGTGGCAAGCACTTGCATTTGCAAATCACTTGACAGGCGAACGAAACGCACCTGGTTGCTGTTGAGGCCGACCAGTTGAAGGGTATCGACGTCACTTGTGGCACCGGCACTGTTGTCGATCTGATCGTTGCCGTAATTCTGGCCATAGATATAGGTATCGTTGCCCCGGCGACCAGCGAGTACGTCGTTGCCCGTGCCTCCATCGAGGCGATTGTTGCCGCTGTTGCCTGTGAGCAGATTGTCTTGGCTGTTCCCGGTTCCGTTGAGATTTGCGCTACCGGTAAGTTCCAGATTCTCGAGATTGGCCCCAAGGGTGTAGTTGAGCGAACTGCGCACCGTGTCGCTGCCTGCTGAATTCGCCTCCGTGACGGTATCGCCAGCCTGATCGACAATATAGATGTCATCCCCGGCGCCGCCTGCAAGGGTATCGTTCCCGGCACCGCCGTCGAGCGTATCATTGCCCCCATCGCCATTCAGGCGGTCATTGCCCGCACCGCCGAGCAGCACATCATTGCCATCGCCACCCAGCAGTACATCGTTGCCTGCACCGCCATCGAGGCGGTTGTCGCCGCTGTTACCCGTCAAGGTGTTATCGAGCCCGTTGCCCGAGCCATTGAGGTTGGCATCACCGGTCAGTGTCAGGCGCTCAACGTTGTTGCCCAGGGTGTAATTGATGCTGGCGCGCACCAGGTCGTCGCCACCACCGGCTGCCTCCACCACAAGATCGCCAGCGGCATCGACCTCGTAGGTGTCATTGCCTTGCCCGCCCACCATCAGATCGTTGCCGCTGCCACCGTCCAGCGTGTCGTTGCCGTAATTGCCATACAGCTGGTCATTGCCACCCAGCCCGAGCAGCGTGTCGTCGGTGGGGTTGCCGTTGATGATGTCCGCGCCATCCGTAGGTGTGACAGGCAGGTAATAGAGGTTTGCCAAGGCGTCTGCGACGCCCCAGCGCGTACCGTCGGCAAAGACGATGCCTTCGAGGGCATGGTCCGCATCCAGGAAGCACTGGCTGACAGTGAGGGTTTCGCCGGTCGTCAATACGCTGAGCACCAGATCAAACCCAACCCGCGTGAGGCGAATCTGGTTGGCATTCAGGTTGGTGAGTTGAATGAGATCGACATCGCTGGCGGCGCCGCCCGAATTGTCAATGACATCGTTGCCATAGCCGCGACCGTAGCGGTACACATCGTTGCCACGGCCACCGATAAGTCGGTCATTGCCAGTACCGCCGTCGAGGATGTCATTTCCCGCATTCCCCTGCAGCGTATCGTTACCGCCCAATCCATTGATGGTGTCTGCCGATGTGGTGCCTATCAGGGTATTGGCGGCATCGTTACCGTTGATATTGGCCATGACTAACACCTATAGATTAGTAGGTTCGTTAGTTGACTTTAGTTAAGTTGCCGTTTCGCTCAGAGCCCTCAAGATAACTGGCCATGCCGCTCGTCCAATCGCAATACGTCTCTGTTGCAGAAAATTTGGCGAGTGCAGTTGTCTCTCAAAGCCTCGACCCCACCAGTAACGGAATAGACATTTCCTACAGCTGACTCAGGAACTTCCGATTCCGCTCCATGATGTGATTTCCCCTGCACAAAACTGGCAGGGAGACGCCACATGCTGCTCTGGCACATCGTGCCCACCTGGCGCGATATCGAAACACGCATCACCGATGAAATGGGCTATCAGGGAGGCGCCCATTTCCGTACCTACCTCAACGAACAGGTGCCGTCACTGGCCCTCAACCTGCGCCGCGTGGACACCGTCCGGCGCGCGTTCCACAAGGCGGAATGGGTAGCCGGCGACCTGCTGCGCCAGCGCTTCGCCGACCTCGACATCAAAAGCATCCTCAACGACCTGATCGGCGTCGCCGAGCAGATGGCGATGATCGTCGCCGGCAGCGCCCTCACCGGCGGACTGCTCGGTGCCGGCATCGGTGCTTTCGCGGGAGGTGCCGGAGCCATTCCCGGTGGCGTCGCGGGCACTGCCATCGGCTTCAAGGTCAGCGGCTGGATTCTCGGCGCACTGGGCATCGCCTCTCTCGCCGAGTTCTTCGTCGACGGCCTGCCGCGTATCGGCGAGTACTACCTGGACGGCATCGGCATCGCCTGGGAAGGCACACGGGGTGAAGAAGGGCTGAACGCGTTCAGCCAGGACAACCCGTTTGCTATTGACCAGGCAGCGCATTTCATTGCCACGGGGCATGTGGAAGTGGTGATGCTGCTGTTGGGTGCCATGGTGTCCTACCTCACCCGCAGGGGTGGCAACGCGGGTGTGCTTGCCCAGGAGATGGGCGCCAGCAAGAAAGGCGCGCGGATTGGGCAGTGGATGCTCAAGCACGAGGAGGCTTTGAAGAAACGGCCGGACCTGCAGGTGCCGGAGCGGCGCAAGGGGGCGGTGGGTGAGCCCCAGCCTGCGCAGCCGAACCGGCCGGCGGGGAAAGACAAGGATCCAACCAAAGGCAAGCCCGGTAGCATGCCGCTGCATACGGTGGCGTGTTTCAAGGCGGACAAATTACCGGCGTCGAAGCATGGCGAGTTTGAGCGGCAATTAAAAGGCCAGCAGGATGGACTGAACCGGCTCACAGTTGAAGAGTTTCTGGAAAATGTCGCCAATCCCAAAGCGCGCGATCCGAAGGTTGCGAAAAACGCAAGAAGGAAGTTTTATGATGATTTGAGAAAAAGAGCTTATGGCGAACTGTCTAAGGATATGAGCCCAGTTGAGGCGAAAAAACTCTCAGCAAGACAGGCGAAAGAAACAATGTCCTCGCTTGCAGCGCTGCACAATCCAGATTTAATCGCCGGTGGTAGGGGTGTTATATTTCTGACTTTGGTGATAGGCAAGTAAACTCCACTATCGGTCCCCAGTGGAAAAGCAGGGTGGGTGAGCTAATACAATCAGTCGAAAAGCAATCTAAAGAGGGTGGTGTCTCAGGTTTTTTGAATGTTAAATTGCATAAGTGCTAACAAGCTAAGGGGCGCGAACATGGACGAAGTTTACTCACTTTTCATAGAGGAAATGGGCGAGCCTATATTCAGGCAAGAGGTACCTCCCTCTAGCATAGAGCGCTACAGAGGTAAGTTGCCTAGAAAGATGTTGGAGTATTGGGCCGAGCACGGCTGGTGCGGATATGGTGATGGGATTTTTTGGACAGTCAATCCTCAAGACTACGAGGGCGTGGCTGCCTCATTCATTGAGGGCACTGCGCTAGAAGGACGAGATACATATCACATCATTGCCCGCGGCGCTTTTGGCGACCTCTATTTGTACGGTGAAAATTCCGGGTTCTCACTAAAAATCACAGCCTTTACTTCAAGCTATTGCGGTACTGTTGATGAGTTTGATGCAGAGGATATGGATAGGGAGGTGGAGGGTTTCTTTCTTTTGATGGAGCGGGAGTCCAATGATTTTGGAGATTTCTTCGAGCCTGCAAAGAAAAGTTTAGGTGTCCTTGGGTGTGATGAGATGTACGGTTTTGTTCCGGCGCTAGCGTTTGGTGGGCTAAGCAAACTTGAAAATCTACAAAAGGTAAATGCAGTGGAGCATTTGATATTGCTCTCCCAGTTGTCACCTCTAAAACCCTACAGTTTCTCCGATTTTTAATAGAGCACGCTGAGAAAGGGGCTGCCCAGCAGCCCCTCGCCCAATCAGTTTCGCTCCCTTACCCAGAACAACGTAGCCCCCGCCACCGCCGCTGGCATCATCAGCACGTTCACGCCCGGAATGAGCAAGGCCAGGTAGGTAATCCCGCCAAACCCCATCGACTGCCAGCGCTTTTGCCGCAGCCAGGCCAGCATGTCCTGCCAGCTCATCTTGTTGTTGTCCGCCGGGTAGTCGATGTACTGGATGGCCATCATCCACACACCAAAGATCAGCCACAGCGGCGCGGCCACCACGTTGACCACCGGGATCAGCGACAGGATGAACAGGCCGATGGCCCGCGGCAGGAAGTAGCCGAGCTTGCGCATCTCGCGGCCGAAGGTGCGTGGCACCATGGCCACCAGCTCACCCCAGCTGAACGCCGGGAACGGGTCCTGGCCGCGCACGACCACTTCGACCTTTTCCGCGAGAAAGCCATTGAACGGCGCGGCGATGACGTTGGCCACCAGGGTGAAGGTGAAAAACACCATCAGCACCAGCAAGGCGACGAACAGTGGCCAGAGAATGTAGGAAAGAAAGCTCAGCCAGCTGGGCAGGGTCGGCATCAGGGCGTCGAGCCACAGGCTGAACTCGTGGCCGGCGAAGTAGATCAGGCCGCCGAACAGCAGCAGGTTGATCGCCAGCGGCAGCAGCACGAACATCCGCAGGTTGGGGCTCAGCACCAGTTTCAGGCCTTCGCGCAGGTACTGGGGGCCGGAGAGGACAGGGGCTTGCATCGGGACACTCCGCAGAGAAGGGAAAACGCGCTGACCTTACCGAGTTTGCCGCGCCGACGAAAGGCAGGCGGACATGAAGAAACCGGCTGTAACAAATGTGCCAGGGGCGTTAGCCCAGGTGAAATTCGCAGATAGAGGATGCCTATGAGGTGGATTGTCGAAGGATATTTCCTTAATCTCTGCCACCTCGCTACAGTGCGCTCAACTTTCCGCTTTCTGGACCTGCGCGTTGTAGCCTTCCCCAAGTGCTGCGTGGGTCCTTTTTAATTTCCAGCTGGCGGCCCCTGCGGCCCGCTCGACAGGAGTTCGACATGTCTGAAGTACGTCATTCGCGCGTCATCATCCTTGGTTCCGGCCCTGCCGGTTACAGCGCCGCGGTCTACGCCGCCCGCGCCAACCTCAAGCCACTGCTGATCACCGGCATGCAGGCGGGTGGCCAGCTGACCACCACCACCGAAGTCGACAACTGGCCGGGCGACCCCCACGGCCTGACCGGTCCGGCCCTGATGCAGCGCATGCAGGAGCACGCCGAGCGTTTCGAGACCGAAATCGTCTTCGACCACATCAATGCCGTCGACCTGGCCAACAAGCCGTTCACCCTGCAGGGTGACAGCGGCAAGTACACCTGCGACGCACTGATCATCGCCACCGGCGCCAGCGCCCGCTACCTGGGCCTGCCGTCGGAAGAAGCATTCATGGGCAAGGGTGTTTCGGCCTGTGCCACCTGCGACGGCTTCTTCTACCGCAACAAGCCGGTCGCCGTGGTCGGCGGCGGCAACACTGCCGTGGAAGAAGCGCTGTACCTGGCCAACATCGCCAGCAAGGTGACCCTGGTGCATCGCCGCGAAACCTTCCGCGCCGAGAAGATCCTGGTCGACAAGCTCAACGCCCGTGTCGCCGAAGGCAAGATCGAGCTCAAGCTCAACGCCAACCTGGACGAAGTGCTGGGTGACACCATGGGCGTGACCGGTGCGCGCCTGAAGAACAACGACGGCAGCAGCGACGAAATCAAGGTCGACGGCGTGTTCATCGCCATCGGCCACACCCCGAACACCTCGCTGTTCGAAGGCCAGCTGACCCTCAAGGACGGCTACCTGGTGGTCAACGGCGGCCGTGAAGGCAACGCTACCGCCACCAACGTCGAAGGTGTGTTCGCTGCCGGCGACGTGGCTGACCACGTTTACCGTCAGGCCATCACCTCGGCCGGCGCCGGCTGCATGGCAGCACTGGACGTCGAGCGTTACCTGGACGGCCTGGCCAACGCCTCGTTCTAAGCTGATATCGCCGGGGGCGCAAAGCGCCCCCACAAAAAAACCGGCCATCTGGCCGGTTTTTTCATGCCTGCGATTTGTTCACAGGCTCAGGCGCATCGACAGGTCCACCGCCTTTACATCCTTGGTCATGGCGCCAATCGAGATGTAGTCGACGCCGGTCTCGGCAATCACCCGCAGGGTGGTTTCGTTGACCCCGCCACTGGCTTCCAGCTTGGCCTTGCCAGCGGTGATACGCACTGCTTCGCGCATGTCATCCAGGCTCAGCTCGTCGAGCATGATGATGTCGGCGCCAGCATTCAAAGCCTGGCGCAGCTCATCCAGGCTTTCCACTTCGATTTCCACCGGCTTGCCCGGGGCGATGCGGTGCGCCGCCGCCACGGCCTCGGCCACGCCACCGCTGGCGGCGATGTGGTTCTCCTTGATCAGGAAGGCGTCATACAGACCGATACGGTGGTTGTGGCAGCCGCCGCAGGTGACGGCGTACTTCTGCGCCAGGCGCAGGCCTGGCAGGGTCTTGCGGGTGTCGAGCAGCTGCACCTGGGTGCCTTCGACCAGGTCGGCGAGGAAGCGCGCACGGGTGGCCACACCTGACAGCATCTGCAGGAAGTTGAGTGCGCTGCGCTCACCGCTGAGCAGCGAACGCGCCGGGCCTTCGAGGTGGAACAGCGGCTGGTTGGCGGTGGCGCGCTCGCCATCGGCCACCTGCCAGTGCACGGCCACGCGTGGGTCGAGCTGACGGAACACGGCATCGACCCAGGCGGTGCCGGCAATCACGCAGTCTTCGCGGGTGATGATGGTGGCCTTGGCCAGGCGCTCGGCCGGGATCAGCTGCGCGGTGATGTCGCCGCTGCCGATGTCCTCCAGCAGTGCGCGGCGCACATTGGCTTCGATCTCGGCGGTCAGGTCGGCAAGGCGTAGGTTCGGCATGGTCGGCTCCACAAGCTAGATGCCGGCGATTATAGGGCAGGGGGACTGGGCCGTGTACAGCTTGCCTTGCAGGTGACCATTGGTCGGGTCAGATGAGCATTTGCCCGTAAACAGAGTCACTTGCCCGCCAGTGAAGAGTGCTGGCAGCTGTCGGTATTTTTACCGATAATGGCGCCTAACATTTGGCGTCATAGCTTTGACGATTTTTCGCCCTGTCGAATACATTACCCAGCAAGGAGTCCGGGATGCATAAAGAAGGCAAGGTGGTGCCCCTGGCGGCGGCCATCGATCGAGGCGCACGCACGCCCTTGCCTTGCCTTCCGGTGTTGCTCCTGCAAGTGCGTGACAAAGCCGCCCTGCAGCTGCGCCTAGGCCTGCAGGCCTTGTTCGACAATGCCGACGACACGCTGTTCGAAATGGCCGACCGGGCGGCCGACCGCTTCGACCAGAACCTGTACTTCGAGGCCATGCGTGACCTGCGCCTGAAGCGCAAGCATATCGAGCGCGGCTTTCTCGACATCTTCTACGACACCTTCGCCCGGATTGGCCAGTTCGACCCGCTGGGCCAGCTGGGGGCAAAAAACAAGGCACAAATGGAGCGCACCGTCGCCGTCGACGGCATGGTCGCGCGGGTGCTGTCGCGGGATGGCGTCGCCCTCGAGCAACTGGGCCAGCGCTTGCAATGCCTGCTCGCGCGCAGCTTCGACGAGCAGCAGAACCCGTTCGGGCCTGCTGCGCTGTGTGGCTACTTCCTCGATGCCGGGCGCAATCTGGGTGTGGGCCTGCGGGTCAAGCTGATCCTGCTGAAGCTGTTCGAGCGCTATGTGCTGCGTGACATCGACGTGCTTTACGTTGAAGCCAACCAGTTGCTGGCCGCTGCGGGCGTGATGCCTGAGCTGCAGCCGGCGCCGCGGCGGCGCGCCGAAGACCGCCGCCTGAGCGCGCGACGGGTGTCGGCCAACCTTGAGTCAGATGCCATGGGCGCAGACAGCGCCGGGCACGCCTTCATGCGTTCGCTGGAAGGCCTGTTGGCGCCGTGCCGGGGCCGTATAGCCCCGCGCCTGCAAGCCGTCGCAAGCGCTCAGCCGATCAGCACTGCCGACCTGCTGCGCCTGCTTTCGCACCTGCAGCACTACGTGCCGGCCACGATCGACGATGACGACTTCGACCTGGGCCAGCAACTTGAACAGCTGCTGCTGCGGGTCAGCGTGCGCAGTGGTACCCGCCGGCGTATCGCCTGCGCCGACGAGGACATGATCAACCTGGTCGGCCTGCTGTTCGCCTGCATCGCCGCCGACGACAACCTGCCGCTGAGCCTGCGCGCGCTGATCGTTCGCCTGCACATCCCGCTGCTCAAGGTGGCGCTGCTGGACAAAGGCCTGTTCAGCCGTGCCAGCCACCCGGCGCGGCGGCTGCTCAACGAGATTGCCGCTGCCGCGATCGGCTGGGAAACCGGCAGTGAAGGCCTGCGCGACAGTTTGCATCTGCGCGTGGAGCGCATCGTCCAGCGCCTGCTCAATGATTTCACCGAAGATGCCACGCTGTTTGCCGAGGTGCTGGAGGATTTCCTCGCCTTCAGCCTGGACGAGCGACGGCGCAACGAGCTGCTGGAGCAGCGCACACGCGATGCCGAAGAAGGGCGCGCCCGTGCCTTGCAAGCCCGCCAGCAGGTGCAGCAGGTGCTCAACCAGCGTCTAGGTGGTCGCGCGCTGCCGCGAGTGGTGGTGCACATGCTCGTTCAGGCCTGGAGCCAGGTGCTGCTGCTGGCCTGGCTCAAGCAGGGCGAAGCGTCCCCAGCCTGGCAGCAGGCACTGGCGACCATGGATACCTTGCTCGCCAGCATTGCCCCGCATCAACAGCCGCAAGTGTTGCTGCAACAGGTGCCAGGCCTGCTCAAGGCCCTGCGTGACGGCCTGGCCAGCGTGGCGCTGGACTCGGCGGCCACCCGCGAGTTCTTCCTGCAGCTGGAGCAGCTGCACTTGCGTGCGTGTGCGGGGGCCGAACAGCCAGCTGGCAGCGATGAGCTGGCTGAAGTCCTGGTGGCCGAGGACATCGTGCTGGCCATGGCCGACGAATCCGCCTGCGCACCGCTGCTTCAACTCGATGAGCAAGCGCCAGAGCTGCGCCTGGTGCAGCGCCTGCGGATCGGTACCTGGGTGGAAATGCTCGATGACGACGAGCCACTGCGCTGCAAGCTGGTGGCGCGCATCGACAGCAGCGACCGGCTGGTCTTCGCCAACCGCACCGGGATGAAGGTGCGCGAATGGAACACGGTCGGCCTGGCGCAGGCCCTGCGCCGAGGCGAGGCGCGGTTGCTGGATGATGGTCTGCTGTTCGAGCGGGCACTGGAAACCGTGCTCGAAGGCCTGCGTCAGCAACAGGTGCATTGAGCCAACGGCATTGCAATCATTCACATGCACTGCGGCCTGCGCGCAGGGCATACTGCAGCCCTGTACCGGTGTTTTTCAGGATCTGCCCCATGCAATTGGACCGTGCCACTGGCTGGTTCCACGGAATCGGAATCACCCACTGCCCCTCGCCGAACTTCAACGCCCGCCCGGAGGGTGAAGCGATTTCCCTGCTGGTGATCCACAACATCAGCCTGCCGCCGGCCTGCTTCGGCAGCGGCAAGGTGCAGCAGTTCTTCCAGAACCGCCTGGACCCCGACGAACACCCTTACTTTGCCAGCATCAGCCACCTGACCGTCTCGGCGCACCTGTTCGTCGAGCGTGACGGAGCGGTGACCCAGTTCGTGTCGTTGCTCGACCGTGCCTGGCATGCCGGCGTGTCTAGTTTCGACGGTCGCGAGGGCTGTAACGACTTTTCCATCGGGATCGAGCTGGAAGGCACCGACGATCTGCCCTATACCGATGTCCAGTACGCCGTGCTAAAGCAACTGACCCGGCAGATCCAGGCCGCCTGGCCGGTGATCGACCTCGACCGCATCCAGGGCCACAGCGACATTGCCCCGGTGCGCAAGACTGACCCCGGCCCGGCTTTCGACTGGGCGCGTTACCGCAAGGCCGTGAAGGACAACGAGGACAACGCATGAGTTTTCTGGTGCTGTTACTGGCGCTGTGGGTAGAGAAATTCTCTGCGCTGCGCCATCAGGTTCAACGGGACGGTTTCTTTCTGGGCGAACTGGTGCGCCTGGAACGCAGCGGCAAGGTGCATCCCTGGTGGACGCTGGCGATCCTGGTGCTGGCGCCAGTGGCGGTACTGGTGTTGCTGCTGCACGTGCTGGACCCGGTGGCCTATGGTTTGCTGGCCCTGCCGGTGCACTTGCTGGTGCTGATCTACAGCCTGGGGCGCGGCGATGCCAAGGCTTCTCTCGGGCCATTCCGCGATGCGTGGCGGCGTGGCGACGAGCAGGCCGCGCTGCATGTGGCCGAACGCGACCTGGGCCTGGCGGCCGACGAACCACACAGCCTGCTGGTGCGTGTGCAGGGTTACCTGTTGTGGCAGGCCTACCAGAGCTTCTTCGCGGTGATCTTCTGGTACTTCGTGCTTGGCCCTGGCGCGGCGCTGGCCTACCGCCTGCTGGCGCTGACAGGCGAGCATAGCCGCCAGCCTGCGCTCAAGGCCCGTGCCGAACAGCTGCGGCATATCATGGACTGGCTGCCGGTGCGTATGCTCGCCCTGAGCTTCGCGCTGGTCGGCAATTTCGTTGCGGTGACGCGGGTGATGCTGCACGAGCTGCTCAACTGGCACATCAGCGCCGGGCACCTGGTGGCCAGGGTCGGGCGCATCGCCGATGACATCCCCGAGGAAGAAGACCCGCAGCGCGGGCTGGGGCGGCTGGACAGCCTGTGGGAGCTGCTGCTGCGCTGTGCGGTGTTGTGGTATGCAGGATTCGCCCTGTGGACAGTGCTGGTGTAGGAGCGGGCAGCGGTTAACCTTAAGTTACAAACCTCCGATTCGATCTGCGTTATACAAGTGGCCTAGTGCTATCTCTGCAGAACAACAAGAATCCATGGAGGTGCCCCGTGAAGCGTCTGCTCTACCCGGCCATCGCATTGATGAATCGGCTGAGCTTCGGCCAGAAGTTCAGCCTCATCAGCGTCCTGTTCTTCCTGCCCATGCTGGCCACCAGCTTTTATCTGGTGCGCGATGCCTACCAGCAGTTCCATGCCACCCGCGCCGAGTTGCAGGGCATTGCCCCGCTGACGGACAGCCTGACCCTGCGCGCCGACCTGGAGGCGCTGGGCAACCTGTTGCAGGTCAATGCCGTGCTCGGCCAGTCGGGCCAGGCCGGGGACCTGGAGGCGCGTATCGCTGCGTTGCAGGACAAGGTCCAGGCGCAGTTGCACACGCTGCAAGGGGATGAAGCGGTACCACAAGGCAAACTCGAAGAGTTGGCCAGCGCTTTTACCAGTGCCCGGGCAGAATCGTCGCTGCAGAACAAGGTTGCACTGTTCGACAAATTGCTGGCCCAGGCCCAGATACTGGGCAAGCAGGTGGTCAGCCAGTCCGGCCTGAGCCAGGACAGTCAGGCTTCGGTTCGCCAGTTGAGCGAACTGCTTGGGGTTGCCACGGCGCAGGTCACCCAGGCCTTGGGCGAGGGCCGTGCCATGGGCGCCGTTGCACTGGGGCGGGGGTTCATCGACTCTGCTGGCAGTGCCCGTTTCGAAGACCTGCTGCAGCGCCTCGATCGCCTGGGTGCCGACTATGCCTTGCGGCTGGATGATGCCTTGGCCACGGACCGGGCCGCCAAGACCCGTCTGGCGGGCGCGGCAGCGACCAGCCAGGCCACGGTCAGGCAGGCTGCGTCTTTGTTCGAGGAGCAGGTGGTGGTGGCGGAAACGCTCGATACCCCTTGGCCGGCGTTCTATCAGCAGGTCAGCGAACTGATGGCGCAGACCTATCGCTTCAACGACGCTGTGCTCGCGCACCTGCAGGGGCAGTTGCAGGAGCGCCTGGCCGAGCAGCGCCTGCGCATGCTCGCCCTGGGCGCGCTGCTGGCCGGTGTCTTCGTGCTGATCCTGTACTTGTATGGCGGCTTCTATGTCTCGACCCGAGCTACCTTGCGCCGGCTGGGCGGTGCCATGGACAAAGTGGCCGCGGGCGACATGACGGTCAGCTTCCAGGCCCATAGCCGTGATGAATTGGGTGAGTTGGGCCAGGGTTTCAGCGAAACCGTGCGCCGGATCCGCAGCCTGATCGACCAGGTCGGGCGTACCGTGGTGGCCGTCGAAGAGCAGGCCGGGCAGGTGCTGGCCGTGTCGGCGCGGAGCAATCAGGCGGTCAGTGGCCAGCGCGAACAGATCGAGCAGGTTGCCACGGCGATGAACCAGATGAGCGCCACCGCGCAGGAGGTGGCGCGCAGTGCCGCGCTAGCGGCCAATGGCGCGCAGCAGGTCAACCTGGAAAGTGCCAATGGCCGTACCCTGGTGGCCAGCCAGCAACACAGCATCGGTCGCCTCGCCGAGGAAATCGACCAGACCGTGCTGGCGATCAATCGGCTGGCCGATGACAGCCAGGCCATTGGCCAGGTGCTGGAGGTGATTCGCAGCATTGCCGAGCAGACCAACCTGCTGGCGTTGAATGCGGCCATCGAAGCGGCGCGGGCCGGTGAGCAGGGACGAGGGTTTGCCGTGGTGGCCGATGAAGTGCGTACCCTGGCCCGGCGTACCCAGGACTCCACCGCGCAGATCGCACAGATGATCCAGCGCCTGCGCGACGGCGTGGAGCAGGCGGTGCGGGCGATGGGCAGCAGCCATCAGATGGCGGCGGGCACTGTCGATGAAGCGCGCCAGGTGCAGCAGGCGCTGGGCAATATTCTGGGGGCGGTGGGCGGCATCGTCGAGCAGAACCAGCAGATTGCTGCGGCAGTCGAGCAGCAGACGGCGGTAGCCCATGATATCGACCGCAACATCGTGGCGATCAACCGGGCGGCGCAGGACACTACCCATGGGGCCTGCCAGACCGAGGATGCCAGCCGGGTGCTGTCGACGCAGGTGGTGGAGTTGAAGCGCTTGATCGGGGCGTTCAGGGTCTAAGGGCGGCACTACCAGCCGAAAAGCTCACAGGCATTTCGGCTGCTGGCTTCAGCCAATACCTCGGCCTCGATGCCCATCACCTCGGCCAGCGCCGCGGCAATCTCCGGCAGATGCTCCGGGCTGTTGCGCTGCCCGGCAAACATCACCGGGGCCATGTCTGGCGAATCGGTCTCCAGCACGATGCTTTCCAGCGGCAGGCGCGGCAGGGTCTTGCGCAGGCGCAACGCCTGCGGCCAGGTCGCTGCACCGCCCAGGCCGAGCCGGAAGCCGAGCTTGATGTACTCGCGCGCCTCTTCGTAACTGCCGGCAAAGGCATGGATCACCCCCGCCCGTAGCGGCTTGTAGCGCTTGAGCGTGGCAATCACCTGGGCGTGGCTGCGACGCACGTGCAACAGGGCAGGCAGTTCGAAGTCACAGGCCATCTGCAGCTGGGCTTCGAACAGCGCCTGCTGGCGTGCCTTGTCCAGCGCTTCGAGGTAGTAGTCCAGGCCGAACTCGCCGACCGCGCACAGCCGTGGGTCGCCATGCAGGCGCTCCAGCCATTCGCGCAGTTGCGCCAGGTGCTCCGGCCGATGCTGCTCCAGATAGACCGGGTGCAGCCCCAGCGCCGCATGCACGTTGCCTTCAGCGCAGGCCAGGTCCCACACCCGCTGGAAATTCGCCTGGTACACCCCCAGCACCACCATGCGCTCCACCCCACGCGCCGCTGCGTTGGCCAGCAGGCGCGGGCGGTCGGCGTCGAAGTCGGGGAAGTCCAGGTGGGTGTGGGTGTCGATCAGGCGCATGGTCAGGCCGCGGTGATGCGCTGCTTGAAGGTCCGGCCAATGGCGTGCACGCCTGGCTCGTAGCGCTTCTCCTCGATGGCGGCCAAGGCCAGTTCCAGCGCGGTGGCGGCGATCAGGCCGTGTTGCTGGGCCATGGCGTTGACCGGCAGTGGCAGGAAGTCGAGCAACTGGTTGTCACCGAAGGTACCCAGGTGCAGCTGGCGCGAATCGGCCGGGCGCGCCTGCAAAGTATCGAATACCCCCTGCAACAGCACGTAGGAGGTGGTCACCAGGGCATCCGGCAAGCCGCCTTGTTCGTCGATCAGCTGCTGCATCAGGCGTTGCCCGCATTCACGGCTGAAGCCTTCGCCCTGATAGCGGCGGACCACGCCGCCGAAACCTTGCATGGCTTCGTCGAAACCACCGGCGCGGGCCTGGCTGACCGACAGTTCCGGGCGGGCACCGATCAGCGCGATGCTTTTCGGCGCGGTGGCCAGCAGGCTGTCGGCCAGCTGGCGGCTGGCATCGCGGTCGTCACTGATCACCGAGCAGAAGTGTGCCGGGTCGAGGCGCCGGTCGATGGCGATCACCGGCAGGCCCTTGTCCTGCAGCTCACGGTAGCTGTCGTCCTCCGGCGGCAGGCAGCTGGCGACGAACAGGGCATCGCAACGGCGGGCGCGGAACAGCTGCTGCAGCTGGCGCTCACTGTCGGGCTGGTCATCGCTGCTGGCGATCAGCAGCTGGTAGCCACGAGCGCGGGCGCCTTGCTCGAGCTGCTTGGCAATGCGGGCATAGCTGGGGTTCTCCAGATCCGGGAGAATGAAGCCCAAGGTACGGGTATGCCGGCTGCGCAGGCCAGCCGCTTGCGGATTGGGGGTGAAGCCATGGGCCTCGACCACCGCGCGCACCCGCTCGACAGTGCTGTTGCTGATGCGCTGCTGTTCGGCCTTGCCATTGATGACATAACTGGCAGTGGTCACTGACACACCGGCCAGACGGGCGATATCGCTGAGTTTCACCGAATTTTCCTTGTTATTACCGGGACTGGCTACGGAACCAGAACCGGATAGTTTGACCCGGGTTGGCCGCCACGCGCAGGCGACCATTGTCGCAATTGTCCGACAGGATGGGGCTTTTTCCTCGGAAGATTATCGAGTAACGTGGCCGCTTGGTCAGATTAAACGTTTCAGCTATTAATTTTTCTGCCTCGACAGCCATGCATGCACGGCTGTCGAACTGGCTGATTCTGTGAATATCACAACAATACCTCAGTACCCGGCATCAAAACCAAGCTGGGGCTGCAAAAGGAGAAGGTCATGCTCGAGCTCGCCAAAGAGCAGATAGCCATGGGCCAGAAGGCCGCCGACAAGGCCGGGGCGTTGCGCCTGCTGGCGGATCAGCTGGTGGCCGACGGCCTGGTTGCCGAAGGTTATCTTGAGGGCCTGCAGGCGCGTGAAACGCAAGGTTCGACGTTCCTTGGCCAGGGCATCGCCATTCCACATGGCACCCCGCAGACCCGCGAGCTGGTGTTCGCCACGGGCGTGCGCCTGCTGCAGTTCCCCGACGGCGTGGACTGGGGCGAGGGCCAGATCGTCTACCTGGCCATCGGCATCGCCGCCCGTTCCGATGAACACCTGCGTCTGCTGCAACTGCTGACCCGCGCCCTCGGTGAAACCGACCTGGCCGAGGCATTGCGCCGGGCCGGCTCTGCCGAGGCATTGCTCAAGCTGCTGCAAGGTGCGCCGCAGGAACTGGCGCTGGACGCGCAGCTGGTCGGCCTGAACCTGCCGGCTGAAGATTTCGATGAGCTGGCCTGGCGGGGTGCCCGCCTGCTGCAGCGCGCCGGTTGTGTCGACAGCGGCTTCGCTGCCGTGCTGCAACAGGCCGACCCCCTGCCACTGGGCGAGGGCCTGTGGTGGCTGCACAGCGAGCGCCAGGTGCGCCAACCCGGCCTTGCCTTCATCACCCCGCAGCAGCCCCTGCGTTATCGCGACCAGCCGCTCAATGGCCTGTTCTGCCTGGCCAGCCTCGGCGCGGCCCACCAGGCGCTGCTCGAACGCCTGTGCGAAGTTCTGATCGAAGGCCGTGGGCAAACGCTCTACCAGGCCACCAGCAGCCGCGCAGTGCTGGAAGTGCTGGGCGGAGAGGCACCGCTTGACTGGCCCAGTGCGCGGATCGTGCTGGCCAACCCGCATGGGCTGCATGCCCGTCCGGCCAAGGTCCTGGCGCAGCTGGCCAAGGGCTTCGAGGGCGAAATCCGTGTGCGGGTGCTCGACAGCGCGCAGCCAGCGGTGTCGATCAAGAGCCTGAGCAAGTTGCTCAGCCTCGGCGCCCGCCGTGGCCAGGAACTTGAGTTGAGCGCTGAACCGTCGATTGCCGGCGATGCCTTGCCTGTGCTGCTGGCCGCCATCCAGCAAGGCCTGGGTGAAGAGGTCGAGCCGCTGGTTCAGACCACCACCGCGGACGCCGCCGGCACCGCCGTGGCAGTCCAGGCACCCGCCGCGGGCAGCCGTATCCAGGGCGTCAGTGCATCGCCGGGGATTGCCAGCGGGCCGGCGCATGTCTGCGTCGAGCGCGATATCGATTATCCACTGCGCGGCGAGTCGCCCGCCCAGGAGCGCGTGAAGCTGGGCGCCGCACTGGATGCCGTGAATGGCGAATTGCAGGCGCTGGTGCAGCGCAGCGACAAGTCGATTGGCGAGATTTTCGTCACCCACCAGGAAATGCTCGCCGACCCGGCCCTGAGCGATGATGTCGACGCCCGCCTGGCCCAGGGCGAAAGTGCGGCGGCGGCCTGGATGGCGGTAATCGAAGCGGCGGCGCGCCAGCAGGAAGCGCTGCACGATGCCCTGCTGGCCGAGCGTGCTGCCGACCTGCGCGACATTGGCCGCCGGGTGCTGGCCCAGTTGTGCGGCGTGCAGGCTCAGGCCGAGCCTGAGCAACCCTATGTGCTGGTGATGGGCGAGGTCGGCCCATCCGATGTCGCCCGCCTGGACCCGGCCCGTGTCGCCGGCATTGTCACTGCCCACGGCGGTGCCACTGCGCACAGCGCGATCGTCGCCCGTGCCCTGGGCATTCCGGCGGTGGTCGGTGCCGGCCCGGCGATCCTGCTGCTTGCTTCCGGCACACCGCTGTTGCTCGATGGGCAGCGCGGCGTGGTCTGCGTCGCACCGCCCGCCGACGAGCTGCAACGGGCCCTGGCCGAGCGCGACCTGCGCGAACAACGCCTGCAAGCCGCCTGGGCCCAGCGCCATGAACCGGCAGTGACCCGCGATGGCCATGCCATCGAAGTGTTCGCCAATATCGGCGAGAGCAGCGGCATCGACAAGGTGGTGGAGCAGGGCGCCGAAGGCGTTGGCCTGCTGCGCACCGAACTGATTTTCATGGCCCACTCGCAGGCACCCGATGTAGTGACCCAGGAAGCCGAATACCGCCGTGTGCTCGACGGCCTCGGCGGCCGGCCGCTGGTGGTGCGTACCCTCGATGTGGGGGGCGACAAGCCGTTGCCGTACTGGCCGATCGCCGCCGAAGAAAACCCGTTCCTCGGCGTGCGTGGCGTGCGCCTGACCCTGCAGCGCCCGCAGATCATGGAAGACCAGCTGCGCGCCTTGCTGCGCGCCGCCGATCAGCGGCCCCTGCGCATCATGTTCCCCATGGTCGGGCAAATTCACGAATGGCGTGAGGCGCGAGCCATGGTCGAGCGCCTGCGCCTGGAAATCCCGGTCGCCGACCTGCAGGTCGGGATCATGGTCGAGGTGCCGTCCGCCGCCTTGCTGGCGCCGCAGCTGGCCCGCGAAGTGGACTTCTTCAGCATCGGCACCAACGACCTGACCCAGTACACCCTGGCCATCGACCGCGGTCACCCGAGCCTGTCTGCCCAGGCCGACGGCTTGCACCCGGCGGTGCTGAGCCTGATCGACATGACCGTGCGCGCGGCCCACGCCGAGGGCAAGTGGGTGGGCGTGTGCGGCGAGCTGGCCGCCGACCCGCAGGCGGTGGCCGTGCTGCTGGGGCTGGATGTGGACGAGCTGAGCGTGGCCGCCCGCAGCATTGCCGAAGTCAAAGCCCTGGTGCGCCAGGCTGATCACCAAACGGCCCGCGCCCTGGCGCGCGAGGCCTTGCAACAGGACAGCGCCGCGGCGGTTCGCGCGCTGGTGGAGCGTTACTGATGGCCAAGATCCTCACCCTGACCCTGAACCCGGCGCTGGACATCACCGTCAGCCTCGACGCCTTGCGCCCAGGCCACGTCAACCGTGCCCAGGCCCAGCAAAGCCACGCTGCGGGCAAAGGCCTGAATGTGGCCCAGGTGCTGGCCGACCTGGGCCACAGCGTCACTGTCGGGGGCTTTCTGGGCCGCGACAACCCGCAACCCTTCGAGGCGTTGATCGCCCGGCGCGGGTTTGCCGACTGCTTCGTGCGGGTGGCCGGTGAAACCCGCAGCAACCTCAAGCTGGTCGAGGCCGATGGTCGGGTCACCGACATCAATGGCCAGGGGCCTGAGGTCGACGAAGCCGCCCGCGCCGAGCTGTTGCACCGTCTGCAGCAAGTGGCGCCCGGGCACGACGCGGTGGTGGTCGCGGGCAGCCTGCCACGTGGAATCAGCCCCGAATGGTTCCGCCAACTGCTCGAGCAGTTGCAGGCACAAGGGCTCAAGGTGGCCCTCGACAGCAGTGGCGACGCGTTGCGTGCCGGCCTGCAGAGTGCCCCCTGGCTGGTCAAGCCCAATACCGAGGAACTGGGCGAAGTGCTGGGCCTGGCCGTGCAGACTGCCGCCGAGCAGCGCGCCGCTGCCGGGCAACTGCTGGCCAGTGGTGTCGAGCATGTGGTGGTTTCGGCGGGCGAGCAGGGCGTCAGCTGGTTTGCCGCCGGCCTGGCGCTGCAGGCGCGCCCGCCCCAGGTGCGCATTGCCAGTACCGTAGGCGCCGGTGATTCGCTGGTCGCCGGCATGGTCCACGGCCTGCTGGCGGCGGAATGCCCCCGGCAGACCTTGCGCCGCGCCACAGCCATCGCCGCTCAGGCCGTGACCCAGGTCGGCTTCGGCATCTGCGACCGCGAGCAGCTCGCGCAGCTGGAGGCCGCCGTGCAACTGACAGAACAACAAGAGGGTTGCCGATGAACATCGCCATTGTCACCGCTTGCCCCAACGGGCAGGTCTCCAGCGTGCTCAGTGCCCGCCTGCTGGCGGCTGCCGCCCAGCGCCGCGGCTGGAGCACCAGTGTCGAAGTACAGGATGCCGAGCATCCAGAGCGCCAGCTGACGTCCGCACAGATCGCCGAGGCCGATTGGGTGCTGGTGGTCGCCACCGGCCCAGTGGACCTCGCACGTTTCGCCGGCAAGCGCTTGTACCAGAGTACCCCGGCGCAGGCCCTGGCCGACCGAGAGGGCTTCCTCGACGAGGCGGCGGGCAAGGCCGAAGTGCTGGCTGCCCAACCGGTCAGCGCGGTGCCTTCGGCGGCTGTACGGATTGTCGCGGTCACCGCCTGCCCGACGGGCGTGGCGCATACCTTCATGGCGGCCGAAGCCTTGCAGCAGGCGGCGCAACAGCTGGATTACCAGCTCACCGTCGAGACCCAGGGTTCGGTGGGTGCGCGCAACCCGCTGTCGGCCCAGGCCATTGCCGATGCCGATGTCGTGCTGCTGGCCGCTGACATCGAGGTGCCGACGGCACGCTTTGCCGGCAAGCGTAT
This sequence comes from Pseudomonas sp. NPDC089422, assembly GCF_044749405.1. Lineage (NCBI taxonomy): Bacteria > Pseudomonadati > Pseudomonadota > Gammaproteobacteria > Pseudomonadales > Pseudomonadaceae > Pseudomonas > Pseudomonas sp. NPDC089422. The sequence goes on from NZ_JBIVHW010000003.1 coordinate 190,455, forward strand.
CTACCGTTGCGGCACCGGTATTGCCCTCAAGCAGGCGCGTGCGACCCTGGACAAGGCCTTGGCCGAGGCCAAGGTCGAAAGTGCCGCGGATGCTGCATCGGCAGCACCCGCCAAGGCTGAGAAAACCGGCGTCTACAAGCACTTGCTGACCGGGGTTTCGTTCATGCTGCCGATGGTGGTGGCCGGTGGCTTGCTGATCGCCCTGTCGTTCGTGTTCGGCATCGAAGCCTACAAGGAGCCGGGCACCTTGCCCGCCGCGCTGATGCAGATCGGCGGCGAGGCGGCGTTCAAGCTGATGGTGCCGCTGCTTGCCGGTTACATCGCCTGGTCCATCGCTGACCGCCCGGGCCTGGCGCCGGGCATGATCGGCGGCCTGCTGGCCAGCACCCTGGGTGCCGGTTTCATCGGCGGCATCGTCGCCGGCTTTCTCGCTGGCTACAGCGCCAAGGCCATCGCCCGCTGGGCGCGCCTGCCAAGCAGCCTGGATGCGCTCAAGCCGATCCTGATCATCCCGCTGCTGGCCAGCCTGTTCACCGGCCTGGTGATGATCTACGTGGTCGGTCAGCCGGTGGCGGCGATGCTCGAAGGGCTGACGCACTTCCTCGACAGCATGGGCACCACCAACGCCATCCTGCTCGGCTTGCTGCTGGGCGGGATGATGTGCGTGGACCTCGGCGGGCCGATCAACAAGGCCGCCTATGCCTTCTCGGTGGGGCTGCTGGCGTCCTCCAGCTATGCGCCGATGGCAGCGACCATGGCCGCTGGCATGGTACCGCCGATCGGCCTGGGCATCGCCACCTTCCTCGCCCGGCGCAAGTTCGCCCAGAGCGAGCGCGAGGCGGGCAAGGCGGCGTTGGCGCTGGGGCTGTGCTTCATCTCCGAAGGGGCGATCCCGTTTGCGGCCAAGGACCCGCTGCGGGTGATCCCGGCGAGCATCGCCGGTGGCGCCTTGACCGGCGCGTTGTCGATGTATTTCGGCTGCAAGCTGATGGCGCCGCATGGCGGGTTGTTCGTGTTGCTGATCCCCAATGCGATCAACCATGCGCTGTTGTATCTGCTGGCGATTGTGGCGGGGAGCCTGGTGACGGCAGTGGTGTATGCGGTGATCAAGAAGAGCGAGCGGGTGGAGTTGGCCGTGGCGCCAGCTAAAGGCTAGAGCCTTTCATTGGCATTGCCGGCCTCATCGCGGCTAAAGCCGCTCCTGCACGAATTAGCGTTACACCTGTAGGAGCGGCTAAAGCCGCTCCTGCACGAATTAGCGTTACACCTGTAGGAGCGGCTTTAGCCGCGAAGGGCCATGACAGGCTAGCGCAAGTGCTTCTGGCGCAACGGCACCAGCAGATCGCCCAGGCCGTTGTGGTCGACCTCGTGCATCAAGGCCAGCAACCCGCCCAGTTCCCCCGCTGGAAACCCCTTGCGTGCGAACCAGGCCAGGTAGTCCCCCGGCAAGTCGGCAATGATTCGCCCTTGGTATTTGCCAAAGGGCATGGTGCGGGTAACCAGCAGTTCGAGCATTTCCGGTTTCATCGACGAAGCCTGGCAGTGAATGTGCACCGACCATACTGCAATCTGCACGAGCACCCAAGCGGCAATCATGCATAACGCCGTTTTCAGGCTTCGCTCGATATTATTTAACTTATTGATTTTAAATAACTTATTTTTAAGCCATGGCTTGGCATGAAGGCTGCTCCGGTACAGGTGACTATCACCTGCCAAGGAGTTCGTGCCATGAGCAACCCCAACAAAGACGTGATCGATGTCCTTAACGACCTGGTCGAGTACAGCAAGGACGGCGAAAAAGGCTTCAAGGCCTCGGCCGATGATGTGAAGAACCCCGAACTGAAGGCGTTTTTCGTTCAGCGTGCCGGTGAATGCGCCAGTGCGGCGGCTGAGCTGCAGAGCGAAGTGCGCCGCCTGGGCGGCGACCCGGAAACCTCCACCAGCATCAGCGGTGACCTGCACCGTGGCTGGGTCAACCTCAAGTCGATGGTCACCGGCAAGGATGAGGAGGCAGTGCTCAATGAAGTGGAGCGCGGCGAAGACCATGCCCTCAAGGCCTACAAGGAAGCCCGCGAGAAACTGGTCAAGCTGGGCCGCATGGCCAGCGATCAGAGCTATGCGCTGGTGGAGAAACAACTGCAGGGCGTGCAGCGTAACCACGACCAGGTGAAGGCGTTGCGCAACGCCGCCCGCGCCCGTTCCTAGTCCAACGGCCCCTCGACCCGGTTGCGGCCATTGGCCTTGGCCCGGTAGAGCGCTTCGTCCGCGGCACCCAGGACCTGTGCGAGGTCTTGCTGGGTGCCGGGGATGTAGACCCCGACGCCTATGCTCACCGTCACCGAGTGAGCGTCGTCGGCAAACGGTGCCAGCGCCTCGACCTGGGCGCGAACGCGCTCGGCCAGTAACAGCGCGCCGGCCAGTTCGGTCTCCGGCAGGATCACCTGAAACTCCTCTCCACCGTAGCGTGCGGCCAGGTCTGCCGGGCGGCGGATGCACCGCTCCAGTGTGCTGGCGACCTCGCGCAACGCGTGGTCACCCCCTGCGTGGCCATGGCGCTGGTTGAATGCCCGGAAATGATCCACATCCACCATCAGGACCGCCAACGGCTTGCGGTTACGCTGCGCGCGTGACCATTCCTGGCGCAGTACCTGGTCCAGCCGGCGGCGGTTGGCCAGGCCGGTCAGGCTGTCGGTGGCGGCCAGGGTCGCCAGGCCTTGTTCGGCTTCGTGGCGGCGGCGCAGTTCACGGCCCAGCAGCAAGGTCAGCCAGAGAATGCCGATACACAGCACGCCTGTGGCGACGCTGACCAGAATCGCCGTGCGCCGCCATGACTGGAACACTTCGTCGGCGGAATGCACCACCAGCACGATCAGTGGCAGGTCGGCGACCCGGGCAAAGGTGTACATGCGTTGGGACGGGCTGCTGCCAGAGCGGGCGGTGAAGCTGCCACTGTGCGCGCTGAGAATGCGCTTGAAGTTGGGGCGTTGGCCATACCAGGTGCCGATTGCCGGGTCTTGTGGGCCTGAAGGTTCCCGTGCAAGGAGTTGGCCATCGGTATTGAACAGGTTGATGCTGCTTTCATCGCCGATATCCAGGCGGCGGAACAACTCGCTGAAATACGACAGACGCAGCGCGCCGGCGGCAATCCCGGCGAACTCGCCATCGGGGCCATTGATGCGCCGGCTGAAACTGATGCACCAGTCCAGGCCGCCCAGCTTGGCCTTGAACGGCGGGCCGACCAGCAAGCCAAGGTGCGGGTTGCGCAGGTGTGCCTGGAACACGCCGGTGTCGCCGAAGTTGGCCTTGCGCGGTATGGGGCTGGTGGAATCGCCGACCACATTGCCTTGCTTGTCCAGCCACAGCACATCGCCGCGCTTGCGGTCGACGAACGCTTCATTGAACAGCAGGCGCTGGCGCAGGGGACCGGCGATCTCTGGCAGCTCCTTGCGGCTGACCGCCCAGATCAGGCCTTTGAGCGACTGGTCGTAGAGTTCGACATTGCGCAGGATGTCGCTTTCGATCAACTGGACGATGTTGTTCGAGGAGCGGATCGCCGATTGCTCGACACTGTCGCGCTCGCGGGCCAGCAGGTAGCTGACGATGGCCACAATGGCGAGCACGGCAAGGCAACTGCCCAGGTTGAGGATCAGCTCGGGGTGCGACCTGTAAAGTGCGAAACGCGGAGATCGAGTGGGCATGCGCGCTACTGCTGAGGCAGGGCCATTTGCGGCGGGCGACATTCTAGGGAAGCGCGGATTGTCGGACAACATTTGTCCGACGGAATCGTGTTGCAGTGAGTTTTACTGTGGGAGCGGGCTTGCCCGCTCCCACAGGGATCAGAAGATGTTTAGCGGGTAATCGACGATCACCCGTACTTCATCGTTGTCGCTGTTGTCGTCGATCGACGCATAACCCTGGCTGCCTCGGTGGGTGGCGTAGCGCAGTTGCACCGCCAGATCCTTCAGGTCGCCTTCCTGGAACACATACTTCACGTCCAGGTCCCGCTCCCAGTGCATGGCGTTCTTGCCATCGGCGCGGTAGTAGTTGTAGTGGCTGGTGTCCTGGGTGGCCTTGGTCAGGTCCGCCTCACCGCGCGAGTACGACAGCGAAGTGCTCAGGCCTGGGATGCCGATACCGGCGAAGTTGTAGTCGTACTGCAGCTTCCACGAACGCTCGTTCGGGGCGTTGAAGTCCGAGTACATGCGCGAGTTGTCCAGGTACACGCTGTCGCCCAGGTTGATGTAGTCGAACGGCGTGTTGCCGTTGACCCGCTGGTAGGCGGCGGTGACGCTGTGGTAACCGGCGTTGACCGTGAAGTGCAGGCTATAGGTGTTGTTGTCGATCTTGCCCAGCAGCGCCTGGCCGGTGTCCTGGGTGTGATAGAAGTGCACGCCCGGGTTGAGGCTGACCAGGTCGTTGACCACGTAGGTGTAGTCGAAGTCGGCGTAGTACTGGTTCCAGACGTCCTTGAGCTCAGCCGCGTACAGGTGGGTGGTGATGTTCTCGGTGCCGCTCCACGACGCGCCGGCCCAGTTCAGGTGCTTGCTGGTCTGGCCGTCCATATCGCCGTAGTAGGTGTCGATACGACGGTGGCCGCTCTGGTTGTACGGGTGGGTGAAGCTGACCTGGCCGCCTTCGAGCAGCAGGCCGTCGACGCTGTGGTTGGTCAGGCTTACACCGCGGAAGGTCTGCGGCAGCATGCGGGTTTCACCGCCAGCGATCACCGGGTTGGTGATGAACAGGTCACCGGCTTTCAGCTCGGTGTCGAACGCCTTGAGCTTGACCGCTGCACCGGCGGTGGAGAACGAGTGCGGGGCAGCGCCCAGCTCACCGTTGTCCTTGATGTGCTCGGGCAGGATGCTGGTGCCGGCATGGCCGCCACCGCCGTCGAGCTTCAGGCCCAGCATGGCATGGGCATCGAGGCCGAAGCCGACCACGCCCGGGGTGTAGCCGGATTCGAAACGGGCGACCGCGCCCTGGCCCCACTCGCGGGTGTCGCGCACGCCGGCGTTGTGGTTGTCGCGGTTGAAATAGGCATTACGGAAATGCAGGTTGAAAGACGAACCTTCGATGAAGCCATCAGCCTTGTCTTCATCTGCCTGGGCGGCGAAGGGGATCGTTGCAGTCAACGCAATGAACAGCGGGGTAAAACGAAACGCGGAAGGCACCGGTACTAGCTCCTTTGGTCTGGAGGTGGGGCAGTTTTTATTTTTGAATGTGCGTCTTTTTATAGGAATACGTTACGGCGGGGCTGATAGTTGGAGCACATAAAAAAAGCCGCTGATCGGCAGCGGCTTTAAAAGGCTAACATATCGGCACCCACGGTGCCCATGGCGTAGCCAAGGGAAAACTGGAGCGGGTGCGACGCGCGATCAGCTATCGGCATTGGCGTCGCTGGAAACTTTCGAAGCTGTCTGTTCCGCGTCTTTGCCGGCGTCAGCCTTGTGTGCCAGGGCTTCGCGGGAGTCTTGGTGAACAGCGGCAAGTTCTGCAGTACGCGCTACGAAAGCCGGGGATTCTTCGGCCATGGCCAGGGGCGACAACAACAGGGACGACAGAACGAAAACGCTGGCAATACCCATACTGTTGGACATTTTTAAAACTACCTTCTTGCGGGGCAAGTGCTATGAGGACGGGGGTAAAGTTAGTCCCTTTAATGCCCTGGAAACAGCATCTTTGGCGATAAGCACTGTTGCGAAAAAAGTAATGATCGCTGCAAAAGCAATTGGACCTTGGCCGCAAACTGCCGTACTAGACAGCTTGCCCGCTGTTTGTAGGAGCGGCCTTGTGTCGCGAAAAGGGCGCGCAGCGGCCTCAGGATTTGTGCCATTGCGAAGATCGCCGGGGCTGCTGCGCAGCCCTTTCGCGACACAAGGCCGCTCCTACACGGATTGCGCAGGCTTGAGGATTGGCAATCGGATGCCGAAGGTGTTGGCGCCGGCCGCGCTACGCACAAAAACTTCCCCGCCATGCATCAACGCGATCGCCTTGACGATCGCCAGGCCCAATCCATGGTTACCGCCGCCACTGTTGCTGCGCGCCGCATCCACGCGATAGAACCGCTCGAACAACAACGGCAGGTGCGCATCGTCAATGGCCGGCCCTGGGTTGCTGACGGCAATGCAGGCCTGTTCTGGGCCCGCCTCGATATGCACGCGAATCACCTGGTTCGGCGCCGTGTGCTGCACGGCGTTGTTCAGCAGGTTGATCAATGCCCGGCGCAGCTGGGCCTTTTCGATGGGCGCTTGGGCGTCGCCGCTGACGGTGACGCTGACGTGGGCGTCTTCGAGGATGTAGTCCAGGTAATCGAGGGTGGTGGCCACTTCCTCGGCCAGCGACGCCTGGGTCAGGGCAGTGGCCTTGCTGCCCTGGTCGGCGCTGGCGAGGAACAGCATGTCGTTGATGATGCTGCGCAGGCGCTCCAGTTCTTCCAGGTTCGATTGCAACACTTCAAAGTAGTGCTCGGCGCTACGCCCGCGGGTGAGGGCGACCTGGGTCTGGCCGATCAGGTTGGTCAGCGGCGAGCGCAGTTCGTGGGCGACGTCGGCGTTGAAGGCTTCAAGCCGCGAATAGGCCTGGCTGACCCGGTCCAGTGCAGCATTGAAGGCGCCGGCGAACTGCGCCAGTTCCGGTGCCAGGTTCTGCGTCTGCAAGCGGCCGTCCAGGCGCGGCGGTGCCAACGCCTGGGCCTCGTTGGACAGTGCCAGCAACGGCCGCAGGCCGATGCGCGCCACCCAGTAACCCAGCACCGACGCCAGCAGCACGCCGAGCACGGCCAGGCCGACAATGGCCACCAGCAAACTGTGCTGGGCTTGCCAGAAGGTTTCGGTGTCGATGCCGATCAGAAAGCGCAGCGGCGGGCGTTCACCCAGGGCCGGCAGTTCGCTGATCAGCACCTTGTACGGGTAGAGGTGGTCGGGCAGGTGCAGGTCACGCATGCCTTGCGGGCCCTCGGCGAAGGCGCGGATCAGTTCGCTGGGGTGGCCGTATTCGTAGGCCGGGTTGCTGCTGACCACCCAGAAGCGGATGCGCTTGTCTTCCTCGCTGAGCAGGTTGAGCTTGTTGTTGATCTTGGCCCAGTGCTCGGGCGTGCCAAAGCGGTTGAGGGTGGACTCAAGCACGCTGAAGCGTGCATCCAGCTCGGCCGCCGGCAACAGGTCGAGACTGCGGTCGACCTGGCGGTACAGCGCCGAGCCGATCAGCACGAACACCCCCAGCGCCACCAGGATGAACAGCGCCGACAGGCGCAGGGCGATGGAGTTAAGCGGCGCGGTTTTCCAGGACATAGCCCATGCCTCGGATGGTGTGCAGCAGCTTGTTGTCGAACGGCCCGTCGAGCTTGGCGCGCAGGCGCTTGATGGCCACTTCGACGACGTTGGCGTCGCTGTCGAAGTTGATGTCCCAGACCAGCTCGGCGATGGCGGTCTTGGAGAGGATTTCGCCCTGGCGCCGGGCCAGCACGCTGAGCAGCGAAAACTCCTTGGCGGTCAGTTCCAGGCGCTGGCCGGCGCGGCTGGCCTTGCGCGCCATCAGGTCGATCCACAGGTCGCCGACCTGGATCTGCAACGGCTCGTGGCTGCTGCTGCGGCGGGTCAGGGCCTGCAGCCGGGCGACCAGTTCGAGGAATGAGAACGGCTTGCCCAGGTAATCGTCGGCGCCTTCGCGCAGGCCGTGGATGCGGTCTTCGACGCGCTCGCGGGCGGTGAGCATGATCACCGGCGTCTGCTTGCGCGCGCGCAGTGCGCGCAGCACGCCGTAGCCGTCCAGGCCCGGCAGCATCACATCGAGCACGATCACCGCGTAGTCGCCTTCCAGGGCCAGGTGCAGGCCGTCGATGCCGTCCCGTGCAAGGTCGACGGTAAAGCCCTGCTCGGTCAGGCCCCGATGCAGGTAGTCGGCGGTTTTTTCTTCGTCTTCGATGATCAGCACACGCATGGTCTTGTCCTAGCTGGCACTTGGCGCCGCCGCACGGGCGGCCTGGCGGCGGTGGAACAGGCGCTCCAGGGCCAAGTATATGACCGGGGTGGTGAACAGCGTCAGTGCCTGGCTCACCAGCAACCCGCCGACCACCGCGATGCCCAGTGGCTGGCGCAGCTCGGCACCGGCGCCGAAGCCGAACATCAGCGGCACCGCGCCGAGCAGGGCGGCCAGGGTGGTCATGATGATCGGCCGGAAGCGCGTCAGGCATGCCTGGTGAATCGCCTGTTCAGGCGTCATGCCCTGATGGCGCTGGGCTTCCAGGGCGAAGTCGATGAGCAGGATGCCGTTCTTCTTGACGATACCGATCAGCAATACCACGCCGATCAGGCCCATGATGCTGAAGTCCTGGCCCATGGCCCAGAGCAAGATCAACGCACCCAGGCCGGCCGAGGGCAGGGTGGAGATGATGGTCAGTGGGTGGACGAAGCTCTCGTAGAGCACGCCGAGGATGATGTACACCGCCACCAGCGCGGCGAGGATCAGCCACGGCTGGCTCGACAGCGAACTCTGGAAGGCCTGGGCCGCACCCTGGAAGTTGCCGCTGATCGAGTCGGGCATGCCCAGTTCGCGCTGGGTGCGTTCGAGGATCTTCACCGCATCGCCCAGGGCCACGCCGGAGGCCAGGTTGAACGACAGGTTGGCCGCCGGGAACAGGCCGTCGTGGCTGATCGACAGCGGGCCGGTGCTCGGTGGCGCTACATGCGCCAGGGCCGACAGTGGCACCATCTCGTTGGTCAGCGGCGAGCGCAGGTAGAAGAAGTTCAGGCTCTCGGCCTTGCCGCGCTGCTTCGCGTCCAGTTCGAGGATCACCTTGTACTGGTTGGTCTCGGTCTGGAACTCGCTGATCTGCCGCTGGCCGAAGGCATCGTACAGTGCCTGGTCGACATCGGTGGTGGTCAGGCCGAAACGCGCCGCGGCCTGGCGGTCGATGTCGATGCGGGTGACGCTGGCGCCCAGTTGCAAGTCGTTGGACAGGTCGCGGAACACCGGGTTTTCCCGCAGGCGGTCGGTCAGGCGCTGGGTCCACAGGTTCAGGGCCACGCCGTCGTTGCTCTTGAGCACGTACTGGTACTGGGTGCGTGACGGGCCGGAGCTGAGGTTGATGTCCTGGCCGGCACGCATGTACAGGACGATGCCCGGCACCTGGGCAAGCTTCGGGCGCAGGCGGTCGATCAGCTCGCTGGCCGACACGTCGCGCTCACCACGCGGCTTGAGGGCGATCCAGAAACGGCCGTTGGCGATGGTCTGGTTGCTGCCGGTGACCCCCACCGAATGGGAGTAGGCCTGCACCGCCGGGTCGTCACCGATGATCTTCGCCAGCGCCAGGTGCTTTTCGACCATTGACGGGTACGACACGTCCGCCGCGGCCTCGGTGGTGCCGAGGATGAAACCGGTGTCCTGCAGCGGGAAGAAGCCCTTGGGGATGCCGACGTAACCGACGACGGCCAGGGCCAGGGTCACGCCGAATATGCCCAGGGTCAGGCGCTGGTGGGCGAGGGCACGGTTCAGGCCTTTTTCGTACCACTTCACCAAACGCTCGCCGAAGCCGCCGTGCTGCTCGCCGGGCGGGCGGTGCATGAACAATGCGCACAAGGTGGGGGCCAGGGTCAGCGACACGACTACTGAAATCAGGATGGTAGAGGTGGCGGTCAGGGCGAATTCCTTGAAAAGCCGGCCAACCACACCGCCCATGAACAGCAGCGGGATGAACGCGGCGATCAGCGAGAAGCTGATCGACACCACGGTGAAGCCGATCTCGCCCGCGCCCTTGAGCGCTGCCGTGCGGCTGTCATCGCCGGCTTCCAGGTGGCGGTGGATGTTTTCCACCACGACGATGGCGTCGTCCACCACGAAGCCCACCGAGATGACGATGGCCACCAATGTGAGGTTGTTGAGGCTGAAGCCCATGATGTACATCAGCGCGCAACTGGCGATCAGCGACACACCGAGCACGCTGGATACCACCATCGTTGCCGACCATTGGCGCAGGAACAGCGCCATTACCCCGATCACCAAGGCCACGGCGATCATCAGGGTCAGCTCCACCTCGTGCAAGGAGGCGCGAATGGTCTGGGTGCGGTCCTGCAGCACCGACACTTCGATCGAGGCGGGTAGCATTTCCTGCAGCTTGGGCAGGGCCGCCATCACCCGGTCGACGGTGTCGACGATATTTGCCCCAGGCTGGCGGAACACCACCAGGTTGAGCCCCGGCTGGTCGCCGGACCAGGCTTTGACATAGGCGTTCTCGGCGCCGTTGATGACCTTGGCCACGTCCTTGAGGTGCACCGGCGCGCCATTGCGGTACGAGACGATCAGCTGGGCGTAGTCTTCGGGATGGAACAGCTGGTCGTTGGCGGCAATGGTCGAGACGCTGTGTTCGCCGTACAACGCGCCCTTGGCCAGGTTCAGGCTGGTCTGCTGGATGGCCTGGCGCACATCGGCCAGGGTCAGGCCGATGGCGGCGAGTTTTTCCGGCTGGGCTTGTACGCGAATGGCCGGGCGCAGTTGGCCGGTGATGTTGATCAGGCCGACCCCTTCGATCTGGCTGAGCTGGCGCGCCAGCAGGGTTTCGGCATAGTCGCTGAGGTCATTGCCGGGCATCTGCGCGGAGCTGACGGTGAGCACCAGCACCGGGCTGTCGGCCGGGTTGACCTTGCGCCAGGTCGGCGGGTTGGGCAAGTCCTGGGGCAGGCGGGCGGTGGCGGTGTTGATCGCCGCCTGGACTTCCTGGGCGGCGGTGTCGATGTTCTTGTCGAGGGTGAACTGCAGGATCAGCGTGGTCGAGCCCAGCGCACTGCTGCTGGTCATCTGGGTCATGCCGGGGATGGCACTGAACTGCACCTCCAGCGGCGTGGCCACCGACGACGCCATGGTTTCCGGGCTGGCGCCGGGCAGCTGGGTGGTCACCTGGATGGTCGGAAAGTCCGCTTCGGGCAGCGGTGCCACCGGCAGCCGCGGAAAGGCGATGGCGCCGAGCAGCACCAGGGCGAAGGTCAGCAGCAGGGTGGCGATCGGGTGGTCGATGCACCAGGCCGAAACACCGTTGCGGGTATTCATGGCTGGCTCCTGCGGTCAGCCATTTCCGCCGGTGGTGGTGCGTCCGGGGTGACCTCGACCCGCGAACCGGGCTTGAGCCGTGACTGGCCGTCGAGCACCAGGCGCTCGCCCGGCTTGACCCCGGCGATGATGTTCAGGCTGCTGTCCTGATACAACACCTTGACCGGCACGCTGGTGACCTTGTCACCGTCCAGGCGGTAGACGAAGTACCCGTCGACGCCCCGCTGCACCACCGGCGGCGGCACGACCAGGGCGTTTTCCTCGACCGCCGTGCGCAGGCGGATGGTGACCAGTTGCCCCGGCCACAGGTGGCCGTCCTTGTTGTCGAATTCGGCCTTGACCCGCACCGTGCCGGTGTTGGCCGAGATCTGGTTGTCGATCAGTGCCAGGTGGCCTGCGCCGAGCAGGTTGCGCTCCCCGTCGGCGTCCATGTAGGCCTCTACCAGCGCCGGGGTTGGCGCCTTGAGCAGGGCCTGCAGGGTCGGCAGCATCTGCTGCGGCAGGGCGAACTCGACGGCGATCGGGTCGATCTGGGTGACGCTGAACAGGCCTTGGGTATCCGTGGTGCGTACCAGGTTGCCAGGGTCGACATTGCGGATGCCGACGCGCCCGGTCACCGGCGAGCGGATCTGCGTGTAGGACAGCTGCACCTCGGCATTGGCAATGGCCGCCTGGTTGCCCTTGACTGTGGCCTGCAGCTGGTTGACCAGCGCCTGCTGCTGGTCGAGGGTCTGCTTGGACACACCATCGTCGGTGCTGAGCAGGCGGTAACGCTTGAGGTCGACCCCGGCCACCTGGATCTGCGCCTGGCTCTGGCCGAGCTGGGCACGGGCCTGGTCGAGGCTGGCGCGGATCGCGCGGTCATCCAGGGTGGCGAGCAGGTCGCCTTCCTTCACCCACTGGCCTTCCTTGACCAGCACCTGGGTCAGTACCCCTTCGACCTGTGGCCGCACTTCAACGCTGTGCAGCGACAGCACCGAGCCGATGGCGCTGGCGTAGCGCGGTACGTCCTGCTGGGCGACGCTGACTACGCGCACCGGGATCGCCGCCTGTGCGCGGGGTGTGGAGGCTTCCTGGCGCTGGCCAAACCAGACGCCCAGGGCCACCAGGGCGAGCAGCGCCAACGCGGCTAGAAGAACAGAATGGGAAGGACGTCGCATCGGCGCGGGCACCTTGGCCAAGGGGGTGGGAAATGGAGGTATGTATTGAAGCTTATAGCGCTGTGACCGGGTCGGCAGCGTGACAGCTGGCTGACAGCGGTGACAGGTTGGGTTTTGGGGGTTGGATTTTGGGGTGTCCGTCTTGAGATTTGTGGTGATGCGGAAATCGAGCGCCGCCCGCGCGGCGCATCGCAGGCAAGCCTGCTCCTACATCTGTTTCGGGCCAATATTTCCTGCATCCATTGGCGCGCGCTCCCTTGTTTGTACGACGCGATACTGAGACATGCACCAAGGGTACGCGCGCCAATGGCACAGGCTTTACTGGCCCGAAACAGATGTAGGAGCAGGCTTGCCTGCGATGCGCCGCGCGGGCGGCGCTCGATCTCATAGGCGCTGAACAGGTTGTGGCGAGCACCTGGTGGCCCTGACGCGATCCAGCCCCGGCATTCAGCGAGCTGTAGGAAGATTCTGAATCTGAAACCTAATGCTTCAAGAGCGCAGGGGTGACGAATTATCCTACGTGCTCTGTCGGATGGCGTCTGATAGGCGGGGAATTGCTTCAGCGATAACTTCACGGTTCGCCAACAACGGCGAGCGGCCGTGAGAAGCTGCGGCTGTATCACCGATGCCATTGAGTTATGGCAGCCGTGCGCGTGCAGACTTCGGTCTGGGCCGCGGTATTGGTGACGCGGACTTCTCACCTCGCGTACGGCTGCCACCCAATCCGTGAGAAGAGCAAGTGGCTGCTTTCCAATAGCATTTTAGGAAAGTCACCAATGAAGAAAATCGTACCGGATCCACCTCCCTCGTTCCCACTCCCTTGCATCACAATAATCGCCGACCTAACCTTCGAAGACGCCAAACCCCACGCTGCCGACCTCATGCACAGCCTCTCCAGCACCATTCAGGTCTTGCTAGAAACCGAATCCAAAGACCACCGCCAGGTCCTGCTGGAAAACATGAGTATCCTCACCGAGCTGCTCCGTACCCTGTTCTCCCACATGGCAACGCAGGAGATGGCACATGAGCAATGAACTGAAGTCCCGCAGCACAGCCGGCAAAGAAACCTTCCTCGACCTGTACGGCATCCAGCCGGGCATCCCGCTCGATCATGCCTTCGATGAGTTGTCAGTCTTGCTCGGTTGTATCCGCCATTTGAGCGAAGAGGCCAGACCTGCTTACCTAGAACCCGATAAAGGCATAGTAAACCGGCGCTTCAGCAGTGGCCCGCAATCCCCGACCCTGCAAATCATTCAGCAGTTCAGGCTGCTCCACATGCAGCATCCACTCAACCCCGTTCCCTGCTGACGCCTGCGCTAGAGCAGCCGCAAATGCCGTCATGTCCGGCAGCCAAGCGGTAAACCCATTGCCCTTGAGCGCGCTGGTGGTCATCCCCAGCGCCTCGCAGATAGCCACCTTGGCCGCGATATCGTCGCGATCCGCCTGCCGCGAAGCCTGCACCAGCGCCAGCAGCGCCGGGTCCACCGGCAGTGAACCGTGAATCAGCTCGGGCCCTTGCTCCCAAGCCTCGGGCGGGCAGTCCTTGTTCTGCGGCCGCAACGGAATATGCGGATTGATTTCCACCGGGTAGATGCGGCAGACCAGCGGTCGGCTTTCATAAATGGTGCACAGGTCGTTGTCGTCGAGGTTGCGACAGCGCCCCGGGTTGAACGCGGCAAAAGTCACCGAAACGCGCACTTCGCTGCCGCCGCAGGGCACCGGATACGAGCGCCGCAGCACATGCTCGCGCTGGTCCACCGGCATCCCCGGTCCATCGGTCACGAAGCCTTCGATCAAGGCCACCACCTGGCCACCGCCCGCCGCCCACTGGCGTGCCTCGTCCAGGGTCAGCGGTACATGGTGGCCGGTGCAGCACTTGCCACAACCGGTACAGGCAAAACGCAGGCTGTCGTTCACTTGGCGTCCGGGTTCCATTCGCTGATGTAGGCCTGCTGCTGCTTGCGGTCGTACAGGCACAGCTCGGTGCCGGTGCGCTGCTGCATGTGCTTCTGTGGGTAGACCCCTTCGATCAGCAGGGCGCTGAAACCGACCTGATCATCGAACTCCGCCGGTTTGCCGCGGGCGTGGGCATCCTTGAACTGGCTGGCCTTCAGGCAGGCCTTGAGCATCTGCTGGCGCTGCTCGTTCCAGGCCTGGCTGCTGGACGCCTGGGCAACACCGCTGAACAGGGCGCAGGCGATCAGGAGAGAGCTGAAAAACTTCATACGCGGTTCCGGGATTTGATCCGAGGGGCGCGAATTATGCCCGAGTCATCCCTGGCGGCAAGCCAGGGAGTTTGTCGCCGAATATAACAACACGTGCTTCAGCGCTCGGCAAACACCACGGTCCGTGCCGCGGTCACCAGGCAGTCGGTCAGGTCGGGTGAGGAGAACTTGGTGAGGATGGCATTGGCCCCGGCCACCTTGGCTTTCTCACTGCTCATGGCGCTGTCCAGCGAGGTGTGCAGCAGCACGTAGAGGTGCTGGAAGTCCGGCGTCTCGCGCAAGGTGCGGGTGAAGGCATAGCCGTCCATCTCGGACATTTCGATGTCCGAGACGATGATGTTGATCTCCTGGGCGGTGCCTTGCAGCTCCAGCAGCACGTTCATCGCATCCTTGGCGCTGCGTGCGGTGTGGCAGTCGAGGCCGAGGTTGCGCAGGGTATGCACCGACTGCTGCAGCGCCACCTGGCTGTCGTCGACCACCAGGATGTTGGCGGCGGCCAGCAGGCTGGCGTCTTCCTCGCTCAGTTCACCTGGCTGTGGCTCCGGCTCCGGCGGGGCGATGCCGTGGATGACTTTTTCGATGTCCAGCACCTGAACGAGCGTGTTGTCGACCCGGGTCACGCCGGTGATGAACGACCGGTTGCCCGAGCCGAACGGCGGCGGTTTGATGTCGGTGCTCAGGCAATGGATGATGCGGCTCACTGCCTGCACGTGCAGCCCTTGGCGTGAGCGGCTGATCTCGGTGACGATCAGGCAGCCACCGTCCGGGTCGGCCAGCGGGCGTTCGCCAATGGCCCGGGACAGGTCGATCACCGACAGCGAGTTGCCGCGCAGGGTCGCCACGCCCTTCACGTGCGGATGCGATTCGGGCAGCTTGGTCAGTGGCGGGCAGGGGATGATCTCGCTGACCTTGAGCAGGTTGATTGCCATCAGCTTGCCGCTGCGCAGGGTGAACAGCAGCAGCGACAGCGAGTCCGCGCGGGCATTTTGCGTGGCCATGGTGACCTTCGTGGGAGACAGGGGATAACGGGTTATCGGCCTGATTTCGCGGCGCTTTAGCGTCCAGGCACAGATTGCCAAGGAGTGCAGGCTCCCACAGGGAACTGTGTCGCGCTTGAGGTCAGCGTTCGCGCAGGGCCTCGCGGGCGCGGTTCAGGGGTTTGATCAGGTAATCGAGGATGGTCTTCTCGCCGGTACGTATATCCACCGTGGCAATCATCCCCGGCACGATCGCAAAGTGCTTGCCGGCCTTGTTGGTCAGGCTGTCCTGCTCGGTGCGGATAAACACCCGGTAGTAGTAGATCTCCGGTTTGACTTCATCCTGCAGGGTATCCGGCGAAATCCCCACCACCTTGCCATCCAGCCCGCCATACACCGAGTAGTCATAGGCACTGATCTTGACCTTGGCCGCCTGGTCGGGGTGGATGAAGGCGATGTCCCGTGGGGCGATGCGGGTTTCGATCAGCAGGCGCTCATCCATCGGCACGATCTTCATCACCTGCCCGCCAGGCTGCACCACGCCGCCCAAGGTGTTGACCTCGATGTCCTTGACGATGCCGCGTACCGGCGAACGCAGGGTCAGGCGGGTCAGCGAATCGCTGCGCCCGCGGATCACTTCCGACAGGCTGTCGGCTTCGGCACTGGCCTTGGCCAGCTCTTCGCGCGCGCGTACCAGGTACTCGGAGCGGGCTTCGTTGGCCTTCAGCTCCAGCTCCGAGCGCTGGCGGTTCAGGCGGATCACTTCGACCCGGCTGGAGGCGCCCATCTTGGCCAGGTTCTCGGTGATCTTCAGTTCCGCGCGCACCAGCCGCAGCGAATCCTCGATACCGGCCAAGGTCTGCTCCAGGCCGCGGCGGCGGGTTTCGTACAAAGCTGTCTCGGCGTCGATCAGGTCGGGCGAATCACGTAGGCTTTCGGGGAAGCTCAGCGGCTTGCCGGTGACCTCGGCACGCAGGCGCGCCACGCTGGCCTTGGCCGCACGGTACTTGGCTTCGCTCTCGCCAACGCTGGAGGCGGTCTTGGTCGGGTCGAGCTGGGCGAGGACCTGGCCGCGCTCGACCAGATCGCCTTCGGCCACGTTCATCTCGGCGACAATGCCACCCTCGAACGACTGGATCACCTGCTCGCGTGAACTGGGGATCACCTTGCCGGTACCGGTAGATACCTCGGTCACCTCGAACCAGGCCGCCCAGGCCAGGAACGCCGCGAGCATGATTGCGCAGAGGGTGATGATGCGGCCGGCGCGCAGCACGGCCTGGTCGTCCTGGCCATCCAGGTAGGAGGCGGGGAGTTCGTGGTTGCTCATGCCTGCGCTCCTTGCAGCTTGGCCATCGCGGCGTCGCGTTTGTCGTCGATGACGATGCGCCCGCCGTCCAGCACGATGATGCGGTCCACGCGCTGCAGCACGCTGAGGCGATGGGTGGCGATCACCAGGGTGCGGCCCTGGCAGAAGCGATCGAGGTTATCCAGCAGCTTGCGCTCGGTGACGTCGTCGAGCGAGGCGGTGGGCTCGTCGAGCAACAGCACCTGCGGCTGACGTACCAATAGACGCGCCAGCACCAGGGCCTGGCGCTGCCCGCCGGACAGGCCCTGGCCGCCTTCGAGGATCAGATGGTCGAGGCCCTTGGGCAGGTGGCGCACGAACTCCAGCGCACCGGTGGCGGCCAGCGCGGCCACCAGCTCCTGATCGCTGGCCTGGCCGGCGCCGAGGGTGAGGTTTTCCCGCAGGGTGCCGTGGAACAGCCGGGCGTACTGGGCCAGCAGGCCGACGTCACGGCGCAGGTCGGCGGGGTCGAGGTGGGCCATGGCGATGCCGTCGAGGCTGACTTCGCCCTGGCTCAAGTCCATGGCGCCACCCAGCGCCTGCAGCAGGGTCGATTTGCCAGCGCCGTTACGCCCGAGCACGGCGATGCGCTCGCCGGGCTGGATGTCGAGCTGGCCGATGTTCAGCACCGGCGGGGCTTCCGGGCTGTAGCGGAAGCTGGCCTGGCGCAGCGCGTATTCGCCACGGATCGCCGGCAGGTGTACGCGGGCCTCGCCTTCGGGGTGGTCGACCGGCGCCTGCATCAGTTTGTCCAGGCCTTGCAGGGCCACCTTGGCCTGCTGCCAGCGGGTCAGCACATGGGTCAGCTGCGCCAGCGGCGCCATCATCCGTGATGACAGCATCGAGGCCGCCACCAGGCTACCGGTGGTGAGGTCGCCGGCAATCACCATCGGCGCGCCGATCACGATGACCACGGCAAACACCGCGCCCTGCACGTTCTGGGTCCAGGTCACCAGGCCGTTGGTCAGGGTGCGCAGGCGCAGGCTGGTGTGCGCGCAGGCGGCGTTGTACTGGTTCCACTGGCGCTCGAAGCGCGCCTCGGCCTGCAGCGCCTTGATCTCGTCCAGGCCCTGGATGCTCTCCACCAGCATGGCGTTGCGCAGCGACGACTCGCGCATCGAGGCATTGGCCAGTGCCGCCAGCCGCCGCTGCGCCAGCAGCCCAGGGATGACCATGGCCAGCAGCGCCACCAGCGGGATGAACACCAGCACCCCGCCGATCAGCCAGAACACCAGCAGGAACAGCAGGAAGAACGGCAGGTCGGCCAACGCGGTGGCCGTGCTCGAGGTGATCAGGTCGCGGATCGACTCCAGCTCGCGCAACTGCGAGATGAACGAGCCGGTGGATTTCGGCCGTGCCGAATTGCGCAGGCGCAGCGCATGGCCGTAGACCAGGTCGGACACCCGCAGGTCGGCTCGCTTGCCCAGCAGGTCGGTGACCTTCAGCCGCAGCAGGCGCATGCTGAAGTCGAACACCAGCGCCAGCACCACGCCGCCGAACAGCACGTACAGGGTCGGCAGGGACTCGGCGGGGATCACCCGGTCGTACACCTGCATCGAAAACAGCACCCCGGCCAGGGCCAGCACGTTGGCCACCAAGGAGGCGACCATCACCTGGCCGTAGGGGCGCAGGTCGCGCAGCACGATACGGGTGAACCAGTGGCGATCGTAGGGCGCGGTGTAGTCGTCGGTGCGCACATCACGCAGCGGCCGTGCCGGGCGCATCAGCGCGACGCGGTTGATGCGCCCTTCGAGCGCTTCGCGCGGCAGGCGCGAGGTCAGGCGCTGGTCGCCGGCAAACACCACGGCCAGTTGGTTTTCCTCGGTCACCGCCTCGACCGTGGCCAACTGACCATCGTCCAGTTCCAGCACCAGCGGCGTGCGCCACTGGCGCAGGGCCTTGGCGTCGTAGCGCACGAAGCGCAAGGTCAACCCGGCCTGGCGTGCCATGTGCCGGAGGATTTCATCCAGTGGGCGGGCATCTTCGACCGCCGCCAGGCGGATGCGCTGGGGCGAGACATCCAGGCGATAGTGGTGGGCGACCTGCAGCATCACTTCCAGCCAGGGGCCGAGATCAGGGCGGTGCACCACCGCCGGCTCCGGGTTCTGCGCCTGACCGGCCTGGGTCAGCTTGACGGTATCGTTCATGGCTCGATTTCCACCCCTTGCAGGTTGCGCCCTTCCAACCCGAAGGCGGTACGCAGGGCGCCGGAGTTGTACAGGCAGTCGACATCCAGGCGCAGCAGGTCGGAGCGGGTGCCGGCGAGTTCGAAGCGTGACTGGTAGATCTCCTGCTCGGCGTTGAGCAGGTCGAGCAAGGGGCGGGTGCCCAGGTCCAGGTACTGCCGGCCATACAGTTCGCGGGCTTCCTGGATGCTGGCCTGGCGCGCTTCCAGCGAATTCAGGCGCCGGCCCAGCCCGGAGGTCTGCGCCATGGCTTCGGCCAGGCCGCGGCGGGCCTGCAGGCGCGCGGCGTCCTCGGCGGCATCGGCGGCGCTCAGGGCATGGCCGGCGGCGCGGCTGCGGGCGCTGATGGCACCACCCTGGTAGATCGGCACCTCGACGTTCAGGTAGATGCCCGCCTGGGTGCGGTCCAGGCTGCGGTTGTCGCGGTTGTAGTCGTTGTCCAGGTAGTGGTTGACCTGCGGTTGCAGCGACAGCGTGGGGTAGGCTTCGGCCTTGGCCTGGGCCAGTTCGGCCTGGGACTGGGCGCGCAAGGCCAGGGCCATCAGCACCGCCGGCAACCGGTCGCTACCGCCTGAAGCGCGCTTGCACGCCTGGTTCAGCTCCGGTGGCGATGCTTCGGCCAGGGCCGGCGGTGCCACCCGGCCAAGCAGTTCGGCCAGGGTCGAACGCCAGCGTTCGTACTGCGACTGGTATTCCTCGAGGGTGGCGCGTGCGCCTTCCACCCGCGACTCGGCCTGGACCACATCGGAGCGCGTGCTGGCGCCCATGTCGCTGCGCTGCCGGGCCATGCCGGCGATGTCGCCGACGCCACGGATCTGGTCGCGGGCGATGACCATCAGCTGTTCATAACGACGGGTTTCGATCCAGGCGTAGGCGGTGTCGCGGGCAAGGTCGTCGACCACCAGCAGGATATTGGCCTGGGCCCGGGTCGCGGCGGCCTGGGCGGCACTGACGGCATTGTCGACCTTGCCGAAGTCGTAGAGCATCTGCTTCAACGACAGGTTCAGTGCCTGGCTGTTGCGGTCGCCGCCGTAGCCGGTGTCATAACCGGTACGCAGACCGCCGGAAATCTGTGGGTAGTAACCGGCACGGGCGACGTTGATGCCTTCGCCCTGCTTGTAGAGGTTGCCGACGGCTTCGGCGATGCTCGGGTGCCACTGCGCGGCGGTCAGCACTGCCTCGGCCAGCCCCAGGCGGTCACCCTTGCTGGCAGCCTGGCCGGAAGGCGGGCGGGCGGGGATGGCATCGGGTGCGTCGCGCATCAATGACGGCCCGATGGTGCGCAGTCTGGGGTCTATGTCGTCGGCTGCCTGTGCAACCGGGTTGAGGTTTGACACCAGGAGCCCGAAGGCCCCCAGCCACAGCGGTGACAGCGGACTGCGTCCCTTCACGAAATTCCCTTACTGCTGTTCGTCCTTGCCGCCGGGCAGTGTGCCCGGCGGGTTGCAGCGGCCTCAGACAACATGGATGCTGTTCTGCACCCAGAGGTGATGGCTCGGATCTTCCTGGGTCGTGTATTGGTTATAGTCGATGCCATCGACAGTCTGGTTACTGACCAGGGTCCAGTTGTCCGTCATGTGCACCGAGTCTTTGTCATCCCCCTTGATGATCAGCATGTCGTTTCCGGTTTCGGTGATGGCCACCACGTCCGCCAGGTTGAGAGTCAGCGCTACGGCGCTGGTGTCGTTGAGGTCGATGACCTCGATGTTGTGGATACGGTCGGCCAAGGTGCCCAGGTCAATGCTGGCATCGCCGCCGCCCCACAGCAGGGTGTCGGTGCCGGTGCCGCCATCGACGCTGGTGAAGTTCTGGTCGACCACTTCGAGGGTGTCGTTGCCAGCGCCGCCTTCCAGGGTGATGTGCCCGCCCTGGCTGCCGACCAGGTGGTCGTTGCCGTCGGTGCCGGCGATCACCTCGCTGGAGGCCGAGGCCGCGACGCTGGCCACGGCCATGCTGTCGTCGCCGGTGTCGGCCACCAGCGCAGAGAAGGTGGTGAGGCCGGCGGCGTTGTCCAGGTTGACGGTCAGCGTGGCGGTGTCGGTGGTGCCGTTGGGGTGGGTCAGTTCGTAGGTGAAGGTGTCGTGCTGGCCGATCACCGCCGAGGTCAGCCCGCTGTTGAGGGTGTAGGTATAGCTGCCGTCCGCATGCACCAGCAACGTGCCATAGGTACCGGCCACACTGACCCCGTTGTAGCCGGGGATGGTGTAGGTGCCCGCGGCCGTCAGCACGCTCAGCACGGTCAGTGCCGAACCCAGGTTGTCGGTACCGGCCGGGTCGGTGATCAGGTTGCCGCTGGCCACCGTGGCGCTGCTGACCACGAACTCGGTGAGGTGCGTGGTGGTGGTGTTGAGGCTGGTGGTGATCGAGCTGGCCAGGCCGATGCCGCCAGCGGTGACCACGATGTGGTAGGTGCCTGCGCCCTGGCCGGTGAAGGTATAGCCTGCGCCGCCACCGAGCAGGCTGACCAGCGAGCTGCCGCTGACCGTCTGCACCACTACATACTGGCCGGTGGTGGTGTTGAGCTTGAGCAGCTGGATACTGGTGCCGTTGAGCAGGCTCAGCAGGTTGGCGGAGTTGACCACCACCTGCAGGTCGGCCGTGGTGTCGGTGGCCACCGTGGTGGTGTAGGTGGCCGAGCGCGAGCCGATCAGCGGCAGGGTCAGCGAGCCCAGGGTGGCGCTGCTGCTGTCGACCCGGTTGGCCAGGGTGATGTGGCTGCTGTCGACGTCGTTGACGGCATCCACCACCGTGGCTGGCGCGCTGAGGTTGCTGTCGTTCCAGGCCTCCGTGGCCTGCGGGCTGTCGATGCGCACGTAGAGGTTGGCCGCAGAGGTCAGCCCGTTCGGGTGCACCAGCTCGTAGCTGAACACATCCACCTTGCCGACGCTCGACGGGCTGCCGCTCGGGGTGTAGGTGTAGCTGCCGTCGGCATGGATCACCAAGGTGCCGTACTGGCCCTGCACCGTGGTGCCCGCGCCACTGGCAGCGGTCACGTAGCTGCCGTTGACCAGTATCTTCAGCACGGCGCCGCTGTCCGGGCCGAGGGCGTCGACCGCGCCATTGGTGCCCGGGTCGGTGATGACATTGCCCGAGGTGGCGGTGCCGGTGCCGGTGAACTGGGTCAGGCTGGTGGCTTCGATGTCCAGGCTGGTGGTGACCTGGGTCACCAGGCCGATACCGCCACTGGCCACGGTCAGGCGGTAGTCGCCAGCCTGCAGCTTGCCGATGTCGACCTGCAGCCCCAGTGGCAGCACGATCAGGTCGAGCAGCCCCTGGGTGTTGCCGGTGGCGATGGTCACCCAGGCGCCGCTGGCGTCCTTCACCTGCAGGGTGAAGGTGGAGTTGTTGAGCAGCGCCAGCACGCTGTTGGTGGTCAGCGTCAGGGTCGGGTCGACCGTGGTGCCAGGCGCCACCGTCCAGGTGTAGGTCTTGCTGAAACCGGACAACAGGGTGGTGAAGCTGTCGGTGTAGGTGGTAGTGGCGGTGACCGGCGCCAGGTTGACGGTGGCGGTGGCCAGGTTGTTGCTGGCGATTACCGGAGCGTTGGCATCGACGTCCGGTGCAGTGATGTTGACGTTGCCCGACACATTGCTGCGTGGGTCGGTCAGCGTCACCGAAAGCACCTGGCCGTTGTCCTGAGGCGGGCTCAGGGTCACGGTGAAGGTACCGTTGGGTTGCACGGTCGCGGTCTGCAGCACGGTGCCACTGGCGCTGCGCACGGTGACCGTGGCGCCGACCTCGCCGGTGCCGGTGAGCGTCGAACCATCGGCACTGATCACCAGGTTGGCAGCGTTGGCCGGTGGCGTGAAGTCCGGTGCGGTCAACGCGGTGGCGGTCGAGGTGTTGCCAGCGGCATCGGTCAGGGTGACGCTCAGTGCCTGGTGGTCGATCTGCGCGGCGCCAAGGCTGACCACGAACAGGCCGTTGCTACCCACCGTGGCGGTGCCGAGCACGGTGCCGGCACTGTTGCGCACGGTCACCGTACTGCCGACCTGGCCGGAGCCGCTGACCGAGGTGCCGTTGGTGTTGATGGCGGCCACCGGCGCGGCTGGCGGGGTGGTGTCTGGCGCGGTGATGCCGGTGCTGCCGGACTGGTTGCCGGCGGCATCGGTCTGGCGTACCACCAGGGCCTGGCCATCGTTCTGCGCGGGGGTCAGGGTGAAGCTGAAGGTGCCGTTGGCCTGAACGATGGCGGTGCCGGCAAAGCCTTGCACGGTCACGGTCGCACCCGGCTCGCCATTACCGGTGAGCAGCGTGCCGGCGCCATTGATCGCCAGGTTGGTCGGTGCCAGCGGTGCCTGGGTGTCCGGCGCGGTGTAGCTGGTGGTGCCGGAGACATTGAGCGCGGCGTCGGTCTGGCTCAGGCTGAGCACCTGGCCATTGAGCTGGGCGCTGCTGAGGTTGATGCTGAAGCTTCCGGAACCGTTGACCAGGCCGGTGCCGAGCACGTTGCCGCCGGCATCGCGCACGGTTACCGTGGCGCCGGCTTCACCGCTACCGGTGAGCACCAGGCCGTTGGCCGACAGCGCGGTGACCAGCGGGTTGGTGGGCGCAGTGATATCGGCGGCGGTGACGAACACCGGCTGCGACTCGCCACCCAGCAGCGACAGCGAGGTCACCGAAAGGTGTTGCCCGTTGAGCTGGGCGGCGCTCAACGTGATGGAGAAACCGCCGTTGCCGATGTTGGCCGAGCCGGCGCCGATCAGGTTGCCGGCAGCGTCGTAGACGCGGATCGACGTGCCGGTGGCGGCGGTCCCGGTCAGGGTCAGGCCATCGGCGGCCAACAACACGTTGACCGGCGGTTCCGGTGGTGGCACCAGCGGCGTGATGAAGGTCGCCACTGCCGATGTGTTGTTGGCCGCGTCGGTTTGCGTGACGGCCAGGGATGCGGCCGAACCCGGTGCAGGCGAGAGGTTGATCGAGAAGTTGCCACCACTGTCGACCCGGCCCGTGCCGATCACCACGCCGCCGAAGCTGACCGTCACGTTCGCGCCCGCTTCGCCGCGCCCGGTGAGGATGTTGTAGGTGTTGTTGACGGCAAGGTTGGTGACCGCGGCGGGTGGCGCGGTGTCGGTGGTCTGGTACTCGGCCGGTGTCGAGGTGTTGCCGGCGCTGTCGGTGGCGATCACGCTCAGCAGTTGGCCATTGTTCTGCGCCGGGCTGAGGGTAACGGTGAAGTTGCCACCCGCCGGCACTGTAACCGTGCCGACCACGGTGCCGGAAGGGTCGCGCACGCTGATCACGCTGCCCACTTCTCCCGTGCCGCTGAGCAGGGTGCCATTGCCGGTCAGGCTCAGGCTGCCGGGCTGTACCGGTGGGGTGAGGTCGGGCGCCGTCAGTTGCAGCGGTGCGGACGGGTTGCCAGTGGCGTCCTGGGCAATGACGCTGAGCACCTGGCCGTTGATTTGCGCTGAAGTCAGGTTGAGCACGAAGCTGCCACCGGCGTCGATGGTGCCCTGGCCGAGCAGGTTACCCTGGCTGTCCATTACCGTGATATGCGCGCCGGCCTCGCCGGTACCGACCAGCTGGGTGCCGCCGGCCTGCAGGCTGGCGACCACCGTGGCCGGTGGCGTGCTGTCGACGGCGGTGACGCTGCTGATCGGCGAGACGTTGCCGCTGGCGTCTGTGAGGGTCACCTGCAGGGTCTGGCCGTTGAGCTGGGCCGCGTTGAGGTTGACCACGAAAGTGCCGTTGGGCCCGACCGTGGCGGTGCCGATTTCGCTGGTGCCGACGAACACGCGCACGGTGCTGCCGACTTCGCCGGTACCGCCGAGCTGGTCACCTGCCGCATTGAGGTGCAGGTTGGCGGCCGCAGCTGGCGGGGTTAGGTCTGGTGCGTTGACCGTGACCGGTTCGCTGATGTTGCCGGGTGGGTCGGCCTGCTGCACCGACAGTACCTGCTGGTTGATCTGTGCAGGGCTCAGCTCGACGCGGAAGCTGCCATCGACGAGCACCACGGTGGTGCCCAGCACCACGCCGGCGGCGTTGGTCACGGTGACTGTCGCACCGGGTTCGCCCGAGCCGCTGACCACGCTGCCGTTGGCATTGATCACCACGTTGGTGAGGATGTCTGGCGGCGTGAAGTCCGGGGTCTGCAGGGTGGCAACCGTTGAGGTGTTGCCGGCGCCGTCGGTCTGGGTGAGGCTGAGCAGTTCGGCGTTGCCCAGGGCCGGGTTGAGGGTCAGGGTGAAGTGGCCGCTGGCGTCGACCAGGGCCGTGCCGATCGGCTGGCCGGCCGGGTTGGTCACGATCACCGTGGCGCCGGCTTCGCCACGCCCGGTGATGGTCGCACCATCGCTGGCGATGGCCAGTTCGCTGGGCGCGGTGGGGGGGGTGGTGTCGGGTGCGCTGATGGTGCTGGCGCTGGACTGGTTGCCGGCGGCATCGCTCAGCACCACCTGCACAGCCTGGCCGTTGGCTTGAGGCGGGCTGAGGGTGACCTGGAAGCTGCCGTTGCTCATCACCGTGGCGGTGCCCAGCACGGTGCCGTCAGCCGCAACGACCTTCACTGCGGCATTGGCTTCGCCGGTACCGTTGAGCAGGCTGCCGCCACCGGCAAATGCCAGGTTGGCGGGTGCATCCGGAGCGATACGGTCAGGCGCGGTCAGGCTGACACTGTTGGACTCGTTGCCGGCTGCGTCGGTCTGTGCGGCGCTGAGTCGTTCGCCGTTGACCTGGGCGGAGGCGAGGTTGACGCTGAAGCTGCCATCAGCGCCAACCACGGCGCTGCCCAGGTCGGCTCCGCCGATACCGAGCACGGCCACCGTGGCGCCTGGCTCGCCGCGGCCGGTGAGCACCAGGCCGTCGTTGGACAGTACCAGGTTGCTCAGCGGTTGCGGCGCTGTGGTGTCCGGTGCCTGCAGGTCGGCCGGCAGTGAGGCGCTGCCATCGGTCCCAACTGCGCTGACTTGCAGCAGCTCACCGTTGGCCTGGGCGCTGCCGAGGTTGACGGTGAAGGTGCCGTCGTTGCCGACCGGTGCCGAGCCGAGCAGCGCACCGCCAGGGCCGTAGACGTTGACCGTGCTGCCCGGCGCGGCGCTGCCGGTGACGACCAGGCCATCGGCGGACAGCACCAGATTGGAGGGTGCGTCCGGCGCCAGCACACCCGGTGCGGTGACGTTTTGTGCCGGCGAGGCGTTCTGCGCCGCGTCGGTCTGTACCACGCTGAGGCTTTCGCCCGCCGTGGCGGCCGGTGCAAGGCTGACCGTGAAGCGACCATCGCTGCCCACCGTGGCGGTGCCCAGCGAGGAACCGTCTGGTGTGCGCACGGTGACCGTGGCACCTGCTTCGCCAGTTCCCATCAACGTGCTGCCGTCGGCCGACACGGCCAGGTTGGCGACCGCCGCCGGTGGCGTGGTGTCGGCAGCGGTGTAGGGTGCGGCGGGCGATACGTTGCCTGCGGCATCGGTGGCGGTGACCTGCAAGGTCTGGCCGTTGGTCTGGGCACTGCTCAGGGTGACCTGGAAGGTGCCATTGCTGTTGGCCACGGCGGTGCCCAGCACATTGCCGGCTGCATCGCGCACGGTGATCGTGCTCCCGGCCTCGGCGCTGCCGCTCAGATGCAGGCCACTCGCAGCCAGGGCCAGTGCAGCAGGCGCGGCTGGCGAGGTGTGATCCGGCGCGATGACCGTGACTGCGGTCGACGTATTGTTGCTCGTGTCGGTCTGGCTCACGCTCAGATGCTGGGCGTTGAGCTGCGCGCTGGTGAGCGAGAGGGTGAAGCTGCCGTTGGCGGTCACCAGGCCGCTGCCGATGATGGTGCCGTCCGGGCCGCGCACGGTAACACTGGCGCCGGCTTCGCCCAGGCCGGTCAAGGTCAGGCCGTTGTTGTTGAGCACGACATTGGTCAATGCCGCCGGCGGGGTGAGGTCCGGGGTGATGACGCTCACCGCCGGCGAGGCATTGCCAGCGGCATCCACCTGGCTGACGCCGATGGCCTGGCCATCGGCTTGCGGGGTACCGAAGGTGACGGTGAAGCGACCATCGGCGCCGACGATGGCAGTGCCGAGCAGCGTACCGGCGGCGTTGCGTACCTGCACCGCGGCACCGACTTCGCCGCTGCCGGACAACTGCCGGCCATCGGCACTGAGCAGCGGGTTGCCCACCGCTGCGGGCGGCGTACGGTCCGGTGTCGCCAGGCTGGCCGGGCCGGACACGTTGCCGGCGGCGTCGCTGAGGGTGACCTGCAGTGCACTGCCGGTGGTTTGCGCGCTGGGCAAGGTGATCTGGAACTGGCCGCTCTGGTTGACTGTGCCGGTGGCCAATACGGCGCCACTGGCATCGCGCACGGTCACCAGCGCGCCCACTTCGCCCTGGCCACTGACCACCGTGGCGGCGCTGTTCAGGCTCAGGCCGGTGGCGGCATCCGGGGCTTGCAGATCCGGCGCCTGCAAGGTGGCGGCCAGCGAGACATTACCGGCGGCGTCAGCCTGGGTGATGGTGAGGTTCTGCGCATTGATTTGCGGGGGTACCAGGCTTACGTTGAACAGCCCGTTGCTGCCGACGGTGCCGGTCCCTACGAGCGTGCCGCTGGCATCGGTCACACTCACGGTCGCACCGACTTCACCATGGCCGCTGAGCGTGCTGCCGCTACGGTTGATGGTGACCTGGGTGGGGGCATCGGGCGGGGTGGAGTCCGCCGCCACGATGGTGGCTGGCACGGACGGATTGCTACCGGCCGAAGCACGGGCACTGACATTCAGGGTTTGTGCGTTGAGCTGGGCATTGGCGAAGAAGATCCGGAAGATGCCGTCGCTGCCGACCGTGCCGGTGCCCAGGGTGGTGCCGACGGAGGTGACGGTGATCAACGAACCGACGGTGCCTTGACCCGTCAGCAGGAAGCCGTCGGCGCTGATGGCGAGGTTGGTCGGTGCGGCGAGCTCGCTGCCATTCGGGCCGTTGACGGTGATACCGGTTTCGTTGTTACCGGCGTCATGTACCACCAGTTGCACGCTGTCACCAGCGGCCAGTGGTGGGTTGACCTGGACCACGAAGGTGCCGTCCGGGCCGACTGTGGCGGTACCCAGCTCGGCGTTGCCGTCGCGCACGATCACGGTGGTACCCGGTTCGGCGGTGCCGCTGATGGTACCGCCATCCGGGCTGACCGCAATGTCGGTGGCCGGTGCCGGTGGCGAGCTGTCAGCCGCAGTGACGCTGCTCGGCGCGGTGCCGTTGCCGGCGGCATCGGCGACCACCACGGTCACCGTCTCGCCGTTGATCAGGGCCGGGGACAGCGGCACGCTGAAGCTGCCGTCGGGGTTGACCGAGACCGTGGTTTCGACGCCGGTCGGGCTGATCACCGTGACGGAAGCCGCGCCGGGCGCGTTGCCGGTTAGTGCCAGGCCATCGCCGCTGATCGCCAGGTCCGTGGGCTGTGCGGGCGGGGTGAGGTCGGGCGCGGTTGCTTGTGCGGCACTGGAGGCATGGCCTTGCGGGTCGGTCTGGGTAACGTCGAGGGTCTGGCCGTCCAGCTGGAGCGGGCTCAGCGAAACGCTGAAGCTGCCACTGGCGGGTACCACCACGCTACCCAGCAGGTCGCCGGCGGCGTTGCGCACTTGCACGGTGGCACCGGGCTCACCGGTGCCCTGAAGATGGCTGCCGTCGGCGCTGACCTGCAGCCCGCCCGGGGCGCCAGGGGCGCTGCTGTCGTCAGCGGTGAACGGTGCCGATGGCGAGGCGTTGCCAGCGGCATCGGTGAGTACCACCGACACGGTTTCGCCGCGGGTCTGGGCGGGCGTCAGGGTGATGCTGAAGGTGCCGTCGCCGTCGACCACACCGCTGCCGAGCAGTTGCCCGGCGGTATCGCGCACCTGCACGGTGGCACCGGGCTCGCCCTGGCCCGTGAGGGTAATCCCGTCGGCGCTGAGCCCGAGGCCTTGGGCGGGGAGCGGGGCTTCGCGGTCACTGGCGGTCAAGGTGTCGGCGGGGGAGGGGTTGCCGGCGCCATCGGTCTGGATCACCGTCAGCACCTGACCATTGAGTTGTGGTGGGTCGATGCTCACACGGAAGCTGCCGTCGGCTTCGACCGTAGCAGTGCCCAGCACTGCGCCGCCGGTGCCGGTCACCCGAACCTGCGCGCCGGGTTCGCCGCTGCCGGTGAGCACTGTGCCGTCGGTAGACAGCGCAAGGCCTGTGGTGATGGCAGGCACCTGGGTGTCCGGCGCCGTCAGGTCGACGGCGGCCGAGACGTTGCCGGTCGGGTCGCGTTGCTCGACGGTCAGGGCCTGGCCATTGGTCTGGGTCGGGGCCAGGGTGACCTGGAAGCTGCCATCGCCGTTGACCACGGCGGTGCCCAGCACTGTGCCGTTCGGGCCGCGCACGGTGACGGTGGCGCCTGGCTCGCCGGTACCGGAGACGTGGCTGCCGCTGCCGTCGATGCTCGGGTTGCTCACGGCTTGCGGTGGCGTGGTGTCGGGGGCGGTGAAGCTGACGGGCCCGGCGCTGTTGCCCAGCGAGTCGGTGGCTTCGACGCTCAGCTGTTCACCGTTGCGCTGGGGCACGTTGAGCGTCACGTCGAAGTGCCCGTCGGCGGCGACGATGGCCGTGCCCAGCACGCTGCCGTCGGCGGCGCGCACGGTGACGATCGAGCCCGCCTGGCCAGCGCCGGTGAGGTGCAGGCCGGTGGCGTCGACGGCCAGCGCCGAAGGTTGTAGCGGGCCATCCAGGTCGGGCGCAGTGAGTGGGGTGGTGGAGCTGTTGCCGGCGGCGTCGCGCAGCACCACGTCGAGCGCCTGGCCGTTGACCTGGGCGGGCGACAGCGTGACGGTGAAGAAGCCGTTGGCCCCGACCGTGGCGGTGCCCAGCACCGTACCCTGCGCATTGGTGACCTGCACGGTGGCGCCGGCCTCGCCGCGCCCGGTGAGGGTAATGCCGTCGGCCGCCAGGTTCAGGTCGCTGGCCTGGTTCGGAGGGGTGATGTCCGGGGCGTTGATCTGGCTTGGCAACGAACTGTTGCCGTCGGCGTCGATAGCCACCACGTCGAGCAGTTCGCCATTGGCCTGGGCCGGGGCGAGAGCGATGGTGAAGGTGCCATCGTTGCCTACCTGCACGCTGCCGATGACCGTGCCGTTGGCATCGCGCACCTCAACCAGGCTGCCGGCCGGTGCCGTGCCGCTGATGGACGAGCCGTCGGCGGCCAGCACCAGCCCGGCAGGGCCTTCAGGTACGGCGGTGGCGGGGACGATCACGGTGAGTGAGACCGACGGGTTGCCGGCAGCATCGGTCTGCACCAGCACGATGGTCTCGCCGGCGCTGACCGGGCCGTTGAGATCGACCAGGAAGGTGCCGTTGGCTGCCACTACGCCGGTCCCGATGACCGCGCCATTGGCATCACGCACTTCGACGGTAGCACCCGGCTCGCCTCGGCCGGACACGACCAGGCTACCGGCGCCAATGATGACGTTGCTGATCATCGACGGCGGCGTGGTGTCCGGCACGGTGTAATCCAGCAGTGGCGAACGGTTGCCGGCGGCATCGATCACGCTGATGACCAGGTGTTCACCGTCATTCTGGGCCGGGTCGAGGGTAAAGCTGAAGCTGCCATTCGGCCCGACGATGCCGCTACCGATCAGGTTGCCGTTGGCATCATGTACTTCCACCCGGGCACCCGGTTCGGCAATGCCACTCAGGGTCACGCCATTGGCCAGGCCGAGCCCGCTGGGTTGTGCTGGCGGGACCAGGTCCGGTGCGGTCAGCGGGTTTGGCGTCGAGACGTTGCCGGCGGCATCGGTGAGGATGACCTGCAGCGATGAGCCATCAATCACCGGCGAGGCCAGTTGCAAGGTGAAACTGCCATCGGCTTGCACGGTGCCGGTGCCGATCAACTGACCTTGGTCGTTCAGCACCTTGACGGTGGCACCGACTTCGCCACGGCCCGACACGGTGCGCCCGTCGGCGCTGATGATCACGTCGCTGGCCGGGAGTGGCGCGGTGGTGTCCGGTGCGGTAACTGCACCAGGCTGCGATGCATTGCCTGCGGGATCGGTCAGGGTGACGCCGAGGTTTTCACCATTGGCCTGCGGGGTGTTCAGGGCGACATCGAAGCTGCCGTCGGCCTTCACCGTGCCACTGCCGATCAGATTGCCTGCGGCGTCGAACACATTCACCGTGGCCCCCGCTTCTCCGCGGCCGCTCAGGCGCAAGCCATCAGGCGAAACCAGCAGGTCGATGGGCGTGGCGGGCGGTGTGGTGTCGCCGGGCGCGCTGCCGCCACCTCCGCCACCACTACTACTACTGCTGCTGTTGTTGGCCGCTGCAGCCACGCCGCCGACACCGAGCAGGCTCAGGCCGGCGATGGCGAAGGTCGAAGTCCCGGCGCCAGCGACGCCGATGCCGGCCACCAGTTCGTCAAGCGAGGCCACTTCGTCGAAGGTGAAGCCAGTGAACGCCGTCGCGTCATAGTTGGCGTGCCACAAAGTGCCGTCTTCGCCAACGAACACCATGTCGCTGCCAACACCTGCCTGGTCCACGGCAAAGAAGTTGCCGACGGTGACCTTTTCTCCGGACTTGAGCGTGACGATCAGGTCCTGGCCACGCCGGGTGACGGTCGCCACCTGGTCGGGGGCGACGGGCATCTGCACCACGCCTGGGCTGTTGAGGGTGATGTTGCCCCAGGCATTCTGGGTGGCTACGGCGGATTGCTTGTCGGCGACGACGATGTTATCCATGAGTGCTCCCTGCTGGATTTCGGTACACAGGGCTGCTTCCGCGACCCTTGGCCGTGTAACCGGAGATAAGGCAGATATAGCAGTCCAGCAAATTGCCACTAGATGGCTTTCCGGGTAGTCCTTTAGTGCATCTGGGGGTCAGCGCAACCCCAGGCGACGAGCCAGGCGGCTCAGGTTGGCACGGTCCAGGCCCAGCTCGCGGGCTGCTGCGGCCCAGTTGTCCTGATGGCGTTGCAGGCAGGCATCGATCACCTGGCGCTGGTAATCATCAAGCGCTTCGCGCAGGCCGCCGACGGGTACCGCCAGGGCTGCAGGCGTGGCATGGGATTGGGGCACTGTCGTCGCGGGCTGGGCGGCACGCAGGTCGAGGTCGCTGGCTTCCAGGGTGAGGATGCGTGGGCGCTCCGGGTGTTGGCCCATGGCCTTGAGGGCCGAGCGACCGATCAGGTGCTCTAGCTCGCGCACGTTGCCCGGCCAGTCATAGGCCAGCAGTGCTGCTTGTGCTTCACTGCTCAGCCGAAGGCTGTTCAGGCCCAGGCGTGATCGGTTCTGTTCGAGGAAATAGCCGGCAAGAAGCAGCACGTCGCGCCCACGTTCGCGTAACGGCGGCACCTGTAGCGGATACACGCTGAGGCGGTGGTAGAAGTCGGCGCGGTAGTTGCCTGTGCGCACCTCGGCGGCCAGGTCGCGGTTGGTGGCGGCGATCAGGCGCACATCGACGCGGTGTTCGCGGTCCGAGCCCAGGCGTTGCAGTTGGCCGCTCTGCAGCACGCGCAGCAGCTTGGCTTGCACGGTCAACGGCAATTCGCCGACTTCATCGAGGAACAGCGTACCGCCGTTGGCCAACTCGAACTTACCGCGGCGTTCGCCGTGGGCGCCAGTGAAGGCGCCACGCACATGGCCGAACAGTTCGCTTTCCACCAGGGTGTCGGGGAGGGCTGCACAGTTGAGGCTGACCAGGGGTTTGTCGGCGCGGTTGCTGGCCTGATGCAGGGCCATGGCCACCAGTTCCTTGCCCACGCCGGTTTCGCCGGTGATCAGCACGGTCAGCTCGCTGCCGCCCACCAGGCGGATTTCCTCGAGCAGGCGCTTGTGCGCCGGGCTCTGGCCGATCAGCTCCCTGTCCTGGCCGCTGGCCTGGCGGTAGACCTCGGCGCGGTGGTGCTCGTCCTCGGCACGCAGGGCCAGGTGCTCGATGCGCTCGGCCACGGTCACGGTGGCGGCGGCGAGGCTGGCGAAGGCCTGCAGGGCATCCAGCTCCAGGCTCTGGAACTGGCCGGGGGCCAGGGCGTCGAGGGTCACCAGGCCCCATGGGCGCTCGTCGACCATCAGCGGGCAACCCATGCAGTCGTGCACCTCAAGGTGGGCGTCAGGCGCATTGACCAGGCCATCGTAAGGGTCGGGCAGCTCGGAGTCGCTGGCAAAGCGTGTCGGCTCCGGGCGGCTGAGCAGGATCTGGAAGCGCGGGTGTTCACTGACCTTGAAGCGACGGCCCAGGGTGTCGGGCGAAAGCCCATCGACGGCCAGCGGCACCAGCCATTCGCCATCCAGGCGCAGCAGCGCGGCGGCATCGCAGGGCAACAGCCCGCGCATGGCCTGCAGCAGGCGTCGGTAGCGCTCCTGGTCGGGCAAGTCGCGGGACAGGTCACTGACCAGGGGCAACAAGGTGGTGAGCAACGGCTTTGTAGTCATATGGACTCCTGTTAGTCGATTTGACTATACGCCCGGGTAGGTCGATTTGACATGATTGGCGTCAATGCCCTGATTTCATTGGCGAAAAAAGTTGGCACGATTGCTGTAATAGCAAGGGCAACCATTTGAAGCCTCAGGCTCAGGAGTTGTCGCAAATGCTCAATGCCGAACAACGTGCAATCATCAAAGCCACTGTCCCTCTGCTGGAAACCGGCGGTGAGGCGCTGACCACCCACTTCTACAAGATGATGCTCAGCGAGTACCCAGAGGTGCGCCCGCTGTTCAACCAGGCCCACCAGGCCAGCGGCGACCAGCCGCGCGCCCTGGCCAATGGCGTGCTGATGTATGCCCGTCACATCGACCAGCTGGAGCAGTTGGGTGGCCTGGTCGGCCAGATCATCAACAAACACGTTGCCCTGCAGATTCTGCCGGAGCACTACCCGATCGTCGGCAGCTGCCTGCTGCGCGCCATCGAAGAAGTACTGGGCAAGGAAATCGCCACCCCTGAGGTCATCGCTGCCTGGGCGGCTGCCTACGGCCAGCTGGCCGACATCCTGATCGGCGCCGAGGAAAGCCTCTACAAACAAAAGGAAGAGGCCGCCGGCGGCTGGCGCGGTACTCGCGAATTCCGCCTGGTGCGTCGCGAGCAGGAAAGCAGCGAGATCACCTCGTTCTACTTCGCCCCGGTGGATGGCCAGCCGGTACTCAAGGCCGAGCCTGGCCAGTACATCGGCCTGCAGCTGTTCATCGACGGCGCCGAGCAGCGCCGCAACTATTCGCTGTCGGCCCTGTGCGACGGCCAGGAATACCGCATCAGCGTCAAGCGCGAGGAGGGCGGCAAGGTTTCCAGCTACCTGCACGATGAGCTGGAAGTGGGCGACACCTTGCAGCTGTTCCCGCCAGCGGGTGACTTCACCCTGGCGGCCAGCGACAAGCCGCTGGTACTGATCAGCGGTGGTGTGGGCATTACCCCGACCCTGGCGATGCTCGAAGCCGCACTGCAGACCCGGCGTGAGGTGCATTTCATCCACTGCGCGCGTAACGCTGCGGTGCATGCCTTCCGCGACTGGGTCGACGGCCTGGCCGAGCGCCACCCGCAGCTCAAGCGCTTCTACTGCTATGCCGAGCCGGAAGGTGGCGCTGCCGCCGATGCCGTGGGCTTGCTGAGCGAGGACCTGCTGGCCGAGTGGCTGCCGCAGGGGCGTGACGTGGATGCCTACTTCCTGGGGCCCAAGGGCTTCATGGCGGCGGTCAAGCGCCAGCTCAAAGGCCTGGGAGTGCCGGAGCAGCAGAGCCGCTACGAGTTCTTCGGGCCGGCGGCTGCCCTGTAGGAGCGGGCTTGCCCCGCGAAAGGGCCGGTACAGGCGAATAATCTCTGCCTATATATAAAGAAAGATGAACGGTGCCTCGGGCACCTTTCATCTTTAATCCTCCTTTAATCACTGTATCCTTCACTCCCGGGTGTCGAGGGGCTTGCCCCTGCGCGGCACCTGGGCAGCCGCTTTTTTACCGGCCGACGTTGAACCGACGTTGCTGCAGCCGGTCACAGCATCTCCGGATAGCCCTGCGCAGTGCTGTCTCGCCGCCTCCTCGACACGCTAAAGGGCCATGCCTGCGTGTAGAATTGCACCCAGGCGGGCGGACCACGCTGCCACCTATCCATCGAAGGAATCGGCAATGAACGAACAAACATCGCGCCTCAATCGCGAACGGCGCTTTCTGGTGCTGCTGGGGGTGATCTGCCTCGCCCTGATCGGCGGTGCGCTGTACATGCAGGTGGTACTGGGTGAGGCACCTTGCCCGCTGTGCATCCTGCAACGCTATGCCTTGCTCTTTATCGCCCTCTTCGCGTTCATTGCCGCCGCCATGCCCGGGCGCCGCAGCCTGACCCTGTTCGAGGGCCTGGTGGTGCTCAGTGCCATTGGCGGAATCATTGCGGCTGGCAACCATGTGTATATACTCGCCAACCCCATGGTCAGTTGCGGTATCGATACGCTGCAACCGATCGTCGACGACCTGCCCCTGGCCAAGCTGTGGCCACTGGCGTTCCAGGTCGACGGCTTCTGCAGCACGCCGTATCCGCCGATCCTCGGTTTGTCACTGGCACAATGGGCGCTGGTGGCGTTCGTCCTGACGGCCATCCTGGTACCGTTCGGCATCTACCGCAACCGGCGCCAGTCTTAGACATAAGTCCCGATTTCGGTGTGGTCTTTTGCACCGGATGAGAAGAGCGAAAAGTCCTCTCCCGCTTGATCCAGATCAACCTCAAAGCCTTGCGAAATGCGGGTTTGAGGGCTAGCAAGCGGGGTGCGACAAACTGTCGCGAAGTTGATTTGCCGAGCTGTATTGTTACGGATTCTGTAAAAGACTGTTGCTCAATAAGTCATAGTCAAGGGTTGGCGACCTATCTACAATCGCCCCCAATTTCCGTTCGGCACTGCTTGCGAGTCGCAGGATTGAAGGAAGCCCCAGCGCTCCTTTTTGCTGACTTCGTCAAGTTTCGCCCAACGGCGATACCGGGCGGACCCCCCTCCGCGTTTTCCCGCACCAAATGGACTTGGTCTGAAGTACAGGCCTGTTGCCTACGAAACCATAAGCACCGCTAACACGCTTTGCGCCAAGGTCCTGCAGTCGGGCCCGGGCAGGAGCGAGTACGGGCGCGAAATGCCGCACTTGGCAGGACGAAGTGTTGGCTACCAAAACACAAATTGCATTGAAGCAAGCTGATCTAGAGGTCGTGAGATGAGTAAAAAGCGTTACCCCAGACTGTTTGGCATATTGCCCTTTTTAGGCATGCTTTTACTCAGTGGGTGCAACTGGACCCTGCTCGACCCGAAAGGTCAGGTCGGCATTGAGCAAAAGAACCTGATCCTGATCGCTACCGGCCTGATGCTGCTGGTGGTGATTCCGGTCATCATCATGACCGTGGCGTTCGCCTGGAAGTACCGTGCTTCCAACAAGGCTGCCACCTACACCCCAGACTGGTCGCACTCGACCAAGATCGAACTCGCGGTGTGGATCATCCCGATCATCATCATCATCGCCCTGGGCTACGTCACCTACAAGTCGACCCACAAGCTGGACCCATACCGTCCGCTGGATTCCGACGTGAAGCCGATTCAGATCGACGTGGTCGCGCTGGACTGGAAATGGCTGTTCATCTACCCGGAGCAGGGCATCGCCACCGTCAACCAGATCAACTTCCCGGCTAACGTCCCGGTGAACTTCCGCGTCACCTCCGACGCCGTGATGAACTCGTTCTTCATCCCGGGCCTGGGTGGCCAGATCTACGCGATGGCGGGCATGACCACCAAGCTGCACCTGATCGCCAACGAAAATGGCGTGTTCGACGGTATCAGCGCCAACTACAGCGGTGCTGGCTTCACCGGCATGAAATTCAAGGCTAATGCAACCTCTCAGGAAGACTTCGACAAGTGGGTCGCCGAGGTCAAGCAGTCGCCACTGAAACTGGGCAAGGCCGAGTACGAAGCACTGGCCAAACCTAGCGAATACAACCCAGTCGCGCTGTACAGCGAGGCACCTGCTGAGCTGTTCCAGACCATCGTCGACAAGTACGAAGGTATGAACCGCGGCAAGCCGGTCCACGAAGAAGCAGGCAGCAAAGATCTGGCCACCACCGAGTCGAGTGTGCAACCAGCTGCCGGTGCAGAGGAGTAAGAGATGTTCGGTAAATTAACCCTGGAGGCGATACCCTTCCACGAGCCGATAGTCATGGTGACGCTTGCCATGATCGCGCTCGGGGGTATTGCTGTCGTTGGTGCTATCACCTATTTCCGCAAGTGGACCTACTTGTGGACCGAGTGGCTGACTACTGTCGACCACAAAAAGATCGGCGTGATGTACATCGTCGTCGCGATGGTCATGCTGCTGCGCGGCTTTGCCGACGCCATCATGATGCGTACCCAGCTGGCTGCCGCTACCGGTGGCTCCGAAGGCTACCTGCCGCCTGAACACTATGACCAGATCTTCACCGCTCACGGTGTGATCATGATCATCTTCATGGCGATGCCGTTCTTCACCGGCCTGATGAACCTCGCGGTTCCTCTGCAGATCGGTGCACGTGACGTTGCCTTCCCGTTCCTGAACTCCCTGAGCTTCTACCTGCTGCTGGCAGGCGTGCTGCTGGTCAACATCTCGCTGGGCGTTGGTGAATTCGCCAAGACCGGCTGGGTTGCCTATCCGCCGCTCGCGGGCATTCAGTACAGCCCTGGGGTGGGTGTCGACTACTACATCTGGGCGCTACAGCTCTCAGGCTTGGGTACGACACTGACCGGCGTGAACTTCCTCGTCACCGTGATGAAGATGCGCGCACCTGGCATGAAGCTGATGGACATGCCGATCTTCACCTGGACCTGCACCTGGGCCAACGTGCTGATCGTGGCTTCGTTCCCGATCCTGACCGCTGCACTCGCTCTGCTGACTGTTGACCGTTATCTGGACTTCCACATTTTCACCAACGAGCTTGGTGGGAACCCGATGATGTACGTCAACCTGTTCTGGGCGTGGGGTCACCCTGAGGTTTACATCCTGATCCTGCCGGCCTTCGGCGTGTTCTCGGAAGTGACTTCGACCTTCTCCGGCAAGCGTCTGTTCGGCCACCACTCGATGATCTACGCATCGGGCGCCATCGCCGTCCTGGGCTTCGCTGTATGGCTGCACCACTTCTTCACCATGGGTGCCGGCGCCAGCGTCAACACCTTCTTCGGCCTGGCGACGATGCTGATCTCCATCCCGACCGGTGTGAAGCTGTTCAACTGGCTGTTCACCATGTACCAGGGCCGTGTGCGCTTCACCGCACCGATGCTGTGGACCCTGGGCTTCATGATCACTTTCTCGATCGGTGGCATGACTGGCGTTCTGCTGGCTGTTCCAGGTGCTGACTTCGTACTGCACAACAGCCTGTTCGTAATCGCTCACTTCCACAACGTGATCATTGGTGGTGCGGTATTCGGCTACATCGCCGGCTTCGCCTACTGGTGGCCAAAAGCGTTCGGCTTCAAGCTGAACGAGAAGTGGGGCAAAGCTGCCTTCTGGTTCTGGATCTCCGGCTTCTACGTAGCGTTCATGCCGCTGTACGCCCTGGGCTTCATGGGCATGACCCGTCGTCTGAACCACTCCGACAACCCACTGTGGGAACCCTACCTGTACGTAGCCGTTGTCGGCGCCGTGCTGATCCTGTTCGGTATCGCCTGCCAGCTGATCCAGATCGTCGTTTCGATCCGCGATCGCGAGCAGAACCTGGACGTGACCGGCGACCCATGGGGCGGCCGTACCCTGGAATGGTCGACCTCGTCGCCACCTCCGTTCTACAACTTCGCCCACATGCCAGAGAAAGTTGGCCTGGACTGCTGGAACGAAGCCAAGGAAGCCGGTGTTGCCTACAAGGTGCCGGGCAAGTA
The DNA here is from genome assembly GCF_044749405.1 of Pseudomonas sp. NPDC089422. Lineage (NCBI taxonomy): Bacteria > Pseudomonadati > Pseudomonadota > Gammaproteobacteria > Pseudomonadales > Pseudomonadaceae > Pseudomonas > Pseudomonas sp. NPDC089422. Next base: position 229,162 of record NZ_JBIVHW010000003.1, read on the forward strand.
CGAAGCGATCCACATGCCGAACAACACCGCTACCGGTCTGTTCATGGGTATGTTCCTGACTGTCTTCGGCTTCGCTTTCATCTGGCACATCTGGTGGCTGGTTGGCGCGAGCCTGCTGGCAACCATCGCGGTCTTCGTTCGCCACGCTGCGCGTGACGACCAGGGCTACATGGTTCCGGCCGAAGAAGTGGCGCGCATCGAAGGCGAGCGTCTGAAGGCGCTGGCCAAAGCAGGTGCTCTGCCTGCCGGCGCACGTGTCGAATCGTTTGAACGGGTGTAATCAATGTCCAGTCAAGTAATCCACGGTGGCGCGCATGGTCATGACCATGCTCACGATGACCACCACCACGACTCGGGCCAGATGACCGTCCTCGGTTTCTGGCTGTACCTGATGACCGACTGCATCCTGTTTGCGTCGCTCTTCGCCACCTACGCGGTGCTGTCCGGCAGTTTTGCCGGCGGCCCGTCGGGTCATGACATCTTCCAGCTCGACTTCGTAGCTGTAGAAACGCTGTTCCTGCTGCTGTCCTCGATCACCTTCGGTTTCGCCATGCTGAAGATGTTCGACGGCAAGAAAGCGGGCGTACTGGGCTGGTTGGCTGTGACCTTCCTGTTCGGTGCAGGCTTCATCGCGATGGAAATCTATGAATTCCATCACCTGATCGGCGAGGGCTTCGGCCCGACCCGCAGTGGCTTCCTGTCGGGCTTCTTCGCCCTGGTAGGTACCCACGGTCTGCACGTGACCGCCGGCCTGATCTGGATGGCAATCATGATGTACCAGATCAACAAGCACGGCATCACGCCGACCGCCAAGACCCGCATGAGCTGCCTGAGCCTGTTCTGGCACTTCCTGGACGTGGTCTGGATCTGCGTATTCACCGTCGTCTACCTGCTGGGAGTTCTGTAATGGCTAACGCACACGACACTCATCACGAAGGTAACCACGGCAGCGTCAAGTCGTACATGGTCGGCTTCATCCTGTCGATCATCCTGACCGCGATCCCGTTCGGCCTGGCCATGTCGCCAAGCCTGCCGAAGAACCTGACCGTTCTGATCATCGTGGCCATGGCTGTGATTCAGGTAGTGGTACACCTCGTGTACTTCCTGCACATGGACCGCTCGAAAGAGCAACGTTCCAATGTGTCGACGTTCCTGTTCACCGCGTTGGTAATCGCTCTGCTGGTCGGCCTGTCGCTGTGGATCATGTTCAGCATCCACTTCGAAATGATGGCCAAGTGAGGTAAGACTGCATGTCCGTCAAGCACTTTATCCAAATCACCAAACCGGGGATCATTTTCGGTAACGTGCTTTCCGTGGCAGGCGGTTTCTTCCTTGCCTCGAAGGGCCATGTGGACTTCGCCCTGTTCCTGGCGGTGGTGATCGGTACTTCGCTGGTGGTGGCGTCCGGATGCGTGTTCAACAACTGCATCGACCGTGACATCGACCACAAGATGGAGCGCACCAAGAACCGCGTCATGGTGCAGGGCGGCATGTCGCTGACCCTCGCGCTGGTCTACGCCACCCTCCTCGGGGTGGCGGGCTTCAGCCTGCTGTATGTCCAGGCCAACCCGCTGTCGGCGTTCTGCGCAGCGGTAGGCTTCATCGTCTACGTCGGTTTCTACAGCCTCTGGCTGAAGCGCAAATCGGTGCACGGCACCTTGGTCGGCAGCCTGTCTGGTGCCATGCCTCCGGTGATCGGCTACTGCGCCGTGAGCAACAGCTTCGACCTGGCTGCAGTGACCCTGCTGGTGATGTTCAGCCTGTGGCAGATGCCGCACAGCTTTGCCATCGCGATCTTCCGCTTCAAGGATTACAGCGCTGCCAACATTCCGGTCCTGCCGGTGGCGCGCGGCATCCTCGCGGCGAAGAAGCAGATCGTGCTGTACGTGCTGGCGTTCCTGCTCGCCACCTTGATGCTCACCCTCGGCGGATACGCCGGCCTCGGCTACCTGGCCGTGGCAGCCGCCATGGGCCTGTACTGGCTGTACATGGCCTGGGGTGGCTACAAGGCCGAGGACGACAGCAAGTGGGCCCGCAAGGTGTTCGGCTTCTCCATCCTTACCGTCACTGCCCTGAGCGTGATGATGTCGGTGGACAGCCAGACCGCTGCGGACGTGTTGATGACCTACGCGCGCTGATCGAGGCAAGTGCTTCACTAAAAACCCCGGCCATTTTGCCGGGGTTTTTTTATGGGTGCTCTCCTGTACGGGCCCATAAATATCAGATTTTCAAAAAATTTTTCTGAAAGGCTCTAATAAAACAGGAAATTGTCCTTTACAGCTATCCGGTTTCGGCACTATCTTCTGATTTAGGCCGCCGCAGCGGCCAGCGTCGCTCGGACGGTTCCGGGCGCTTACGTCTCCAGAGGAAACCATGGCCAATCCAGGTTCGCCGCGCCGCTTCGCGCGCATCGATCGTCTCCCCCCTTACGTCTTCAACATCACTGCCGAGCTCAAGATGGCTGCCCGCCGCCGTGGCGAGGACATCATCGACCTGAGCATGGGCAACCCCGATGGCGCGACCCCGCCGCACATCGTCGAGAAGCTGGTGCAGGTCGCCCAGCGCGATGACACCCATGGTTATTCCACCTCCCGCGGCATTCCACGCCTGCGCCGGGCCATCTCCAACTGGTACAAGGAACGCTACGAGGTCGACATCGACCCGGAAAGCGAAGCCATCGTCACCATCGGCTCGAAAGAGGGCCTGGCGCACCTGATGCTTGGCACCCTCGACCACGGCGACACCGTGCTGGTGCCCAACCCGAGCTACCCGATCCACATCTACGGTGCCGTGATTGCCGGTGCCCAGGTGCGCTCGGTGCCACTGGTGCCGGGGGTGGATTTCTTCAACGAGCTGGAGCGGGCGATCCGCGAATCGATCCCCAAGCCGAAGATGATGATCCTCGGCTTCCCGTCCAACCCCACCGCCCAGTGCGTGGAGCTGGACTTCTTCGAGCGCGTGGTGGCCCTGGCCAAGCAGTACGACGTGCTGGTGGTGCATGACCTGGCCTACGCCGACATCGTCTACGACGGCTGGAAGGCCCCGTCGATCATGCAGGTACCGGGCGCCAAGGACATTGCGGTGGAGTTCTTCACCTTGTCCAAGAGCTACAACATGGCCGGCTGGCGGATCGGCTTCATGGTCGGCAACCCCGAGCTGGTCAGCGCCTTGGCACGGATCAAGAGCTACCACGACTACGGCACCTTCACCCCGCTGCAGGTGGCTGCCATCGCCGCGCTGGAAGGTGACCAGCAGTGTGTACGCGACATCGCCGAGCAGTACCGTCAGCGCCGCAACCTGCTGGTCAAGGGCCTGCATGAGCTGGGCTGGATGGTCGAAAACCCAAAGGCGTCGATGTACGTGTGGGCGAAGATTCCGGAGCAGTATGCGCACCTGGGTTCACTGGAGTTTTCCAAGAAGCTGCTGGCCGAAGCCAAGGTCTGCGTGTCGCCGGGCATCGGTTTTGGCGACTACGGCGACGACCATGTGCGCTTCGCCCTGATCGAGAACCAGGACCGCATTCGCCAGGCGATTCGCGGTGTCCGCCAGATGTTCCGGGCTGACGGGTTGACCCGGAAGTAACGCTTCACCCGGGCCCGCTTTGGCGGGCTCGGGCTTGCCGGATCAACGGCAAACTATTTTTGCATGCCCCCTCTTCTCAGCCGACCCGGCTTCGATTACAAATGGCGCGCGGGCCTAGCCCCGATAACAACAACCCTCCTTCCGTGCCATCATGTCCGAATACAACCCTTGCCTTGACTGCGGCGCCTGCTGCGGGTACTTCCGTGTGTCCTTCTTCTGGGGCGAATGCCAGTCTGCCGGCGGTGTAGTGCCGGATGACCTGGTGGTACAGATCAACCCCACCCGCGTTGCCATGATCGGCACCGATGCCAAGCCTTGCCGCTGCGTGAGCCTGCAAGGCGAGATCGGTACCGAGGTGGCGTGCACCATCTACGCCAATCGTTCCAGCCCGTGCCGCGAGTTCGAGGCGTCGTGGGAGGGTGGGGTACATAACCCCAGCTGTGACGATGCGCGGGCGGCCTATGGGCTGCCGCCGTTGACGCCGCCAGGGGCCAACGAGCCGCATTGGCCGGATGATGGGGCTGAGGTGGCTTGAGCTGGCCGGGGTTGGATCGTGTCAGGGCCGCCAAGTGCTCGCCATGACATTTTCAGCGCCTATGAAATCGAGCGCCGCCCACGCGGCGCATCGCGGATAAATCCGCTCCTACATTTGTTGCAACGTGACCATGCCTGTCAGGCCATGGTTGTCAGCCTAGTTGGCATGACGGGATTTTGAAGGGGGCATTGATGCCGCCTCACATGACTTGAGGCATTCATCAACGCAGGCAACCATGGCCTGTCAGTTTCGGTACGTTGCAACAAATGTAGGAGCGGATTTATCCGCGATGCGCCGCGCGGGCGGCGCTCGGTTTCTGCCCCACCACACATCCCAAGACATACACCCGCAGCCCCCCACATGAAGTTAAACTGTCATCTCCCCAGCAATGGACAGGAGATCCGGCGTGACCCCACCCCGCAGTTTCCCGACTGACCTCTGCCTCGACAGCCCGCGCCTGCAGCTGCGGCCGATGCGCCATGCCGACGCTGCGCAATGGCTGACGATCATGGCCGACCCCGAGGTCATGCGTTACTGGCACCATGCACCCTGGCAAGACCTGGCCGAAGCCGAAAGCGCCCTGGCCGCCGACCGCGAAGCCTACACCAATGGCGACCAGCTCAAGCTGGGCATGTACCGCCGCGACAATGGCGAACTGATCGGCATGGTCCAGCTGTTCAACATCGATGACGTCTCGCGCCGTGGCGAAATCGGCTATTGCCTGGCCAGTGCAGTGCAGGGCAGGGGCTACATGGACGAAGCGTTGACCTGCTTCATCGACTACATCGCCCACACCCTGCACATGCGCCGCCTCGAAGGTGAAATCGACCCACGCAACCAGGGCTCGGCGCGTACCCTCGAGCGCCAGGGCTTCGTCCTCGAAGGCACGCTGCGGGCGCGCTGGTGCGTGGCGGGTGAGCTGACCGACTCGGGCATCTACGGCCTGCTGCTGGAACCGCCGGTCGCATGACTCTGGGCGCCCGCTTATCGGCCTTCTACCTGACTCTGAGCCTTGCCCTGTACCTGCTCAGCCTGGCTTTCGACGGCGCCCAGATGAGCGCAGGCCGGCACATGCCGGCGCTGCAGATGTTCCTGTATGGGCCCTGGGGTATTCCCTTCGGCATGTTCCAGTGGTTTGCCAACCCGCTGTTGGCAGTCGCCATTCTTTGCCATCGACGCTTTCGTCGGCTGGCGTTGTTGCTTGGGCTGGGCGCGTTGTACCTGGCCGCCAGCAGCATTGGCATCGAGCGGCTGCCTGACAACATCAGCTATGAATTCACCCACCGCACCGGTTTCGGCGCGGGCTTCTACCTGTGGCTGGCGGCGATCGCGGTGTTCTGCGTGGGGCAGGCCTGGCAGTGCTGGACCGCGCGCAGCAGTGACGACGTGCCGGGCTGGAACTGGCTGGATGTCGCCCTGATCGCGGCGCTGGCCGTGACCGCCTATGCGGCGACCCAGATGCCATCGCTGCAATTCGAGCCGGGCAAGGTGCTGATGCCGCCGCAGCCTGTACAAACGCTATGAAGGGATTTGCGATGAACAAGCGATACCTGATGCTATTGGCCTTCTTTGCGCCGGTGGTGCTGGCCGACGACAACTCGCCGGCCTACAGCCAGTGCATGGACAATGCCTCCAGTACGGTGGCCATGAGCAGTTGCATCCAGGCAGAGACCCAACTTCAGGACCAGCGCCTGAACCGGGTCTACAAGCAACTGACGAGCAAGCTTGAATCGGGGCCGCAGAAGAGCCTGCGCGATGTGCAGCGGCAGTGGATCGCTTACCGCGATGCCAACTGCAAGTTCCATGTGCAGGCCAGTGGCGGGACCATGGCGCAGCTCGAAGGCGGCATGTGTGTGCTGGACATGACCCGCGAACGAGCGGCGGAGCTGGAGCGCGTGCTCAGCCCAGGGCAGTGAGGTTACCTGAGCCTTGAGGAATGCTTGCTGTGGGCGCGGGCCTTGAGGTACTCGCGCACCTCCACGCCATCCCCGGCAAACTCGATGCGCTCGGCCTTGGCTTCACGCTGGTAGGCGTACATCGGGTCGTAGTATTCCTTGAGCAGCCCTTCGATCCAGCCCCGGTGCAGATCCACCGCGCCACTGCGCAGCTGCTCTTGCAGCGCCTCAGCGAGAATTGCAGACAAGCGCTGGAAGCGCTCTCCGCCAAGACGCTTGTGGATGTTGCCCATGCTTTGCATCATCCGCCCGGCAAACTTCAGGCGTCCGTCTTCTTCGCCATGCACGTCGACGAACTCGGCGCACAGATTGATCACGTAATCGCGCAGGATGCGCTCCACGCGATTGTCGAAACTGTCCTCCAGCCACACCATCGGGTACTGCTGCATGCCCTGGTACAGTGCCAGCGGCACCGAGCAACTGCCGACGATGCGGCCTTCATCTTCCAGCACGAACTGTTCGATGCCACGGGCACGCTTCTTCAGCACGTCGACGGCCAGCTTGTTCTCGAAGTCGATTTGCGCCGGCTGGCCGGTGGCACGCTTGCCGAAGCTGGAGCCGCGGTGGTTGGCGTGGCCTTCAAGGTCGAGCACGTTGTTCAGCTGGTGCAGCACATCGGTCTTGCCGGTGCCGGTGAGGCCGCCGACCAGCACGAAATCGCATTGCTCCACGGCCTGTTGGGTAGTCTCCAGCAGGAAGGTACGCATGGCCTTGTAGCCGCCCTTGATGCGCGGGTAGTCGATGCCGGCCTCGTCGCGCAGCCATTGCTGAACGATCAGCGAGCGCAGGCCGCCACGGGCGCAGTACAGGTAACCATCAGGGTGCGCCTTGGCAAAGCTGGCCCAGGCATGCAGGCGCTCGCGCTTGGTCGCGCCGCTGACCAGCTGGTGGCCGAGGGTGATGGCAGCGGCCTGGCCTTGCTGCTTGTAGCAGGTGCCGACCTTCTGCCGCTCCTGGTCTGTCATCAGCGGCAGGTTGACGGTGCCGGGGAAGGCACCCTTGGCGAATTCGATCGGTGCGCGCATGTCCATCATCGGCGCGTCGTCGAGGAACAGTTGGCGGAAGTCGGTGCAGTCGGGGCGCATCAGTTCACCTCGACCGCATGGCTCTGTCGCTCGACCAGCAGGCCGATGGGCGACAGGTTCAGCCCCAGTTCGCCTGCCACTGCCAGGAACTCGGCCTCGCCTTCAGGGGCCACGGCAACCAGCAGGCCACCACTGGTCTGCGGGTCGCACAGCAGGTGCTTCTGCTCGTCGGTCAAAGCGCCGAGCTTGTGCCCGTAGCTGTCGTAATTGCGCAGTGTGCCGCCAGGAATGCAGCCTTCGGCCAGGTAATGGTCGACGCTTGGCAGGCGCGGCACTGCGGCGTAGTCCAGTTCCGCCGTCAGGCCGCTGCCTTCGGCCAGTTCCACCAGGTGGCCGAGCAGGCCGAAGCCGGTGACATCGGTCATCGCCTTGACCCCATCGAGCTTGCCGAAGCGGCTGCCCGGGGTGTTCAGCGTGCACATCCAGTCGCGCGCCAGGCCCTGGTCCTGCCCGCGCAGCTTGGCCTTCTTCTCGGCGGTGGTGAGGATACCGATGCCCAGTGGCTTGGTCAGGTACAGGCGGCAGCCGGCGGTGGCGGTGTCGTTGCGCTTGAGGTGGCGCTTGCTGACCACGCCAGTGACCGCCAGGCCGAAGATCGGCTCGGGGGCGTCGATGGAGTGGCCGCCGGCCAGCGGGATGCCGGCTTCGGCGCACACGGCGCGGCCGCCGCGGATCACTTCGCGGGCGACTTCCGGTGGCAGCACGTTGACCGGCCAGCCGAGGATGGCGATGGCCATCAGCGGGTCGCCGCCCATGGCGTAGATGTCGCTGATGGCATTGGTGGCGGCGATGCGCCCGAAGTCGTACGGGTCATCGACGATCGGCATGAAGAAGTCGGTGGTCGATACCACCCCGCGCTCGTCATCCAGGGCGTACACGGCGGCGTCGTCACGCGAGGCATTGCCGACCCACAACTTCGGGTCCAGGGCCTGGGCGCCGCTTTCGGCGAGGATCACGTCCAGCACCTTGGGGGAGATCTTGCAGCCACAGCCGGCACCGTGGCTGTACTGGGTCAGGCGAATCGGCTCGCTCATGTGCACCTCAGGGGATCAATTTGTTGCGCGATTGTAGCAAAGCTGGCCTTTGCGCCTGCGACTCTTATAATTCCCATCGTCGGCGCGTGCCGGCACTTTCCCCGCTATTGAACCGGAGAACTCCCATGCTCAAACGCCCCCTGGCGCTCGCCGCCGGCCTCGTGCTGTCCTGCTGTGCCGTAGTCGCCCAGGCTGCCGATACCTTGCGGGTCAGTGCCATCCCTGACGAAGCACCGACCGAACTGCTGCGCAAGTTCGAGCCATTGGGCAAGTACCTGTCCAAGCAACTGGGCATGGACGTGAAGTTCGTTCCGGTCGCCGACTACCCGGCGGTGGTCGAGTCGCTGGCCAGCAACCGCCTGGACATGGCCTGGCTGGGTGGTTTCACCTTCGTTCAGGTACACCTGAAGGACCCGACCGCCACGCCGCTGGTGCAGCGTGAACAGGACGCCCAGTTCACCTCCAAGTTCATCACCGCCAACCCGGCCGTGAAGAGCCTGGCCGACCTCAAGGGCAAGTCGTTCGCCTTCGGTTCGATCTCGTCCACCTCGGGCAGCCTGATGCCGCGCTACTTCATGCTCAAGGAAGACAACATCAAGCCTGAGAGCTACTTCAGCCGTGTGGCCTATTCCGGTGCCCATGACGCGACCGTGGCCTGGGTACAGGCCGGCAAGGTCGATGGCGGCGTGCTCAATGCCAGCGTCTGGCAGAAGCTGGTTGATGCCGGCAAGGTCGACACCAGCAAGGTCAAGGTGTTCGCCACCACGCCGGCCTACTACGACTACAACTGGACCGTGCGCGGCAACATGGACCCGGCGCTGAAAGCGAAAATCAAGAAGGCCTTCCTCGACCTCGACCCGGCCAACCCGGAGCACAAGGCGATCCTCGACCTGCAGGCGGCCAGCCGCTTCATCGAGACCAAGCCTGAAAACTATGCAGGCACCGAGCAAGCCGCACGTGAGGCCGGCCTGCTCAAGTGACTATTCATGTACACGGCGCCGGCCTGCGCCACGGCCAGGTCCGCGCGCTTGATTCGATCAGCCTGAGCATCGCCAAGGGTGAGCGGGTAGCGATCATCGGCCCCTCGGGGGCCGGCAAGTCCAGCCTGCTGCACCTGATGGCCACCGCCGTGCAGCCCAGCAGCGGGCACCTGGAAGTGTTCGGTGAGCAGCCTTGGGCGTTGTCTGCCGGCGCGCGCCAGCGCCTGCGCGCGCGGATTGGCCTGGTGCACCAGGCGCCGCCGCTGCCGCCACGCCAACGGGTGGTGACGGCCGTACTGGCGGGGCGCCTGGGGCAGTGGGGCCTGCTGCGTGGCCTGCTCAATCTGGTGTATCCGACTGATGTGCCCGGCGCGCGCCAGGTCTTGGCCGAGCTGGGCCTGGCCGACAAGCTGTTCGTCCAGTGCGGGCAGTTGTCCGGCGGGCAGTTGCAGCGGGTCGGCATCGCCCGGGCGTTGTATCAGCGCCCGGAAGTGCTGCTGACTGACGAGCCGGTGTCGGCCATGGACCCGGTGCTGGCCGATCACAGCCTGGCATTGCTCAATCGCCATGCCGTGGCCAATGGCGTGACCCTGGTGGCCAGCCTGCATGCGGTGGACCTTGCGCTGGCGCACTTTCCGCGGGTGATCGGTATTCGCGAAGGGCAGGTGGCGTTCGACTGCCCGGCCGAGGCGGTGACCGAGCAATTGCTGGATGCCCTGTACGCCAACGAGCAACTGGGCTCGCCAGCGCAAGCCCAGGGGCCGACCCTGACCGTGCAGATTCCGCGATGCTGAAGGCCGACGCCCGCGACCCGGCTGCGTTGCCGCGTTTGTTGCTGACCTTTCTGGCGTTGGCCGTGCTGTGGCCTGGGCTGCAATTGAGCGAACTGAACCCGGGCGTCTTGCTGCAGGCGGAGAACCGGCAGCAGATTGCCAGCTTCACCAGTGCCTTCTGGCCGCCGGCGCACAGTGCCGAATTCCTCAGGTTGCTGTACGACTCCACCTTGCAGACCTTGGCCGTGGCGACAGCCGGCATGGCCCTGGCGCTGTTGCTGGCGGTCCCGACCAGCCTGCTGGCCAGCCGTGCGCTGTCACTGCGCGCTGCCTCCCGGGGTGGCCGGGCCGGGCCGTGGTCGCGCTTGTTGCGCCTGCCCGTGCGCGGCTTGCTGATTTTTCTGCGCAGCGTGCCGGAGATCGTCTGGGCGCTGCTGTTCGTGCGGGCCGTGGGCCTGGGGCCGACGGCCGGGGTGCTGGCCATCGCCATCACCTACAGCGGCATGCTCGGCAAGGTCTACGCGGAAATCTTCGAATCGGTCGACCAGCGCCCGGCGCATGCCTTGCTGCAGGCCGGCAGTGGGCGGTTGGCGGCGTTCTTCTACGGTATCCTGCCCAGTGCTTCGGCGGAAGTGGTGTCCTACACCGTCTACCGCTGGGAATGTGCCGTGCGCGCCTCGGTGGTGATGGGCTTTGTCGGTGCTGGCGGACTGGGGCAGCAGATCGACCTGTCGATGCGCATGTTCGCCGGGGGCGAGGTGGCGAGCATGCTGCTGGCGTTCCTCGGCCTGGTGCTGCTGGCCGACCTGCTCAGCCGCTTCCTGCGTGGGAGGCTGGCATGAACCGGGTGATCAACCTGCTGGTGATCGTCGCCATCGGGGTGGCGGTGGTGGCGTCGTTCGGTTATCTGGAACTCGACCTGCAGGCCTTGGTGGGTGATGGCGGCCTGGGGCAGATGGGCGAGTATGCCGGCCGCTTCCTGCATCCGGACTTGTCCGGCGAGCACCTGCAGGCGGTAGGGCGGGGTGCCATGGAGACTCTGGCCATGTCCGGGCTGGGCACCTTGCTGGCGATAGTCCTTGGCATGCTGCTGGCCTTGCCGGCGGCAGGGCGCTTCGGTTGGCCGCTACAGTCGCTGGCACGCTTGCTGCTCAATGCCCTGCGGGCCATTCCGGAGTTGGTGTGGGCGGCCTTGACGGTACTGGCGGCGGGCCTGGGGCCCAATGCCGGTACCTTGGCCCTGGCGCTGCACACCTCCGGCGTGTTGGGGCGCTTGTTCGCCGAGGCACTGGAGAATGCGCCGGCAGAGCCTGCCGCGGCCATTCGCCTGCAGGGCGGAGGGCAGGTGGTCGCGTTCTGTTTCGGGACCTTGCCGAACCTGTGGCCGCAGTTGCTCGCTTACAGCCTGTACCGCTGGGAAAACAACATTCGCATGGCCAGTGTGCTGGGGTTTGTCGGGGCAGGGGGCTTGGGGCAGATGCTCTATACCACCCTGAGCCTGTTCCAGGAGGCCCAGGCCAGTACGGTGATCATGGCCATGTTGCTGCTGGTGCTGCTGGTGGATGCGTTCAGTGATGTGTTGCGCCAGCGGTATGTGCGGGCCTGACAGATAGCCGGGGCCGCGAAGCGGCCCCCTTACTGCACCAACTCCCCACACTGCGCTTCCCGCTGCATCGATTCCAGATTCCGCTCGATGGTTTCGCAGATGGTGTCCATCTGGATCTGATGCTCACTGAAGCGAAACGGGCTCTGCAGATCCGTCCCGATCCGCTCGATCGCCAGCAGCATGAACCCCACCACTGTCGATGCCAGCGGCGTGAACCAGCCCAGCGACTCCACCAGCCCCACCGGCACGATCAGGCAGAACAGGGTGATGAACAGCCGTGGGAAGTACACGTAGGGATAGGGCAGCGGCGTATTGGCAATCCGTTCCATGCCACCCTGGGCGTTGGACAGGTCCACCAGTGTCGACTCCAGCCGCGCCAGGCGAATGCTGTCCAGCCGCCCGGCCTGGTATTCCCGTGCCAGCAACGCGGCCGAGCCACTGAGGATATCGTTGGCGAAGTTGTTCGAGCGGTTGCGCCGCTCGAACTCTGCCGGCGGGATGAACGCCATCAGTTCGTCCGGGCAGGCCTCACCCTTCAGATGCGCCGCCAGGCAGTTCACATAGGCGATGTGCCGGCGCAACAAGGTCGCCTTGGCCGGGTTCAGTCCATCTTCGACGTCATCGATCAGCGTCAGCGTCTGCCGGGCGAAGCTGCGCGAACCGTTCACCAGCGCCCCCCACAAGGTCCGCGCTTCCCACCAGCGGTTGTAGGCGCTGCTGTTGCGAAAGCTCACCAGCACCACCAGCGCCGAACCCAGCAAGGTCAGCGGGATCAGCGGCAGGGTGAACTTGCTGTTGAAGAACAGCATGAAGTCGATGGTGACCAGCACGTCCCAGAGCAGCAGCCAGAACAGCGACCAGCCGATGTAGCCGAAGGTCTTGACGATCAGGCGGTATTTGCGGGCGATGACGTCTTTCACACGAGCTGCCTCGAAAAGCCGGGGATGCAGGATGGGACGTCGAGGGGCGTCTATGGTTCGCAGCTGTTCGTCCAAGGGTGTTACTGGACGTGTAGTTTCATCTGTATCAAGGCTACCCGCCTGCCATCCTGAGCCTGCCGCTCCTCGATGCCAAACGGCACGAAGCCAAGCTGTGGATAAAGCACTAAACCCGCGGTGTTGTGGTTGAAGCACGACACCCACACCTCCCGCGCCGCGAACTGCTCACGGGCCAGGTCGATCATGCTCTGCACCAGGTAACGCGCCACGCCCTGACCGCGAGCGGTGGGGGCTACGACCACGTTGCCGAGGGCGCAGATACCGCCGTGCTCGGCCTTGTAGAAATTGGCGAAACCGAGCACCAGGCCGTCGCCTTCGACCACGGTCGAACCGCTGCGTTGGGCGATGGCGTCGCTCAATTGCGCAGGGGTGAGCGGGTAGGTGGCCTTGGGGAACATGTAGAACAGCTCGTCCGGGCCTTGCGGGAAGCAGCAGATGGCCGGGATGTCACTGGAATGAACGGGGCGGTGGACAAGGTGCATGGCAGGTCCTTTTGCGCGAATGTGCTGGGCACATCATCAGTGTCGACCGCAACCGTATCATGTTGGCCCGCAACGGTGGATCAAGGCTTGCTGGCCACTGCCACATAACCCTTGACCGCAGCAGGCGCGCCGTGCGGCTTGCCTTTGTGCGCCAGGTACTGGAAACGCCGCCATTCCTTGTCGATCTCGCTGTACGACATGAACACGCTGACCCGCGCCTTGTCTGCCAGGTCCGGGCGGTTGCGGGCATCGATCCCGTCCTTGGCGATGTAGGCGACATTCATGCCGACCACCTTGCCGTCATCGGCGAACACCGGGCCGCCAGACATGCCTTTGGTGATTGGGCCATCATGAACCGCGTAGAAAACACTCCCCGGCGTGCCTTCGAGACGCACCAGCGAGTCGAGCGTGTGGCCCTTGCCCTGCACCGGCATCATCAAGCTGTTGAAGCCGACCGCAGTCACCGATTCGCCCGGCACGAACTGGCGCCACTGCGGCACTTTGCTGGCCTTGTGCTTGAAAAACACCACGTCTCCCAGGCCCTCATGCACCACGTTGCGCAGGAACGGGGTGTGCTTGGCAGTGACGGCGTAGTCTTCGTTCCACTGGATGGCACTGGCCATCAGCAGCATCGGGACGGGGGCACCGGAAGTAACGACAAAAGCCTGGTCGTAGACGGGGTCTGAAACGTATGCGGTTGGCATTCCATTGCACCCACTCAGCAGCATCATTGCTGCCAGACAGGGCGCGGTTTTGTTCATGGGGCACGCAGTGATGAAGGATGAAGGGGGTGTCACTATGGCCAAGTGACATCACGGCATCAATACTTTTGGCATATCATCGACGAGTGACAGCTTATGGCCATCACTGGGTTGATAGCCAATAGATTCCCTGGATACCTGTAGGGCCCGCGGTCGTTGGGGTGGCGTCAAAAGGTAGGAGGTTTTGGCTTCTCGGGACGAATGAGCTGGGTTGAGCTGCATTGAGCTGGATAGGGCAGATGGCCTCTTCGTGGATGTACCCACTTCCACCGGAGGCAGTAAACGCTGAATGACAGGCACAAAAAAACCGACCATAAGGTCGTTTTTTTCTGGATCTTGGTGCCCCGAGGGAGACTCGAACTCCCACTCCTTTCGAAAACGGATTTTGAATCCGCCGCGTCTACCAATTCCGCCATCAGGGCTTAGGCGCCGCAGTATAGAGAGGTCGTCCAAGCCGGTCAATCGGCTTTCATGGTCAATTTTCACGCATTGGGCTAAACTTCCCGGCCCTGTCGAACCCGAACATCATCATGCGCGTCGCCGATTTTTCTTTCGAACTCCCCGATTCCCTGATCGCCCGCCACCCTCTGGCCGAGCGCCATGGCAGCCGTCTGCTGGTCCTCGATGGGCCGAGCGGGGCGTTGGCGCACAAGCAATTCCCCGATCTGCTCGACTATCTGCGGCCGGGCGACCTGATGGTGTTCAACAACACCCGGGTGATCCCTGCGCGGCTGTTTGGCCAGAAAGCCTCCGGCGGCAAGCTGGAAGTGCTGGTCGAACGTGTGCTCGACAGCCATCGCGTGCTGGCCCATGTGCGTGCCAGCAAGGCGCCGAAGGAAGGCGCAGTGATCCTCATCGATGGCGGTGGCGAAGCCGAAATGGTCGCCCGCCACGACACGTTGTTCGAGCTGCGCTTCACCGAAGAGGTGCTGCCACTGCTCGATCGCGTCGGCCACATGCCGCTGCCGCCGTACATCGACCGCCCCGACGAAGGCGCCGACCGTGAGCGCTACCAGACCGTCTACGCCGAACGCGCCGGTGCAGTTGCTGCGCCGACTGCCGGCCTGCACTTCGACGAAGCGCTGCTGGAGAAGATCGCCGCCAAGGGCGTCGAGCGTGCCTTCGTCACCCTGCACGTGGGCGCCGGCACCTTCCAGCCGGTGCGGGTCGACAAGATCGAAGACCACCACATGCACAAGGAATGGCTCGAAGTGAGCCAGGATGTGGTCGACGCCATCGAGGCCTGCCGCGCCCGTGGCGGCCGGGTGATCGCGGTCGGCACCACCAGCGTGCGCTCGCTGGAGAGCGCGGCGCGCGATGGCGTGCTCAAGGCCTTCAGTGGTGACACCGACATCTTCATCTACCCGGGCCGGCCATTCCACGTGGTCGATTGCCTGGTCACCAACTTCCACCTGCCGGAGTCCACGCTGCTGATGCTGGTCTCGGCCTTCGCCGGTTACCCCGAGACCATGGCTGCCTATGCGGCGGCGGTCGACAACGGTTACCGCTTCTTCAGTTACGGTGATGCCATGTTCATTACCCGCAATCCGGCGCCACGCGGCCCAGAGGATCAAGCATGAGTCGCACCTGTCGAATGTCGTTCGAACTGCTGGCCACCGACGGCAAGGCCCGTCGTGGTCGGCTGACCTTCCCCCGTGGCACGGTCGAGACCCCGGCGTTCATGCCGGTGGGCACCTATGGCACGGTCAAGGGCATGCTGCCGCGCGACATCGAGGCCATTGGCGCCGAGATCATCCTCGGCAACACCTTCCACCTGTGGCTGCGCCCGGGTACCGAGGTGATCAAGAAGCACAACGGCCTGCATGACTTCATGCAGTGGAAAGGCCCTATCCTCACCGATTCCGGTGGTTTCCAGGTATTCAGCCTGGGCGCCATGCGCAAGATCAAGGAGGAGGGCGTCACCTTCGCCTCGCCGGTCGATGGCTCCAAGGTGTTCATGGGCCCGGAAGAGTCCATGCAGGTGCAGCGCGACCTGGGCTCGGACATCGTGATGATCTTCGACGAGTGCACGCCATACCCGGCCGAGCACGACGTGGCGCGTACCTCCATGGAGCTGTCGCTGCGCTGGGCCCAGCGTTCGAAGAATGCCCACGCCGACAACACCGCGGCGCTGTTCGGTATCGTCCAGGGCGGCATGTACCAGGACCTGCGCATGCGCTCGCTGGAAGCCCTGGAAAACATCGGCTTCGACGGCCTGGCCATCGGCGGCCTGTCGGTCGGCGAGCCGAAGCACGAAATGATCAAGGTGCTCGACTACCTGCCGGACCAGATGCCGGCTGACAAACCTCGTTACCTTATGGGGGTAGGCAAACCGGAAGATCTGGTTGAGGGTGTGCGCCGCGGCGTCGACATGTTCGACTGCGTGATGCCCACGCGCAACGCGCGCAACGGCCACCTGTTTGTCGATACAGGGGTGATCAAGATCCGCAACGCGTTCCATCGCCACGATGATTCGCCGCTGGATCCGACCTGTGACTGCTATACCTGCACCAACTTCTCCCGCGCTTATCTGCACCACCTGGACAAGTGCGGCGAAATGCTGAGCAGCATGCTGAATACCATCCACAACTTGCGCCATTACCAGCGCTTGATGGCCGGTTTACGCGAGGCTATTCAACAGGGTAAATTGGCCGCCTTTGTCGACGCCTTCTACGCCAAACGCGGGCTGCCTGTGCCGCCTTTGGACTGACTGTTCGCATCCATTATTAGAAAATTACATTAGGAGTGCCCAATGAGCTTCTTGATCCCCGCCGCTTACGCGGACGCTGCAGCACCTGCCGCTGGCCCAGCCGGCACCGGTTTCGAATGGATTTTCCTGGTCGGTTTCCTGGTCATCTTCTACCTGATGATCTGGCGCCCGCAGTCCAAGCGCGCCAAAGAACAGAAGAACCTGCTGAGCAACTTGCAGAAAGGTGACGAAGTTGTCACCAACGGCGGCATCGCCGGCAAGATCGTCAAGGTTTCCGATGACTTCGTGGTCCTGGAAGTTTCCGACACCGTCGAACTGAAGTTCCAGAAGGGTGCCATCGCGGCCACCCTGCCAAAAGGTACGCTCAAGGCTATCTGAGTTACCGGTTTCATTTTTCCAGTCGGGGCGCGCAAAGCGCCCCGCGCTTTGAACGGGCGGCGTGATGCTGAACAAATACCCTCTGTGGAAATACGCACTGATCCTGGTGGTACTGGCGATCGGTTTCATTTATTCCGCTCCCAACCTCTACCCGGATGATCCGGCGGTGCAGATCAGCGGTGCCAGTTCGGCGCTGCGGGTCAACCAGGCCGACCTCGACCGCGTCAGCAAAGCGCTGGTCGATGCCGGTATCACCGTCAAGGGCGCGAGCCTGGGTGAGAAGGGCAGTGGGCTGATTCGCCTGACCAACCAGGAAGATCAACTGCCAGCCAAGGATGTAGTGCGCAAGGCACTGGGCGATGATTACGTCGTGGCCCTGAACCTGGCCCAGACTACCCCGCAATGGCTGCGCAACCTGGGTGCAAGCCCGATGAAGCTGGGCCTGGACCTGTCCGGTGGTGTGCACTTCCTGTTGGAAGTGGACATGGACAAGGCCATGAGCGCCCGCATGAAAGTCTACGAAGGCGAGGTCAAGACCTTGCTGCGCAAAGAGCGCATCCGCTACCGCAGCCTGCCGCAGCAGGATGGCGGTGTGATGCTGGGCTTCGCTGACGATGCTACCCGCGAACAGGCACGTGCCCTGATCCGCAAGAATTTCAATGATTTCGACCTGACCACCACCGAGCGCAACGAGCTCGCCGTGCTGCGTCTGGCGCTGACCCAGGCGAAAGTCGCCGAGATCCGCGAATACTCGATCAAGCAGAACCTGACCACCGTCCGCAACCGTGTGAACGAGCTGGGCGTGGCCGAGCCGCTGGTGCAGCGCCAGGGCGCCAACCGCATCGTGGTCGAGCTGCCGGGCGTGCAGGACACTGCCGAAGCCAAGCGTATCCTCGGCAAGACTGCCAACCTGGAGTTCCGCTTCGGTGCCGAGCCGGGCGCTTCCAAGGCCACTACCGAAGTCTTCGAGTTCCGTGAAGGCAACCGTTCCGCTGCTGTCGAGCGCGGCCTGATCATTACCGGTGACCAGGTCACCGATGCCCAGGCCAGCTTCGATGAGCACGGCCGCCCACAGGTGAACATCCGCCTGGATGGCCACGGTGGCGAGCTGATGAGCCGTGCGACCCGCAGCAACGTTGGTCGCAGCATGGCGGTGATCTTCATCGAGCAGAAGCCGGTCACCCGCTACGTCAAGCAGACTGTCGATGGCGTCGAGAAGGACGTTGCCGTACAGAGCTTCCAGGAAGAGAAGAAGATCATCAGCCTGGCGACCATCCAGTCGCCGCTGGGCAGCCAGTTCCGCATCACTGGCCTGAACGGCCAGGGTGAGTCGTCGGAACTGGCCCTGCTGCTGCGTGCCGGTGGTCTGGCTGCGCCGATGTACTTCGCCGAAGAACGTACCATTGGCCCGAGCCTGGGTGCCGACAACATCACCAAGGGTATCGATGCGTCGCTGTGGGGCATGTTGTTCGTCTCGCTGTTCATCATCGCCATCTACCGCGGTTTCGGTGTGATCGCCACCGTCGCCCTGGCGGGCAACATGGTCCTGCTGCTGGCGCTGATGTCGCTGCTGGGCGCGACCCTGACCCTGCCGGGTATCGCCGGTATCGTGTTGACCATGGGTATGGCGGTGGACGCCAACGTGCTGATCTTCTCGCGTATCCGCGAAGAGCTGAATGCCGGCATGTCGGTGCAGCGCGCCATCCACGAAGGTTTCAACCGCGCCTATACCGCGATCATCGACGCCAACCTGACCAGCCTGCTGGTCGGCGGCATCCTGTTCGCCATGGGTACCGGCCCGGTCAAGGGCTTCGCGGTCACCATGTCCCTCGGGATTTTCACCTCGATGTTCACCGCCGTCATGGTGACCCGTGCAATGGTCAACCTGACCTGCGGCGGGCGTGACATCAAGAAGCTGTGGGTTTGAGGGAGCTGCGATGAAAACCATCAACTTCATGGGCGTGCGCAATGTCGCGTTCGCCGTTACCGTGCTCCTCACCGTGCTGGCGCTGTTCAGCTGGTGGCAGAAGGGCCTGAACTTCGGCCTGGACTTCACCGGCGGTACGCTGATCGAGCTGACCTACGAGCGCCCGGCCGACCTCAAGGCAGTACGTGCCGAGCTGGTCGATTCCGGCTTCCACGAGGCCGTGGTGCAGAGCTTCGGCGCCACCACCGACCTGCTGGTGCGCATGCCGGGCGATGACCCGCAGCTGGGTGCCAAGGTTGGCGCGGCCCTGCAGAAGGCTGGCGGCGACAACCCGGCCACCCTCAAGCGCGTCGAGTTCGTCGGCCCGCAGGTCGGTGAAGAGCTGCGTGACCAGGGCGGCCTCGGCATGCTCCTGGCACTGGGCGGCATCCTCATCTACCTGGCCTTCCGCTTCCAGTGGAAGTTCGCCGTGGGCGCGATCGTCTCGCTGATCCACGACGTGGTGGTGACCCTGGGTATCCTGTCGTTCTTCCAGATCACCTTCGACCTGACGGTGCTGGCGGCGGTACTGGCGATCATCGGCTACTCGCTGAACGACACCATCGTCGTCTTCGACCGGGTGCGTGAGAACTTCCGCGTAATGCGCAAGGCCTCGCTGATCGAGAACATCAACGTCTCGACCACCCAGACCCTGCTACGCACCATCGCCACCTCGGTTTCGACCTTGCTGGCGATCGCTGCTCTGCTGTTCTTCGGTGGCGATAACCTGTTCGGCTTCTCGCTGGCGCTGTTCATCGGTGTCATGGCCGGTACCTATTCGTCGATCTACATCGCCAACGTGGTACTGATCTGGCTGAACCTGAACAGTGAAGACCTGATTCCGCCTGCGAAAAACGAAGGTGTGGATGACCGTCCTTAAGGATTAGTCCTACGCCGTTCGGCGACCAAAAAGGCGCGAGTGTTGAACTCGCGCCTTTTTTTTTGCTCCAAGGCTTGGAGAAAGCAGGTTAGCCCTGCAGGTACAACAGGAGGTTCATGTGAACAAATCAATGCTCGTAGGCGCTGTGCTGGGTGCTGTCGGTGTTACTGCCGGAGGTGCTGTTGCCACCTACAGCTTGGTGAACAAGGGGCCTGAGTACGCCCAGGTCACCGACGTGCAACCGATCAAGCAACAGGTCAAGACCCCGCGCGAAGTCTGCAAGGATGTCACCGTGACCCGTCAGGCGCCGGTCAAGGACCAGCACCAGATCGCCGGTACCGTGGTCGGTGCCTTGGCGGGCGGCCTGCTGGGTAACCAGATCGGCGGTGGTACTGGCAAGAAGATCGCCACCGTGGCCGGTGCGGTCGGCGGTGGTTATGCCGGCAACAAGGTGCAGGAAGGCATGCAGGAGCGTGACACCTATACCACCACGCAAACCCGCTGCAACACGGTCAACGATATCAGTGAGAAGGTGGTGGGCTACAACGTGACCTATTCCATTGGTGATCAGGTGGGCAAGGTGAAGATGGACCGCGAGCCGGGTTCGACCATTCCTGTGGACAAGAATGGCAAGCTGATCCTCAGCGAAGCCGGGCAGTAAGCGGCAGGCAAAAAAAAGCACCCTGATGGGTGCTTTTTTTTGCCTGCAATCCGCGCTTAGCGCTTCATGTGTTCTGGCAGGTGTGGCTGGATAGCGGTCAGTACGGCCTTGAAGCACTTGATGTTGCCTGCAACGATATGGCCCTTGTCGAGGAAGTCGTGGCCACCGTTGAAGTCGCTCACCAGGCCACCGGCTTCCTGGATCAGCAGCACGCCTGCTGCCATGTCCCACTCGGACAGGCCCGACTCCCAGAAGGCGTCGAAACGGCCGGCAGCCACGTAGGCCAGGTCCAGGCTGGCGGAGCCGGCGCGGCGGATACCGGCGGTCTGGCCAGTCAGGGCGCGGAACATGCCCAGGTAGTTGTCCATGTCAGCCATCTGGTTGTCACGGAACGGGAAGCCGGTGCCCAGCAGGGCGCCGTCCAGGCTGGTGCGCGAGCTGACGCGCAGGCGACGGCCATTGAGCTGGGCGCCACGGCCACGGCTGGCGGTGAATTCTTCCTGGCGAACCGGGTCGACGATCACGGCGTGCTCGAGGCGGCCACGGTATTTGCAGGCGATGCTGACAGCAAAGTGCGGGATGCCACGCAGGAAGTTGGTGGTGCCGTCCAGTGGATCGATGATCCACAGGTAGTCCTTGCCTTCTTCGCCGGTGCCGGCGTGCAGGCCGGTTTCTTCACCTTGAATGGAGTGGTTCGGGTAGGCCTTGCGCAGGGCGTTGACGATGCTCTGCTCGGCGGCGCGATCCACTTCGGAGACGTAGTCCTTGGCCTCTTTCTCGTCGACCTTGATGCTATCCAGGCGTTCGATGGAGCGGAAAATCAGTTCACTGGCGCTGCGAGCGGCGCGCAGGGCGATATTCAGCATAGGCTGCATGGGCGGGTCACCTGGAGATGTTAAAGAAGAAAGCCGAACATTCTAGCAGAAAAGTTTGGCGGCAGAAGTGTCACATTTGCTTTCATGGCGTTACGCTGGTCGGTTCTGTAAGATCGATTTCCCCCCAACCTGCATCTGTGAGCACAACACCTTGCTGCAAAATATTCGTGTTGTTCTGGTCAATACCAGCCACCCCGGCAACATCGGCGGCGCTGCACGTGCCATGAAAAACATGGGCTTGTCGCGTCTGGTGCTGGTGCAGCCAAAAGAGTTCCCGTCCGGTGACGCTACTGCGCGCGCCTCGGGCGCCGACGACATCCTGGCCAATGCCCAGGTGGTCGACAGCCTTGAAGACGCGCTGGTCGGCTGCAGCCTGGTCATGGGCACCAGTGCCCGTGAGCGCAGCATCCCCTGGCCGTTGATCGACCCGCGCGAATGCGGGGCCAAGGCCGTGGAGCACGCCAGCGGCGGTGAAGAGATCGCCCTGGTGTTCGGGCGCGAACACGCCGGCCTGACCAACGAAGAACTGCAGCGATGTCACTTCCACGTGCACATTCCCTCGAACCCCGACTTCAGTTCGCTGAACCTTGCCGCCGCGGTCCAGGTGCTCTCCTACGAGGTGCGCATGGCCTGGCTGGCAGTCGAAGGCGTGCCCTCTAAAGTCGAGAAGTTCGATGCCAACTCGCTGCGCAGCAACGAGCTGGCGACCATGGACGAAATGGAGCTGTTCTATGAACACCTGGAGAAAACCCTGGTGGACATCGGCTTCCTCGACCCTGAGAAGCCCAAGCACCTGATGCCGCGCCTGCGCCGGCTGTACGGGCGCAGCTCGGTCAATCGTTCGGAAATGAGCATTTTGCGCGGCATCCTCACCGAGACCCAGAAGGTTGTCCGGGGCGAGCCGCATAAACGGAAGGACTGACAGATGTTCGAGCGTCTGCGTGAAGATATCCAGAGCGTATTCCATCGTGACCCGGCGGCGCGCAATGCCTTCGAGGTGCTGACCTGCTACCCCGGCATGCACGCCATCTGGCTGCACCGCCTGGGCAACGCCCTGTGGAAGCGCGATTTCAAGTGGCTGGCCCGCCTGGTGTCGAACTTCGGCCGCTGGCTGACCGGTATCGAGATCCATCCCGGCGCGACCATCGGTCGGCGCTTCTTCATCGACCACGGCATGGGCATCGTCATCGGCGAAACCGCCGAGATCGGCGACGATGTCACCCTTTACCAGGGCGTGACCCTGGGCGGCACCAGCTGGAACAAAGGCAAGCGCCATCCGACCCTGGAAAACGGTGTGGTGGTAGGGGCGGGCGCCAAGGTGCTTGGCCCGTTCACGGTCGGTGCCGGAGCCAAGATCGGCTCCAACGCGGTGGTGACCAAGGCGGTGCCGGCCGGCGCCACTGCAGTCGGCATCCCGGGGCGGATCATCGTCAAGAACAGCGAGGACACCGAGCTCGAGGCCAGGCGCAAGGCCATGGCCGAGAAGATCGGCTTCGATGCGTACGGCGTCAGTGGCGACATGCCGGACCCGGTGGCCCGCGCCATCGGTCAGATGCTCGACCACCTGCAGGCCGTCGACGAGCGCCTGGAGGGCATGTGTGGCGCGCTGACCAAGATGGGTAGCGACTATTGTGCCAAGGAGCTGCCGAAGCTGCCGGAGGATGACTTCGCCGTCGAGACCCAGGCTGCCCAGCGCGACACTCAGTCGCATTGATTACGCCGCAGTGAAGTCACTCTGACATATGGGGCGTGTGCTCACGCCCCATTGCTGCTACACTCGCGCCCGCCTCCCAGATGCAAATCCGACTAAAGCAGTAGGTCTAATAGTTGACTTAAATGCTCGGGAATCGCATACTCGCACACATTCCGTAACTCCCGTGGTACCCATTAGCCATGCGACTGACTACCAAAGGCCGATACGCCGTCACTGCCATGCTCGACCTGGCATTGCACGCGCAGCATGGGCCGGTGTCTTTGGCCGACATTTCCGAGCGCCAGGGCATTTCCCTCTCTTATCTGGAACAGCTGTTCGCCAAGCTGCGCCGCAGCAGCCTGGTCTCCAGTGTGCGCGGTCCGGGCGGTGGCTACCAGCTGTCGCGCGGCATGGAAACCATCCAGGTGGCCCAGGTCATCGACGCGGTCAACGAGTCGGTCGACGCCACCCGTTGCCAGGGCCTCGGGGATTGCCATGCCGGTGACACCTGCCTGACCCACCACCTGTGGTGCGACCTCAGCCAGCAGATCCACGAATTCCTCAGCGGCATCAGCCTGGCCGACCTCGTCATGCGCCGTGAGGTGCAGGAAGTCGCCCAGCGCCAGGACCTGCGGCGTGTCGCAGGCCGTACCGCCCAGCTGGACAAGATTGAGACGTCCGCCGTCGACTGACCTTTTAATAGTGACGAGCGACGCCACCGCCTGATAGGAGATACCCATGAAGTTGCCGATCTACCTCGATTACTCCGCTACCACGCCGGTCGACCCTCGCGTCGCCCAGAAGATGGCCGACTGCCTGCTGGTCGACGGCAACTTCGGCAACCCGGCCTCGCGCTCCCACGTCTTCGGCTGGAAAGCCGAAGAAGCGGTCGAGAACGGCCGCCGTCAGGTTGCCGAACTGATCAACGCCGACCCGCGCGAAATCGTCTGGACCAGCGGTGCCACCGAGTCCGACAACCTCGCCCTGAAAGGCGTGGCGCACTTCTATCAGACCAAGGGCAAGCACATCATCACCTCCAAGATCGAGCACAAGGCGGTCCTGGATACCGCTCGCCAGCTCGAGCGTGAAGGTTTCGAAGTCACCTACCTGGAACCGGGCGAAGACGGCATCGTCACCCCGGCCATGGTCGAAGCCGCCCTGCGCGACGACACCATCCTGGTCTCGCTGATGCACGTGAACAACGAAGTCGGCTCGATCAACGACATCGCCGCCATCGGTGAACTGACCCGTTCGCGTGGCGTGCTGTTCCACGTCGACGCCGCCCAGTCGGCCGGCAAGGTCGAAATCGACTTGCAGAAGCTCAAGGTCGACCTGATGTCGTTCTCGGCGCACAAGGTCTACGGCCCTAAAGGTATCGGCGCACTGTACGTCAGCCGCAAGCCGCGCGTACGCCTGGAAGCCATCATTCACGGCGGTGGCCATGAGCGCGGCATGCGTTCGGGCACCCTGCCGACCCACCAGATCGTCGGTATGGGCGAAGCCTTCGCCATCGCCAAGCAGGAAATGGCCGCCGAGAACGTACGCATCAAGGCCCTGAGCGACCGCTTCTTCAAGCAGGTTTCGGACCTCGAAGAGCTGTACGTCAACGGCAGCAAGACTGCCCGCGTGCCGCACAACCTGAACCTGAGCTTCAACTACGTCGAAGGCGAGTCGCTGCTGATGTCCCTGAAGGACATCGCCGTATCGTCCGGTTCGGCCTGTACCTCCGCTTCGCTCGAGCCGTCGTATGTACTGCGCGCTCTGGGCCGCAACGACGAGCTGGCGCACAGCTCGATCCGCTTCTCCTTCGGCCGCTTCACCACCGAAGAAGAAGTCGACTACGCCGCGCAGCAAGTCTGCATGGCTGTCAACAAACTGCGTGAGCTGTCGCCGCTGTGGGACATGTACAAAGACGGCGTTGACATCTCCAAGATCGAGTGGGCCGCCCACTAAGCAGTCGCCGGCAAGAGCGGCTCCCTGATGAGGAAGGAATTGCACCATGGCATACAGTGAAAAGGTCATCGACCACTACGAAAACCCACGCAACGTCGGCAAGATGAACGCCGAGGACCCGGATGTCGGTACCGGCATGGTCGGCGCTCCAGCGTGCGGTGACGTGATGCGTCTGCAGATCAAGGTCAACGAGCAAGGCATCATCGAAGACGCCAAGTTCAAGACTTACGGCTGCGGTTCGGCCATCGCTTCCAGCTCCCTCGCCACCGAGTGGATGAAGGGCAAGACCCTGGACGAAGCCGAAACCATCAAGAACACCCAGCTGGCGGAAGAACTGGCGTTGCCGCCAGTGAAGATCCACTGCTCGGTACTCGCCGAAGATGCCATCAAGGCAGCCGTTCGCGACTACAAGCAGAAGAAAGGCTTGATCTAAGCCGCCCGTTGCAAGGTAAGACTCAAGGAGTTCCGATGGCTATCAGCATGACAGAAGCCGCCGCCAACCACATTCGCCGCTCCCTCGACGGGCGCGGCAAGGGTGAGGGCATTCGCCTGGGCGTGCGCACCACCGGCTGCTCGGGCCTGGCCTACGTGCTGGAGTTCGTCGACGAGCTGGCCGCAGAGGATCAGGTGTTCGAGAACCATGGCGTCAAGGTGATCATCGATCCCAAGAGCCTGGTGTACCTCGATGGCACCGAGCTGGACTTCGTCAAGGAAGGGTTGAACGAAGGCTTCAAGTTCAACAACCCCAACGTGCGCGGTGAGTGTGGCTGCGGCGAAAGCTTCAACGTCTGAGGCTGGCCGTGGGTACTCCTTGTCATTACGCTCTGTTTGACCTCCAGCCTTCTTTCCGCCTGGATCTCGACAAGCTGGCCACTCGCTATCGCGAGCTGGCCCGCGAGGTCCATCCGGACCGCTTCGCTGACGCCTCCGAGCGCGAGCAGCGGGTAGCGCTGGAAAAGTCCGCGGCTCTCAACGACGCCTACCAGACCCTGCGCAGTGCGCCGCGCCGTGCCCGCTACTTGCTGGCTATCGGTGGCCACGAAGTGCCCCAGGAAGTCACGGTCCATGACCCTGATTTCCTGTTGCAGCAGATGCAGTGGCGCGAAGAGCTCGAAGAGTTGCAGGACGAAGCCGACCTCGATGGCGTGGCCGTGTTCAAGAAGCGCCTGAAGGCCGCCCAGGACACGCTCAACGAGGATTTCGCCGCCTGCTGGGATGTGCCTGCCGAGCGCGACCAGGCCGAACGCCTGATGCGCCGCATGCAGTTCCTCGACAAGCTCGCCCAAGAAGTGCGCCAACTGGAAGAGCGCCTCGACGATTAACCCGGTGTCGCCCGTGATGACGCCTAAGGTATTCAGATAAGCATGGCCCTACTGCAGATCGCCGAACCCGGTCAAAGCCCTCAGCCGCACCAGCGTCGCCTGGCGGTGGGGATCGACCTGGGTACCACCAATTCTCTGGTCGCTGCCGTGCGCAGCGGTCGCAGCGAGCCCCTGCCCGATGCGCAGGGCAACGTCATTCTGCCGTCGGCGGTGCGTTACCTGGCTGGTCACAGCGAAGTCGGCCTGGCCGCGCGCGAGGCGGCGTCCAGTGACCCGCTGAACACCGTGCTGTCGGTCAAGCGCCTGATGGGCCGTGGCCTGGCAGACGTGAAGCAGCTCGGCGAGCAGCTGCCGTACCGCTTTGTCGGCGGTGAATCGCACATGCCGTTCATCGACACCGTCCAGGGGCCGAAAAGCCCGGTGGAAGTGTCCGCCGACATCCTCAAGGTCTTGCGCGAGCGTGCCGAAGCCACCCTGGGTGGTGAACTGGTAGGCGCGGTGATCACCGTGCCGGCCTATTTCGACGACGCCCAGCGCCAGGCCACCAAGGATGCCGCGCGCCTGGCCGGCCTGAGCGTGCTGCGCCTGCTCAACGAGCCGACCGCCGCTGCCGTGGCCTATGGCCTGGACCAGAATGCCGAAGGCCTGGTGGCCATCTATGACCTGGGTGGCGGTACCTTCGATATTTCCATCCTGCGCCTGACCGCCGGTGTGTTCGAAGTGCTGGCTACCGGTGGCGATACCGCCCTGGGCGGCGACGATTTCGACCACGCCATCGCCGGCTGGATCATCGAACAGGCCGGCCTGTCCGCCGATCTCGACCCGGCTACCCAGCGCCAGCTGCTGCAGGCCGCCTGCGCCGCCAAGGAAGCCCTGACCGATGCCGACACAGTCAGCGTCAGCCACGGTGCCTGGAGCGGCGAGCTGAGCCGCGCCGCCTTCGAGGCGATGATCGAGCCGATGATCGCCCGCAGCCTGAAAGCCTGCCGCCGCGCCGTGCGCGACAGCGGTGTCGAGCTGGAAGAAGTGGGGGCAGTGGTGATGGTCGGTGGTTCGACCCGCGTGCCGCGCGTGCGCGAAGCGGTGGGCGCGCTGTTTGGCCGCACCCCGCTGACCTCGATCGACCCGGACCAGGTGGTGGCCATTGGCGCCGCCATCCAGGCCGACACCTTGGCCGGCAACCGCCGCGAAGGTGGCGAACTGCTGCTGCTCGACGTCATCCCGCTGTCCCTGGGCCTTGAGACCATGGGCGGGCTGATGGAGAAGGTGATCCCGCGCAACACCACCATTCCGGTGGCCCGTGCCCAGGAGTTCACCACCTATAAAGATGGCCAGTCGGCCATGATGATCCACGTCCTGCAGGGTGAGCGCGAGCTGATCAGCGACTGCCGCTCCCTGGCGCGCTTCGAGCTACGCGGCATTCCGGCCATGGTTGCCGGCGCCGCCAAGATTCGCGTGACCTTCCAGGTCGATGCCGACGGCCTGCTCAGCGTTGCCGCCCGTGAACTGGGCTCGGGCGTGGAAGCCAGCATCCAGGTCAAGCCGTCCTACGGCCTGACCGACGGCGAGATTGCCCGCATGCTCAAGGACTCCTTCGAGCACGCAGGCTCCGACAAGCAGGCGCGCCAGCTGCGCGAGCACCAGGTCGACGGCGAACGCCTGCTCGAAGCGGTGCAGGGCGCCCTGGACGCCGACGGTGAGCGCCTGCTCAGCGAAGACGAGCGGGTCGCCATCGAGTACCAGATGCAAGAATTGCGTGATTTGCTCAGCGGCACCGATGGCGCGGCCATCGAGCAGCAGACCAAGCGTCTGTCGCAAGTGACCGATGCCTTTGCCGCCCGTCGCCTTGATTCGACGGTCAAAGCCGCACTGGCCGGGCGCAACCTGAATGAGATCGAGGAGTAACCGATGCCCCAGGTGATTTTCCTGCCGCACGAGAAGTTCTGCCCGGACGGGCTGGTGGTCGAGGTGGAGCCAGGCACCAACATCCTGGAGCTGGCCCACGAGCACCACATCGAGATGGAAAGCGCGTGCGGCGGTGTGTGCGCCTGCACCACCTGCCACTGCATCGTGCGCGAAGGCTTCGACTCGCTCGAGGAAGCCGACGAGCTGGAAGAGGATATGCTGGACAAGGCCTGGGGCCTGGAGGCGCAATCGCGCCTGGCCTGCCAGGTGATCGTCGGTGAGGATGACCTCACCATCGAGATTCCGAAGTATTCGCTCAACCACGCTGCCGAAGCGCCGCACTGAGGTTTGCCCCATGAGCCTGAAATGGATTGATGTACTTGAGATCGCCATCCAGCTTGCGGAAAGCAAGCCGGACGTCGATCCTAAATATGTGAATTTCGTCGATCTGCACCGTTGGGTGCTGGCCTTGCCAGAGTTCAGCGACGATCCGTCACGTGGCGGTGAGAAAGTGCTCGAGGCCATCCAGGCGGCCTGGATCGAAGAAGCCGACTAAGCGTGACGCTGCAGGTTAGGCAATCCCCTGGAACCCGCGTATAATTCGCGGGTTTAATTTTTCGTAACACTCATATTCTGGAGTTTTCCATGGCTGTTCAACGTACTTTCTCGATCATCAAGCCTGACGCCGTTGCCAAGAACGTAATCGGCAAGATCACCACCCGCTTCGAAGAAGCTGGCCTGAAAATCGTTGCCTCGAAAATCAAGCAACTGTCCAAAGCCGAAGCCGAAGGCTTCTACGCCGAGCACAGCGCTCGTGGCTTCTTCGGTGACCTGGTTGCCTTCATGACTTCCGGTCCGGTTGTCGTTCAGGTTCTGGAAGGCGAAAACGCCATCGCTCTGAACCGTGAGCTGATGGGCGCTACCAACCCTAAAGAAGCTGCTCCAGGCACCATCCGTGCTGACTTCGCCGAGTCGATCGACGCCAACGCCGTTCACGGTTCGGACTCCGAAGCTGCCGCTGCTCGCGAAATCGCTTACTTCTTCGCTGCTACCGAGGTAACCACTCGCTAAGCGAAAGCTTACGGGTGAGGGTGAATCCATGACGACATCTACTGGCAAAATCAACCTGTTGGGGCTGACCCAGCCGGAAATGGAAAAGTTCTTCGACTCGATAGGGGAGAAGCGCTTCCGTGCCGGTCAGGTGATGAAATGGATTCACCATTTTGGCGTGTCCGACTTTGCGGCCATGACCAACGTTGGCAAGGTCTTGCGCGAAAAGCTCGAGGCCGTTGCCGAGATTCGCCCCCCGGAAGTGGTCAGTGAAGACATTTCCGCCGACGGCACCCGCAAGTGGGTGATCCGCGTTGCCTCCGGCAGCTGCGTCGAAACCGTCTACATCCCCACCGACGACCGCGGTACCCTCTGCGTTTCGTCGCAAGCCGGCTGCGCCCTGGACTGCAGTTTCTGCTCCACCGGCAAGCAAGGCTTCAACAGCAACCTCACTGCCGCCGAAGTCATCGGCCAGGTGTGGCTTGCGAACAAATCCTTCGGGACCGTCCCGGCCAAGATCGACCGCGCGATTACCAACGTGGTCATGATGGGCATGGGCGAGCCCCTGCTGAACTTCGACAACGTCATCGCCGCCATGCACATCATGATGGATGACCTGGGCTATGGCATTTCCAAGCGCCGCGTCACCCTGTCCACCTCGGGTGTGGTGCCGATGATCGACGAACTGGCCAAGCACATCGACGTGTCCCTGGCGCTGTCGCTGCACGCGCCGAACGACGAACTGCGCAACCAGCTGGTGCCGATCAACAAGAAGTACCCGCTGAAGATGCTGCTGGAATCGTGCATGGGCTACATGTCGACCCTGGGCGGCAAGCGCGTGCTGACCATCGAATACACCCTGCTCAAGGACGTCAACGACCAGCCTGAGCATGCGGCGCAGATGATCGAGCTGCTGCGCGACGTACCGTGCAAGATCAACCTGATCCCGTTCAACCCGTTCCCGCATTCGGGCTACGAGCGGCCGAGCAACAACGCGATTCGCCGCTTCCAGGACCTGCTGCACCACGGTGGTTTCAACGTCACCACCCGTACCACCCGTGGCGACGACATCGATGCCGCCTGTGGTCAACTGGTCGGCCAGGTCAACGACCGTACCCGCCGCAGCGAGCGCTACATCGCGGTCCGCCAGCTGTCCGCTGACGCCGAGCTGCAAGACAGCGCCGTGCGTCACTGAGTCCGGCCTTGCCATGAGCCTGCGCGCCGCGCTGTCGATCCTTGCGCTTTCGCTGCTGGCCGGCTGCGTGTCGGGTGGCGCGAGCGATCCCCTGGCCAACCGCCAGGGGCGGGCGGAGGCCGGGCGGGCCTACACTCAGCTTGGCCTGGGATATTTGCAACAAGGTTTGACCCAGCAGGCCAAGGCCCCCTTGGGCAAGGCACTCGCGCTGGATGCCGGGGATGCCGACGCTCACGCGGCCCTGGCCCTGGTGTTCCAGGCCGAAGGTGAGCCAGCCCTTGCCCAGGCGCACTTCGAAAAAGCGCTGGCCGCCCGCCCGGGCGACACGCGAATTCGCAACAACTACGGCAGTTTCCTATATGCTCAGCAGCGTTTTGCCGAAGCCGAGCAGATGTTTCGCCTGGCCAGTGCCGATACCCTGTATCCTGAACGTTCGCGGGTGTACGAGAACCTTGGCCTGACGGCCCTGGAGCTCGACGATCGCGACCAGGCACATGCGTATCTGACCAAGGCCCTGCAACTCAACCGACGCCAGCCCAGAGCGTTGCTGGAAATGGCTGAGTTGTCCTACGAAAACAGGCATTATGTGCCGGCCCGGGATTACTACGATCGTTTCAGCCAGTTGAGCGATCACAGCGCCCGTAGCCTTCTGCTGGGCAGCCGCCTTGCCCGGGTATTCGACGAGCAGGGCACCCTGGCCGATCTGGGCCAGCAATTACAACGACTTTATCCCGGTACGCCGGAATATCAGCAATACCTGTCGGAGCAACGATGAAAGCCGCGCATCCCGAAGTAGCAGCAGCGACTGGCCAGAACCCCGGTGAGCTGTTGCGCCAGGCCCGCGAGAAACGGGAGTGGTCGCAAGCCGAGGTGGCCCGCAAGCTCAACCTCACCGTAAGTTCGCTGAACCACGTGGAAACCGGCGCCTTCGACAAGCTGCCAGGGCATACGTTTGCCCGTGGTTACATCCGCGCCTATGCCAAATTGATGGACATGGACCAGGCATCGCTGGTCGAAGCCTTCGACCAGTACACCGGTACCCACGCCAAGGGCAGCGAAGTGCATTCCCTGGGTCGCATCGAAGAACCGGTGCGCCTGTCGCACAACATCATGCGCGGCGTCACCCTGCTGCTGCTGGTTGCGGTGGTCGGCGGCAGCTTCATCTGGTGGCAGGACCAGGGCAGCATGAAAGGCAAGGACCTGGCCAAGATCGCCCTCGAGCACGTGGAAGTCGAAAGTGCCGACGGCACCACCCAGATTCACCCGCTGGACGAGCCGGAAGACCAGGCCGTGACTGCGGGTCAGCAACCTGAGAGCGCACCGTTGCCACTGGAACAGGCCCCCGCCGAGGCGGCAGCCGAAACCACCAGCGAAGCCGCCCCGGTCGCGACTACGCCTGCACCGGCTCCGGCGCCTGTTCCTGCTCCGGTTCAGCAGGCACCGGTCCATGCTGTCGCACCAGCCCCGGCTCCGGTAGCGCCAGCAGCCAGCGTGCCGGCCGTCGCCGCTGCCGAGCCTGCCGCCGCTGCGGCCGTGCCGGCCGGCAGCGCCAAGGTTGCAATCCAGTTCACCGCCGATTGCTGGACCCAGGTGTCCGATGGCAACGGCAAGGTGCTGTTCAGCGCCGTCAAGCGCAAGGGGGACAACCTCGAACTGACCGGCAAGCCGCCATTCGCGGTACGCCTGGGCTTTGCCCGCGGCGCCCAGGTCAGCTACAACGGCCAGGCCGTCGATGTTGCCCCGTTCACCAGTGGCGAGACCGCTCGCCTGAAGTTGGGACAGTAAGTCATGCACGGCGAATCTCCGATCAAACGTCGCGAATCCCGCAAAATCTGGGTCGGCAATGTGCCGGTGGGTGGTGATGCCCCCATCGCGGTGCAGAGCATGACCAACACCGACACCAACGATGTGATGGCCACCGTGGCGCAGATCCAGCGCCTGGTCGATGCCGGCGTCGACATCGTCCGCGTCTCGGTACCGGACATGGACGCCGCCGAGGCGTTCGGCAAGATCAAGCAGCTGGTCAGCGTGCCGCTGGTTGCCGATATCCATTTCGACTACAAGATCGCCCTGCGCGTGGCCGAGCTTGGCGTTGATTGCCTGCGTATCAACCCCGGCAACATCGGCCGTGAAGACCGCGTGCGCGCGGTGGTCGACGCTGCCCGCGACCGGGGTATCCCGATCCGCATCGGCGTCAACGCCGGTTCCCTGGAAAAGGACCTGCAGAAGAAGTACGGCGAGCCGACCCCGGCCGCGCTGGTCGAATCGGCCCTGCGTCACGTCGAGCACCTCGACCGCCTCGACTTCCAGGACTTCAAGGTCAGCGTGAAGGCCTCCGACGTGTTCATGGCCGTCGAAGCCTACCGCCTGCTGGCCAAGCAGATCATCCAGCCGCTGCACTTAGGGATAACCGAAGCCGGTGGCCTGCGCTCGGGGACGGTGAAATCCGCCGTCGGCCTCGGTATGCTGCTGGCCGAAGGCATCGGCGATACCATCCGTATCTCGCTGGCGGCCGACCCGGTCGAGGAAGTGAAGGTCGGCTACGACATCCTCAAGTCGCTGCACCTGCGTTCGCGTGGCATCAACTTCATCGCCTGCCCGAGCTGCTCGCGGCAGAACTTCGATGTGGTCAAGACCATGAACGAGCTGGAAGGGCGCCTGGAAGACCTGCTGGTGCCGCTGGACGTGGCGGTGATCGGTTGCGTGGTCAACGGCCCTGGCGAAGCCAAGGAAGCCCACGTGGGCCTGACCGGTGGCACGCCGAACCTGATCTACATCGACGGCAAGCCGGCGCAGAAACTGACCAATGACAACCTGGTCGATGAGCTGGAGAAGCTCATCCGCCAGAAAGCGGCCGAAAAGGTCGAGGCTGACGCGGCGCTGATCGCCCGCAGCTGACACACAGATTCGTAAGGACTTTTCGTGAGCAAATCGCTGCAAGCCATCCGTGGCATGAACGACATCCTGCCAGAGCAGTCGCCACTCTGGCGCTACTTCGAAGGCACCGTCGCCGGCCTGCTGGACACCTACGGGTACAGCCAGATCCGCACGCCGATCGTCGAGTTCACCGAGCTGTTCAAACGCTCCATTGGTGAAGTCACCGACATCGTCGAAAAAGAGATGTACACCTTCGAGGACCGCAACGGCGATTCGCTCACCCTGCGCCCTGAGGGCACTGCCGCCTGCGTGCGCGCTGTGCTGGAGCATGGCATCACCGGCAACGGCCAGGTGCAGAAGCTCTGGTACATCGGCCAGATGTTCCGCCACGAGCGGCCGCAGAAGGGCCGCTATCGCCAGTTCCACCAGATCGGCGTGGAAGTGTTCAACCTGGACGGTCCGGACATCGACGCCGAGCTGATCATGCTGACCTGGCGCCTGTGGGGCCTGCTGGGCATCCAGGATGCGGTCAAGCTCGAACTCAACAGCCTGGGCACCAGCGAAGCCCGCGCCCGCTACCGTGACGCGCTGGTCGAGTTCCTCTCGGCGCGCCTGGAGCAGCTCGACGAAGACAGCCAGCGCCGCCTCAAGAGCAACCCGCTGCGCATCCTCGACAGCAAGGACCAGGGCACCCAGGCGGTGCTGGTCGGCGCGCCGAAGCTGGAAGACTACCTGGACGAAGATTCCCGCGTGCACTTCGAGGGCCTCAAGGCGCGCCTCGACGCCGCTGGCATCCCGTTCGTGATCAACACCAAGCTGGTGCGCGGCCTGGACTACTACAGCAAGACCGTGTTCGAGTGGGTCACCGACAAGCTCGGCGCCCAGGGCACCGTCTGCGCCGGTGGCCGTTACGACGGCCTGGTCGAGCAGATGGGCGGCAAGCCGACCACTGGCGTCGGTTTCGCCATGGGCATCGAGCGCCTGATCCTGCTGCTGGAAACCCTCGGCAAGGTCCCCGAGTCGATCAACCGCACCATCGACGTCTACCTGTGCGCCTTCGGCGAGCAGGCGGAACTGGCCGGCCTGCGCCTGTCCGAGGGCCTGCGCGATCGTTTGCCGGGCCTGCGCCTGGCGGTCAACGCCGGTGGTGGCAGCTTCAAGAGCCAGTTCAAGAAAGCCGACAAGAGTGGCGCACTGTTCGCCCTGATCCTCGGCGACGACGAACTGGCCAAGCAAGAGATCGGCTTGAAGCCCCTGCGTGGTCAGGGCGAACAACAGAACATTGCCTGGGATGCTCTGGCTGAGCACCTGGAAACCGCGATCGCTCAGGCGTAACGCGGTTCAACAAGCGAATAGGCGAAAAGGAGTATTGGGGTGTCGAGTACCGATGATGAACTGGCAGGGGTCAAGGACTGGTGGAACCGCAACGGCAAGCCGCTGCTGACCGGTGCCCTGCTGGCTGGCGTGGTGGTGTTGGGCTGGAATACCTGGCACAAGTACCAGAACAACCAGTCGCAAGGTGCCTCGCAGCTGTATCAGGCCCTGCTTGAGACCAGCCTGACGCCGAATGGCCAGCCAGACGCGACCAAGGTCGCGGAGCTGGCCGGCAAGCTCAAGAGCGAGTTCGGCGGTACGGCGTACGCCCAGTACGGCAGCCTGTTCGTGGCCAAGGTCGCGGTCGAGAGCGGCAAGCTCGACGACGCCGCTGCCGAGCTGAAGAGCGTGCTGGACAAGCCGGCCGACGTCACCCTGGGCGAGATCTCGCGCCAGCGCCTGGCGCGCGTGCTCGCCGCCCAGAACAAGGCCGAAGAGGCCCTCAAGCTGCTCGACGGTGATGCTGACAAGGCCTTCCTGGCCAGCCGTGAAGAACTGAAGGGCGACCTGCTGGTGCAGCTGGGTCGCGGCGACGATGCCCACAGTGCCTACGAAAAAGCCAAGGCCGCGCTGTCTGACGAAGCAGCGGTCGGTGGCCTGCAACTGAAGCTGGATGACCTGGCCAAAGGGGACGCGTAAGTGATCGGTTGGAAACAAGCAGCAGTGCTGACCCTGGCCGTGCTGGCCGCAGGTTGCAGCAGCAACAGCAAGAAGGAACTGCCTCCGGCCGAGCTGACCAAGTTCACCGAAGAAGTGGTGCTCAAGAAGCAGTGGAGCCGTTCGATCGGTGACGGCCAGGGTGAAACCTACAACACCCTGGTTCCGGCGATCGAGAACGACCGTATCTACGCCTCCGACGTCAACGGCGAAGTCTTCGCCCTCGACCGCATCACCGGTGACGTGGTGTGGAAGAAAGACCTCGAGCTGCCGGTGTCCGGCGCTGTCGGCGTAGGCTACGGCCTGGTGATGCTCGGCACCCTCAAGGGTGAAGTGGTCGCCCTGGACTCCAGCACCGGTGAGGAGCGCTGGCGCTCGCGTGTGACCAGTGAAGTACTGGCGCCGCCTGCCAACAACGGTGACGTGGTGGTGGTGCAGACCCAGGACGACCGCCTGATTGGCCTCGACGCCAGTACCGGCAACCGCCGCTGGATCTATGAAAGCACTCCGGCCGTGCTGACCCTGCGTGGCACCGGCGCGCCGATCGCCACC
This sequence comes from Pseudomonas sp. NPDC089422, assembly GCF_044749405.1. Lineage (NCBI taxonomy): Bacteria > Pseudomonadati > Pseudomonadota > Gammaproteobacteria > Pseudomonadales > Pseudomonadaceae > Pseudomonas > Pseudomonas sp. NPDC089422. Next base: position 265,001 of record NZ_JBIVHW010000003.1, read on the forward strand.
AACCGCTTGGCCGTCGCCGGCCTGTCCACCGGCAAGGTGGTAGCGGTGGACATCAACAACGGCGTGCCTGTATGGGAGAGCCGCGTGGCTATCCCGCAGGGCCGTTCCGAGCTGGACCGCGTGGTCGACATCGACGGCGGCCTGCTGCTGTCTGGTGGTACCCTGTACGTCAGCACCTACCAGGGCCGCGTTGCGGGTCTGGATCTGGAAAGCGGCCGCGTGCTGTGGCAGCGCGATGCCTCCAGCTACGTGGGTGTCGCCCAGGGCTACGGCAACGTCTATGTCAGCGAAGCCAGCGGTACCGTTGAAAGTGTCGACGAGCGCTCTTCCAGCGCGCTGTGGACCAACGATTCGATGGCCCGCCGTCAGCTGAGCGCACCAGAAGTGTTCTCCAGCTACGTGGCTGTAGGGGACTTCGAGGGTTACCTGCACCTGCTGAGCCAGGTCGATGGCCGCTTCGTCGGCCGTGAGCGTATCGACAGCGATGGCCTGCGCGCCCGCCCACTTGTGGTCGGCGACACCATCTACGTCTTCGGCAACAGCGGCAAGCTCGAGGCACTGACCATCCGCTGAAGCTATGCTTGAAGCCTTGCCGGCTTCAGGCCGCGGCGTAGGACACGCCGCCCGAACTCCGGCCGCTGCCTTGCAGCGGCCTTTGCATTTTCAAGAATTCAAGAGTGGAGAGCCGCATGGTTCCCGTAATCGCCCTGGTGGGCCGCCCGAACGTCGGCAAATCCACCATGTTCAACCGCCTGACCAAGACCCGCGATGCCATCGTCGGTGATTTGTCGGGCCTGACCCGTGACCGCCAGTATGGTGATGCCACCTGGCAGGGTCGTTCCTTCATCCTCATCGACACCGGCGGTATCACCGGTGACGAAGTGGGCATGGACGAGAAGATGGCCGAGCAGTCGCTCATGGCCATCGAAGAAGCCGACTACGTGCTATTCCTGGTCGACGCCCGCGCCGGCATGACCGCCGCGGACCAGATGATTGCCGAGCACCTGCGCAAGCGCAACAAGTCGGCCATCCTGGTGGCCAACAAGATCGACAACATCGACGCCGACGTCGCCCGCGCCGAGTTCTCGCCGCTGGGCATGGGCAACGCCATTCCGGTGGCCGGCTCCCAGGGCCGAGGCATCAATGCGCTGATGGAGAGCGTACTCGGTCATATTCCTCGTGACGCAGAGGAAGAAGCCCTGGACCAGGAAGTCGCCGAAGGCGAGGAAGCGGTGCGCATCCCCGGCCCGAGCGAGAAAGATGGCATCAAGATCGCCATCATCGGCCGCCCCAACGTGGGCAAGTCGACCCTGGTCAACCGCATGCTCGGCGAAGAGCGTGTGGTGGTGTACGACCAGCCGGGCACTACCCGCGACAGTATCTACATCCCGTTCGAGCGTGATGACGAGAAGTACACCTTCATCGACACCGCCGGTGTGCGCAAGCGCGGCAAGATCCACGAGGAAGTCGAGAAGTTCTCGGTGGTGAAGACGCTGCAGGCGATCAAGGACGCCAACGTGGTGATCTTCGTCATGGACGCCCGCGAAGGCGTGGTCGACCATGACCTCAACCTGTTGGGCTTCGCCCTGGAAGCCGGCCGCGCCATCGTCATCGCCCTGAACAAGTGGGATGGCATGGAATCGGGCGAGCGCGACTACGTCAAGACCGAGCTGGAGCGCCGGCTGTTCTTCGTCGACTTCGCCGACATTCACTTCATCTCCGCCCTGCACGGCACTGGCGTTGGCCACCTGTACAAGTCGGTACAGGCTGCGTTCAAGTCGGCTGTCACCCGCTGGCCTACCAGCCGCCTGACGCAGATCCTCGAAGATGCCGTGAGCGAGCACCAGCCACCGCTGGTCAACGGCCGCCGCATCAAGCTGCGCTATGCCCACCTCGGTGGTGCCAACCCGCCGCTGATCGTGATCCACGGCAACCAGACCGAGAAGATTCCGAAGTCCTACTCGCGTTACCTGGAAAACACCTACCGCCGTGTGCTGAAGCTGGTCGGTACGCCGATCCGCATCGAGTACAAGGGCGGTGAGAACCCGTACGAGGGCAAGAAGAACACCCTCACCGATCGCCAGGTCAACAAGAAGCGCCGCTTGATGTCGCACCACAAGAAGGCCGAGAAGAAGCGCCGCGACAAGCGCTGATTCAGTCTTCTGCCTCTTAGCGGGCTTGCCCGCTAAGAGTCCCCTTGATCCAGCGCAATCTCCCCATTGTTTCAACCTTTTTCCTGACCGCTCGATCCGCTATGCTCGGACTCCACCCCGTGCCGGATACACCCCAGGAAAGAGGGCTCCATGATCCGCAGCAAACTGCCGAATGTCGGCACGACCATCTTCACCACCATGTCCCAGCTCGCCATGCAGACCGGCGCGCTCAACCTGTCCCAGGGTTTTCCCGACTTCAACGGCCCGCAGGCGCTGCTCGATGCAGTTGGCCGGCACGTGGCCGCCGGGCATAACCAGTACTCGCCAATGACCGGCATGCCGGCCTTGCGTCAGCAAGTGGCGGCCAAGGTCGCGCGGTTGTATGGCGCGCAGGTGGATGCCGATCAGGAAGTGACCATCACCCCGGGTGCCACCGAGGCGATCTTCTGCGCCATCCAGGCGGTGATCCACGCGGGTGACGAGGTGATCGTCTTCGATCCTTGCTACGACAGCTACGAGCCCTCCGTGGAGCTGGCGGGCGGGCGCTGTGTGCATGTGCAACTGAGCGACGGTGACTTCCGCATCGACTGGCAGAAATTCAGCGATGCCCTGAGCCCACGCACGCGCATGGTCATTCTCAACTCGCCGCACAACCCCAGCGGCGCGCTGATCAGCCGTGAAGACCTCGACCAGCTCGCCCGGCTGATCGCCGATCGCGATATCTACCTGATCAGCGACGAAGTCTATGAACACCTGGTCTACGACGGCGTGCGCCATGCCAGCGTCCTGGCCCACGAGCAGCTTTACCCACGGGCGTTCGTCATCAGCTCGTTTGGCAAGACCTACCACGTCACTGGCTGGAAAACCGGCTACGTCATCGCGCCGCCGGCCTTGAGCGCCGAGCTGCGCAAGGTGCACCAGTACGTCAACTTCTGCGGCGTGACCCCGCTGCAATGTGCCCTGGCCGATTTCATGGCCGAGCACCCGGAACATGTCGATGAGCTGCCGGCCTTCTACCAGGCCAAGCGCGACCTGTTCTGCGACCTGCTCGAAGGTTCACGCTTCAGCTTTACCCGCACTGCGGGCACCTATTTCCAACTGGTGGACTACTCGCAGATCCGCCCGGACCTGAACGATGTCGACATGGCCCTGTGGCTCACCCGTGAGCACGGCGTGGCGACCATTCCGGTGTCGGTGTTCTACCAGCAACCCATCCCCGAGCAACGCCTGGTGCGCCTGTGCTTTGCCAAACGTGAGGAGACGCTGCGTCAGGCAGCGGAAAAACTATGCGCGATCTGAGTGCACTGCCCAACCTGAAAGTCGCCCTGGTCCAGACCACCCTGGCGTGGCATGACCGTGAGGCCAACTACGCGCATTTCGAGGTGCTGCTGGATCAGGCTCGCGGCAGCGATCTGGTGGTCCTGCCGGAGATGTTCACCACGGGTTTTTCCATGCAGTCGGAAACCCTGTGCGAGCCGGAGAACGGCCCGACCTACAAATGGCTCAAGGCTCAGGCCAAGCGCATCGATGCGGTAATTACCGGCAGCGTGATCATCCAGGCCGCCGACGGCAGCCACCGCAACCGCTTGCTGTGGGCGCGGCCGGATGGCGAGATCCTGCATTACGACAAGCGCCACCTGTTCCGCATGGCGGGCGAGCACAAGCACTACACCCCGGGTGAGCGCCAGGTGCAGTTCGAGGTCAAGGGTTGGCGGGTGCGCCCGCTGATCTGCTACGACCTGCGCTTCCCGGTGTGGAGCTGTGACGCCCAGGACACCGACCTGCTGCTGTACACCGCCAACTGGCCGGCGGCGCGCCGCCAGCACTGGAACCGGCTGTTGCCGGCGCGGGGCATCGAGAACCTGTGCTACGTGGCGGCGGTGAACCGGGTGGGTACCGACGGCAAGGGCTTTGCCTACTCCGGCGACAGCCAGGTGCTGGACTTCCAGGGCGAGAGCCTGCTCAGTGCAGGGGAGGCGGACGGGGTGTTCACTGCGGTGTTGAGCGCCGCAGAGCTGGGCGCTTACCGCACCAAGTTCCCGGCCAACCTGGATGCCGATACCTTCGAGTTGCACTGAACCGACACTGGCCGGTATGGCCTGGATTGGCCCTTGTGGGAGCCGGCAAGCACGGCTCCCCCAAAGTCAGGTGCAGCTAGCAGCTAGTACACATCCCGCCGATACCGCCCATCCTCGATCAGCCGCTGTACAGCCTCTTCCCCCAGCAAGCCATTGAGTGCTGCATCCACGCCCGCAGCCATGCCTTGCAGGCTACCGCAGACATATACACAAGCCCCGTCAGCCACCCAGCGCTTGAACTCATCGGCGTGCTGCAACAGCACATCCTGCACATACACTTTCTCGGCCTGATCCCGCGAAAACGCCAGGTCCAGCCGCGCCAGGTCGCCGCTGTCGAGCCAACCCTGCAGCTCGGCGCCACACAGCAGGTCATGCGCGCGGTTGCGCTCGCCGAACAGCAGCCAGTTGCGCTGTTCGCCGGCATTGACCCGCGCCCGGAGCAGGCTGCGCAGCCCGGCAAGGCCAGTGCCGTTGCCGATCAGGATCATCGGCGCAGCGGCCTCGGGCAGGTGGAAGCCGCTGTTGCGGCGCAGGCGCAGGCTCAAGGTGCCGCCCTGCGGCAGGTACTCGGTGAGCCAGCCGGAACCCAGGCCGAGGTTGCCGTCGGCATGGCGCTCCTGGCGTACGATCAGTTCCAGCACGCCATCGCTGGCGATCGAGGCAATCGAGTATTCGCGGCTGCCGATCGGCACCAGCGCATCGACCAGTGCCTGCGGCTGCAGGCCAAGCAGATGGTCGCGCCGGCTCGGCAACTGGCGGCCCGCCAGCGCCTGGCTCAAGCTTTCCTGCAGGCCTTCGACCTGCACGCTGGCCTTGGCGTCCAGGGCCATGCCGTGCAGGAACGCATCGATCGGTGGCTGCCCGTTGAGCGGCAGGATCTCCACCAGGTCGCCGGCGTCCCAGCTGGCGGGCTGTTCAGGTTGCAAGGCCAGCAGGTAGACCGGCTGGCCTTGGCTGCCTGGGTTGAGCAGATCGCGCTGCACCAGGGTCCAGTTGCCGAAGCGTGGCGGTTGCCAGGCGCTTACCGGTTGAGCACCGGTCAGTTGCGCCAGTTCCTGCTGCCACTGCTGCAGTGCGGCCTGATCGGCGTTATCCACTTCCACCGGGCTGAATGCGCTGCTGGCGCCACGCTCGCCAAGCCACGCCTGCAAGCGCCGGGCGAAGCCGCAGAAGTGCGGGTATTGGCGGTCGCCGAGGGCGAGCAGGGCATAGCTGAGGTTGTTCAGTGCCCACGGCTGGCCGAGGATCTTGCGTTCGAAACGGCGGGCACTGTCGGGCGCCTCGCCATCGCCGAAGGTACTGACCACAAACAGGGCACGGCGGGACTGGCGGAGGTCCTCTTCGCGCAGGTCGCCAAGGGCTCGAACCTGAACCGGCAGACCTGCTGCCTGCAACTGCCCGGCACTCTGCCAGGCCAGTTGCTCGGCGAAACCGCTCTGGCTGGCGAAGCCGATCAGCCAGCTGTCACCGCTGGCCTGGTTGCCGTCGACAGTGCCGCGGGCGGCGCGCACCTGGCGCTTCTTGCGGCGGCGGTCGAGGTACAGCAGCCAGCCGGTGACGAAGAACAACGGCATGGTCAGGCTGGCGAGGGTGACGATGATGCGCCCCGGCAGGCCGAAGTATTCGCCGACGTGCAGGGCGTAGACGCTCTGCAGCAGCTGCGCCTTGAAGGATTTGTCGCTGTAGCGGTCCTGGCTTTTTACCTGGCCAGTGGCCGGGTCGAGCACCAGGGTGTTGAAGGCGCGCGGGTGGGCGGCGTCCTCGAGCAGGTAGAACAGGTTGGCCGGTTGGCCGCCCGCCGGGGGCAGGCGCAGGTTGTACATGGCCAGGCCAGGGCCGGCGGCGCCCTTGAGGCTGGCCCAGATGGCGTCGTAGTCGACCACCAGCGGCGGCGCGTTCTTGTCGACCTTGGGCGGCCCGTGGCGGCCACGGCCTTCGCCGCGCTTCTGTTGCTGGCCGGCGGCGGGTTCGTCAGCCAGCAGTTTGTTCAGGCCGGAGCGGTACCACTCATAGGACCAGAACAGCCCGGTCAGTGCGAACAGGAGGTAGAACAGCAGGCACCAGGTACCGGCCACGGCGTGCAGGTCCCAGTTGAAGGCACGGCCTTTCTTGGCCCAGTCGAGGGTCAGCCAAGTGCGCCAGTTCAGCGCCTTGCGCGGCCAGCGCAGGTACAGGCCGGACAGGCAGAAGAACACCAGCATCAAGGTGCAGGCACCGGTGATCTGCCGGCCGGTGTCGCCCATGGCGAGGAAGCGGTGCAGGGTCAGCATCAGGTTGAAGAAGCCTTGCCCGGCCGCCTCGCCCTTGAGCTCGCCGGTATACGGGTCGGCATAACGCAGCGCGCCACGGCGCTCGCCCGGTAGCGGGGTGAAGAACACCCGCGCGGCATTGCCTTCACGCACGTCCACCCACAGCATCGACACCTTGTCGCCTTGCTCGGCCTCGACCCGGCGCACCAGTTCGGCGGGTGGCAGCACGCCCTCGGCGCGCACCTCGACCTTGAGCACATCGGCGTTGAAGGCGCGCAGCAGCTCTTCCTGGAACGAATACAGCGCACCGGTGATGCCCATCAAGGCCAGCACCAGGCCAGCGGTGATGCCAAAGAACCAGTGCAGTTGGAACAGCGTCTTCTTCACCACATCTCTCACCTTGTGTTGCTGCCACAAACTGCGCGGCGTGCATTATGCCTTGATACGCAAAAGCCCCGCTCAAAGGTATGAACGGGGCTCGGCGGTGTTTCCTTAGAAGTGGACGCTGGTGGTCAGCAATGCCGTCCTGCCCGCTGCCTGGTTGGCGAAGTGGGTGGAGAAGGCCTTGTCGTAGTACACCTCGTTGGTCAGGTTCTGCACGTTCAGCTGCAGGTCGACGTTCTTGGTCAGCTTGTAGGCGGCCATGGCGTCGTAGCGCACGTAGCTGTCGACCATGGTGGTGTTGGCCACGCTGCCGTATACGTCATCCACATAGAACGCACCGCCACCGACAGTCAACTTTGGCGTGATGGAGTAGGTTGTCCACAGGCTGGCGCTGTTGTTCGGTGTGTTCGGCAGCTGGTTGCCGTCGTTGGCCGCGCCCAGCGGGCCGCCGTCGATCTGGCGCGCTTCCATGTAGGTGTAGCCGGCGAATACCTGCCACTTGTCGGTGATCTTGCCACTGGCCGACAGCTCGATGCCTTGCACACGGGTTTCGCCGACGTTTTCGTAGGTAGTGGTGTTTACCTGCACACGAGCGTTTTCTTTCTCGGTACGGAACAGCGCAGCAGCCAGGGACAGGCGCTCGTTGAGCAGGTCCCACTTGGTGCCGATTTCGTAGTTGGTGGTTTCTTCCGGCTCCATGTCGCTGCTCAACAGGTTGCCGCTGCGGTCGGTGGTGTTGCCCAGCGGGTTGCCTTCAGTGCCTTCACCGAGCATCGCACCGGGTGGGGTGGCGGAGGTGGCGTAGGACACATAGATGCTGCCGTTGTCGGCCGGCTTCCATACCAGGCCCAGCTGGCCGGTGACGAACTCGCTGGTGTCCTTGCCCTTGGAGACGATGCCCTTGGTACTTACCGCAGTGCTGCCGTTGGCGTTGTAGCCACGGTACTGGGTATCGAAGTGGTCGTAACGCAGGCCCATGTTCAGCAGCCACTGTGGCGACAGCTCCAGGGTATCGAACACGTAGATGGCCCGGGTGTTGCTCTTGGTATTGATGCCGGCATAGTTGCGCGAGATCGCGCCGTTCCATGGATCATCCGGGTTCGGGTTGCTCAGCGAGGTGCAATTGTAGCCGCTGGTGGCGCCGATCATGCCTGGGGTGCAGTTGGTGTTGGCTGCGCCACCGGCGACGGTGTCGGTGTCGACGTTGTAGGTTTCGCGGTCGCTTTCTTCACGGCTCAATTCAATACCGGTGGAGAAGCTGTTCTTCATGCCACCCAGGTAGAACTCGCCGAACAGGTCGGTCTGGTTGGTGGTCGTGGAAGTATTGCCCACACGCGTGTTGGCGCGGCGCCAGACGCTGCCATTGTTGACGTTGCCCTTGCTGTCGTCAGGCTGGGTCAGGATGTAGTCCTGCATGCTGTTGCCGTGACGGAAGGTGTTCTTGATGGTCAGCGCGTCGGTCAGGTCGTGCTCGATGGCGAAGGTGGCGATATCGACGCGGCTCTTGCGGAAGTCGCGGTCGGTCAGGCCATAGAAGTTATCGCTGTCGCCACCGTCGTTCGGTTTGCTCGGGTGCGCAGAGGTACGCGCGGCGCTGCCACCGGTCGGGATGGTGTACGGAATGCCCGAGTCTGGAAGGTCGTCACTTTCCAGGTGGTAGTAGTCGAGGTTGACGCGGGTGGCGGTGCCCAGGCCGAAGGCCAGCGACGGGGCGATACCCCAGCGGTCGTAGTTGACCTTGTCGCGGCCGGCGACGTTGCTTTCGTGGGTCATCAGATTCAGGCGGCCGGCAACGGTGTCGCTGAACTGGTAGTTGCCATCGAAGGTGTAGCGCTGGGTCTGGTCGCTGCCCCAGGTCCAGGCGCCATCGAGCGAGTTGCCCAGGTGTGCACGCTTGCTCACCAGGTTGATGGTGCCGCCGGCGGCGCCACGGCCACCGATGGCCGAGTTCGGGCCCTTGGCCACTTCGACCGATTCGATGGCGAAGATTTCGCGGGTCTGGGCGCCGGTGTCGCGCACGCCGTCCAGGTAGGTGTCGCCCTGGGCGTCGAAGCCACGGATGAACGGACGGTCACCTTGCGGGTTGCCGCCTTCGCCAGCACCGAAGGTGATGCCGGGTACGGTACGCAGGGCGTCCTGCAGGGTCAGGGCGTTGGTGTCCTTGATCACTTGCTGCGGGATCACGGTGACCGAGCGGGGGGTGTCCACCAGCGGTGCGGTGTACTTCTGCGAGGAGGCCTTTTCGACCTTGTAATCGGTACTGGCCTGCTCAGCCTTGCCATTGACGCTGGTGGCGTCGAGGGTGACGGCATTGCTGGCAGCCGGGTCGGCGGCGTAGGCGCCCGAAGCGCTGAGGGCGACCCCGATGGCCGAGGCGATCAGGCGTGGTGAGCTCACTGCAGATGGTACGTGACGCATTGTTGTAGGCCTTCCCCAAGGTGTGAAGGCCGCGGATGTTAATGTAAGGGATTGTAAGGCACAATTGAGACTCGTTACCATTCGCTAAAAATTTACAATCTTTACATATTCTCTTTACGATTTATGGACGCTGAATCGTCTAAGGCGCAGCCAGGGCTTGTGCAGCGTAAAAGGGAATCAATATCATTGAGCCTTTACAGATCTTGACGGTGCCGCGCCATGCTGCTTCATATCCCAGGGTTGTTCGATGCCGATGAACTGGCCCGTATCCGCGAGGCGCTGGAGCAGACCGACTGGGCTGATGGCAAGGTCACGGCCGGCTACCAGTCGGCCAAGGCCAAGCACAACCTGCAGCTGCCGGAAGGGCACCCGCTGGGCAAGGAAATCGGCAGCGCACTGATCGACCGCTTGTGGCAGACCCCGCGTTTCATGTCGGCAGCGCTGCCACACAAGGTGTTCCCGCCACTGATCAACTGCTACCGCGAGGGCGGCAATTTCGGTTTCCACATCGACAATGCCCTGCGCCAGCCCAAAGGCAGCGCGGAACGGGTGCGCACCGACCTGTCCTCGACCCTGTTCCTCAGCGACCCCGACAGCTATGACGGTGGCGAACTGGTGATCCAGGACACCTACGGCGTGCAGCAGGTGAAGCTGGCCGCCGGCGACCTGGTGCTGTACCCCGGCACCAGCCTGCACAAGGTCAACCCGGTGACCCGTGGCGTGCGCTACGCGGCGTTCTTCTGGACCCAGAGCCTGGTGCGCGAGGACAGCCAGCGGGCATTGCTGTTCGAGATGGACAATGCCATCCAGCAGCTCACCGCCGATGTGCCGGACCACCCATCGCTGCTGCAGCTGACCGGCACCTACCACAACCTGCTGCGCCGTTGGGCCGAGGTCTGAGCCATGTCCTATCAGTTGCGACGTGAAGAAGTGGTGGATGCTGCCGGCCTGCAGGCCATGCTCGAACACAGCCCCGGCAAGGCGGCCCAGGCAATCCTGGCGGCGGCGGGGGAGGGCATGGTCGAGGCGCAATTGCTGCTCGGGCAGATTCTGCTTGATGGCCGTGGCATCGAGCAGGATGCCGGTGTTGCCCGGCGCTGGTTCGGCATTGCGGCACAGGGCGGCAGTGCCATGGCGCACAACATGCTCGGTCGCTGCCTGGAACATGGCTGGGGGGGCGAGGTGAACCTGGCGCAGTCGGCCATTCACTATGCACGGGCGGCCGATGCCGGGCTGGATTGGGGGCTGTACAACCTCGGCAACCTGCTGGCCACCGGGCGTGGCCTGCCGGCCAACCAGGCGCAGGCGCTGAGCTGTTACGAGAAGGCCGCGCAGATGGGCCATGCCAAGTCGATGAACCTGTATGGGCGCTACCTGGAGCATGGTATTGCTACGGCGCCGAGCCCGGTGCGGGCGGTGCGCTGGTATCGGCGATCGGCCGAAGCGGGGGATTTTCGCGGGATGTTCAGCCTGGCGATGGTGCTGATCGAGCGGGGTGAAATGGCGGAGGCCGGGACTTGGCTGGAGCGAGCGCGAGTCGAGGGGAATGAGAACTTCCTGCGCAGCGCCCTGGTGACTTTGCAGGGGGCGGGACCCGTGTTGATGGCCTTTGCCGGGAGCTATGCCGAAGAGCTACAGCGGCGCGAGGCCGGCACAGGAGAGCACAAATGAAAACGGGGCCTTTCGGCCCCGTTCTGCATTACAGGTAGTAAGCCTTCAGCGGCGGGAAGCCGTTGAATTCCACTGCGCTGTAGCTGGTGGTGTAGGCGCCGGTCGACAGCCAGTACAGGCGGTCACCGATGGCCAGGTTCAGCGGCAGGCCGTACTTGTAGTTTTCGTACATGATGTCGGCGCTGTCACAGGTCGGGCCGGCGATGACCACTTCTTCGGCTTCGCCTTTCTTCTCGGTCCAGATCGGGAACTTGATGGCTTCGTCCATGGTTTCGATCAGGCCGGAGAACTTGCCCACATCGGTGTAGATCCAGCGCTCGACGGCGGTGCGCGACTTGCGCGCGACCAGCACCACTTCGCTGACCAGGATACCGGCGTTGGCGATCAGCGAACGGCCTGGCTCGAGGATGATTTCCGGCAGGTCGTCACCGAAGTCTTCCTTCAGGAAGCGGATGATCTCTTCGGCGTAGGTTTCGAGGCTGTTGGTCCGGGTGATGTAGTTGGCCGGGAAGCCGCCACCCATGTTGATCAGCTTCAGCTCGATGCCGTCTTCTTCCTTCAGGCGCTCGAAGATCACCTTGACCTTGGCGATGGCCGCGTCCCACACGCTGATGTCGCGCTGTTGCGAACCAACGTGGAAGGAGATGCCGTAAGGCACCAGGCCCAGGTCACGGGCGAGGATCAGCAGGTCCATGGCCATGTCGGTCTGGCAGCCGAACTTGCGCGACAGTGGCCAGTCGGCCGTGGTCGAGCCCTCGGTGAGGATACGCACGTACACTTTCGAGCCCGGCGCGGCCTTGGCGATGTTGCGCAGGTCGGCTTCCGAGTCGGTGGCGTACAGGCGCACACCCTTCTCGTAGAAGTAGCGGATGTCCTTGGACTTCTTGATGGTGTTGCCGTAGCTGATGCGGTCGGCGCTGACGCCACGGCCCAGGACCTTGTCCAGCTCGTAGATCGAGGCGATGTCGAAGCTCGAACCTTTCTCTTTGAGCAGGTCGATGATCTCGACGGCCGGGTTGGCCTTGACCGCGTAGTACACCTTGGCGAACTCGAAACCAGCACGCAGGTCGTCATAGGCCTGGCTGATCATCTGGGTGTCGATGAGTACGAACGGGGTTTCCTGCTTGTCGGCGAACGCCTTCATTTTCTGGAAGGTGTCACGCGCGAAATAGTCTTCGACCTGGATCGACATGCTCAGGGACTCCATGGGCAAACTGAAAGAATAAGTGGCTGCAAACTGAACGTCCTCCGTATCCCCACTTTGGTTCGCCTACTCAGTACTTGAGCCGGATGGATCGTTTCCAGCATGGACGTTCGGCGCGCACTTTAGGGCGTGAAGAATGCAGAATCAACAGGCAATCCGGGTGCGATCGTCGTGGATCGGCGCCCTACCCGTTGAATAACCGACTCGCGTGACCGCCTGATGTTCCCCAGGGTGTTTCAAGCGTAAAAAATTGTGGAATGGAGCGTTTTGACCCCTGTGCAGGCAAGCCCCTTTTTACAGGCATCACGCGGTTTCTGTGAGAGCAGGCTTGCCCGCGAAGCGGCCCGAGGTGTTCATATTTATGGCCACATTTTCTGGTACTCACGTACATGAAATCAGTCATAAATTTTTTGTTACCGACTGGCGGATTTGCTGGTTTTGATGAGAAACATTACTATTCGCACCCTCATCCGCCTCCCTGACGACCCCGAACGTGTCCGGACACAAAGGCTTCCTCGACCACTACCACGAGCTGATCGGCACCTGGACGCGCAAGCTGCGCAGTCGTCAGCAGGCCGAGGACCTCACCCACGATGCCTTTGTAAGGGTGCTGGAAAACCCGCGCGAACAGGTCGAGCAGCCACGTGCCTACCTGCACCAGACCGCCCGCAACATCGCCGTGGATGGTTTTCGCCGCGAAGACCGGCGCCAGGCTCTGGCGCTGGCGGCTTTCGATGAATGCAGCAGCGCCAGCGACGAACCGGAAGCCTACATGCATGCCCTGGAACTGGCCGACAGCGTCGAGCGTGCACTGGCCGAGTTGCCGCTGAATTGCCGCCGGGTGTTCATCTGGCAGAAACTTGAAGGCCTGAGCCAGGCCGAGATCGCCGAGCGCATGGGTTTGACCAGGAACATGGTCGAAAAGTATATGATTCGCACGCTCCGGCATCTGCGTGAGCACCTGGATGTGTCAGCACGATGAGTCAGGAGACCTTTCCCATGAAACAGCACGGTTTCGAGACCGTCCGCGAGCAGGCGGCCGCGTGGTTCGTCCGCATGCAGGACGCGCCGCACGATGCCGCGCTGCACAAGCAACTGCGTGCCTGGCTGGCCGCCGACCCCAGCCATCGTGCCGAGTACGATGCCCTGGCCACGGTCTGGAGCGCGGCGGAACTGATCCCGCGCCAGCGCCTGCAAGCACTGTGCGAGCCGGACCCGGTACGCCAGCTGCCGCAACGGCGCCTGCTGCGCCAAGCACTGGCGGCGAGTGTGGCGGTGGTGGCGCTGGGGCTGGGCTGGACGGGCTGGCACTACCAGCAGCTCAATCACCAGGATCAGTTGCAGACCGCCTTTGGCGAGCGCCGCCAGGTCGAGCTGCCCGATGGTTCCCGCCTTGAACTCAACGGTGCCACCCAACTGCACGTCGATTTCAGCCCAGGCCGCCGGCACATTCAATTGAACGCAGGTGAGGCGATGTTCATCGTCGCCCACGACAGCAGCCGCCCGTTCGTGGTCGATACCGCCCAGGGCAGCGTGACCGTGACTGGCACCCGTTTCGATGTGCGCCTGGACCCGGCCGCTACCCGAGTGGCCGTCGAGCAGGGCTCGGTGCGCGTGCAGGGCAGCGACGCCTCGCTGACACAACTGGGCGCGGGCCAGGGCTCGTGGATCGATGCCCATGGCCAGGTCGCCGCGCCCCACGCGGTCAACGCCGCCGCCCTGACTGCCTGGCGCCAGGGCAAGCTGGTGTTCGACAACGCCACCCTCGCCGAGGTGGTGGCCGAAGTGTCGCGCTACCGTGCCCAGCCACTGCGCGTGGCACCCGGCAAGGTTGCCCGGTTACGCCTCTCCAGCACCTTCAGCACCGATGACACGGATGCGCTGCTGCGCGCCTTGCCGAGCATCCTGCCGGTGGCGATCAAGGCCCATGAAGACGGCTCTCGCGAAATAATCGCGAAATAGATTCAGGTTTTTTTCCGCTCGTTCGTCTTCCCCGCCAGCTGCAACTGCCAAGCATTTCCATTCGCATGCGGTTGGCGTTTATTCCTTCTTCAGGATGTTTCGACGACGTGAACAACAACAAACCTTTTCCACGCCTGAGCGCTCTGGCGCTGGCCCTGGCGGTCAGCACTGCGGCCATCAATGCCCAAGCCGAGCAGGCCGGCAGCGCGATCCAGATCCAGGCGCAGCCTTTGGCCTCGGCACTGAGCCAGTTGGGCCAGCAGACCAACCTGCAGCTGTTCTTCAGCCCTGAACTGGTGGCGGGCAAGCAGGCCCCGGCCGTGTCCGGCAACCTGGTGCCCGAGCAGGCGCTGCAGCAACTGCTGCAGGGTAGCGGGCTGACCTATGAGATGTCCGAAGACACGGTGGTGGTGAAGCCTGCCCAGCCTGCCGGCACGCTCACCACCGGCAGCCTGGAGCTGGCACCCACCGACGTGAAAGTGGTCGGTGACTGGCTGGGCGATGCCGACCAGGCCGTGGTGCAGAACCACCCTGGCGCACGCACCGTGGTCCGCCGCGAGGCGATGGTGGAGAAGGGCGCGATGAACGTGCGCGATGTGCTGCGCGGCATCCCTGGCGTGCAGGTACAGGACAGCAACGGCACCGGCGGCAGTGACCTGTCGCTGAACGTGGGTGTGCGTGGCCTGACCTCGCGCCTGTCGCCACGCTCGACCGTGCTGATCGACGGCATCCCGGCGGCCTTTGCGCCCTATGGCCAGCCACAACTGTCGATGGCACCGATCTCCTCGGGCAACCTCGACAGCATCGACGTGGTACGCGGTGCGGGCTCTGTTCGTTATGGCCCGCAGAACGTCGGCGGGGTGATCAACTTCGTTACCCGGGCAATTCCCGAAAAGGCTTCGGCTGAACTGTCCACCACGTTGGAAACCTCCCAGCATGGTGGCTGGAAACACACCGAGTCGGCGTTCGCCGGTGGCACCGCCGACAACGGCATGGGCGTGGCCTTGCTGTACACCGGCGTCAACGGCAACGGCTACCGCGAGAGCAACAACGGCAATGACATCGATGACGTCATCCTCAAGACCCATTGGGCGCCGACCGACGTCGACGAGTTCTGGCTCAACTTTCACTACTACGATGGCCGTGCCGACATGCCCGGTGGCCTGACCCAGGCCCAGTACGACAGCAACCCGTACCAGTCACTGCGCGACTACGACTACTTCGCCGGCCGGCGCAAGGATGTGTCGTTCAAGTGGCAGCGCCAGCTCGACGATGCCACTCAGTTCGAAGTGCTGACCTACTACACCGACAGCTTCCGCGGCAGCGCCATCGCCGCGCGTGACATGAAGACCCTGTCGTCGTACCCGCGCAATTACCACACCTTCGCCATCGAGCCACGGGTGTCGCGTATCTTCTTCGCCGGCCCTACCACCCAGGAAGTCAGCGTCGGTTATCGCTACCTGAAAGAGGCCATGCGCGAGCAGTCGACCCGCCTGGCGCTGATCGACAACGTGCCGACGCCCACACCGACTTCAGACGGCCATGTGTTCCAGGACCGCAGCGGCGGTACCGAGGCCAGCGCCTACTACATCGACGACAAGATCGATGTCGGCAACTGGACCATCACCCCGGGCATCCGTTTCGAGCACATCAACACCGACTGGCGCGACCGCCCGGTGCTGGGTGCCAATGGCCAGCCGGTGCCGGAGAAGAAGCGCAGCATCACCAGCAACGAGCCGCTGCCGGCACTGAGCGTGATGTACCACATCTCGGATGCCTGGAAGCTGTTCGCCAACTACGAGACCTCGTTCGGCAGCCTGCAGTACTTCCAGCTGGGCCAGGGCGGCACCGGCAACAGCACGGCCAACGGCCTGGAACCGGAAAAAGCCAAGACCTACGAGCTCGGTACCCGTTATGACAACGGCGGTTTCGCCGGTGAGCTGACCGCGTTCTACATCGACTTCGATGACGAGCTGCAGTACATCAGCAACGACGTGGGCTGGACCAACCTCGGGGCGACCAAGCACCAGGGGATCGAGGCTTCGGTGCGCTATGACCTGGCCGGGTTGGACCCGCGCCTGGACGGCCTGTCGGTGAGCGGTGGCTACACCTATACCCGCGCGACGTATGAAGGGGATATTCCGGGCTTCAAGGGCCGTGACCTGCCGTTCTATTCACGCCAGGTGGCCACGGCAGGGGTGCGCTATGCGATCAACCGCTGGACCTGGAATCTGGATGCCTACGCCCAGTCCAGGCAGCGTGCGCCGGGGACCGGGATCAATGCCGATGGCAGCTTCAACGGTGACTACATCACCGAGCCGAGTGCCGATGGGCAGTATGGCGATATTCCGGGGTATGTGACCTGGCATGCCCGTGGTGGGTATGAGTTCGGGGCGGACTTGTCCAACCTGAAGCTGGCGGCGGGGGTGAAGAACCTGTTCGACAAGCAGTACTTCACGCGTTCGAGCGACAACAATGCCGGCATCTATGTAGGTGAGCCGCGGACCTTCTATGTGCAGGCCAGTGTAGGATTCTGATCCTAGATTGCCGGGGCCGCTTTGCGGCCCTTTCGCGACACAAGGCCGCTCCTACAGGAAACCGCGCTCCCCTGTAGGAGCGGCCTTGTGTCGCGAAAGGGGCGCAAAGCGCCCCCGGCGATTACGAAGCCACCACCTCGGCCGGCGAAACGATGCTGGTCTTCGCCCCCCGCGAGCGCCCCGAACTCAGGTATGCCGCAATCGACTCCTGCGTCACCTCACCCAGGAACACCTGCTCCGCATCCAGCACCGGCAACCAGGCCCGGTTGAACTCATACATCCGCGACAACAGGATGCGCAGATGTTCGTCATGGGACGCGGTGGCATTGAACGGCCGCAGAAACTCGCCACAGGTGCCTTGCTGGCGGTGCATGTCACGCCGACGCACATACCCCAGTGCCTTGTTCTGCCCGTCGGTCACCACCACATAGCGGCGGTCATGCTCGTCGAGCAGTTCCAGCGCATCGCTCACCGGCGTCTGCGGGCTCACCGACGGCGCGTTGTCCGCCGCGTCCTCGGCACGCACCAGCAGCAGGCGCTTGAGCGTGCTGTCCTGGCCGACGAAGTGGCTCACGAAGTCATCCACCGGGTGCGCCAGCAAGGTGTCCGGGTGGTCCAGCTGCAGCAGCTTGCCGGCGCGGAAGATGGCGATCTTGTCGCCCAGCTTGATCGCCTCGTCGATGTCATGGCTGACCATGATCACGGTCTTGTTCAGCGCCCGCTGCATCTCGAAGAACTCGTTCTGGATCATCTCGCGGTTGATCGGGTCGACCGCGCCGAACGGCTCGTCCATCAGCAGTACCGGCGCTTCTGCCGCCAGTGCGCGGATCACGCCGATACGCTGCTGCTGGCCACCGGACAGCTCACGGGGGTAGCGCTGCAGGTACTGCTTGGGTTCGAGCTTGATCATGTGCATCAGCTCGCGGGCGCGCTCGTGGCACTTGTGCTTGTCCCAGCCGAGCAAGCGCGGGACCACGGTGATGTTTTCCTCGATGGTCATGTTGGGGAACAGGCCGATCTGCTGGATCACATAGCCGATGTGCCGGCGCAGGGTCACTTCGTCCAGCGCGCTGGTGTCTTCGCCATTGATGAACACCTGGCCGGAGGTCGGCGTGATCAGGCGGTTGATCATTTTCAGCGTGGTGCTCTTGCCGCAGCCCGAGGGGCCGAGGAACACGCAGATTTCGCCTTCGTTGACGGTGAGGCTGACCGCGTCGACGGCTTTGACGTCCTTGCCGTTGACGTTGAAGGTCTTGCTGAGGTTCTGGAGTTCGATCATGAGCGCAGTCCTTCTGGAGTCAGGGCACGTTGCAGGGTTTGCAGGAGCAGGTCGGCGATGATCGCCAGCAGGCTGACCAGCACGGCGCCGACCAGCAGCATCGACATGTCGCTGCGGCTGATGGAGGTGAGTATGAGCACGCCAAGGCCGCCGGCGCCGATGGTGGCGGCGATGGTCATGACGCCGATGTTCATGACCACGGCGGTGCGCACGCCGGCGAGGATCACCGGCACCGCAATCGGCAGCTCGACCATGCGCAGGCGTTGGCCGAAGGTCATGCCGATGCCGCGCGCCGCCTCACGGATGCCGGGTTCGACGTTGGTCAGGGCGAGGTAGGTGTTGCGCAGGATCGGCAGCAGTGAATAGAGGAACACCGCAGTGATCGCCGGCAGCGGGCCGAGGCCCTGGCCGAACTTGGAATAGAACGGCAGCAGCAGGCCGAACAGGGCGATGGACGGGATGGTCAGCAGCACCGTGGCGCTGGCTTGCAGCGGGCCGGCGACGGCCGGGAAGCGGGTCATCAGGATACCCATCGGCACGCCGACGAGGATCGCCAGGCTGACGGCGACACCCACCAGCATGATGTGCTGCCAGGTCAGCTGCAGCACCTGGGCCCAGTCAAGGTGGGCGAACGTCTCGAGCAGGTTCATGGGGTCACCTCCTTGAGGGGATGCTCACGCAGGAAGGCGGCAGCCACGGTGGTCGGGTTCTGGTGTTCGACGTCGACCTTGGCATTGAGCTGGCGCATGGTTTCGTCGTCGAGCTGCTCGGCCAGGGGCTTGAGCAGGCCGACCAGTTTCGGGTTGGCGTCGAGCACCTGTTTGCGCACCACCGGGGCGGCGGTGTAATCGGGGAAGTAGTGCTTGTCGTCTTCCAGCAGCTTGAGGTTGAACGCGCTCAGGCGGCCGTCGGTGGTGTACACCAGGCCGGCGAACACCTGGTTGTTGTGCATGGCGGTATAGACCAGGCCGGCATCCATCTGGCGGATGTTGGCGCGGCCCACTTGCAGGTCGTACATCGCTTTCAGGCCGACCAGGCCATCCGGGCGGTTGGCGAACTCGGTGTCCAGTGCCACCAGGTGCTTGCGCTGGCTTTCGTCACGCAGCACCTGGTTGAGGTCGCTGATGGTGTTGACCTGTGGATAAGCCTCGGCCACCTGCTTGGGCAGGCCCAGGGCGTAGGTGTTGCTGAACTTCGACGGGGTCAGCCAGATCAGGTCTTTCTTCGCGTCCAGTTCCTTGACCTTGGCGTAGGTGGCCTCGGCATTGGGCATGCGCTCGTCGATGTGGTTGTACGAGACCAGCGATACGCCGGTGTATTCCCACATCAGGTCGAGCTGGCCGGTTTCCTGGGCCTGGCGCGCGATGCTGCTGCCAAGGCCGGTGGTGACACGCACGTCGAAGCCGTTGGCGCGCAGGTATTGCGCGGTGATTTCGGCGAGTACGGTCTGTTCGGTGAACACCCGCGCGCCGATGCGGATCAGGGGTTTTTCGGCTGCCTGGGCAAATCCTGCGAACAGCAGGGCCGCGCCCAGCAGCAAGGCGATTCTCTTCTTCATGGGGTCCCTCTGGTTATCCGGCCAGGCCACGTTCCAGCCAGCGTTTGCTGGAGAAACTCAGCGCCGCGTCGAGCACCAGCGCCAGCAGTGCGGTGCAGGCAGCACCGAGCAGCAGTTGTGGCTGGTTGTTCAGGGCGATGCCGGGGAAGATCAGGCTGCCCAGGCTGTTGGCGCCGATCAGGAAGGCCAGTGGTGCGGTGCCGACGTTCAGCGCCAGGGCTACGCGCACGCCGCCGACGATGATCGGCACGGCGTTGGGCAGTTCCACCTGCCAGAGTTGCTGGCGCGGGGTCATGCCAATGCCGGTGGCGGCTTCCTTGAGCGAGGCGGGGACGTTTTTCAGGCCCTCGTAGGTGTTGCGCACGATGGGCAGGAGGGAGGCGAGGAACAGCGCGAAGATCGCAGGCCCGGCGCCGATGCCCAGGATACTCAGGGCGATGGCCAGCACGGCCAGGGGGGGAATGGTGTTGCCAACGTTGAAGAACTGCATGAAGCGCTCGGCTTTGTCGACCCGGTGCGGTCGACTGAGCGCAATGCCGGCGGGGATGCCCACGGCCAGCGCCGCCGCCATCGAAGCCAGCACCAGTATCAGGTGCGCTTGCAGGTAGAACCCAAGATCGTCGCGATAACGCGCGATCGTGTCGATGCCGATCCAGTGGATCAGCAGGGCCAGGATGACGAGCACGGTGGCGCATCCCAACAGCCCTTTACCGTAGCGTGTAGCCACAGGCGGACTCCTTGTGTTGTCGGCGAGCACACTTCTTGGTAGCCGGCCAGTGCTGGCGGCGGGTGGTGTGTTCGCGAGTAGCAGCGTGAAGCAGCCGAAGGCTGCGATCAGGCCATGAGCCGAACCCCGTCGGGCCCGAAAATGCTGATGACACTAGCCCCCAACCGAAGCGGGTTGCAGGGGGATGGACGTCTCCGTGGGCGTAAAGGTTCCCATCTGAGGCGGCATTTGGCCAGCGTTAATCACTGGGTGGGGTGAAGCATGGCGAGAAAAAACAGCGGCTTAATGCGCTGCAGGCGTTGAAATAACTGCCCTGTGGCCTTTTGTCGTGATAAAGCGATTGTCTGATGGATTTCTTTGCATCTACCGGCCTCTTCGCGGGGCAAGCCCGCTCCTACAGGTTGACGATATCTTGTAGGAGCGGGCTTGCCCCGCGAAGAGGCCGGACCTGCAGCCGCTGATGCGGCCGATTTTGGTCCAGGCCCAACTTCAGGTATGATATCGCCCCTTTTAAATCCCCCAGTCAGGCGATTTCCCATGACCAACCAGGCCGCCGAAGTCGCGAAGCGCCGCACTTTCGCAATCATTTCCCACCCCGACGCCGGTAAGACCACCATCACCGAGAAGCTCCTGCTGATGGGCAAGGCCATTGCCGTCGCCGGTACCGTGAAGTCGCGCAAGTCCGACCGCCACGCCACCTCCGACTGGATGGAAATGGAGAAGCAGCGCGGCATCTCCATCACCACCTCGGTGATGCAGTTCCCGTACCGCGAGCACATGATCAACCTGCTCGACACCCCCGGCCACGAAGACTTCTCGGAAGATACCTACCGCACCCTGACCGCGGTGGACTCGGCGCTGATGGTGCTCGACGGCGGTAAAGGTGTAGAGCCACGGACCATCGCCCTGATGGACGTGTGCCGCCTGCGCGACACGCCGATCGTCAGCTTCATCAACAAACTCGACCGTGACATCCGCGACCCGATCGAGCTGCTCGACGAGATCGAAGCCGTCCTGAAGATCAAGGCCGCGCCGATCACCTGGCCGATCGGTTGCTACCGCGACTTCAAGGGCGTGTATCACCTGACCGGCGACTACATCGTGGTCTACACCCCGGGCCACGGCCACGAGCGCACCGAAGCCAAGATCATCCAGAAGCTGGACTCCGACGAGGCCCGCGCCCACCTGGGCGACCAGTACGATTCGTTCGTCGAGCAACTGGAGCTGGTGCAGGGTGCCTGCCACGAGTTCAACCAGGAAGAGTTCATCAACGGTCAGCTGACCCCGGTGTTCTTCGGTACCGCGTTGGGCAACTTCGGTGTCGACCATGTGCTCGACGCTGTCGTCGACTGGGCGCCGCGCCCGCTGGGCCGCGTGGCCCACGAGCGGACCGTCGAGCCTGTGGAAGAGAAATTCACCGGCTTCGTGTTCAAGATCCAGGCGAACATGGACCCGAAACACCGCGACCGTATCGCCTTCATGCGCATCTGCTCGGGCAAGTACGAGAAGGGCATGAAGATGCGCCATGTGCGTATCAACAAGGACCTGCGCGTCGGCGACGCGCTGACCTTCTTCTCCTCCGAGCGTGAGCAGCTGGAAGAGGCCTATGCCGGCGACATCATCGGCCTGCACAACCACGGCACCATCCAGATCGGCGACACATTCACCGAAGGCGAGGCGCTGGGCTTCACCGGTATCCCGCACTTCGCCCCGGAGCTGTTCCGCCGCGTGCGCCTGAAGGACCCGCTGAAATCCAAGCAGCTGCGTCAGGGCCTGCAGCAGCTGGCCGAAGAGGGCGCGACCCAGGTGTTCTTCCCTGAGCGCAGCAACGACATCATCCTTGGAGCGGTCGGTGTGCTGCAGTTCGACGTGGTCGCCAGCCGCCTGAAGGAAGAGTACAAGGTGGAATGTGCCTACGAGCCGATCACCGTCTGGTCGGCCCGCTGGATCGGCTGCGACGACAAGAAGAAGCTCGAGGAATTCCAGAACAAGGCCATGGAAAACCTGGCCATCGACGGGGGCGGTCACCTGACCTACCTGGCGCCGACCCGTGTCAACCTGGCGCTGATGGAAGAGCGCTGGCCAGACATCAAGTTCCGCGCGACCCGCGAGCATCATTAATCGCTGAATTGGGGCCGCAAAGCGGCCCCATTTTCAATTCCCGGCCTTGATACTGGTCCAGATCCGGGTCCTGATGCGGTCGATCTTGGCCGGCATCGCCTCCAGGGCATATAGCTTGCCCATCACATCCTCGCTCGGGTAAATCATCGTATTACCCTTCATCGCCGGCTCCACCAGCCCGTCCGCCTTGAGGTTGCCGTTGGCGTACTGCACATGGTTGCTGATGTTGGCCATCACCTCCGGCTGCAACAGATAGTTCATGTAGGCATACCCGGCCTTCTCATCCGGCGCATCGGCCGGCATGGCCACCATGTCGAACCACATCGGCGCACCTTCCTTGGGGATCGAATACCCCACCTTCACCCCGTTCTTCGCCTCTTCGGCACGATTCTTCGCCTGCAGCACATCCCCCGAGAAGCCCACCACCACGCAGATATCGCCGTTGGCCAGGTCACCGGTGTACTTCGATGAATGGAAGTAGCTGATGTACGGCCGCACCTGCATCAGCAGCGCCTTGGCCTTGTCGTAGTCGGCCGGGTTCTGGCTATGGTGCGGCAGGCCCAGGTAGTGCAGGGCGATCGGCAACAGCTCGGGGCCGTTGTCCAGCACTGCGACGCCGCAGCTCTTCAGCTTGCTCATGTACTCGGGTTTGAAGATCAGGTCCCAGGAATCCACTGGCGCATGGTCGCCGAGCACCGCCTTGACCTTGTCGATGTTATAGCCGATGCCGGTGCTGCCCCACAGGTACGGGAAGCCGTACTGGTTACCCGGGTCGTTGACCTCCAGCGCCTTCATCAGCACCGGGTTGAGGTTGTGCCAGTTGGGCAGCTGCGACTTGTCCAGCGGCTTGAGGGCCTTGCCCTGGATCTGCCGGGCCATGAAGTGGTTGGACGGGAACACCACGTCGTAGCCGGAGTTGCCGGTCATCAGCTTGCCATCGAGGGTCTCGTTGCTGTCGTACACGTCGTAGGTCGGCACGATGCCGCTGGCCTGCTGGAAGTTCTTCAGCGTGTCGGGCGCGACATAGCTGGACCAGTTGTAGATCTTCACTGTTTCGGCGGCACTGGCGACGCTGGCGGCCAGCATCAGGGGAGCGAGAAGGAGCGTGCGCATGTCGGGTTTACCTTGCTTTGTCTGTTGTTATCGAAGGCAGGCGATCAGCGGATCAGAAAATCAGAACGTAGGTCTTGCGCACGGTCTCCTGGATGTCCCAGATGCCGGTGCTGTTGGCCGGTAGCATCAGTGCGTCTCCGGCTTCTATGACCAGGGGCTCGCCACCGTCGGGGGTGAAGGTGCAGCGGCCCTTGATGAAATGGCAGAACTCCTGTTGCACGATCTGCCGCCGCCAGCGCCCGGGGGTGCACTCCCAGATGCCGGTTTCGACGCCGTCGCTGCGTTCCACGCAGGTGACCGAAGCCACTGCCACGGGTTCGCCAAGTGGCACTGCAACCGGGGTGGAGCTTTCGAGCACAGCGGTGTCTGTGTGTTTGAACTGGGTGATGCTCATGACCGGTGGATCCTGTGTCGGGGAAAGGGAAGTCAGTGCATGAAGCCTTCCATGAAGTCCGCTAGCGAGCTGGCCAGGCGCCGCCTCCAGGGCGCGCTGGCGGGGTTGGCGAGGGTCCGGTCCTCGTGGACGAAGCTCTGGATGATCGCGTTGTAGCCGAGCCAGCGGCAGGGCTCGGGCGGCCAGCTGGCCAGGCTCGCAACCGGGCGGTTGTCGAGTACCCAGGGTTGCGCGGTCAGTTCGTTGTGTTGGTTGAGGATCAGCGCCGCTAACGTGCGCCCGCCGAGGTTGGTGGCACCGACACCTTCGCCGCCGTAGCCGCCGGCCAGGGCGATGCCGCGCTGGCGGTCGCACAGCATGTGCGGGCGGAAGCGCCGCGCCATGCCCAGATTGCCGCCCCAGGAGTGGGTGATGCGTGCATGCTTGAGCTGCGGGAACAGTTCGCCGAACAGGTAGCGGCGCAGCTCGATTTCATGCTCCTCGAGGTTGAAGTTCTCGCGCAGCCGGCCACCGAAGCGGTAGCCACCGCGGGCGCCGAACACCAGGCGATTGTCGGCGGTACGCTGGCCGTAGGTGACCTGGCGGCTGCTCTCACTGAAGGCCTGGCCCTGGCTGAGGCCGATCTGCTCCCAGGTCGATTCCGGCAACGGCTCGGTGGCCACCAGCAGGCTCTGCACCGGCAACTGATGCTTGCCCAGCGGCGGCAGGCTGGCGGCGTACCCTTCGACCGCCGGCACCATCCACTGGCAGCGGATGCGTGCCAGCGGTGAGCGTACTTCGCCGGGCTGCCAGTCGACGGCCGGGGTGTTCTCGTAGATCGTCACACCCAGCGCTTCCACAGCCCGGGCCAGGCCACGGGCCAGCTTGGCCGGGTGAATGGTTGCGGTGTGCGGGCTGTAGATCGCGCCATAGGCATTGCTGACCCGCAATTGCGCGTCCAGCTGCTCGGGGCGCAACCAGCGGTAGTCGTCCTCGGTCATGCCTTGGCGATACAGGTCGTCGAGGTAGGCGCGCAGGCTGCGTTCCTGCTCCGGGTAACGCGCGGCGCAATACAGCACGCCGCCCTTGCGGTAGTCGCAGTCGATGCCTTCACGTTGCAGCACGCTGTGCACTTCATCGGGAATGCCATGCAGCAGGTCGATGCTGGCGCGGCGCTGCTGCGGCGACAGGGTGGCGAGCAGGCGGTCTTCACCGAGCAGGTTGCCCATCAGCCAACCGCCATTGCGCCCCGAGGCGCCGAAGCCGGCGATGTTGGCCTCGATCACCGCGATGTTCAGTTGCGGCGCCTGGCGCTTGAGGTAGTAGGCGGTCCACAGGCCGGTGTAGCCGGCGCCGATGATGCACACATCGACCTCGAGGTCCTGGCGCAGCGCCGGGCGCGCGCACAGCGGCTCGTCGAGCTGGTCCATCCACAGGCTGAGCGTGCGCAGGGGTTGCATCGGGTTTTGCTCCACATCCGTCAAGGTCTGTGGGCGATGCTAGTGGTGTCGGCCAGTGCCTGTCTTACGTGCGTGCACGCAGGGAAATTTGCTTGAGATAGGCCTTGGGGGTGAGGCCGGTGTGTTCACGGAAGCACTTGTAGAACGCAGACAGCGAGTTGAAACCGGCGTTGAAGGCCAGGTCGTCGATCGGCGCCTCGACGCTGTCGTCGTCGAGGCTGGCCATCAGGTGTTGCAGGCGCGCCTGGTTGACATAGCGGTAGAAGCTTTGCCCGAGCACCTGGTTGAGCAGGTAGGAGATCTGGTTGCGGCTGTAGCCGCTGGCGTCGGCCACCTGCTGCAGGTCCAGTTCCGGGTCGAGGTAGGGGCGCTGGCGCTGGAAGTAGTGCTCCAGGTCCTGGGCCATGGTCGACAGCTGCCGTGGCGACAGGCCCAGGCGGCTGGTGGCCGGGCGCGGGCCACCACTGACCAGACTGTTGCCGTTCTGGCGAACCAGGGTGGCGTACTCGTTGACCCGCCAGATCAGGCCGTCCTTGACGGTGATCGCTTCGCTGGACTGGAACGCCACCAGGCCGTCGCCGCCCTGCACCGTGACCTGGTACTGGATGAAGGCCGTGCAGCCGTCGACGCGGATGCGGTCGCTGTGGACGATGTCCTCGCCAGCTTCATGGGGCAGGCAGGCGCGCACGTAGTCGCGCAGCTCGCGGTAGCCGAGTACGCGGTTCTGGAAGAAGTCGTGGTACTGGATGTCGGGGTGGTACAGCGCGATGACGCCGTCGAGGTCGCGGTGCTTCCAGCACAGGTGGTAGCGCAGCACGGTGTCGGCGGTCAGCGGGGTCTGCTCGGGGCCGTCGGGGAGGGTGGTGGCGGTCATGGGGTCGATAGTGCATTGCAGAACACCCAGGTGCAAGGGTGTCGATCAGGCGTTTTGCATGGTTCTATCAAGCGGCTAATAACATAACCTTTTGATTTTATTGGAAGTAATTTTTTGATACGAGTGGCATGGCGAGTGCACGGCCTTGTTCACCATCGAACAAGGAGAAAGGCCATGCGCTCGATACTGCTGTGGATGATTGGGGTGCCGATTCCCGTGATTATCCTGATCTGGTTCTTTATGCATTGAGATTGCCGGGGCCGCAAAGCGGCCCCAGCGATCTAAACCCTAGAGAAACTGCTCGGCATAGTGGCAAGCCACCTGCCGCGTACTCACCTGCCGCAGCGCCGGCACTTCCTTGGCACAGCGCTCGGTCGCATACGGGCAACGCTTGTGAAACGCGCACCCATCCGGCGGATTGAGCGGGTTGGGCAGTTCCCCGGCAATGCGGATCTTCGGTTTCAGCGGGTCCGGGTGAATCGCCGGGGTCGCCGACAACAGCGCCTGGGTATACGGATGCAGCGGCTTGTCGTAGATATCCTCCTTCGGCCCCATCTCCGCCGGCCGCCCGAGGTACATCACCAGCACCTGATCGGCCACGTGCCGCACCACCGCGAGGTTGTGCGAGATGAACACGTAGGCGGTGTTGAACTCCTTCTGCAAGTCCATGAACAGGTTCAGCACCTGGGCCTGGATCGATACGTCCAGCGCCGAAGTCGGCTCATCCGCCACCAGCACCTTCGGTTGCAGCATCATCGCCCGGGCCAGGGCAATCCGCTGGCGCTGACCGCCGGAGAACATGTGCGGGTAGCGCTGATAATGCTCGGGGCGCAGGCCGACCTGCTCCATCATCTTCTGCACTTTCTCGCGCCGCTCGGCCTTGCTCAGCGAGGTGTTGATCAGCAGCGGCTCGGCCAGCTGGTCACCAATCTTCTGCCGCGGGTTGAGTGAGGCATATGGGCTCTGGAACACCATCTGCACATCGCGGCGCAGTTGCTTGCGCTCGGACTTGCTGGCGCCCTTCACCTCGGTGCCAGCAATCTGCAGCGAGCCGGAGGAAGGCTCTTCGATCAGCGTCAGGGCACGGGCCAGGGTCGACTTGCCGCAGCCGGATTCACCGACTACGGCCAGGGTCTTGCCGGCCTCCAGTTCGAACGACACGCCATTGAGTGCGCGCACCAGGGCGTGGCCCTTGAACAGCCCGCGGGAGACTTCGTAATGCCGGGTCAGCTCCCGGGCAGTGAGAACGACGGCCATCACGCCACCTCCTGGTTCAACGGGTAGAAGCAACGCACCAGGCTGTGGGCCTGCGGGTCGAGGGGCGGGCGCTGGTGGCGGCAGTTGTCCTGCACGTACGGGCAGCGCGGCGACAGCAGGCAGCCGGCCGGGCGGTCATAGCGACCGGGGACGATGCCGGGCAGGGTGGCCAGGCGCTCGGCGCCGACGCTGTGCTCGGGGATCGCCGCCAGCAGCGCTTCGCTGTAGGGGTGGGCGGGTACGTCGAACAGCTCCGGCACCTGGCCGACTTCCACGGCCTGGCCGGCGTACATCACGCACACGCGTCTGGCGGTTTCGGCGACCACGGCCAGGTCGTGGGTGATCAGGATGAGCGCCATGTTGCGCTCCTTCTGCAGGTTGACCAGCAGCTCCATGATCTGCGCCTGGATGGTCACGTCCAGCGCGGTGGTCGGTTCGTCGGCGATCAGCAGCTTGGGTTCGCCGGCAATGGCCATGGCGATGGCGACGCGCTGGCTCATGCCGCCGGAGAGCTGGTGCGGATAGGCGTCCAGGCGGCTTTCGGCAGCCGGGATTTCGACTTTCTTCAACAGCTCAAGGGCACGCTGGCGCGCAGCCTTGCCTTTCAGGCCCAGGTGCTGGCGCAGCACTTCCTCGATCTGGTAGCCGACGGTGTAGCTGGGGTTGAGCGCGGTCATCGGGTCCTGGAAGACCATGGCGATGTCCTTGCCCACCACCTTGCGCCGCTGGCGACCGCTGAGCTTGAGCATGTCGGTGCCATCGAAGGTGAGCGAATCGGCGGTGATGCGCCCGGGGGCGTCGATCAGGCTCATCAGGGCCATCATGGTGACGGACTTGCCCGAGCCGGATTCGCCGACGATGGCCAGGATTTCGCCGGCCTCCACCGTCAGGTCCAGGCCGTCGACCACGGGCACGGCATTGGCGTCGCCGAAGCGCACGTTCAGGTTGTTGATCTGCAACAGTGACATGGCGTTCTCCTCAGGCGGCGTTCTTGAGTTTCGGGTCCAGCGCATCGCGCAGGCCGTCGCCCATCAGGTTGATTGCCAGCACACTGAGCAGAATGGTCAGGCCAGGCAGGCTCACCACCCACCAGGCGCGCTCGATGTAGTCACGGGCCGAAGCCAGCATGGTGCCCCACTCGGGGGTTGGCGGCTGCACGCCGAGGCCGAGGAAGCCCAGCGCGGCGGCGTCGAGGATCGCCGAGGAGAAGCTCAAGGTTGCCTGCACGATCAGCGGTGCCATGCAGTTGGGCAGCACGGTGACGAACATCAGCCGTGGCAGCCCGGCACCGGCCAGGCGTGCGGCAGTGACGTAGTCACGGTTCAGTTCGCCCATCACCGCAGCGCGGGTCAGGCGCACGTAGGACGGCAACGACACGATGGCGATGGCGATCACCGTGTTGATCAGGCCTGGGCCGAGGATGGCGACGATGGCCACCGCCAGTAGCAGCGACGGCAGGGCCAGCATCACGTCCATCAGGCGCATGATCGATGGGCCGAGCACCTGCGGGAAGAAGCCCGCCAGCAGGCCCAGCAGGATCCCCGGGATCAGCGACATCACCACCGATGACAGGCCGATCAGCAGCGACAGCCGCGCGCCCTGGATCAGCCGCGACAGCAGGTCGCGGCCCAGTTCGTCGGTGCCGAGGATGAACTGCCAGCTGCCGCCTTCAAGCCACACCGGTGGGGTCAGCAGGAAGTCGCGGTACTGCTCGCTCGGGTCATGGGGGGCGACCCACGGCGCGAACAGGGCGCAGAACACCACCAGGCACATGAAGGCCAGGCCCATCACCGCGCCCTTGTTGCGCGAGAAGGCGTGCCAGAATTCTTTGTACGGTGAGGGGTAGAGCAGGCTCTGGTCCACCGGGCTGGCCGGTGTGACGGATTTCGGAATCGGGCTAGTCATGGCGAAGGCCTCAGCGCTGATGACGGATGCGTGGGTTGGCCAGGCCGTAGAGGATATCCACGACGAAGTTGACCAGGATCACCAGGCAGGCGATCAACAGGATGCCGTTCTGGACCACGGGGTAGTCACGGGCGCCGATGGCTTCGATCAGCCATTTGCCGATGCCCGGCCAGGAGAAGATGGTTTCGGTGAGCACGGCGCCGGCCAGCAGCGTGCCGACCTGCAGGCCGAACACCGTCAGCACCGGGATCAGCGCGTTGCGCAGGCCATGCACGAACACCACACGGGCGGGCGACAGGCCCTTGGCGCGGGCGGTGCGGATGTAGTCTTCGCGCAGCACTTCGAGCATCGACGAACGGGTCATGCGGGCGATCACCGCCAGCGGGATGGTGCCGAGCACGATTGCCGGCAGGATCAGGTGCATCACCGCGTCCTTGAACGCGCCTTCCTCGTCGCTGAGCAGGGTGTCGATGAGCATGAAGCCGGTCTTCGGCTCGATGTCGTAGAGCAGGTCGATGCGCCCGGATACCGGGGTCCAGCCCAGGCTCACCGAGAAGAACATGATCAGGATCAGGCCCCACCAGAAGATCGGCATCGAATAGCCGGCCAGGGAAACCCCCATCACCCCGTGGTCGAACAGTGAACCGCGCTTGAGCGCGGCAATCACCCCGGCCAGCAGGCCGACCACGCCGGCGAACAGCAAGGCGGCCAGGGCCAGCTCCAGGGTGGCGGGGAACAGGGTGAGAAACTCGGTCCACACGCTCTCGCGGGTGCGCAGCGATTCACCGAGATCGCCCTGGGCCAGCTTGCCGACATAGTCCAGGTACTGGACCGGCAACGGCTTGTTCAGGCCCAGGCGCTCCATGGCCTGGGCGTGCATTTCGGGGTCGACCCTGCGCTCGCCCATCATCACTTCCACCGGGTCGCCGGGGATCAGGCGTATGAGCGCGAAGGTCAGCAAGGTGATACCGAAGAAGGTCGGTATCAGCAGGCCCAGGCGCCGGGCAATAAAACTCAACATTGTCGGGGTTACCTCATCAGCAGGTCACGCAGTGCCGCCGGTGCCCGTGTGGGGTCCCGGCGATCGTTGTTGTTCTACTTCACCTTGGTGGTGGCGAAGTTGTTGTTGGTCAGAGGGTTGATCACGTAGCCCTCCACGTTGTCACGCATGGCGGTGAACATCTTCGGATGGGCCATGCTGATCCAGGGTTGATCGTCATCGTACACCTTCAAAGCCTCGGCATAGAGCCTGGCGCGTTGGTCGTTGTCGATCACTTCGCGGGCGCGGGTGATCAGTTCCTGGAATTTGGGGTTGCACCAGCGCGCATAGTTCTCGCCGCTTTTTGCGGCATCGCAACTGAGCAGCGGGCTGAGGAAATTGTCCGGGTCGCCGTTGTCGCCGGCCCAGCCGGTGGACACCAGGTCGGCCTCGCCGTTCTTGGCGCGGCGCAGCATCTCGGCCCACTCCATCACGCGGATGTCCAGCTTCAGGCCGATCTGCTTGAGGTCGGCCTGGAGCATTTCGCCGGACAGGCGCGGGTTGGGGTTGGTCGCGCCGCCGCCGTTGCGGGTGAACAGGGTGATCACCGTGCCTTCCGGCACCCCGGCCTGCTTGAGCAGCTCGCGGGCCTTGGCCAGGTCGCGGGGCGGGTTCCTGTTCTCGGTGTTGAAGCCGATCATGGTCGGTGGGTAGGGGTTCACGCCGACCAGTGCGTTGCCCTTGCCGAACAGCTGGTCGACGTGGGTCTGGCGGTCAAAGGCCATGTTGATGGCTTTGCGCACCCGCACGTCGCTCAGGTACTTGTGTTCGGTGTTCATGGCGATGTAGCCGGTGACCAGGGCTTCGATTTCGTCGACCTTGAGTGTCGGGTCCTGCTTGATCGACGGTATGTCATCGGGCTTGGGGTAAAGCGCCACCTGGCATTCATTGGCACGCAGCTTCTGCAGGCGCACGTTGCTGTCGGTGGCGATGGCAAAGATCAGCGCGTCGGCCGGTGGCTTGCCGCGGAAGTAGTCCGGGTTGGGCTTGTAGCGAACCTGGGCATCCTTGTTGTAGCGCTGGAAAATGAACGGGCCAGTGCCGATCGGCTTGCTGTTGAGGTCGCCGGTCTTGCCGGCCTTGAGCAGCTGGTCGCCGTATTCGGCAGAGTAGATCGAGGTGAAGGCCATGGCCATGTCGCGCAGGAACGGCGCTTCGGGGCGGGTCAGGGTGATCACCACGGTGTGGTCGTCGGTCTTGGCTACCGATTTGAGCAGGTCCTTGAAGGCCATGCTCTCGAAGTACGGGTAGCCGACACTGCTTTTGTCGTGCCACGGGTGGTGCGGGTCGAGTTGGCGATTCAGGCTCCACAGCACGTCGTCGGCATTGAAGTCGCGGGTCGGCTTGAAGTAGTCGGTGGTGTGGAACTTCACCCCCTGGCGAAGGTGGAACGTGTAGGTCAGGCCGTCGGGCGAAATGTCCCAGCGTTCGGCCAGGGCCGGCTGGATGTCGGTGGTGCCGGGCTTGAAGTCGACCAGGCGGTTGAACACCGTTTCGGCCGAGGCATCGGCGGTCACGGCGGTGGTGTACTGGACGATGTCGAAGCCTTCCGGGCTGGCTTCGGTGCACACCACCAGCGGCTTGGCCGCAAGATTGCCGGCGGCGCCGAGGATGACCGCTGCCAGGGCAGCGCGGAGCGGTAGCGATGTCATGGAAACTCCCTGCATGCATTGATTCCAGCGTAGCCGCCACGGCCCGGGTTGAAGCGGGCCATGGCGCCAGCGGTCAGAGAATGTTGAATGGAATGGTGGTGACCACGCGGAACTCGTCCAGGCTGCCATCACCCTGGGCCTTGCTGGCGCGGTGCGCGGTGTAGGTGGCGCGGATGCTGGTGTCCTTGAACGGCCCGCTCTGCACGGCGTAGCTGGTGCCGATGCCCCACTCGTAGTGGGTTTCACCGTCCAGGCCGTTCACGTCGTAGGCAGTGCCACGGTAGTGGGTGCCGTCGATGCCCCAGCCGCGGGCGTTGTACAGGTTGAATTTCAGGCCCGGCACGCCGTAGGGCGCCATGTTCAGCACATAGGAAAGCTGCAGGGATTTCTCGTTGGGGCCGTTGAAGTCCGACAGCAGCGAGTTGGCCAGGTAGATGCCGTTGGTTTCGTGCAGGTAGTCGAAGTATTCGTTGCCGTTGACCTGCTGCCATGACGCCGTGAGGGTGTGCGCCTGGTGGGTCAGGCCGAACGACAGGCTGTAGGTGTCGTTGTCGATCTCGCCCATCTTCTTGCTGCCTTCGTCCACCGTCTTGTAGTAGTTCAGGCCGGTGGTCAGGGCGAGCACGGCGTTGTCGCCGAGTACGTGGTTGGCGCCAAAGTAGTACTGGTTCCAGAAGTCGTCGACCTTGGTGGCGTACAGGCTGGTGCTCAGGCTCTTGAACGGCTGGTAGTTGACCCCGGCGGTGCTGGCGCGGTCGGTCTCGACGCCGGTGGCGCTGTATTCGCTGCGGAACTTGCTCAGGCTCTGTTCGGTGCGCGGCGAAACGCGGTCGAAGGTACCCAGGTCGAGCGACAGGTTGTCGAACTCGGCACTGTGCAGGAACGCGCCCTGGAAGCTCGACGGCAGCGCACGGTTGCCGATGTAGGCGATCATCGGCGTGTCCACTGACTGGCGGCCAACGGTGAGGGTGGTGTTGGAGACGCGGGCCTTGACGTTGGCCAGGCCCATCTTGCTCCACTGGTCGACCGGGTCGCCGTCGCTGTGGGTGAGCGTTCGGTTGTTCGGCCCGGCGATCGCGGCGCGGCCCTGCTGGAGGGCGATGGCGTTGTAGCCGGCGGCCTCGACGGCAAAGCCGACAGTGCCCTGGGTAAAGCCCGAGCTGTAGTTGAGGATGGTGCCTTGTACCCAGTTGTCGCGGCTGTGGGTGTCGTGGCGGGTACCGTCGGCCTTGTAGTACTTCCACAGCGGTGCGCGGGTGGCGCGTTCGTGGGCGTACCAGTTGCGGGTGCTGCCGGACAGGCTCTGGCCGTCGATGAAACCGTTGGCCTGGTCCTGTTCGCTGGTGGATTTCAGGGTGATCGGGACAAAGTCCTGGCTCTGGGTGTCGGCCTCTGTCACGGCGGAAAAGGTGCCGATGGACAAGGCCAAAGCGGTCAAGGTGAATAGTCTCAAGGTTAAAGCTCCCTTTCTGTTCTTTTAGTTATTGCCTGGCCTTGTGGGCCGGGTTGCTTGCTGCGGTGTTGCCAGGGTTGCCCGGGGTCGCCGGGCCAAGTCGGGGGAGTTGTGTTGGCTGTCCGGGCCTCATCGCCGGCAAGCCGGCTCCCACAGGTAGGCCGCAAGTTCCGAACCTGTAGTGATCTTGTGGGCGCGGGTTTACCCGCGAAGAGGCCCCGGAGGGCTAAAGGTCAGTCAACACTCACACCGGAAAAGTCATTGCGCCCGAACGGGCTGACCTTGAAATCGGCCACCTTGATGCTCAGCGGCTGGTTCACCGTGGAGTGCGCCACCGGAGTGATCGGCACCTGCTGCTTCAGGCGCTGCTGGGCCTGCTGGTACAGCGCCGTGCGCTGTTCGCGGTCGGTGACCTGCTTGGCCTGCTTGACCAGGCTGTCGTACTGCGGGTCGCACCACAGCGAGTAGTTGTTGCTGCCGATGGCGTCGCAGTTGTAGAGAGTGCCGAGCCAGTTGTCCGGGTCACCGTTGTCGCCGGTCCAGCCGATCAGGGCAATGTCGTGCTCGCCGCTCTTCATGCGCTTGAGGTATTCGCCCCACTCGTAGCTGACGATGCGCACCTTGAAGCCAAGCTTGCTCCAGTCGGCCTGGAGCATCTCGGCCATCAGCTTGGCGTTGGGGTTGTACGGGCGCTGCACGGGCATGGCCCACAGGGTGACCTCGGTGCCCGGCTTGACCCCGGCCTGCTGCAGCAGCTGTTTGGCCTTTTCCGGGTCGAAGGGCGCGTCCTTGAGGCTGTTGTCATAGGACCACTGGGTCGGCGGCATGGCATTGACCGCCAGCTGGCCGGAGTCCTGGTACACCGCCTGGAGGATGGCCTGCTTGTTCACCGCCATGTCCATGGCCTGGCGCACTTCCAGGCGGTCGAACGGTGGGTGCTGGGTGTTGTAGGCGATGTAGCCGAGGTTGAAGCCCGGCTGCTGCAAGACCTGCAGTTTGTCGTCGGCCTTGAGCGCGGCCAGGTCGGCCGGGCGCGGGTGCAGGGTGACCTGGCACTCGTTGCGGCGCAGCTTCTGGATGCGCACCGACGGGTCGGTGTTGATCGAGAACACCAGGTTGTCGATCTTCACCTGCTCCGGTGCCCAATAGTCTTTGTTCCCCTTGAAGCGGATCTGCGAGTCCTTCTGATAACGCTGGAACACGAACGGCCCGGTGCCGATCGGTTGCTGGTTGATGTCGCTGGGGCGCCCGCTGGCCAGCAACGTTTCGGCGTACTCGGCCGACAGTATCGAGGCGAAGCTCATCGCCAGGTTCTGGATGAATGCGGCATCGACCTTGTTCAGGGTGAACACCACGGTCAGCGGGCCGGTTTTCTCGACCTTGGCGATGTTCTTGTCCAGGCCCATGCTGACGAAGTACGGGAATTCGGTGGGGTAGGCCTTACGGAACGGCTGGTCCTTGTCGAGCATGCGGTTGAAGGTGAACAGCACGTCGTCGGCGTTGAAATCACGGCTTGGTTCGAAGGCCTTGTTGGCGTGGAACTTCACGCCCTCGCGCAGGTGGAAGGTGTAACGCAGGCCATCGTCGGATACCTCCCATTTCGTCGCCAGCGCCGGGTGCACGGCCGTGCCGCCGCGTTCGAACTCCACCAGCCGGTTGTAGATCGGCTCGGCGGCGTCATTGTCGGTGGCACTGGTGTACTGGGCGGTATCGAAGCCGGCCGGGCTGCCTTCGGAGCAGAACACCAGGTTCCTGGCCTGAAGGGCAGGGGCCTGGCTCAGCAGGCCGAGGGCAAGCAGGGTCGAAAGGCAGGTGACGTGGCGCATGGCGGTTCCTTTTCCAGCTGTTCAAGCCGCTTCGGGGTATGAATGGCGGCAACAGTTTCCCGACACCGTCGCGGGTAGCGTCGGAGCGGGCGTGCAGTGCTTGGTTGCGGTGAAGTGGCCCCCGCCGCGGTCTGGCGGGGGCCGGGATCTACCCTATTTGTCCACGCTGACGCCGTAGAAGGCGTTCAACGCGAACGGGCTGATCTTGAAGTCCTTCACCTTGGCACTCATCGGCTGGTACACCGTGGAGTGGGCGATCGGGGTGATCGGCACCTGCTCCTTGAGGATGTGCTGGGCCTTCTGGTACAGCTCGGTCCGTTTGGCCTGGTCGGACGTGGCCTTGGCCTGCTTGATCAGGTCGTCGTAGGGCTTGTAGCACCACTTGGAGAAGTTGTTGCCGTCGATGGCGTCGCAGCCGTAGAGGGTGCCCAGCCAGTTGTCCGGGTCACCGTTGTCGCCGCTCCAGCCGATCAGCATGGCGCCCTGTTCGCCGCCTTTGGAACGCTTGATGTATTCGCCCCATTCGTAGCTGACGATCTTCGCCTTGATACCGATCTTGGCCCAGTCGGACTGCAGCATCTCGGCCATCAGCTTGGCATTGGGGTTATACGGGCGTTGCACGGGCATGGCCCACAGGGTGATCTCGGTGCCTTCCTTGATGCCGGCTTCCTTGAGCAGTTGCTTGGCCTTCTCTGGGTCGTACGGTGCGTCCTTGATACTGGTGTCATAGGACCACTGGGTGGGCGGCATGGCATTGACTGCCAGCTGGCCGGCACCCTGGTAGACCGACTCGATGATTTTCTTCTTGTCCACCGCCATGTCCAGCGCTTCGCGGACTTTCAGCTGGGCCATCGGGTTGGGCTCGTTGCTGCCCTTGATCTTGTCCATCACGTTGTAGGCGATGTAGCCGAGGTTGAAGCCGGCCTGTTGCGGCATCTGCAGGTTCTTGTCGGCCTTCAACGGCTCGATGTCGGCCGGCCGCGGGAACAGGGTGACCTGGCATTCGTTCTTCTTCAGCTTCTGCATGCGCACCGAGGCGTCGGTGGTGATGGCGAAGATCAGGTTGTCGATCTTCACGTCC
This sequence comes from Pseudomonas sp. NPDC089422, assembly GCF_044749405.1. Classification (NCBI taxonomy): domain Bacteria; kingdom Pseudomonadati; phylum Pseudomonadota; class Gammaproteobacteria; order Pseudomonadales; family Pseudomonadaceae; genus Pseudomonas; species Pseudomonas sp. NPDC089422. The sequence continues at coordinate 301,375 of NZ_JBIVHW010000003.1, forward strand.
TCGGGCTTCCAGTAGTCCTTGTTGCCCTTGAAGCGGATCTGCGCGTCTTTCTGGTACTTGCTGAACACGAACGGGCCGGTGCCGATCGGCTTCTGGTTGATATCGGCGGCCTTGCCGTCCTTGAGCAGCTGGTCGGCGTATTCGGCGGACTGGATGGAGGCGAAGCTCATGGCCAGGTTCTGGATGAATGCGGCGTCCACTTCGTTCAGGGTGAATTTCACCGTGTGATCGTCGAGCTTCTCCACCTTGGTGATGTTCTTGTCCATGCCCATGTCGGTGAAGTACGGGAATTCGGTGGGGTAGGCCTTACGGAACGGGTGATTCTTGTCGAGCATGCGGTTGAAGGTGAACAGCACGTCGTCGGCGTTGAATTCGCGGGTCGGCTTGAAGTAGTCGGTGGTGTGGAACTTGACCCCTCCGCGCAGGTGGAAGGTGTAGGTCTTGCCGTCGTCGGCCACGTCCCATTTAGTCGCCAGGCCAGGGATGACCGCGGTACCGCCGCGTTCGAACTGGGTCAGGCGGTTGAATACGGTCTCGGCCGAGGCGTCGAAGTCGGTTCCGGTGGTGTATTGCCCCGGGTCGAAGCCGGCCGGGCTGCCTTCGGAGCAGAACACCAGGTTGGACGCGGCCTGGGCCAGCGGAGCGCCGGCGAGCAAGCCTGCACCGAGCAGGAACGGAATGACTGCGTGTTTGAGCATGGTGGCCTCATTGTTGTCATTTTTGGTTTGAGGTGGCCTCGTGAGCCGACCTGCGGATACTTATGCAGGGGGTATTCCCAATGCAACAGGCAGAAGGATAGTTGGCGTCAGAAAAGTAGTACGAGCGTACATGGATGTCGCATTCGTATAACTTTCCGCGAAGTTGAACGTTTGCGAGGGCTAAATGATGGCTTTTTGCTGGATGTTTCGGGGCGGGGGAGGGTGTAGGGCGCACCTCTATAGTGCGTAGGAAATATCTGAATTTGGCGAAAGGGGGCGCGAAGCGCCCCTGGCGATCTTCAGGGCATCTGCACTTCGATCAGGCCATCGGCATTCATGCTGACTTCACTGGTACCCGCCTCGATATCCGGCGCAGGCGCCGCCTCGTCTGCACCCTTCGCCATCATCGCCATCGGCGCGCTACGCAGGTAAGGGCGCGGGTAGCCGGAACTGTTCAGGTTCAGGCTGACCACTTTATAGCCCTTGCCCCCCAACGCTTCGGTGGCCAGCTGCGCCCGGGCCTTGAACGCATTCACCGCATCCTTGAGCAGCTCGTCTTCGCTGGCCTTGCGCGTGGCCGGGGCAATGGAGAAGTCCATGCCACCCATCTTCAGGTCCTGTAGCAGGTCGGCGGTGAGCTGGGACAGGGCCGGGAAGTCGGCACCTTCCAGGCGCAGCTCGGCGCGCTCGCGCCAGCCGGTGATCTTCTGGCCCTTGCTGTCATACACCGGGTAGCTGTTGCGGCTGCCCTGGCTGATCTTCACGTCCTTGACCTGGCGCGCCTGTTGCACGGCCTTGTTCATGGTTTCGGTGATCTGCTTGGCGAGCTTGCCCGGGTCGGTATTCTGCGCTTCGCTGTAGAGGGTCACGACCATCAGGTCGCGAGCCACTTCCTTGCTGACTTCGGCGCGCAGCGATACCTGGTTGTAGCGCGGCTCGTCGGCCGCCAGCGCCGGCAGGCTGGCGAGCAGGCCGCAGGACAGGATCAGGGCCGCGCCGCGACGTGGGATGTGCATGTGTAACTCCTTGGCAATAGTGGGCGTGGATTGTGTTCATCCATTCCACGCATGGCCCATCAGACCGGGACCAGTGTAGTGGGTTCAAAAGTGCCATCATGAACTTGTGACAAAGTGTGGCGCTTTGCCGCATCGCTGCAGTGGGGCGCCCGGCTTCGGTATACTCCAGCCGATTTTCCTGGAGCACTCATCGGGAGAGCGCATGCTCGCCGCCGCACAACCGTTGTCCGCAACACGTCAGAACCTCTGGCGCCTGACTGTCATTCGCGTTCTGGTCCTGGCCGCCCAGGCAGGCTCCGTGGGCGTCGCCTACTGGACCGACCTGCTGCCGCTGCCGTGGCTCTCGCTGGCCGCGACCCTGGCCCTGTCGTCGCTGCTCTGCGCCTTTACCGCCTTGCGCCTGCGCCTGTCGCTGCCGGTCACCGAGACCGAATATGCCTTGCAGCTCGCCTGCGACCTGCTGATCCACAGTGCCTTGCTGTACTACTCGGGGGGCTCGACCAACCCGTTCGTGTCCTATTACCTGGTGCCGCTGGCCATCGCCGCGGTGACCTTGCCGTGGCTGTATTCGCTGATCCTCTCGGGCATCGCCCTGACGGCCTACAGCCTGCTGCTGGTGCAGTTCTACCCGCTCGAGGGGCTGCCGATGGCGCGGGACAAGATGCAGGTCTATGGCATGTGGCTGAGTATCGCCCTGGCCGCTGCGGTGATTACCTTCTTCGCCGCGCGCATGGCCGAGGAGCTGCGTCGCCAGGAGCAACTGCGTTCCGAGCGCCGCGAAGAAAGCCTGCGTGATGAACAGCTGCTGGCCGTGGCCACCCAGGCTGCTGGCGCGGCCCACGAACTGGGCACACCGCTGGCGACCATGAGCGTGCTGCTCAATGAGATGCGCCAGGATCACACCGACCCCCTGTTGCAGGAAGACCTGCAGATCCTTCAGGACCAGGTCAAGCTGTGCAAGGAAACCTTGCAGCAGCTGGTGCGCGCCGCCGAGGCCAACCGCCGCCTGGCCGTGGTCGAACAGGACGTCACCGCCTGGCTCGACGAGGCGCTGAACCGCTGGCACCTGATGCGCCCGGAGGCCAGCTACCGCTTCCAGCGCCTGCGCGACGGCCAGGTGCCGCGCCTGACGCCGCCACCGGACCTGACCCAGGCACTGCTGAACCTGCTGAACAATGCCGCCGATGCCTGCCCCGATGACCTGCAGGTGACCCTTGACTGGGATGCCCAGGACATCCTGATCAGCATCCGCGACCATGGCCCCGGCGTGCCGCCGGCCATTGCCGAAGCGATCGGCAAACCCTTCATTACCACCAAAGGCAAAGGCTTCGGCCTGGGCCTGTTCTTGAGCAAGGCCAGCGTGACCCGTGCGGGCGGTTCGGTGAAACTCTATAGTCATGAACAGGGTGGCACCCTGACCGAACTGCGCCTGCCCCATGGCAAGCGAGGAGATGAATGATGAGCGAAGAAAACCAGGTCGAAAGCGAAGAGCTGCCGCACCTGCTGCTGGTGGACGATGACGCCACCTTTACCCGGGTCATGGCCCGCGCCATGAGCCGCCGTGGTTTCCGCGTGAGCACTGCCGGTTCCGCTGAAGAAGGCCTGATCCTGGCCCAGCAGGACCTGCCGGACTACGCCACGCTGGACCTGAAGATGGAAGGCGACTCGGGCCTGGTGCTGCTGCCCAAGCTGCTGGAGCTGGACCCGGAGATGCGCGTGGTGATCCTCACCGGTTACTCGAGCATCGCCACCGCCGTCGAGGCGGTCAAGCGTGGTGCCTGCAACTACCTGTGCAAGCCGGCCGACGCCGACGACGTGCTGGCCGCGCTGCTGTCGGAGCATGCCGACCTGGACTCGCTGGTGCCGGAAAACCCGATGTCGGTGGACCGCCTGCAGTGGGAGCACATCCAGCGCGTGCTGAACGAGCACGAGGGCAATATCTCCGCCACCGCGCGGGCATTGGGCATGCACCGCCGGACCTTGCAGCGCAAACTGCAGAAGCGCCCGGTCCGCCGCTGATTCAGCGTTGGCTTGTTCGCGGGTAAGCCCGCTCCCACAGGTTCTGCGCAGCCCTCGGGCCTGTAGCAATTCCTGTAGGAGCGGGTTTACCCGCGAAGAGGCCGGTGCAGACAGAAACATGTTTAAAGTCCTGCTCGATCCCCGCATTTCCTGACGCGTTGGCGTATCATCAGCCGCCTAACGGCAACCTCATCAGGACCGCTTGCGCATGCTCGCCCTTCTCATCCAGACGCTGAACATCACGGCGCCCGTCTTCGCCATGCTGTTCATGGGCGTGCTGCTCAAACGCATCCACCTGATCGACGACAATTTCAACCGCGTCGCCTCGCAGCTGGTGTTCAACGTCTGCATGCCGGCGTTGCTGTTCCTCGGCATCTACCACGCCGACCTGGCCACAGCGGTGCAGCCCAAGGTCATCCTCTATTTCGTCGCCGCCACCCTGGTCGGCTTTGCCGTGTCCTGGGGCATGGCCATCTGGCGCAGCCCGCTGGCCGATCGCGGCATCTACACCCAGGGTGCGTTCCGCGGCAACAACGGTGTGATCGGCCTGGCCCTGGCCGCCAGTCTCTATGGCGATTACGGCATCTCCCTGGGGGCGGTGCTCGCCGGCCTGGTGATCCTCATGTACAACTCGCTGTCGTCGGTGGTGCTGGCGGTGTACAGCCCGGACCTCAAGTCCGACCCCTGGAGCATCTGCAAGAGCATCTTCAGCAACCCATTGATCATCAGCGTGCTGGTCGCCACGCCCATGGCTTACGGCCAGGTGCCGCTGCCCAACTGGCTGCTCACCTCGGGCGACTACCTGGCGCAGATGACCCTGCCGCTGGCGCTGATCTGCATCGGCGGTACCCTGTCACTGGCGGCGCTGCGCGACAGCGGCAAGCTGGCCATCGATGCCAGCCTGGTGAAGATGGTCTGGCTGCCACTGATCGGCACCCTGGGTGCCTGGTTGTGCGGTTTCCGTGGAGCCGAGCTGGGCATCCTGTTCCTCTACATCGGCAGCCCGACGGCGGCGGCCAGCTATGTCATGGCCCGCGCCGCCAACGGCAACCATGAGCTGGCGGCCTCGATCATCGTGATTACCACGCTAATGGCGGCGATCACCACCAACATTGGTATTTTCATCTTGCAGTGGGGCGGATGGATCTAGATCCTTGACTGCAAAACAACAGCAACAAGACTGCCTCACTGAGCCAAAGGACATTTCATGCAAGACCAGAGCACGCCCGAGCCGCTGAAGCGCGGGTTGAAGAATCGCCATATTCAGCTGATCGCGCTGGGTGGTGCCGTGGGCACCGGGCTGTTTCTGGGCATCGCCCAGACCATCCAGCTGGCTGGCCCCTCCGTTTTGCTGGGCTACGCCATCGCCGGTCTGATGGCCTTCTTCATCATGCGCCAATTGGGTGAGATGGTGGTCGAGGAGCCGGTCGCCGGCAGCTTCAGCCACTTTGCCCACCAATACTGGAGCGAGTTCGCCGGGTTCGTCTCCGGTTGGAACTACTGGGTGGTGTACGTGCTGGTCGGCATGGCCGAGCTCACGGCCGTGGGTATCTATGTGCAGTACTGGTGGCCGGAGTTCCCGACCTGGGCCACGGCGGCGATCTTCTTCGTGGTCATCAACCTGATCAACCTGACCCAGGTGAGGGTCTACGGCGAGATGGAGTTCTGGTTCGCCCTGGTCAAGGTGGTGGCTATCGTCAGCATGATCGGCTTCGGTGCCTGGCTGCTCGCCAGCGGCCACGGCGGACCGGATGCCAGCGTAGCCAACCTGTGGCAGTACGGCGGGTTCTTCCCCAATGGCGTGACCGGGCTGGTGATGGCGCTGGCGGTGATCATGTTCTCGTTCGGTGGCCTGGAGCTGGTCGGTATCACGGCCGCCGAGGCCGATAACCCGCGCCAGAGCATCCCCAAGGCGACCAACCAGGTGGTCTACCGCATCCTGATCTTCTACATCGGCGCGCTGGCGGTGCTGCTGTCGCTGTACCCCTGGCAGAAAGTGGTGCAGGGTGGCAGCCCGTTCGTGATGATCTTCCACGAACTGGACAGCGACCTGGTGGCGACGATCCTCAACATCGTGGTGCTGACCGCCGCGCTGTCGGTGTACAACAGCTGCGTGTACGCCAACAGCCGCATGCTGTTCGGCCTGGCCAGCCAGGGTGATGCACCGCGTCAGTTGCTGAAGGTGAGCCGCAGCGGCGTACCACTGACGGCGCTGGGGGTTTCGGCCTTTGCGACCGGCCTGTGCGTGCTGATCAACTACCTGATGCCCGGTGAGGCGTTCGGCCTGTTGATGGCGCTGGCGGTGTCGGCGCTGGTGATCAACTGGGCCAGCATCAGCATTACCCACCTGAAGTTCCGCAAGGCCAAGCTGGCGGCCGGGATTACCCCGTTCTACCAGAGCTGGGGGCACCCGCTGACCAACTACCTGTGCCTGGCGTTCATCGTGCTGATTCTGGTGGTGATGTACCTGACCCCGCCGATCCGCATCTCGGTGATGCTGATTCCGGGGTGGATTGCAGTGCTTTGGGTGGCCTTCAAGCTGAAGAAGGCTCGCCAGGTTCGCCGTTAGATTTTGATCGCCAATGAGACCGAGCGCCGCCCGCGCGGCGCTCGATCTCACTGGCGATGTAAGGCTACAGGCATGCGCTTGGTGGCCCTCCCGCAATCCCCTGCATGGCACTCCTTAATGTTGCCTGCGCCAAGCCCGCGCAGTCGTGTACAGCAGCACCGCACCCAATACAGGCAAAACGTAGAACAGCATCAACTGCTCGAGGCGGCCGGCCAGCGGCATGCCCATGGTAAAGGCCGCCACATGCAGGCCATAGACCAGATACAGGCAGAGGAAAACCAGTCCCTCGACACGGGTAATACGGTAGCCGGAATAGAACACTGGCAGGCTCAGGGCCGCGACACCCAGCATGACCGGCAGGTCGAACGCCAGCGCATTGGGCGAGATGGTCAGCGGCTCGGGGGTGATCAACGCCGTCAGGCCGAGCACTGCCAGCAGGTTGAACAGGTTGCTGCCGATCACCGTGCCGACTGCAATCTCCCGCTCGCCTCGAATGGCGGCGATCAGCGCGGCGGCAAGCTCGGGCAGGGACGTGCACACGGCGACCACGGTCAGGCCGATGACGCGTTCGGACAGGCCGAGATCGGTGGCTACTTCAATGGCTGCTTCCAATAGCAGGTGGCCGGCCAGGCTCAGCAGGCCAAGACCGAACAGTACTTGTAGCAGCGTCCCGGACCAGAAGCGTCCGGCGCTGGCCGCCCCGGCATGCTGGGCGGGATAGGTGCGGGCATAGTTGCGAGACTGGTGCCACAGCATGGCCAGGTAGCCCGCCAGGGCGAGCAGCAGCAGCAGCCCTTCGGCCCGGCCCAGGTGGCCATTGGCACAGAGCGCATAGACCACGCCGCTGGCGACGATCATCAACGGGATGTCCAGGCGCACCAGTTGGCGTGATACCCGCAGCGGGATGATCAACGCGGCCAGGCCGAGGATGACCAGCACATTGAAGATGTTGCTGCCGATCACGCTGCCCACGGCCACGTCGGGCGCACCTTGATAGGCGGCCTGCAGGCTCACGGTCAGCTGCGGTGCGGTACTGCCGAAGGCCACCAGGCTGAGGCCGATGATCAGTGGCCGCACGCGCAGGCGCTGGGCCAGGCGCAGGGCGGCACGCACCAGGAGTTCGGCTCCGGCGATCAGCAGCAGCAGGGCAACGCCCATTTGCAGCAGGCTGAAGGTGGGGAGGGTGGCCAGGTCGAAAATGATCAGACTCCTGTCAGGTCAGTCGCTCAGACCTTGTACCCGGACGCGCGCCGTTCCGCTACGGAGCATGCCGATTTTTTCTGCTGCAGCGCGTGACAGGTCGATCAGCCGGCCACGGGTATGCGGGCCGCGGTCGTTGATACGGACCACCACACTGCGATCGTTGGCCAGGTTGGTGACCAGCACCCGGCTGCCAAACGGCAGGCTGCGGTGGGCGGCGGTGAGGCCGTGCTGGTTGAACGGTTCGCCGCTGGCGGTGCGTTTGCCGTGGTGGCGCGAGCCGTAAAAGGAGGCGGTGCCGGTTTCGTTGTAACCGCGCGGGTCGATGTCGTGGCTGGCGCAGCCGGCCAGGAAAGAGAAGAGGGCTAGCGTACCTAGGGATCGTTTTAGCAATTCGGATGCTCCGGTGCATTGGGGCCGCTGCGCGGCCCATCGCGGATAAATCCGCTCCTACAGGCGTGACGCGATTCCTTGTAGGAGCGGATTCATCCGCGATCGAGGGCAAAGCCCTCGCCGCCTTTTTCAGCTCACCCTTCGAGCTTGGCCTTGAGCAATTGGTTCACCTGCCCCGGGTTGGCCTTGCCTTTGGACGCCTTCATCGCCTGGCCGACGAAGAAGCCGAACATCTTGCCACGCTTGGCCTCATCGGCGGCGCGGTACTGTTCGACCTGTTCGGCGTTGGCAGCGAGCATTTCGTCGAGCATCTTGTCGATCGCACCGGTATCGGTGACCTGCTTGAGGCCACGGCTTGAGATGATGCTGTCGGCATCGCCTTCACCGGCGGCCATGGCCTCGAACACGGTCTTGGCGATCTTGCCGCTGATGGTGTTGTCGCGAATGCGCAGCAGCATGCCGCCCAGGTGCGCGGCGCTGACCGGCGCCTGGTCGATCTCGATGCCCAGTTTGTTCAGCAGGCTGCCCAGCTCGACCATGACCCAGTTGGCGGCCAGTTTGGCGTCGCCACCGATCTTTACTACTTCTTCGAAGTAGTCTGCCTGTTCGCGGCTGGAAGCCAGCACGTTGGCGTCGTAGGCTGACAGGCCGTACTGGCTCTGGAAACGCTCGACCTTCTGTGGTGGCAACTCTGGCAGGCCGGCACGGACGGTTTCCAGGAAGCTGTCCTCGATCACCACCGGCAGCAGGTCCGGGTCGGGGAAGTAACGGTAGTCGTTGGCCTCCTCCTTGCTGCGCATGGAGCGGGTCTCGTCCTTGTTCGGGTCGTACAGCCGGGTTTCCTGCACCACCTTGCCGCCGTCCTCGATCAGGTCGATCTGGCGCTGGATCTCGCTGTTGATCGCGCGCTCGATGAAGCGGAACGAGTTGACGTTCTTGATCTCGCAGCGGGTGCCGAACTCGGCCTGGCCTTTCGGGCGGATCGACACGTTGCAGTCGCAGCGCAGCGAGCCTTCGGCCATGTTGCCGTCACAGATGCCCAGGTAGCGCACCAAAGCGTGGATGGCCTTGACGTAGGCCACGGCTTCCTTGGCGCTGCGCATGTCCGGCTCGGAGACGATTTCCAGCAGCGGCGTGCCAGCGCGGTTCAGGTCGATGCCGGTGGAGCCGCTGAAGTCTTCGTGCAGGCTCTTGCCGGCGTCTTCTTCCAGGTGCGCGCGGGTCACGCCGATGCGCTTGATGGTGCCGTCTTCAAGGGCGATGTCCAGGTGGCCCTTACCGACGATCGGCAGGTCCATCTGGCTGATCTGGTAGCCCTTGGGCAGGTCCGGGTAGAAGTAGTTCTTGCGTGCGAACACGTTGCGCTTGCCGATCTCGGCATCGATCGCCAGGCCGAACATGCAGGCCATGCGCACGGCTTCCTGGTTCAGCACCGGCAGTACGCCGGGCATCCCTAGGTCAACCAGGCTGGCCTGGGTGTTCGGCTCGGAGCCGAAGGTGGTGGCGCTGCCGGAGAAGATCTTCGACTGGGTGGCCAGCTGGGTATGAATCTCCAGCCCGATCACAACTTCCCATTGCATGTGTGAATTCCTCAGAAGCCGTTAGGGGCGCGGGTGTGCCAGTCGGTGACTTGCTGGTAACGGTGCGCGACGTTGAGCAGGCGGCCTTCCTGGAAGTACGGGGCCAGCAGCTGCACGCCGACCGGCAGGCCATCGACGAAGCCGGCTGGCATCGACAGGCCCGGCAGGCCCGCCAGGTTGGCGGTGATGGTGTAGACGTCTTCCAGGTAGGCGGCGACCGGGTCGCTGCTCTTGGCGCCAAGCTTCCAGGCCGGGTTCGGCGTGGTCGGGCCGAGGATCAGGTCGACGTCGTTGAAGGCGGCCATGAAGTCGTTCTTGATCAGGCGGCGGATCTGCTGCGCCTTGACGTAGTAGGCATCATAGTAGCCGGCCGACAGGGCGTAGGTGCCGACCATGATGCGGCGCTGCACTTCGGTACCGAAGCCTTCGCCACGGGAGCGCTTGTACAGGTCGGTCAGGTCCTTCGGCTCTGCGCAGCGGTAGCCGAAGCGCACGCCGTCGAAACGCGACAGGTTGGAGGAGGCTTCGGCCGGAGCGATCACGTAGTACGCCGGGATTGCGTGCTGCATGTTCGGCAGGCTGATTTCCTTGACCACCGCGCCGAGCTTTTCCAGCTCCTTGACGCTGGCCTGGACCAGCTCGGCGATGCGCGGGTCGAGGCCGGCACCGAAGTACTCCTTCGGCAGGCCGATGCGCAGGCCCTGCAGCGAACCGTTGAGGCCGGCGCTGTAGTCCGGTACCGGCTCGTCGATGCTGGTGGAGTCCTTGCTGTCGAAGCCGGCCATGCCTTGCAGCAGCAGGGCGCAGTCTTCGGCGGTGCGCGCCAGTGGGCCGCCCTGGTCGAGGCTGGAGGCGTAGGCGATCATGCCCCAGCGCGACACGCGACCGTACGTCGGCTTGAGGCCGGTAAGGTTGGTCAGTGCCGCCGGCTGGCGGATCGAGCCACCGGTGTCGGTGCCGGTGGTGGCTGGCAGCAGGCGCGCGGCCACGGCCGCGGCCGAACCGCCGGACGAACCGCCAGGCACGTGCTCGAGGTTCCACGGGTTCTTCACCGGGCCGTAGTGGCTGGATTCGTTGGCCGAACCCATGGCGAATTCGTCCATGTTGGTCTTGCCCAGGGTGACCATGCCGGCTTCGGCCAGCTTGGCGACCACGGTGGCGTTGTACGGCGCCTTGAAGTTGTCGAGCATCTTCGAGCCGCAGCTGGTGCGTACGCCGAGGGTGCAGAACAGGTCCTTGTGGGCGATCGGTGCACCGAGCAGCGCGCCGGTCTCGCCAGCGGCGCGACGGGCGTCGGCGGCACGCGCCTGGCCCAGCGCCAGTTCTTCGGTGACGCTGATGAAACTGTTGATCTGTGGGTCGATCTGCTTGACGCGCGCCAGCAGGGCGCCGGTCAGCTCTTCGGAGGAAAACGACTTGTCGGCGAGTCCGCGGGCGATCTCGGCCAGGGTCAATTCATGCATGGCAGGCTCTATCCCTTACTCGATGACTTTGGGAACCAGGTACAGACCGCTTTCGGTCGAGGGTGCGATGGCCTGGTAGGCGTCGCGCTGGTTGCTTTCGGTGACCTGGTCGGGGCGCAGGCGCTGGCTGGCCTCCAGGGGGTGGGCCAGGGGCTCGATGCCGTTGGTGTCGACCGCTTGCATCTGGTCGACCAGGCCGAGAATGCTGTTCAGGGCGTCAGTAATGCGTGGCAGTTCGCCTTCATTCAGGCCCAGGCGGGCCAGATGGGCGATCTTTTCCACGTCGCTGCGTTCAAGCGCCATGGTGATCTCCAGGGGAAACAAAGAACGGAACAGGGTCCGCAGTGAGGAACATGTCAGCATTTTGGCGGTCTAACGGCCGCGATCATCTGCTGGCGTGCTCGGAAAAACAGCCAATTTAACATATTGGCTCCTTGCCCAAAATCCCTGCCATTGTTAGAGTTTGCCGCACTTTTTTACCCACGCTTTCCCCAGGGTCACTTTCCCATGTTCAAGAAACTGCGTGGCATGTTTTCCAGCGATCTTTCCATCGACCTGGGGACTGCCAACACCCTTATTTACGTGCGTGAGCGCGGTATCGTCCTGAATGAGCCCTCGGTTGTTGCCATCCGTACCCACGGCAACCAGAAAAGCGTCGTCGCCGTCGGTACCGAAGCCAAGCGCATGCTGGGCCGCACGCCAGGTAACATTGCTGCCATTCGTCCGATGAAGGACGGCGTCATCGCCGACTTCAGCGTTTGTGAAAAGATGTTGCAGTACTTCATCAACAAGGTTCACGAAAACAGCTTCCTGCAGCCGAGCCCACGCGTGCTCATCTGCGTGCCGTGCAAATCGACCCAGGTAGAGCGCCGCGCCATTCGCGAGTCGGCCCTGGGTGCCGGTGCCCGTGAAGTGTTCCTGATCGAAGAGCCGATGGCCGCTGCCATCGGTGCCGGCCTGCCGGTCGAAGAAGCCCGCGGCTCGATGGTCGTCGATATCGGTGGCGGTACCACCGAAATCGCCCTGATCTCGCTGAACGGTGTGGTCTACGCCGAGTCCGTCCGCGTTGGCGGCGACCGCTTCGACGAAGCCATCGTCACCTACGTGCGCCGCAACTACGGCAGCCTGATCGGCGAGTCCACCGCCGAACGTATCAAGCAGGAAATCGGTACCGCCTACCCGGGCGGCGAAGTGCGCGAAGTCGACGTGCGCGGCCGCAACCTGGCCGAGGGCGTACCACGCGCCTTCACCCTGAACTCCAACGAAGTCCTGGAAGCCCTGCAGGAATCCCTGGCGACCATCGTCCAGGCGGTCAAGAGCGCCCTGGAGCAGTCGCCGCCGGAGCTGGCTTCCGACATCGCCGAGCGCGGCCTGGTGCTGACCGGTGGTGGCGCGCTGCTGCGTGACCTCGACAAGCTGCTGGCCCAGGAAACCGGCCTGCCGGTGATCGTCGCCGAAGACCCGCTGACCTGCGTCGCCCGTGGCGGCGGTCGCGCCCTGGAGATGATGGACAAGCACGCGATGGACCTGCTCTCCAGCGAGTGATCCCCGCTGCTTTCGATAGCCCGGTTTACAGGTAGCACGCGCAGTGCTACCTGTATGCGCTGGGCTGGCGTCCATCCGGGCGTCGTTTCCGTCAACCCGCAACCAGGCTGGTGCGTTGTCCCATGTCCAATGACCTCCTGAGTCGTCCACGAGGAACGGCCCATTAAACCGCTTTTCTCCAAGGGCCCTTCACTGGGCGTTCGCCTGCTGGTACTGGTGGTGCTGTCGGTCGCGTTGATGGTTGTCGACGCGCGTTTCGACGTGCTCAAGCCGGTGCGCAGCCAGATGGGCCTGGTGCTCATGGAATCGTACTGGATCACCGACCTGCCGCAGCGAGCGTGGCAAGGCGTGGCCGGCCAGTTCGGCAGCCGCACCGAGCTGATCGCCGAAAACGAAAAACTCAAGACCGAAGCCCTGCTGCTGCAGGGGCGCCTGCAGAAGCTGGCGGCCCTGACCGAGCAGAACGTGCGCCTGCGCGAGCTGCTCAACTCCTCGGCGCTGGTCAACGAGAAGGTCGAAGTGGCCGAACTGATTGGCGTCGACCCCAACCCGTTCACCCACCGCATCCTGATCAACAAGGGCGAGCGTGATGGCGTGTTCCTCGGCCAGCCGGTGCTCGATGCCCGTGGCCTGATGGGCCAGGTGGTCGAACTGATGCCGTATACCTCCCGCGTCCTGCTGCTGACCGACACGACCCACAGCATTCCGGTGCAGGTCAATCGCAACGGCCTGCGCGCCATCGCCAGCGGCACCGGCAACCCGGAGCGCCTCGAGCTGCGCCATGTCGCTGACACCGCCGACATCAAGGAAGGCGACCTGCTGGTGAGTTCCGGTATGGGCCAGCGCTTCCCGGCCGGCTACCCGGTGGCCACGGTCAATGAAGTGATCCACGATTCCGGCCAGCCGTTCGCCATCGTCCGTGCCATACCTACCGCCGCGCTCAATCGCAGCCGCTACATGCTGCTGGTATTCAGCGACCGGCGCACCCCGGAACAGCGCGCCACCGACGCAGCGATCGCCCAGGAAGAAGCCGACCGCAAGGGCGCTGGCCAACCGGCCGCCACTGCCGAGCATCCGGCAGCGGCCCCAGCGGTTCCAGCGGCAGCGGCCACTCCGGCTCAGCCACCTGCAGCTCCGGCCGCAGCGCCCGCCAGCCCAGCCGCCGCACCTGCGGCACCCGCCCATCCACGGAGGCAATGATGGCCAAGTCGCGCCGTAATCACGGTTGGGTCATCTGGCTGACGTTCGCCATCGGCCTGCTGCTCAGCGTTTCGCCCATGCCACAGTTCCTCGAAGTGTTCCGGCCCATGTGGCTGGCAATGCTGGTGTCGTTCTGGACCTTGAACGTGCCGAACAAGGTGGGCATGACCACCGCCTTCGTCCTGGGCCTGGCCGAGGACGTGCTGTATGGCACCTTGCTGGGGCAGAACGCGTTCATCCTCACCCTGATCACGTTCCTCGTGCTGTCGCTGCAGCAGCGCCTGCGCATGTTCCCGCTGTGGCAGCAGAGCCTGGTGATCCTGGTGATCTTCGGTATCGCCCAGCTGATCCAGCTGTGGCTCAGCGCGCTCACCGGCAATCGTCTGCCTACCCTGGCGCTGGTCTGGTCCGCCGTGATCAGTGCCTTGCTCTGGCCATGGATCAGCTTCGCCTTGCGCGACCTGCGCCGACGTTTGCATATCAACTGACGGCGCTGCCACTGACAGGGAGATGTCTGAATGAAACCCCTCTACCTCGCCTCCGGCTCACCGCGCCGGCGTGAACTGCTCGGCCAGATCGGCGTGCCGTTCACGGTCATCAGTGCACCCATCGATGAAACGCCGCTGCCAGGCGAAAGCGCCGAGGCCTATGTCGAGCGCCTGGCCCGGGCCAAGGCCGAAGCCGGCCTGGCCACGCTTCAGGGCCCTGCGGTGGCGCTTGGCGCCGACACCGCGGTGGTGCTCGATGGCCGTATTCTGGGCAAGCCGGAAAACCGCGAACAGGCCCTGACGATGCTGGCCGACCTGGCTGGCCGCGAGCATCAGGTGCTGACAGCGGTGGCCTTGAGCGATGGTCAGCACTGCGAGAGCCTGTGCGTCAGCAGCACCGTGCGTTTTCGCCCTGTCGATGCCAGCGAAGCCGAGCGCTACTGGGCCAGTGGGGAACCTGCGGACAAGGCGGGGGGCTACGCCATCCAGGGCCTGGGCGCGGTGTTCGTCACCGGGCTCGAAGGCAGTTACTCGGCAGTGGTCGGCCTGCCTTTGAGCGAAACGGCCGACATGCTTGCCCGGTTCGGTATCGCCTGCTGGCAGGTACCGGCGCTTTTGCCAGAGGTAACAAACCAGCGGTAGCCAGCCCGGCACACGCGATCCATCATTACCGAAGACCTTTGACGAGAGCCTGCCATGAGTGAAGAGATCCTGATCAACATCACCCCGATGGAATCGCGTGTGGCGGTGGTGGAAAACGGGGTGCTGCAGGAAGTGCACGTCGAGCGCACACAGCGCCGCGGCATCGTCGGCAATATCTACAAGGGCAAGGTGGTGCGGGTGCTGCCGGGCATGCAGGCGGCGTTCGTCGACATCGGCCTGGAGCGCGCGGCGTTCATCCATGCGTCGGAAATCTCCCAGCGCGAAGGCTCGGCGGTGGAGAACATCACCGCGCTGGTGCACGAGGGCCAGGCCCTGGTGGTGCAGGTAACCAAGGACCCGATCGGCACCAAGGGCGCACGCCTGACCACGCAGCTGTCGATTCCCTCGCGTTACCTGGTGTACATGCCGCGCAGCAGCCATGTCGGCATTTCCCTGAAGATCGAAGACGAAGCCGAACGCGAACGCCTCAAGCAGGTGGTCAGCGACTGCATGGACAGCGAGAACATCAAGGACGCCGGGGGCTTCATCCTGCGTACCGCCGCCGAGGGCGCGCGGGCCGAGGAAATCCTCCAGGACATCCGCTACCTGCGCCGCCTGTGGGAGCAGATCGGCAGCCAGATCAAGACCTGCGGCGCGCCCACGGTCATTTACGAAGACCTCGGCCTGGCCCTGCGCACGCTGCGCGACCTGGTCAACCCGAAGATCGAGAAGATCCGCATCGACTCACGGGAAACCTTCCAGAAAACCACGCAGTTCGTCGTCGAACTGATGCCTGAAATCGCCGATCGACTGGAGCATTACCCAGGCGAGCGGCCGATCTTCGACCTGTATGGGGTCGAGGACGAGATCCAGCGTGCCCTGGAGCGCAAGGTGCCGCTCAAGTCCGGTGGCTACCTGGTGGTCGACCCGGCCGAAGCGATGACCACCATCGACGTCAACACCGGTGCGTTCGTCGGCCACCGCAACCTCGAAGAAACCATCTTCAAGACCAACCTCGAGGCCGCCACAGCCATCGCCCGGCAGCTGCGCCTGCGCAACATCGGCGGGATCATCATCATCGACTTCATCGACATGGAAGACGAAGAGCACCAGCGTCAGGTGCTGCGGACCCTGGAAAAGCAACTGGAACGCGATCACGCCAAGACCAACATCATCGGCATCACCGAACTGGGCCTGGTGCAGATGACCCGCAAGCGCACCCGCGAGAGCCTCGAGCAGGTCCTGTGCGAACCCTGTGTCGCCTGCCAGGGCCGCGGCAAGCTGAAGACCCCCGAAACCATCTGTTACGAGATCTTCCGCGAAATCCTCCGCGAGGCCCGTGCCTACCAGGCTGAAGGATATCGCGTGCTGGCCAATCAGAAAGTGGTCGATCGCCTGCTGGACGAAGAGTCCGGCAACGTTGCCGAACTGGAAACCTTCATTGGCCGAACCATTCGCTTCCAGGTCGAGTCGATGTATTCGCAGGAACAATATGATGTGGTGCTGCTCTGAGGCTTTCTGATACCCGCCCTGGATGGTACTGGCTGGCAAAATCGGCACGTCGGGCCATCATGGATAAACGACCTGGAGGGCCATGGCCATGGGACGTCTGAACCGCGTTCTTGTCGCCTTGACCCGCTGGGGGCTGGGCATTTGCGCCCTGCTCGCGGTACTGGTGGCGTTGTATGTCAGCCTCGGCCGCGAGCTGGTGCCACTGGTGGCCGAATACCGTGCCGACGTCGAAAGCAAAGCCGAACAGGCGCTGGGCCTGCCCGTGCATGTCGGGGCGCTGGAGGGGCAGTGGAGTGGCCTGGCGCCTGTCTTGCGGGTGCGTGACCTGCAACTGGGGGAGGGGGCTTCGGCCCTGCGCCTGGATGACGTCAAGGTGGTGCCCGACCTGTGGGCCAGCCTGACCTCCCGTGAAGTGCGCCTGGCGCGCATCGAGCTCGGTGGCCTGCAGCTGATTCTGCGCGAAGACGAGCAGGGGGGCTGGGCCCTCGAAGGGCTGCCGAAAAAGGATGACGCGCCGCTGGACCCTGCCGAGCTGTTGCAGCGCTTGCGCCAATTGGGCCGCATCGATGTGTTCGACAGCCAGGTCACTCTGCAGCCCTGGCAGCGTGACCCGCTGACCCTTACCTATGTCAGCGTCGGCCTGCAGGCCGGCGCATCACGCCAGGCCCTGGACCTGCGGGCGACCTTGCCCGACGGCCAGCCGCTGGCGATCAATCTGCGCAGCCGGGCAAACGCCAAGGCCTGGCGCGACGGCGAGGTCGAGGCCTACCTGAGCCTGCCGCAAAGCGACTGGGCGCGGTGGCTGCCGCCTGCCTTGCTGGGCCAGTGGCGGGCTGAAGCGCTGAAGGCCGGTGGCGAGTTCTGGGTCGACTGGAGCAAGGGCCAGTTGCAGCAGGCAGTGGTCCGGCTCAACGCCCCGCAATTGCGCGGTGCTTACGCCGAGCGCAAGGCCGTGGCTCTGGACAATCTAGCCGTGGCGGCCTGGTTCAAGCGCCGCGATCAGGGCTTCGATGTGGTGGTGGATTCACTCGCGGCGAGCATCGGCAAGACGCGTTGGGAATCGCACCTGCAAGTGAACCAGCGCCTGGGCGATGACCCCGCGGACGAAACCTGGCTCGTGCAGGCCGACCGCCTTGACCTCACCCCCTTGACCCCGTTGATCGATGCCTTGGCCCCTTTGCCGGACAAGCTCATGACCGTGGTCGATGCGCTGAAAGTCACCGGGGCCCTGCGCAACGTTCGCCTGGAAGCCCGGCCAAAAGCCGAGGGTGACCAGCGCCTGCAGTTCGCTGCCAACCTGGAGCGGGTCGGTTTCGATGCCTATCATGGCGCTCCGGCGGCCGGTAATGTCAGCGGCAGCATCAGCGGCGACCTCGGGCATGGCGAGCTGCGCCTGGATACTGACGCTTTCATGCTGCATCTGTATCCGATCTTCGCCAAACCCTGGCACTACCAGAAGGCCAATGCGCGCCTGACCTGGGCGCTCGACAAGCACGGTTTTACCCTCATCGCGCCCTACCTCAAGGTGCTGGGCGAGGAAGGCAAGATTGCCGGCGACTTCCTGATTCGCCTGCTGTTCGACGAAGGCGCCGAAAGCTACATGGACCTGCGCGTCGGCCTGACCGAAGGCGATGGCCGTTACACCGCCAAGTACCTGCCGGAAGTACTGAGCCCGGCCCTCGACGAATGGCTGCGCAGCGCCATCGTCAAAGGCAACGTCGATCAGGGCTACTTCCAGTACCAGGGCTCGTTGAACCACGGCGCCACGCCGGAAGCCCGCAGCATCAGCCTGTTCTTCAAGGTCCACGACGCCGCACTGGACTTCCAGCCAGGCTGGCCGCAGGTGCAGCAGGTGGACGGTGATGTGCTGATCGAAGATAGCGGCGTGCGCATCAAGGCCAGCAAGGGCTTGCTGCTCGACACCAAGGTCAGCGACGTCAGCGTGAATATTCCCCATGTCGACAGCGGCCAGCACAGCCACCTGTACCTTGACGGCAATTTCGACGGCAGCCTCGGCGATGGCTTGAAGATTCTCAAGGAAGCACCGATCGGCACTGGCGAGATCTTCGCCGGCTGGGAAGGCGAGGGCCCGCTCACGGGCAAGGTCAAGCTCGATGTTCCCCTGGCCCACGGCGAGCGGCCAAAAGTGCTGGTGGACTTCGCCACTGCCGACGCACGCCTGAAGGTGGCCCCGCCCAGCCTGGACCTGACACGCCTGAAGGGTGACTTCAGCTTCGACATCGACAAGGGGCTGAGCGGCAAGAACATCAGCTTGCAGGTGTTCGGCAAGCCCGCCACCGCGCAGATCAGCGCCGAGGGCCAGCCCGGTCAGATGCAGACGCGCATCAACGCCAGTGGCCAGGTTTCGCTGAAGTCCCTGACCGACTGGCTGCAGTTCAAGCAGGCATTGCCCGCCTCCGGCGACCTGCCGTACCAGTTGCAGGTCAATCTGGGCAGCCGTGATAACAGCTTGAATGTCAGTTCTTCGCTCAAAGGGCTGACCATCGACCTGCCAGTCCCCTTCGGCAAGGCGGCGGCGGATACCCGCAACACGCGTTTCAGCATGAACCTGCATGGGCCTGAGCGACGTTTTGATGTGGCTTACGCCGACCTGGCCCGTTTCGCCTACGCTGCACCGGCCGACAAGCTGGGCCAGGGCCGCGGCGAATTGCTGCTCGGTGCCGGGCAGGCGCAACTGCCAGCGGCTCAGGGGCTGCGGGTGAAGGGGCGGCTGGAAAGCCTGGACCTGGGCCCATGGCAGGAGCAGGCCGCACGCTTTGCCGGTGACGACCCCGGCGGCAATGCCCGGCAGAACCTGCAGGGTGCCGACCTGAGCATCGGCCAGCTGAAAGCCTTCGGCATGAGCCTGAACCAGGCCGTGGTGCGCCTGACCCGGGGCGGCACCGCCTGGGACCTGCGCCTGGACAGCAAGGAAGTCATCGGTAACGCGCGCGTGCCGGATGCCAAGGCTGCGCCGATGGTCGTGCGCCTGCAGACCCTGCGCCTGCCGCCGGCCGACCCGGCAGAGACACAATCGGAAGAAGGCCCAGACCCGCTGGCCTCGTTCGACCCGCGCAAGGTGCCGGCCCTGGACCTGAGCATCGACAAGCTGTACCGCGGCGACGACCTGTTCGGCAATGCTGCGCTGAAGCTGCGCCCGACTGCACGGGGTGTGACGGCGCAGGACATCGACCTGGATTTCAAAGGCCTGCATGTCGATGGCAGTGGCGGTTGGGAAGGCGAAACCGGGGCTACCAGCAGCTGGTACAAAGGCCGACTCGATGGCAAGAACCTCGCCGATGTGCTCAAGGCCTGGGGTTTCGCCCCGACCGTGACCAGTCGCGATTTCCGCCTGGATGTCGACGGCCGTTGGCCCGGTTCGCCGGCCTGGGTCGGCCTCAAGCGCTTCTCGGGCAGCATGGATGCCGCCTTGCGCAGCGGTCAGTTCGTCGAAGTGGAAGGCGGCGCCCAGGCCCTGCGAGTGTTTGGCCTGCTCAACTTCAACTCGATTGGCCGGCGCCTGCGCCTGGACTTCTCCGACCTGTTCGACAAGGGCCTGGCCTACGACCGGGTCAAGGGCCTGCTGGTAGCCAGCAGCGGTGTCTACGTGACCCGCGAGCCGATCACCGTGACCGGGCCTTCGAGCAACTTCGAACTCGATGGCACCCTGGACCTGGTGCGCGATCGGGTCGCTGCCAACCTGCAGGTGACCCTGCCGGTGACCAACAACCTGCCGCTGGCTGCGCTGATCGTCGGTGCGCCAGCGGTCGGTGGCGCGCTGTTCCTGGTCGATCGGCTGATCGGCGACCGGGTGTCGCGTTTTGCCAGCGTGCACTATCGCGTCGAAGGCCCTGTGAAAGAGCCTAAAATCACCTTTGTGAAACCGTTCGATAAATAAATTCGGGAGTGCCCATGAAGGCAGCGGTCATCCAGATGGTCAGCCAGAACGATGTGCTGGCCAACCTGCAGCGTGCGGGCGCCCTGCTCGAACAGGCAGCCTTGGGCGGTGCACGGCTGGCGGTGCTGCCGGAAAACTTCGCGGCAATGGGGCGCAAGGATGCTGCTGCCATCGGCCGCGCCGAAGCCATCGGCGAAGGTCCGATCCTGCCATGGTTGAAACGCACCGCACGCGACCTCAGATTATGGATTGTTGCCGGCACCTTGCCGCTGCCGCCGCAAGGCCAGCCTGACGCCAAGGCCCATGCCTGTTCGCTGCTCATCGACGAACAGGGCGAAGTGGTAGCGCGCTATGACAAGCTGCATCTGTTCGACGTGGATGTGGCCGATAACCGTGGCCGCTACCGCGAGTCCGATGACTATGCCCATGGTGCCCGGGTGGTGGTGGCCGATACGCCGGTAGGGCGGCTGGGGCTCAGCGTCTGTTACGACCTGCGCTTCCCCGAGCTGTACAGCGCCTTGCGCAGCGCCGGCGCAGAACTGATCACGGCACCGGCCGCGTTTACTGCGGTCACAGGCGCTGCGCATTGGGAAGTGCTGATCCGTGCCCGGGCCATCGAGACCCAGTGCTATGTGCTGGCGGCGGCCCAGGGCGGTACCCATCCAGGCCCGCGGGAAACCCACGGGCATGCGGCGATCGTCGACCCTTGGGGGCGGATCGTCGCAGAACAGGCGCACGGCGAAGCGGTATTGCTCGCCGAGCGCGACATTGATGAACAGGCGTCCATCCGGGCGCGCATGCCGGTCGCCACGCACCGGCGCTTTTTCTCGCAGGACGCCTTGCGGCCTGCGCACACCTCGGAGTGACTATGAGCCAGATGTTATCCACCGTCAGCGAGCAGCTCCTGGCCCCGGGCGGACTCACCCTCGACAGCCTGCAGAGCGTGCTGGGCGAGCTGGCCGGCCCCGGCATCGATGCCGCGGACCTGTATTTCCAGGGCCAGATCTCGGAAACCTGGGCACTGGAGGACGGCATCGTCAAAGAAGGCAGCTTCAACCTTGACCAGGGTGTGGGTGTGCGTGCCCAGTCCGGCGAGAAGACGGGCTTCGCCTACAGCAATGCGATCAACCTCGAGGCGCTGACTTCGGCGGCCCGTGCTGCCCGTTCGATTTCCCGCGCCGGCCAGAACGGCACGGTGCAGGCGTTCCGTAGCCAGGACGTGAATGCGCTGTATGCGCCGGACAACCCGCTGGATGTGCTCAGCCGTGCCGAAAAGGTCGAGCTGCTCAAGCGTGTCGATGCCGCCACCCGTGCTCTCGACCCGCGTATCCAGCAGGTCAGCGTCAGCATGGCCGGGGTCTGGGAGCGCATCCTGATTGCTGCCGCCGACGGTAGCCTGGCCGCCGATGTACGCCCACTGGTACGTTTCAATGTCAGCGTCATCGTCGAGCAGAATGGCCGCCGCGAGCGTGGCGGGCAGGGCGGTGGCGGGCGTACCGACTACCGCTTCTTCACTGAAGACCGTGTCATGGGCTATGCCCGCGAAGCGCTGCGCCAGGCGCTGGTGAACCTTGAAGCCATCCCGGCCCCTGCCGGCACCTTGCCAGTGGTACTGGGCTCCGGCTGGTCGGGCGTGCTGTTGCACGAAGCGGTCGGCCATGGCCTGGAAGGCGACTTCAACCGCAAGGGTAGCTCGGCATTCAGCGGGCGGATTGGTGAGAAGGTCGCTTCGGAACTGTGCACCATTGTCGACGACGGCACCCTCGAAGGTCGCCGTGGCTCGCTGAGCGTCGATGACGAAGGCACGCCGACCGAATGCACCACGCTGATCGAAAACGGCATCCTCAAGGGCTACATGCAGGACAAGCTCAATGCACGCCTGATGGGCATGGCGGTTACCGGCAACGGTCGCCGCGAGTCCTATGCGCACTTGCCGATGCCGCGCATGACCAACACCTACATGCTGGCCGGCAAGAGCGATCCGCAAGAAATCATCGCTTCGGTGAAGAAGGGCATCTACTGCGCCAACCTCGGCGGTGGCCAGGTCGATATCACCAGTGGCAAGTTCGTGTTCTCGACCAGCGAAGCCTACCTGATCGAAGACGGCAAGATCACCGCACCCGTGAAAGGCGCAACCCTGATCGGCAACGGGCCGGAGGCCATGAGTCGGGTGTCGATGGTCGGTAACGACCTGGCCCTGGACAGCGGAGTGGGAACGTGCGGCAAGGATGGGCAATCGGTGCCGGTAGGCGTCGGGCAGCCGACCCTGAAGCTGGACGCGATTACCGTGGGCGGTACTGGCGCTTGAAGAATGTCCGGGGGCTGCAAGGCAGCCCCAGACGGCGGGAATCAGCGCAGACCGCGCTGCATCTCGTCGAGATCGCGGATGTACTTGAACACCTTGCGCGCAGCGGCAGGCGGTTTGTTCCGCGCCTTTTCGTGCTGGGCATGACGAATCAGCGAGCGCAGTTGCTGGCGATCGGTCTCGGGGTATTCGTTGACGAAACGCTCGAGGTCTTCATCGTTACCGTCGATCAGGCGGTCGCGCCAGCGCTCCAGGTTGTGGAAACGCTCGTTGTACTGGCGGCTGGAGCTGTCGATCTGCTCGAGCACGGCGTGGATGGCGTCCAGGTCCTGGTCGCGCATCAGCTTGCCGACGAACGACATGTGGCGCTTACGGGCGCCATGGGCGGTGTGCTTGCTGGCATCGGCCAAGGCCTTGCGCAGCTCGTCGGTCAGTGGCAGGCGCGCCAGGGTGTCGGCCTTGACCGTGGTCAGGCGCTCGCCGAGTTCGACCAGCGCATGCAGCTCGCGCTTGATCTGGGTTTTGCTTTTTTCGCCGTCGAAGGCGTCGTCGTATGAATCAACCATGGTGGCAGTCCGCTAGAAATCGCCGCCATGATAACCAGTCGGGGGCCGCTTGTCCGGCCCGGTCGTAGAATGACCCCAAGCCGTACGCAGAATTTGAGTGGAGAAAACCATGAGTGCAGTCCAGAGCGTAGGCCCCAAGGACCTGCCAGCGTTGCAGGAGCAGGTCGAAGCGATCATTGCAGAAGCACGCAAGCAAGGCGCCAGTGCCTGCGAAGTGGCCGTGTCGCTGGAGCAGGGCCTGTCCACCACGGTGCGCCAGCGCGAAGTCGAAACGGTCG
The DNA here is from genome assembly GCF_044749405.1 of Pseudomonas sp. NPDC089422. Classification (NCBI taxonomy): domain Bacteria; kingdom Pseudomonadati; phylum Pseudomonadota; class Gammaproteobacteria; order Pseudomonadales; family Pseudomonadaceae; genus Pseudomonas; species Pseudomonas sp. NPDC089422. Next base: position 324,747 of record NZ_JBIVHW010000003.1, read on the forward strand.
AGTTCAACCGCGACCAGGGCTTCGGCATCACCCTCTACGTTGGCCAGCGCAAGGGTTCGGCCAGCACCTCGGCCAGTGGCCCGGATGCCATCCGTGAAACCGTGGCCGCCGCTTTGGCGATAGCCAAACATACGTCCGAGGACGAATGCTCGGGCCTGGCTGACGCCGCGCTGATGGCCCGCGAGATCCCGGACCTCGACCTTTATCACGACTGGGATATCGAGCCGGAGAAGGCCATCGAGATGGCGCTGATCTGCGAGGCGGCGGCCTTCGATGCCGACAAGCGCATCCTCAATGCCGATGGCACCACCCTGAACACTCACCAGGGTTGCCGCGTTTACGGCAACAGCCACGGCTTCATCGGTGGCTACGCCTCGACCCGGCACAGCCTGAGCTGCGTGATGATCGCCGAAGGCGAAGGCCAGATGCAGCGTGACTACTGGTATGACGTGAACCGCCAGGGCAATCTGCTGGCCGACCCGCGCAGCATTGGCGTGCGCGCCGCCCAGCGTGCCGCCAGCCGCCTCGGTGCGCGGCCGGTACCGACCTGCGAAGTCCCCGTGCTGTTCTCCGCCGAGCTGGCGGGTGGCCTGTTCGGCAGTTTCTTGTCGGCCATTTCGGGCGGCAACCTGTACCGCAAGTCGTCCTTCCTCGACGGCGCCATTGGTCAGCGCCTGTTCCCGTCCTGGCTGACCCTCGACGAGCGCCCCCACATTCCGCGCGCGCTGGGCAGCGCTGCATTCGACGGTGACGGGTTGGCGACTTACGCGAAGCCGTTCGTCGACAAAGGCGAGCTGGTGTCGTACCTGCTGGGTACCTACTCCGGGCGCAAACTGGGCTTGCCGAGCACTGCCAATGCCGGGGGCGTGCACAACCTGTATGTCACCCATGGCGTGGAAGACCAGGCAGCGCTGATCCGCCGCATGGGCCGTGGCCTGTTGGTGACCGAGCTGATGGGCCATGGCCTGAACATGGTGACCGGCGATTACTCGCGCGGAGCGGCGGGCTTCTGGGTCGAGAATGGCGAGATCCAGCATGCAGTGCAGGAAGTGACCATTGCCGGCAATATGAAGGACATGTTCCAGCAAATTGTCGCGATTGGCAGTGATCTTGAGACTCGCAGCAATATCCACACGGGGTCGGTGCTGATCGAGCGGATGACGGTCGCGGGCAGCTGATACCTGCCAGAACCGCCCAGTGATATTGAAACCCGGCCATCGCGCCGGGTTTTTCTTTCATCACGCCAAGCTTGAAGTGATTCTAGTTATCACTTAATAATGAATATCATTATCCAGTCACCCGGCGATGATGTTCATGAAACCCGTCCTCCGCGAACTGCCCTACCTGGAAAACTGGCGCTGGCTCAGCCGGCGCATCCGCTGCGCGCTCGAGCCCGACGAACCGCGCCTGATCGAGCACTACCTGGCCGAAGGCCGTTACCTGGTGTGCTGCACCGAAACGTCGCCATGGACCGTGGCACTGACCTCCTTCCGCCTGCTGCTGGATACCGCCTGCGACCGCATGTTGCCGTGGCATTGGCGCTGCCTGTGCCTGGATCAGGCCTGGCGCCCACTGCTCGACCTGCGCAACCTCGATCGCCGCGAGCAGAACCAGCGCTGGCAGCCCTATGCCTTGCAGCTGGCCAACTGCCGGCTGCTGCCGTCGATTTCTCCCGATGAACTGATGCAAGGATTTGAAGATGAGTGATACCCGTATCGAGCGTGACAGCATGGGCGAGCTGCAGGTCCCGGCCAAGGCCCTGTATGGCGCCCAGACCCAGCGCGCGGTCGACAACTTCCCGATCAGCGGCCAGCGCATGCCGGCCCAGTTCATCCGCGCCTTGTTGCTGGCCAAGGCCGCTGCGGCCAAGGCCAACATCGAGCTGGAACAACTGTCGGCAGGGCAGGGCCAGGCCATCGTCAAGGCGGTCGAGCAACTGCTGACCGAAGATTTCATCCAGCACTTCCCGGTTGATGTGTTCCAGACTGGCTCCGGCACCAGTTCGAACATGAACGCCAACGAGGTGATCGCCACCCTGGCCAGCCGCGTGCTCGGCGAAGCGGTCAATGCCAACGACCACGTCAACTGTGGGCAGAGCAGCAACGACATCATCCCCACCACCATTCATGTCAGTGCCGCGCTTGCGCTGCATGAGCAACTGCTGCCTGCGTTGAGCCACCTCGTTCAGGTGATCGAAGCCAAGTCGTCCCAGGTCCATCAGTATGTGAAGACTGGCCGTACCCACCTGATGGATGCCATGCCGGTGCGCATGAGTCAGGTGCTCGATGGCTGGGCTGCCCAGATCAATGGCGCCAAGGCACACCTCGAAGCGACCCTGCCGAGTCTGCAGGCACTGGCCCAGGGCGGCACTGCGGTGGGCACCGGGATCAACGCCCACCCGCAGTTCGCTGCTGGCTTCGCGCGCCAGCTGAGCAGTCTCACCCAGGTCGAGTTCACCCCCGGCCATAACCTGTTCGCGCTGATTGGCTCCCAGGACACCGCCGTGGCGCTGTCTGGCCAGCTCAAGACCACCGCCGTGGCGTTGATGAAGATTGCCAACGACCTGCGCTGGATGAACTCAGGCCCCCTGGCCGGCTTGGGTGAAATCGAACTTCAGGGCCTTCAGCCGGGCTCGTCGATCATGCCGGGCAAGGTCAACCCGGTCATCCCGGAAGCCACTGCCATGGTTGCTGCCCAGGTGATCGGCAATGACGCCACCATCGCGGTGGCCGGCCAGTCGGGCAACTTCGAGCTGAACGTGATGCTGCCGGTGATCGCCCGCAACCTGCTGGAGAGCATCGAGCTGATGGCCAATGCCAGCCGCCTGCTGGCCGACAAGGCCATTGCCAGCTTCAAGGTCAACGAGGGCAAGCTCAAGGAAGCCCTGGCACGCAACCCGATCCTGGTCACCGCGCTGAATCCGATCATCGGCTACCTCAAGGCTGCTGAAATCGCCAAGACCGCTTACCAGCAGGGCCGCCCGATCATCGACGTGGCACTGGAGCACACCGACCTGTCGCGCGATCAGCTCGAAGCACTGCTGGACCCGGAAAAGCTCACCGCTGGCGGCATCTGACACGCCACGGCGCCCAGAGGAAACATCGTCATGCAGCACTGGAAACGCACGACCGAGACGGCCAACCGCCTGTTCGAACAGGACGAGCTGGTCGACGCCCGGGAGCACTACCTGCAAGCACTGGCCCTGGCTCAGGTGCTGTTCGAGCGCTGGCATGACGTCGATGAGGCGGTGGCCGCTCTGGTCATCGCCCATCACAACCTGGCCGACCTGCACTTGCGCCTGAATCAGCCGCACGAGAGCGCCGACTACCTGTGTGCCGCACATCAGCGATTGCTCCAGGCCAGCCAGGAAGCCCGCTTGCCGCAGGCGCTGCGTGATGCCGCGCTGCGCCACAGTGGGCGCACGTACACCGAACTGCTGAGTTTCATAGCCGAGTACGGCCAGTACCCGCGTACCGAGCGCCTGCTCAACCGCCACGTCGCCGACACCGGCGAGCTCGCTACCGCGCCGAACATGGCGCCCAGAACCCATGCCTACGGAATCCATTGATATGCCGCATACCTTGCCTGCACTGCCTTACGCCTACGATGCGCTGGAACCGCACATCGACGCGCAAACCATGGAAATCCACCACACCAGGCACCACCAGACCTACGTCAATGGCCTGAACGCGGCCATCGAGGGCACCGAGTGGGCCGAATGGCCGGTCGAGAAACTGGTCGGTGCGGTCCGGCAGCTGCCTGAGAACCTGCGCGGGCCGGTCACCAACCATGGTGGTGGTCATGCCAACCACAGCCTGTTCTGGACGGTCATGTCGCCGCAGGGTGGGGGGCAACCGCAGGGTGAGCTGGCCAAGGCCATCGACGCCGAGCTGGGTGGTTTCGAGGCGTTCAAGGAGGCCTTCACCAAAGCGGCGCTGACCCGTTTCGGCAGCGGCTGGGCGTGGCTCAGCGTGACCCCGCATAACAAGCTGGTGGTGGAAAGCAGTGGTAACCAGGACAGCCCGCTGATGCATGGCAATACGCCGATCCTCGGCCTGGACGTGTGGGAGCACGCCTATTACCTGAAGTATCAGAACCGTCGCCCGGAATACATTGGCGCCTTCTACAACGTGATCGACTGGGCGGAAGTGGATCGCCGCTATCACGAAGCCCTGAAGTGAGTCGGCCCGGTATGCGCTCTGAGGTGATGTCTGTCAGCAGTGTGCGCCTGTTCCGGTTGGCGCTGGGAACCTTGCTGCTGCTGGCCGGCACAGCGCTGCTGCTGGCTCGCGGCATTGCCTGGCTGGACCTGGAGCCGCGCATGTTGCGTGCCCTGGAGGGCGGTGCATTGTGCGCATTGGGGACGGCGCTGGGCGCAGTACCGGTGCTGGTGATTCGCAATATGCCGGTGGCCTTGGCCGATACCTTGCTGGGCTTCGGGGCGGGGGTGATGTTGGCGGCCACGGCCTTCTCACTGATCATCCCCGGGCTGGATGCCGCCCAGGCCATCGGTTTCAGCCCTTGGGGCGCCGGTGGCCTGATCAGCTTCGGCCTGATGCTCGGCGCCCTGTGCCTGTTCCTGGTTGATCTCAAGGTCTCCGGTGCTTCGCCGGAGGCGCTGGTTGGCAGCGAGAACCAGCCGGTGATCGCTGCAAGGATCTGGTTGTTCGTGATTGCCATCATCGCCCACAACATTCCTGAAGGCATGGCCATCGGTGTGTCTGCCGGCGGTGGTATGGCCGACGCCGACAGCCTGGCCATGGGCATAGCCTTGCAGGATGTGCCTGAGGGGCTGGTGATAGCCCTGGTGCTGGCAGGAGCGGGGATGCCACGGTTCAAGGCGTTCCTGATCGGTGCCGCCTCTGGCCTGGTCGAGCCATTGGCTGCCGTGATCTGTGCCTGGCTGGTGAATATGGCGGAGTTGCTGTTGCCGGTCGGCCTGGCCTGTGCAGCTGGGGCGATGCTGTTGGTGGTGACTCAGGAGATCATTCCCGAGTCGCGCAGCAACGGGAATCACCGCCTGGCCAGCCTTGGGCTGTGCATCGGCTTTTGCCTGATGATGGTGATGGATACGGCAATGTCGTGATTCGCCGTGAGCCTGGCAAGGCCGCTCCTGCAGAGACCAACCGTCTTTTGGGCTACTCGCCTTCGTCGAAGAAGTTGTTGATCAATGCCACCAGCGCTTCCAGCGCATCGCTATCCTGCTCCCCTTCGGTCAGCAAGTGCACCTGGGTGCCTTTGCCCGCCGCCAGCATCATCACCGCCATGATGCTCTTGCCGTCCACCATCTTGTCGGGAGCGCGGCCGACGCGGACCTGGCACGGGTATTTGCCGGCCACGCCGACGAACTTGGCTGCCGCCCGGGCATGCAGCCCCAGCTTGTTGATGATGGTGATTTCGCGGGCGGGCATCGTGCGGTGGATCCTGTGGGCTAGAGGTCGCGGTGGCGAACCTGGACGTTTTTCAGGGATTGCTGCAACAGCTGGCCGAGGCGTTCGGTGATGTAGACCGAGCGGTGGTGGCCCCCTGTGCAGCCAATGGCGATGGTGACATAGGCGCGGTTGCTGGCAGCAAAGCGTGGCAGCCATTTGAGCAGGTAGCCGGAAATATCGTTGAACATTTCTTCGACGTCCGGCTGTGCGGCCAGGTAGTCGATGACCGGTTGCTCCAGGCCGGAATGTTCGCGCAGCTCCGGTTTCCAGTACGGGTTGGGCAGGCAGCGTACATCGAACACCAGGTCGGCATCGACCGGCATCCCGCGCTTGAAGCCGAACGACTCGACCAGAAAGGCAGTACCGGGCTCGGGCTGGTTGAGCAGGCGCAGTTTTATCGTGTCGCGCAGCTGGTAGAGGTTGAGGCTGGTGGTGTCGATCTTCAGGTCGGCAAGGTCGGCAATCGGCCCCAGCAGTTCGCTTTCGACGCGGATTGCTTCGGCCAGCGAGCGGTCGGCGTTGGTCAGCGGGTGACGTCGACGGGTTTCCGAGAAGCGCTTGAGCAGGGTGTCTTCGTCGGCATCGAGAAACAGCACGTCACACTGGATGTGGCGCCCACGGGCCTCCGCCAGCAGTTCGGGGAAGCGCGAAAGGTGGCTGGGCAGGTTGCGCGCATCGATCGATACCGCCACCTTGGGTTGCAGCAGTTCGGTATTGATCAATGCATTTTCCGCCAGCTGCGGCAGCAGCCCGGCGGGCAAGTTGTCGATGCAGTAGAAACCGTTGTCTTCCAGTACGTCGAGGGCGGTGCTCTTGCCGGAGCCGGAGCGGCCGCTGACGATGATCAGGCGCATGTTCAGTGCTCGTTCTGTGCGTCCAGGACAACCTGGAACAGGGCCTCGCTGCTACCGGCGGCACGCAGGCGATCACGGACCTCCTTGCGATCGAGCATGCTGGCGATCTGGCGCAGCAGTTCAAGATGGGCATCGGTGGCCGCCTCTGGCACCAGCAGGACGAACAGCAGATCCACCGGGGCGCCATCGATGGCGTCATAGTCGATCGGCGCATCCAGGTGCAGCAGTGCACTTACCGGGGCAGCGCAGCCTTCAAGTCGGCAGTGGGGAATGGCAATGCCATTGCCAAAGCCGGTCGAGCCCAGTTTTTCGCGAGCGATGAGCTTTTCGAAGACGTCTTGCATCGCAAGCTCGGGTACTTGCTCGGCAATCAGGTTGGCGACCTTTTCCAGGGCGCGCTTCTTGCTGCCGCCCGGCACGTTCACCAGGGAACGGCCGGGGGTCAGGATGGTTTCAAGTCGGATCATGGATGAGAGGGATCAGCGGGCGGCTGCACCTTGCAGCAGGCTTTGCTGTTTTTCCTTGTGTTTTTTCAGTTGGCGGTCGAGCTTGTCGGCCAAGGCGTCGATCGCTGCATACATGTCTTCGTGTTCCGCGTTGGCAACCACTTCACCGCCAGGAATCTGCAGGGTCGCCTCGACCTTCTGCTGCAGCTTCTCGACTTTCATGATGACCTGCACGTTGGTGATCTTGTCGAAGTGACTTTCCACGCGAGCGAGCTTTTCAAGCACATAATCGCGCAGTGGCTGGGTGACTTCTACATGCTGTCCACTGATATTGACTTGCATACAGCTTCTCCTTTGTTGCCCGTGCATAAAGAGGCAGGTATTGCACCTGCCCCACAAACGCTGTGGCACATCCGGGGGCTACATCAGTCGCTTGCGCTCGCTCGACGGTGCGATGCCGAGGGACTCGCGGTACTTGGCGACGGTGCGACGGGCTACCTGGATGCCTTGTGCCTCCAGTAAACCAGCGATCTTGCTGTCACTCAATGGCTTTTTCTGATTTTCCGCAGCAACCAGTTTCTTGATGATCGCGCGGATCGCCGTAGACGAGCATTCTCCGCCTTCGGCAGTGCTGACGTGGCTGGAGAAAAAGTATTTCAGTTCGTAGATACCACGCGGGGTGTGCATGTATTTCTGCGTGGTCACCCGTGAAATGGTCGACTCATGCATGCCCACCGCTTCGGCGATGTCATGCAGGACCAGCGGCTTCATCGCTTCGTCGCCGTGGTCGAGGAAGCCGCGCTGGTGTTCGACGATCTGCGTGGCGACCTTCATCAGCGTTTCGTTGCGGCTTTGCAGGCTCTTGATGAACCAACGTGCCTCTTGCAGCTGGTTGCGCATGAAGGTGTTGTCGGCGCTGGTATCGGCGCGGCGAACGAAGCCGGCGTACTGCGGGTTGACCCGCAGGCGAGGGATCGCCTCCTGGTTCAGCTCGACCAGCCAGCGGTCGCTGTCCTTGCGCACGATCACGTCAGGCACCACGTATTCCGGTTCGCTCGACTCGATCTGCGAACCGGGCCGCGGGTTGAGGCTTTGCACCAGCTCGATCACCTGGCGCAGTTCGTCTTCCTTGAGCTTCATGCGGCGCATCAGCTGGCTGTAGTCGCGGCTGCCGAGCAGGTCGATGAAGTCGGTGACCAGGCGCTTGGCTTCGCTCATCCAGGGCGTGCTGGCAGGCAGTTGACGCAATTGCAGCAGCAGGCACTCGCCCAGGGAGCGGGCGCCGACACCGGCTGGCTCGAACTGCTGGATGCGGTGCAGTACCGCTTCTACCTCGTCGAGTTCGATGTCCAGCTCCGGGTCGAAGCCTGCGCAGATTTCTTCGAGGGCATCTTCCAGGTAGCCCTGGCCGTTGATGCTGTCGATCAGGGTGATGGCGATCAGGCGGTCGGTATCGGACATCGGTGCCAGGTTCAGCTGCCACAGCAAGTGGCTCTGCAGGCTTTCGCCGGCCGATGTGCGAGTGGTGAAGTCCCACTCGTCGTCATCGTTGCTCGGCAGGCTGCTGGCGCTGGTCTGGTAGATATCTTCCCAGGCGGTGTCGACCGGAAGCTCGTTGGGGATTCGCTCGCTCCACTCACCGTCTTCGAGGGTTTCGGCAGTGGTGGTGCTTTCCTGGAAGCTGTTGTCCTGGACTTCGGCGGCCGGCTTGTTCTCGGCGTTGTCCGCCATCGGGTCGCTGTTGTCGAAGTCGTCGCCGTCTTCCTGACGTTCGAGCATCGGATTGGACTCCAGCGCTTCCTGGATTTCCTGCTGGAGGTCCAGGGTGGAGAGCTGAAGTAGGCGGATGGCCTGTTGCAACTGCGGGGTCATCGTCAGTTGCTGGCCCATTTTTAGGACGAGCGATGGTTTCATGGCTGGGGCTTAATACCTTGTTCGCCGGCGCGCATGCGCCATCCACTACACGAGGGCGCCGGAGCGCCAAATTCAAGCAAGTTTTATGCCTCAAATTGTAGCGTTTGCCTAGAGCACTGTAACAACTTAAGCCCCGACCGGGCGTTAATGCCAGTGCTCCAGGCAGGTTCCGGGGGTCAGAGTCGGAACTCGTGCCCCAGGTAGACCTCCTTGACCAGGTCGTTGGCGAGGATGGTCTCGGCGTCGCCTTCGGCGATCAGTCGACCGTCGTTGACGATGTAGGCGGTCTCGCAGATATCCAGGGTTTCACGGACGTTGTGGTCGGTGATCAGTACACCGATACCCTTGGCCTTGAGGTGGTGGATGATCTGCTTGATGTCGCCCACGGAGATCGGGTCGACACCGGCAAACGGTTCGTCCAGCAGGATGAACTTCGGTGCGGTAGCCAGGGCGCGGGCAATTTCGACGCGGCGGCGCTCGCCACCGGAAAGGCTCATGCCGAGGTTGTCGCGGATGTGGCTGATGTGGAATTCCTGCAGCAGGCTTTCCAGTTCCTTGCGCCGGCCTTCGCGGTCGAGGTCCTTGCGGGTCTCGAGAATGGCCATGATGTTGTCGGCCACCGACAGCTTGCGGAAGATCGAGGCTTCCTGCGGCAGGTAGCCGATACCGGCGCGGGCGCGGCCGTGCATGGGCTGGTGGCTGACATCGAGGCTGTCGATCAGTACGCGCCCCTGGTCGGCCTGGACCAGCCCCACGATCATGTAGAAGCAGGTGGTCTTGCCGGCGCCGTTGGGGCCGAGCAAGCCGACGATCTGCCCGCTGTCGATCGACAGGCTGACATCACGCACGACTTGCCGCCCCTTGTAGCTCTTGGCCAGGTGCTGGGCTTTGAGGGTTGCCATTTACTCGGCCTTCTTCTTCGGCTGGATCACCATGTCGATGCGCTGACGTGGTTGAGTCACGTTGCCGCCACGACCGGCGGTCGCAACCTGGGTCTTGGTGTTGTAGATGATCTTCTCGCCTTCGGTGGTGTTGCCTTCATTCTCGACCTTGGCGCGGTCGGTGAGGATCACCGTGTCTTTCTGCGCCTGGTACTGGATGGTCACCGCCCAGCCTTTCATCTTGTCGGGCTTGGCCGTGCTCTGTTGCTGCTCGAAGTAGGCCAGGTTGCCCACCGAGGTCACCACGTCGATGTCGCCATTGGCGGCACGTGTCATGGTCACGGTGTTGCCTTTGATCATCATGGAGCCCTGGGTGATGATCACGTCGCCGGTGTAGGTGGCCACGCCCTGCTTGTCGTCCAGGTGTGCGTTGTCGGCCTGGATGCGGATAGGCTGGTCACGGTCGGTCGGCAGGGCGAAGGCGCTCGCGCTTCCCAGTGCTGCGCTCAGGCTGAGCAAAAGGGGGAGGGTTTTAACGAGCCTCATACTGTCCTCTTACGTTAGAGAGCAAGTCCATCTTGCCTTCTTTCAAATACGCTTTCATTCCTTTACCCGTAGTTGTGCCACCGGCACCGTCGATTCTAACGGCTTGCTCGGTCTGCGCATATTGCTTCTGCGGGAATACGGTCATGCGGGAGCTGGTAACGACGAGTTCACGCTGCTTTTCGTCGATGCGCTGCACGCGGACGTTGTCGATCAGCTCGACTTCGGTGCCATCCGGGTTCACCTCGGCACGTTCGCTCTGCACGTGCCAAGGGTACTCGGTGCCCCGGTACAAGTGCAGGTCGGGCGTGGTCAGCAGGGTGACATCGCTGGCCCTGAGGTGCTCGACCTTGTCGGCGGTCATTTCGTATTGCAGCTTGCCGTCGGGCATGAACTGCACACTGTGCGCGTTGATCGCGTAATAGTCGATGGCACTTTCGTCAACCTGGGCCACCGGCTTTTCGAGGAAGCTCTCGGGGCTGACATTCCAGTAGCCGATTGCCGCCAGCAGGGCGGCAATCACCGCGAGCAGCGCAATATTGCGGGCTTTCTTGCTGAACATGGGCAGCCTTAAAGGTAGTTGGCGTTGGCAGCGTCCAGGGTGTCCTGGGCCTGCATGATCAGTTCGCAGAACTCGCGTGCAGCACCCTCGCCGCCGCGGGCCTGGGTTACGCCGTGGGCATGCTGGCGAACAAACGGCGCGGCATTGGCCACGGCAATACCCAGGCCTACACGGCGGATCACCGGCAGGTCGGGCAGGTCGTCGCCCAGATAGGCGACCTGTTCATAGCTTAGGCCCAGTTCGGCGAGCAGGCCGTCGAGCACGACCAATTTGTCTTCGCGACCCTGGTAAAGGTGAGGGATGCCGAGGTTCTTTGCCCGGCGCTCTACCACTGGGGTCTTGCGTCCGCTGATGATCGCCGTGGTGACGCCCGAGGCCATGAGCATTTTGATGCCTTGGCCATCAAGGGTGTTGAAGGTCTTGAATTCGCTGCCATCTTCGAGAAAGTAGAGGCGGCCATCGGTCAGTACGCCGTCGACATCGAAAACGGCGAGCTTGATCGCCTTGCCGCGTTGCATGAGATCTTGGGTCATCGGTTCGTTCTCCTTTACATCACGCCGGCGCGCAGCAGGTCGTGCATGTTCAGGGCGCCGGTCGGGCGGTCGTCCTTGTCCACGACCACCAGGGCGCTGATCTTGTGGTCTTCCATGATCTTCAGGGCCTCGGCGGCAAGCATCTCGGCGCGAGCAGTCTTGCCATGCACGGTCATTACCTGATCAATCAGCGTGGTGTGCACGTCGATATTGCGGTCCAGGCTGCGGCGCAGGTCGCCGTCGGTGAAGATCCCGGCCAGCTTGCCATCGGCGTCCACGATCACGGTCATGCCCAAGCCTTTGCGGGACATTTCAAGGAGTGCGTCCTTGAGCAGTGTGCCGCGCTGCACCTGAGGCAGCTCGTCACCGGCGTGCATGACGTTCTCGACCTTGAGCAGCAAGCGGCGGCCCAGGGCGCCGCCAGGGTGCGAGAAGGCGAAGTCCTCGGCGGTGAAACCGCGGGCTTCGAGCAGGGCGATGGCCAGCGCGTCACCCAGCACCAATGCGGCAGTGGTGGAGGAGGTCGGGGCGAGGTTCAGCGGGCAGGCTTCCTGGGTGACGCTGGCGTCGAGATTGACCTCGGCGGCCTGCGCCAGGGGCGAGTCCGGATTGCCGGTCAGGCTGATCATCTGGATCCCCAGGCGCTTGATCAGCGGCAGCAGGGTCACGATCTCGGCGGTGCTGCCGGAGTTGGACAGGGCCAGAATGACGTCATCGCGGGTGATCATGCCCATGTCGCCATGGCTGGCTTCAGCCGGATGCACGAAAAATGCCGGCGTGCCGGTGCTGGCCAGGGTGGCGGCGATCTTGTTGCCGATATGCCCCGATTTGCCCATGCCGACCACCACGACCCGACCCTTGCTCGCCAGGATCAGCTCGCAGGCCTTGACGAAATTGGCGTCGATGCGGGCCACCAGGCCTTCTACGGCCTCGAGTTCCAGGCGCAGGGTGCGCTGGGCGGAGTGGATCAGCTCGCTGGATTGGCTCATGTCGAAAAGCAATGCCTGATTAAAAGGCGGCGATTATAGCCGCAATACAAGAAAGCCTCATCCTTTCGATTCCCTCTCGAATGTCATCAAAGCCTGTCGATGGCCTGAACGACCTGTTTCCATACCCTTGGGGACGCGCGGTCAGCGGTGCTATAGTTCGCCGCTATTCGGCCTGCCAGGGGTGTGTGTGCCTTCACGATGAGGGCCGGCGTCCATTAGTGCGAGGCTGCACTAGCAAGGAGTCTAGATGAGTGTGGATAGCGCCTACGCGGTCGAGTTGAAGGGAGTCACCTTCAAGCGCGGTTCGCGCAGCATTTTCAGCAATGTCGACATCCGTATCCCGCGTGGCAAGGTCACCGGGATCATGGGGCCGTCGGGTTGCGGCAAGACCACGCTGCTGCGCCTGATGGGCGCGCAGCTAAGGCCGTCGAGCGGTGAAGTGTGGGTGGCGGGGCAGAACCTGCCGAGCCTTTCGCGCAGCGACCTGTTCGACGCACGCAAGCAGATGGGCGTACTGTTCCAGAGCGGTGCGCTGTTCACCGATCTCGATGTGTTCGAGAACGTCGCTTTTCCTTTGCGCGTGCATACCCAGCTTTCGGACGAAATGATCCGTGACATCGTGTTGATGAAACTGCAGGCGGTCGGCCTGCGCGGTGCCATCGACCTGATGCCGGACGAGCTGTCCGGCGGCATGAAGCGCCGGGTGGCGCTGGCCCGGGCGATTGCCCTGGACCCGCAGATCCTGATGTACGACGAACCGTTCGTCGGCCAGGACCCGATTGCCATGGGTGTGCTCGTGCGCTTGATCCGTCTGCTCAACGATGCCCTGGGCATCACCAGCATCGTGGTCTCTCACGACCTGGCCGAAACCGCCAGTATCGCCGATTACATCTATGTGGTCGGCGATGGCCAGGTGCTGGGCCAGGGTACGCCGGACGAGCTGATGGGCTCGGACAATCCGCGCATTCGCCAGTTCATGAAAGGCGACCCGGACGGCCCGGTGCCATTCCACTTTCCCGCGCCTGACTACCGCGCCGATCTGCTGGGGGCGCGGTAATGCGCAGAAAATCCTTACTCGAACGTATCCGCCTGCTCGGGCGCTCGGCGATCGACGTGCTGGCCGTGCTCGGGCGCTCGTGCCTGTTCCTGTTCCATGCGCTGATCGGCCGTGGCGGCATTGGCGGTGGTTTCCAGCTGCTGACCAAACAGCTGTACTCGGTGGGCGTGCTGTCGCTGGCGATCATTGTCGTTTCCGGCGTGTTCATCGGTATGGTGCTGGCCTTGCAGGGTTACAGCATCCTGACCAAGTACGGTTCCGAACAGGCGGTCGGGCAGATGGTCGCCCTGACCCTGCTGCGTGAGCTTGGCCCGGTGGTCACCGCGCTGCTGTTCGCTGGCCGCGCAGGTTCTGCGCTGACCGCCGAAATCGGCAACATGAAGTCCACCGAGCAGCTGTCGAGCCTGGAAATGATCGGCGTCGACCCGCTCAAGTACATCGTCGCGCCACGCCTGTGGGCCGGCTTCATCTCGCTGCCGCTGCTCGCGCTGATCTTCAGCGTGGTCGGCATCTGGGGTGGTTCATGGGTTGCAGTCGACTGGCTGGGCGTTTACGAAGGCTCGTTCTGGGGCAACATGCAGAACAGCGTTTCCTTTACCGACGACGTGCTCAACGGGCTGATCAAGAGCCTGGTGTTCGCCTTCGTCACGACCTGGATTGCCGTATTCCAGGGGTACGACTGCGAACCCACCTCAGAGGGGATCAGCCGTGCCACCACCAAGACCGTGGTCTACGCCTCGTTGGCTGTGCTGGGTCTGGACTTTATTTTGACCGCCTTGATGTTTGGAGATTTCTGATGCAAAACCGCACCCTGGAAATCGGTGTCGGCCTGTTCCTCCTGGCCGGGATCCTGGCACTGCTGCTCCTGGCCCTGCGTGTCAGCGGGCTGTCGGCCAGCCCGAGCAGCGATACCTATAAAGTTTATGCGTACTTCGACAATATCGCCGGTTTGACGGTCAGAGCTAAAGTGACCATGGCCGGTGTAACGATCGGCAAGGTCACCGCCATCGATCTGGACCGTGATTCCTACACCGGTCGGGTGACGCTGCAGCTGGACAAGGCGGTCAACAACCTGCCGACCGACTCCACTGCTTCGATCCTGACCGCCGGCTTGCTTGGCGAGAAGTACATCGGTATCAGCGTGGGCGGTGAGGAAGACGTGCTCAAGGACGGCTCGACCATCCATGACACTCAGTCGGCGCTGGTACTGGAAGATCTGATTGGCAAGTTCCTGCTCAACTCCGTTGGCAAGGAACCCAAAGAAGCGCAACCGGCTAATTAAGGAGTTTCCATGATTTCGATCCTGCGACGTGGCCTGCTGGTGCTACTGGCGGCCTTTCCCCTGTTTGCCCTGGCCGCGCAGTCGCCGCACGATGTGGTTCAGAGCACGACCACCGAGCTGCTGGGTGAGCTCAAGGCCAACAAGGAGCAATACAAGTCCAACCCGCAAGCTTTCTACGACGCGCTTGACCGGATCCTCGCGCCGGTGGTCGATGCCGACGGTATTTCCAAGAGCATCATGACCGTCAAGTATTCGCGCAAGGCCACGCCCGAGCAGATGCAGCGCTTCCAGGAAAACTTCAAGCGCAGCCTGTTCCAGTTCTACGGTAACGCACTGCTTGAGTACAACAACCAGGGCATCGTCGTAGACCCGGCCAAGGCCGATGACGGCAAGCGCGCCTCTGTAGGCATGAAGGTCACCGGCAACAATGGCGCCGTGTACCCGGTGCAGTACACCCTGGAAAACCTGGGTGGCGAGTGGAAGGTGCGTAACGTTATCGTCAACGGCATCAACATCGGCAAGCTGTTCCGCGACCAGTTCGCCGACGCCATGCAGCGCAACGGCAACAACCTGGACAAGACCATCGACGGCTGGGCCGGCGAAGTGGCCAAGGCCAAGGAAAAGGCCGATGAATCGCCAGAGAAGACCGTCAAATGAGTGAGACCGCTGTAACCATGGCCGAGCCGGGCGTGTTGTGCCTGGCCGGCGAACTGGATTACCGCAGCGGGCCGGCCCTGCGCAAGCAGGGCAAGGCGCTGATCGGCGCCTGCCGTGAGGCGCGTCTGGTGCTGGATTGTTCGGCCGTGGCGCGCTCTACCAGTGTTGGCCTGTCGCTGCTGCTGGCGTTCATCCGTGACGCCGAGGCCGTCGGCAAGGCCGTCGAGGTGCGTGGCATGCCCGACGACATGCGGGAAATCGCCGGGGTCTATGACCTTGACGAGGTGCTGGCAAGCTGATGGCTTGGCAGTAATGAGAGGCCCCTCGGTCGCGTGCCCCTTCGTTGGGCTTCGCAGGCGAGGGGCTTTTTTGTATGATGGCCGACCCGTGCGCATCGGGCGCCGATTGAGGTTGAGCATGCAGGCCGTAGAAGTTAAGAGCTTCCTTGAAGAGAAATTGCCGGGATCCCGGGTCGAAGTTGAAGGCGAAGGCTGCAACTTCCAGTTGAACGTGATCAGCGACGAGTTGGCTGGCCTGAGCCCGGTCAAACGTCAGCAGGCGATCTATGCTCACCTGAATCCGTGGATCGCCAATGGCAGCATCCATGCGGTAACCATGAAATTTTTCAGCAGCGCAGCCTGGGCTGAGCGCACCTGAGCCAACTTGGCGGCGAGACACCAATGGACAAACTGATTATTACTGGCGGCGCTCGTCTCGACGGCGAGATCCGCATTTCCGGCGCGAAGAACGCGGCCCTGCCGATCCTGGCGGCGACCCTGCTGGCCGATGGCCCGGTCACCGTGGGCAACCTGCCGCACTTGCACGACATCACCACCATGATCGAGCTGTTCGGGCGCATGGGCATCGAGCCTGTGATCGACGAAAAGCTGGCGGTGGAAATCGACCCGCGCACCATCAAGACCCTGGTAGCCCCCTACGAGCTGGTCAAGACCATGCGCGCCTCGATCCTGGTGCTCGGGCCCATGGTCGCGCGCTTCGGTGAAGCCGAAGTGGCCCTGCCTGGTGGCTGCGCCATCGGTTCGCGCCCGGTCGACCTGCACATCCGCGGCCTTGAAGCCATGGGTGCGAAGATCGAAGTCGAAGGCGGCTATATCAAGGCCAAGGCGCCTGAAGGCGGCCTGCGCGGCGCGCACTTCTTCTTCGACACCGTCAGCGTGACCGGTACCGAGAACATCATGATGGCCGCTGCCCTGGCCAAAGGCCGCAGCGTGCTGCAAAACGCAGCGCGCGAGCCTGAAGTGGTCGACCTGGCCAACTTCATCAACGCCATGGGCGGCAAGGTCCAGGGCGCCGGTACCGACACCATCACCATCGATGGCGTCGAGCGCCTGGACAGCGCCCACTACCGCGTCATGCCCGACCGCATCGAGACCGGCACCTACCTGGTCGCCGCTGCCGTGACCGGCGGTCGCGTCAAGGTCAAGGACACCGACCCGACCATCCTTGAAGCCGTGCTGGAAAAGCTCAAGGAAGCGGGCGCCGACCTCACCACCGGTGAGGACTGGATCGAGCTGGACATGCACGGCAAGCGGCCGAAAGCCGTCAACCTGCGCACCGCCCCGTACCCGGCGTTCCCGACCGACATGCAGGCGCAGTTCATCTCGCTGAACGCCATCGCCGAAGGCACTGGCGCGGTCATCGAGACGATCTTCGAAAACCGCTTCATGCACGTGTACGAAATGCACCGCATGGGCGCGCAGATCCAGGTCGAAGGCAACACCGCGATCGTCACCGGCGTGCCGGCACTCAAGGGTGCTCCGGTCATGGCCACAGACCTGCGTGCATCCGCCAGCCTGGTACTGTCGGCGCTGGTCGCCGAAGGCGATACCCTGATCGACCGCATCTACCACATCGACCGTGGTTACGAGTGCATCGAAGAAAAACTGCAGATGCTCGGCGCGAAAATCCGCCGCGTACCGGGCTAGTCGCCCGCTGGCACAAGGACGTGCCATTCGAATTGAATGCGGTCGGGCTGTAGCAGCCCGGCCGGCAGTAGCCGCTTAAGGACCGACGTTCCAATGTTGACCATCGCGCTTTCCAAAGGCCGTATCCTCGACGATACCCTGCCGTTGCTGGCCGAGGCCGGTATCGTGCCGACCGAGAATCCGGACAAGAGCCGCAAGCTGATCATCCCCACCACGCAGGACGACGTGCGCCTGCTGATCGTGCGTGCCACCGACGTGCCGACCTATGTCGAGCATGGCGCCGCCGACCTCGGTGTGGCCGGCAAGGACGTGCTGATGGAGTACGGCGGCCAGGGCCTGTATGAGCCGCTGGACCTGCAGATCGCCAAGTGCAAGCTGATGACCGCGGGTGTCACTGGCGCGCCTGAGCCCAAGGGCCGCCTGCGTGTCGCCACCAAGTTCGTCAATGTGGCCAAGCGTTACTACGCCGAGCAAGGTCGCCAGGTCGACATCATCAAGCTGTACGGCTCGATGGAACTGGCCCCGCTGATCAACCTCGCCGACAAGATCATCGACGTGGTCGACACCGGCAACACCCTGCGCGCCAACGGCCTGGAACCCCAGGAACTGATCGCCACGATCAGCTCGCGCCTGGTCGTCAACAAAGCCTCCATGAAGATGCAGCACGCGCGCATCCAGAGCCTGATCGACACGCTGCGCAAAGCGGTCGAATCGCGACACCGCGGCTGAGTCCTGCGCGCGACCTCCGCTGTCGCGCCCGTCTATCCGCGTCATAGCCACTTTTCTCGGGTGCCCGCGCGGATGGACTGGTAGCCTAGGGCGCCTGAGCATTCGCTAATAATCGAGGCCCTCGCCATGACCGTGTCCACTGCAATTGCCCGTCTCAACGCTGCTGATCCGGATTTCGCCCGACATCTGGATCATCTGCTGAGCTGGGAAAGCGTGTCCGATGACGCGGTCAACCAGCGCGTGCTCGACATCATCAAGGCCGTGCGCGAGCGTGGCGATGCTGCGCTGGTGGAATTCACCCAGCGCTTCGACGGTGTTGACGCCAAAAGCATCGATGACCTGATCCTCGGGCGCGAGCGTCTGGAACTGGCCCTGACTCGCATCACTGACGCCCAGCGTGAAGCCCTGGAGAAGGCCGCCAACCGTGTTCGCCTGTACCACGAGCGGCAGAAGCAGGACTCCTGGCAGTACACCGAAGCCGACGGCACCGTGCTCGGCCAGAAAGTCACCCCGCTGGACCGTGCCGGCTTGTACGTGCCGGGCGGCAAGGCGTCGTACCCGTCGTCGGTGCTGATGAACGCCATTCCGGCCAAGGTCGCCGGCGTCGCCGAAGTGGTGATGGTGGTGCCGACCCCGCGTGGTGAGGTCAACGAACTGGTGCTGGCCGCTGCCTGCATTGCCGGTGTCGACCGGGTGTTCACCGTCGGTGGTGCCCAGGCCGTGGCCGCCCTGGCCTATGGCACCGAAAGCGTGCCTCAGGTAGACAAGATCGTCGGCCCCGGCAACATCTACGTGGCGACCGCCAAGCGCCACGTGTTCGGCCAGGTCGGTATCGACATGATCGCTGGGCCGTCGGAAATCCTCGTGGTCTGCGATGGCCAGACCGACCCGGACTGGATCGCCATGGACCTGTTCTCCCAGGCCGAGCACGACGAAGATGCCCAGGCCATCCTGGTCAGCCCGGATGCCGCCTTCCTTGACCGTGTGGCCGCCAGCATCGACAAGCTGCTGCCGACCATGGAACGTGCCGAGATCATCGAGAAGTCGATCAACGGCCGTGGTGCGCTGATCCAGGTGCGCGACATGCAGCAGGCCGTCGAAGTGGCCAACCGCATTGCCCCCGAGCACCTCGAACTGTCGGTCGCCGACCCGCAGGCCTGGCTGCCGCAGATTCGCCACGCCGGTGCGATCTTCATGGGCCGCCACACCAGCGAAGCGCTGGGCGACTACTGCGCCGGCCCCAACCACGTGCTGCCGACCTCTGGTACCGCGCGCTTCTCTTCGCCACTGGGGGTGTATGACTTCCAGAAGCGCTCGTCGATCATCTTCTGCTCCGAACAGGGCGCATCCGAACTCGGCCACACCGCCTCGGTCCTGGCCCGTGGCGAGTCGCTGACCGCCCACGCTCGCAGTGCTGAATACCGTATCCTGACCCAAGACAAGGGGAACTGAGCATGAGTCGATTCTGGAGCCCCTTCGTCAAGGCCCTGGTGCCTTACGTGCCGGGCGAGCAGCCCAAGCTGGCCCGCCTGGTCAAGCTGAACACCAACGAGAACCCGTATGGCCCGTCGCCCAAGGCGCTGGAAGCCATGCGCACTGAGCTGAACGACAACCTGCGCCTGTACCCGGACCCGAACAGTGACCGGCTCAAGCAGGCGGTGGCCGAGTATTACGGCGTCACCCCGGCCCAGGTATTCGTCGGCAACGGCTCGGACGAGGTGCTGGCGCACATCTTCCACGGCCTGTTCCAGCACGCTCGCGGCCCGCTGCTGTTCCCGGATGTCAGCTACAGCTTCTATCCGGTCTACTGCGGCCTGTACGGCATTCCATTCGAGCAGGTGGCGCTGGACGAGCAGTTCCAGATCCGCATCGCCGACTACGCCAAGGCCAACGCCGGGATCATCTTCCCCAACCCCAACGCGCCAACCGGCTGCCTGCTGCCGCTGCAAGCGATCGAGCAGTTGCTGCAGGCCAACCGTGACTCGGTGGTGGTGGTGGATGAGGCCTACATCGACTTTGGTGGCGAGACGGCTATCAGCCTGGTGGACCGCTACGACAACCTGCTGGTGACCCAGACCTTGTCGAAATCGCGCTCGCTGGCCGGGCTGCGGGTCGGCCTGGCCGTCGGCCACCCGGACCTGATCGAAGCACTGGAGCGGATCAAGAACAGCTTCAACTCCTACCCGCTGGACCGCATGGCCATCGTGGGTGCAGCGGCGGCGTTCGAAGATCAGGCCTATTTCGAGGAAACCTGCCGCAAGGTGATCGACAGCCGTGAAGCGCTGGTCGAGCAGTTGGTTGCAAAAGGCTTCGACGTGCTGCCATCGGCGGCCAACTTCATCTTCGCGCGCCACCCGCAGCAGGATGCCGCGCAACTGGCGGCGCGCCTGCGTGAGCAAGGGGTGATCGTGCGTCACTTCAAGCAGGAGCGGATTGCGCAGTTCCTGCGTATCACCATTGGCACGCCGGAGATGAACCAGGCGTTGATCGATGCGCTGAACTGAGCCCGGCGTGCTGCAGGGGCGGGTAAGCTCGCCCCTGCAGGCCGTGTCGCGCACATCAGTAGCTGCTTTCTTCGAGGACGAACGGTTTGCTCACAGGCCGGGTGCGCACCGCTATCGGTGTGTCATCCAGTTCGAGCACATAGTCGTTGGCCTGGCGCATGCCCTGCGGATCGGTCCATTGCTGCAGGTAGGCTGGCACGTTCGCGGCGAGCTGGCCATTGCGGTGAATGATCACAGTGCCTTGCGAGTCGCTGTTCCACAGCAACTTGGCGTCGCCTTCAATGGCCCGTGCCTTGCGCACTCCCGTAACGCCCAGCAGTGGCGTGCCATCGAGCCGCCATTCCGGTAGCAGGTCGAGCCCCATGTGCCTGAGCACGGTCGGGGCCACCGACGTCTGCGCCGCGTAGCCATACAAGTTGTTGGGCCCCGGGTTGTCCTCTGGAATGCTCGGTTGGTTCAACTCTTCGTTCAAGGGCTTGTTGCTGGCAATGAAGACCGTCTTCTCCTGTTCGGTCACGCCACCATGGCCTGAGCCCCAATAATCACGTCCGTGGTCGGTGCAGACGATTACCAGCCAGTCCTCCTGCGGGTTCTTGTGGGCACGCGCCTCGACTTTGTCCAGCAGGCGCCCCAGCCTGTCGTCAGCTTCGCGCAAGGCGAACTGGTAAGCCGGGCCGAAACCGCTGGCATGGCCTGCTTCGTCGGGTTCGTCGAGCTGGATGAAGGTGAAGTCGGCAGGTGTGTTTTCGAGGATCTCCAGGGTTCGCACGGTGACTTGCTCATCGCTCAGGCCGCTTTCGCGCACATTGTTGCCTTGAGCATCCTCCAGCAGGAAGGCCGTGTTGATCGGCGACCAGTTGACGATGCTGGAGAGGTAGGCGTTCGGCAGGGCTTCACGCAGCCGTTTGAACAAGCTGGGGAACTCGGGGGCGACCCGCAACGACTCGGCATTGGAAATGACCCCATGCTTGTTGGCCCATACGCCAGTGAGCAAGGTCATCCAGCCCGGCCCACTGATAGTCGCCTGTTCGCTGGCGCGGCCGCTGATGCCTCCGGCATAGGCTTTGCCATGGAACAGGCGCTTCTGCAGGTTGGTATCGCCGCCCAGTTGTTCATAGTGTTGCAATTGCACGCCGTCCATTCCGATGATCAGCGTCTTGGGTTGCATTGGCGGCTGTCGGGCGTCGCACCCTTTGAAAAGCAGGACGAGCAGCAGGCCGGCTGCAATCAGGGCAAACGACCGCAATACTTTGGACATGGACATGAATTGGAGCCTTGATGGAGTCGTGCCAAGCGTTGCAACAGGACACTCGGATGGCAACTGATAGAAATGTCAGTTGAATTGATGCCCGGAAGCTGTTCCATTAAGCTTTGCAAATTCATCGGATGATTGGTTGAGTGAAATGAGCAGCGAATTGACCAAGCGCTCCCTGGTCGAACTTGCGGTCGAACGCATGCGTGAGCGCATCCTGCAAGGCGACTGGCAAGTCGGCCAGCGCCTGCCGACCGAGCCTGAGCTGGCGCTGGAGTTGGGCATCAGCCGCAATACCGTGCGTGAAGCCATGCGCGTGCTGGCATTCAGCGGCCTGGTGGAGATTCGCCAGGGTGACGGCAGTTACCTGCGCACCTGCCAGGACCCGCTGCAGGCTGTGCAGGCGCTATCGCGCTGCACCCTGGAGCAGGCCCGCGAGACACGGCACATCCTCGAATCCGAGGCGATCGGCCTTGCGGCGTTTCGCCGTACCGACGAGGACCTGCAAGGCCTGCGTGCAGCCCTGACGGGCAGTGCCGAGCACTTTCACGGTGATGTCGATGCCTATGTCCGCTGCGACCTGGTGTTTCACCAGCGCCTGATCGACGCTGCGCACAACCCGGCGCTGAGTGAGCTGTACCGCTACTTTTCCGGCGTGGTGGCCGCAGCGCTGCAACACAACATGGCGACCGTGCCGCGCAGCCAGGCGACCTTTGACCTGCACGGGCAGATCCTCGACGCCATCGAACAACGCGATCCGGAACGGGCCAAGGCCCTGAGCCGGACCCTCATCGAATCCTGAAGACGAGAAGGCCATGGCTGAACCAATGACCCGAGACGCGCCTGCCCGCGAGCGAGAGCTGGAAGAATTGCTGATTGATGCCGAAGCCGACGATGCCCAGGTGCGGCAACAACCACCGGCCCTGCAACGGCCCTGGCTGTTGCTGCTGGGCCTGGTGCTGGTGGCATTGAACCTGCGCCCGGCGTTGTCGAGCATGGCGCCGGTGCTTGGGCAGGTCTCTGCAGGGCTGGGCCTGAATGCCTCCGAGGCCGGCCTGCTGACCACCTTGCCGGTGCTCTGCCTTGGGCTGTTCGCATCGCTGGCACCGGTCCTTGCGCGCCGATTCGGCAGTGAGCGGGTGATCCTGGGCATTCTGCTCACCCTCGCGCTGGGGATCGTGGTGCGCAGCGCCTTGGGGGCTGTCGGCGTGTTCATCGGCAGCGTCATGGCTGGGGCCAGCATCGGCATCATCGGCGTGCTGCTGCCCGGTATCGTCAAGCGCGATTTCCCGCAGCATGCGGGCACCTTGACCGGGGTCTACACCATGGCCCTGTGCCTAGGGGCGGCCATGGCGGCGGGGGCTACCGTGCCGCTGACCCAGCATTTCGATGACAACTGGGCTCTGGGCCTGGGCTTCTGGATGCTACCGGCGCTATTGGCCATGCTCGTCTGGTTACCGCAGGCGCGTCAGGGGCACGGCCTGCACAAGGCCGCCTACCGGGTGCGCGGGTTGTGGCGTGACCGGTTGGCATGGCAGGTCACGTTGTACATGGGGCTGCAGTCGTCGCTGGCGTACATCGTCTTTGGCTGGTTGCCATCGATCCTCATCGGCCGTGGCCTGAGCCCGACCGAAGCCGGCCTGGTGCTGTCAGGCTCGGTCATCGTGCAACTGATCAGCTCGCTGGGAGCCCCTTGGCTTGCGACCCGCGGCAAGGACCAGCGGCTGGCCATCGTGATCGTGATGCTGGTGACCTTGGCGGGGCTGTTCGGTTGCCTGTATGCCCCCATCGGCGGGCTGTGGGGCTGGGCGGTACTGCTGGGGCTGGGGCAGGGCGGTACATTCGCCTTGGCCCTGACGTTGATCGTGCTGCGCTCGAAGGATGCCCATGTGGCGGCGAACCTGTCGAGCATGGCGCAGGGCGTGGGTTATACATTGGCGTCCATGGGCCCGTTCGCGGTCGGCCTGGTGCATGACCTGACCGGGGGCTGGGCGGCGGTAGGCTGGATCTTCGCGGTGCTGGGTGTCGGCGCGATCGTGTTCGGGCTTGGCGCCGGGCGGGCTTTGCATGTGCAGGTGACCAGCGAAAAACTCTGAGGCCTGTGCTGGCATATGCCGGCGGGGCAGATTATCGTGCAGCTTCCCACTCCCAGGACGGATCTGCTTCCATGACCGACGCCAACCGCGACCTGATCACGCGCTTCTACCAAGCTTTCCAGCGCCTGGATGCCGAGGCCATGGTGGCCTGCTACAGCGACGATATCGTTTTCAGCGACCCGGTGTTCGGCACCCTGCGCGGCCGCGACGTGGGTGACATGTGGCGCATGCTGACCACCCGCGCCAAGGATTTCTCGCTGACCTTCGACCAAGTCCGTGCCGATCCGCGCAGCGGCTGCGCGCACTGGGTTGCAACCTACCTGTTCAGCCAGACCGGCCGGACCGTGGTCAACGATATCCAGGCGCGATTCGTCATCCGTGACAACCTGATCTGCCAGCATGACGACAGCTTCGACCTGTGGCGCTGGTCGCGTCAGGCGCTGGGCACGCCAGGTTTGTTGCTGGGGTGGTCGCCGATGCTGCAGAACAAGGTGCGCCAGCAGGCTTTCAAAGGGCTGCGAGCGTTCCAGCAAGCGCATTGAGCGGTTAAGCTGTCGGCCATGAGCATCGTCAACGAAGTCGCCGAAACCCCGCTGTGCAAACCGTGGTACGTGTACCTGGTACGGGCTGCCAATGGCTCGCTGTACTGCGGTATCAGCGATGACCCGCAGCGGCGTTTCACTGCCCATCAGAAGGGGCAGGGCGCCCGTTATTTCAAGACCAGCCCGGCACAGGCGCTGGTCTATGTCGAGCAGTGGCCGGACAAGGGCGAGGCGCTGCGCCAGGAGCGCCTGGTGAAAAAGTTGCGCAAGTCGGCCAAGGAGGCGCTGGTCGCCTCCTATGTGGCCGTCTGATCAGTCCTTGCGGCGCTTGAGCTGATCCACCAGCGTGGTCGGCAAGCCTTTGATGATCAGGGTGCCCGCGGCCTCGTCATACTCCACCTTGTCACCCAGCAGGTGCGCTTCGAAGCTGATCGACAAACCTTCGGCGCGCCCGGTGAAGCGGCGGAACTGGTTGAGGGTGCGTTTGTCTGCGGGGATTTCTGGCGACAGGCCGTAGTCCTTGTTGCGGATATGGTCGTAGAACGCCTTCGGGCGGTCCTCGTCGATCAGGCTCGACAGTTCTTCCAGGGTCACCGGTTCACCCAGCTTGGTCTGGGTGGTGGCGTACTCGACCAGGGTCTGGGTCTTCTCGCGTGCTGCCTCTTCCGGCAGGTCCTCGCTTTCGACGAAGTCGCTGAAGGCCTTGAGCAGGGTGCGCGTCTCGCCCGGGCCGTCGACGCCTTCCTGGCAGCCGATGAAGTCACGGAAGTAGTCCGAGACCTTCTTGCCGTTCTTGCCCTTGATGAACGAGATGTACTGCTTGGAGTTCTGGTTGTTCTTCCACTCCGAGAGGTTGATGCGCGCCGCCAGGTGCAACTGGCCGAGGTCGAGGTGGCGCGATGGCGTCACGTCCAGCTCGGCGTTCACCGCCACGCCTTCGCTGTGGTGCAGCAGGGCGATGGCCAGGTAGTCGGTCATGCCTTGCTGGTAGTGGGCGAAGAGGATGTGGCCGCCGGTGGAGAGGTTGGACTCTTCCATCAGCTTCTGCAGGTGCTCGACCGCTACCCGGCTGAAGGCGGCGAAGTCTTTCTCGTCTTCCAGGTACTGCTTCAGCCAGCCACTCAGTGGGTAGGCACCGGATTCGCCGTGGAAGAAGCCCCAGGCCTTGCCTTGCTTGGCGTTGTAGCTGTCGTTGAGGTCGGCCAGCAGGTTTTCGATGGCGTCGGAGGCGCCCAGCTCGGTATCCCGTGCATGCAGCACGGCGGGGCTGCCATCGGGCTTCTTGTCGATCAGGTGAACGATGCAATGACGGATTGGCATGGAATTCTCGGTGAGTCTGGGGCGGCCACAGGCCGCGCTGCAAAAGTCGTCCAGTTTACCCCAGACAACAGGCGCCGCAGTGGCCGGATGTTGGCAGAAATGCCAGTTGTTCGTTTTTTGTTCAAATTTGTCGGTTTTCGGCTGAAACCCCCGAAAAACCTGCACTAAATCGAAGCGGGTAGCGGATATTTATCCATTCCTGTGGTAGCTTTGCGCGGTCTTGCGCCCCGTGTGTGGCGCATTGCTGGCAGCGTGCTCATGCCGTGTCGAACCAAACGCCGATTTGCGCATCTACATTCGCGATTGGCGCGGCCCTCCATCATCAGGGGCTGGCCCGATAACGTCGTAGAACGCTGCATAACCACTGATTTAGATAGGGAAGGAACACCACCATGGCATTGACCAAAGACCAACTGATTGCCGATATCGCTGAAGCCATCGACGCGCCAAAAACCACCGCTCGTAACGCACTGGAGCAACTGGGCCAGATCGTTGCCGACCAACTGGAAAACGGCGCTGAAATCACCCTGCCAGGCATCGGCAAGCTGAAAGTCTCCGAGCGTCCTGCCCGCACCGGCCGCAACCCTTCGACTGGCGCTGCCATCGAAATCGCTGCCAAGAAAGTCGTCAAGTTCGTTCCGGCCAAAGGCCTGACCGACGCTGTCAACAAGTAATCTGTTGACGCACTGACGAAACCGCGCCCGGCTTGCCCGGGCGCGGTTTTTTCATGCCTGCGATTTGCGCCGGGCGTTCCAGGCCTGGCGTGCGATGTCGTCGTGGAAGCTCCAGGCGACCATGCGGCTCTGCTTCTGGCCCTGGCCCATCTCGGCGATGCGCACCGCCTTGGCACCGGCCTTCTTCAGCGCCGCCTCGATGCCAGGCAGGTTGCTGGCCTTGGACACCAGGCTGGTGAACCACAGCACCTGTTGCGCGTACTGCACGCTCTCCTCGACCAGCTGGGTGACGAAGCGGATCTCGCCGCCCTCGCACCAAAGCTCATTGTTCTGCCCGCCGAAATTGAGCACCGGCAGCTTGCGCTTGGGGTCTTGCTTGCCGAGGTTCTTCCACTTGCGCTGGCTGCCACGGGTGGCTTCCTCGCGCGAGGCATGGAAGGGCGGGTTGCACAGGGTCAGATCGAAACGCTCATCCGCTTGCAGCAGGCCGCTGAGGATATGCTTGCGATTGGCTTGCTGACGCAGGCTGATGCCCTTGCTCAGGCCGTTGGCCTGGACGATCGCCTTGGCCGAGGCCAGCGCCACCGGGTCGATGTCCGAGCCGAGGAAGCGCCAACGGTAATCGCTATGGCCAAGCAGTGGGTAGATGCAGTTGGCGCCTACGCCGATATCCAGTGCACGGACCTGGGCGCCCTTGGGCACTTCGCTGGCATTGTCCTCGGCCAGCAGGTCGGCGGCCACGTGGATGTAGTCGGCGCGGCCGGGGATTGGCGGGCACAGGTAGTCGGCAGGGATGTCCCAGTGCTGGATGCCGTATTGCGCCTTGAGCAGGGCACGGTTGAACACGCGCACGGCTTCGGGGTTGGCGAAGTCGATGCTGGGTTTGCCGTGGGGGTTGGTGATGGTGAAGCGGGCCAGATCAGGGTGGGCCTTGATCAGGCTGGGGAAGTCGTAACGACCCTGGTGGCGGTTGCGCAGGTGCAGGGTGGGTTTGTCGGTCATGATCGGATCCGGTGTTGCAGGCCGTGGGGCTGCTTTGCAGCCCATTCGCGACACAAGGCCGCTCCTACAGGATAGCGGCGCCTCTCAAACCGGCGCCGTCCCTGTAGGAGCGGCCTTGTGTCGCGAAAGGGCCGCAACGCGGCCCCAGCGGTCTATCAGGTTGTTACAGCGCTGCAATCCGCGCGTGCTGCTCGGTGAAGTTGGCCAGGGCCTGCTCGGACTCGGCCAGCTTGGCGCGTTCCTTCTCGATCACCGCAGGCGGTGCCTTGTCGACGAAGGCGGCGTTGGACAGCTTGCCACCCACGCGCTGGACTTCACCCTGCAGGCGCTGGATTTCCTTGCTCAGGCGCGCCAGTTCGGCGTCCTTGTCGATCAGGCCGGCCATTGGCACCAGCACTTGCAAGTCGCCTACCAGGGCGGTGGCCGACAGCGGTGCTTCGTCGGCATCGCCAAGCACGGTGAACGACTCGACCTTGGCCAGCTTCTTCAGCAGGGCTTCGTTTTCCTGCAGGCGACGCTGGTCGTCGGCGTTGGCGTTCTTCAGGAACAGCGGCAGCGGCTTGCCCGGGCCGATGTTCATCTCGGCGCGGATGTTGCGCAGGCCGACCATCAGCTCTTTCAGCCACTCGATATCACCTTCGGCGGCGGCATCGATGCGGCTTTCATTGGCCACCGGCCACGGCTGCAGCATGATGGTCTTGCCTTCGATGCCGGCCAGCGGCGCGATGCGCTGCCAGATTTCTTCGGTGATGAACGGCATGAACGGGTGCGCCAGGCGCAGCGCCACTTCCAGCACGCGCACCAGGGTGCGACGGGTGCCGCGGGCGCGCTCGACCGGAGCGTTCTCGTCCCACAGCACCGGCTTGGACAGCTCCAGGTACCAGTCGCAGTACTGGTTCCAGATGAACTCGTACAGCGCCTGGCTGGCCAGGTCGAAGCGGAACTGCTCGAGCTGGCGGGTCACTTCGGCTTCGGTGCGCTGCAGTTGCGAGATGATCCAGCGGTCGGCCAGCGACAGTTCGTAGGCTTCGCCGTTCTGGCCGCAGTCCTCGCCCTTGTCCAGCACATAGCGGGCGGCGTTCCAGATCTTGTTGCAGAAGTTGCGGTAGCCTTCGACGCGGCCCATGTCGAACTTGATGTCGCGGCCGGTGGACGCCAGCGAGCAGAAGGTGAAGCGCAGGGCGTCGGTGCCGTAGCTGGCGATACCTTCCGGGAACTCGGCCTTGGTCTGCTTGGCGATCTTCTCGGCAAGCTTGGGCTGCATCATGCCGCTGGTGCGTTTTTCCAGCAGGGCGTCGAGGGTGATGCCGTCGACGATGTCCAGCGGGTCGAGCACGTTGCCCTTGGACTTGGACATCTTCTGGCCCTGGCCATCACGCACCAGGCCGTGCACGTACACGGTCTTGAACGGAACCTGCGGGGTGCCGTCTTCGTTCTTGATCAGGTGCATGGTCAGCATGATCATGCGCGCAACCCAGAAGAAGATGATGTCGAAGCCGGTCACCAGCACGTCGGTGGAGTGGAACTTCTTCAGGAATTCGGTCTGCTCCGGCCAGCCCAGGGTGGAGAAGGTCCACAGGCCCGAGCTGAACCAGGTGTCGAGCACGTCGTCGTCCTGGCGCAGGTTCACTTCGCTGCCGAGCTTGTGCTTGGCGCGGACTTCTTCTTCATTGCGGCCGACATAGACCTGGCCGGCCTCGTCGTACCAGGCCGGGATGCGGTGGCCCCACCACAACTGGCGGCTGATGCACCAGTCCTGGATGTCACGCATCCAGGAGAAGTACATGTTCTCGTACTGCTTGGGCACGAACTGGATGCGGCCATCTTCCACGGCTTCGATGGCAGGTTCTGCCAGCGGCTTGGTGGAGACGTACCACTGGTCGGTCAGCCATGGCTCGATGACAGTGCCCGAACGGTCGCCTTTCGGCACTTTCAGGGCGTGGTCGTCGATGCTCACCAGCAAGCCCTGGGCGTCCAGATCGGCAACGATCTGCTTGCGCGCGACGAAACGGTCGAGGCCGGCGTACTGGGCTGGCAGGGAGGTGTCGAATTGCTCGTTGACGCTGCCGTCGAGGTTGAAGGCCTGGGCGGCGGACAGCACCAGGGCGTTCTTGTCGAAGATGTTCAGCAACGGCAGGTTGTGGCGCTTGCCGACTTCGTAGTCGTTGAAGTCGTGCGCCGGGGTGATCTTCACGCAGCCGGTGCCGAATTCCGGGTCGCAGTAGTCGTCGGCGATGATCGGGATGCGGCGGCCGACCAGCGGCAGTTCGACGAACTTGCCGATCAGCGCCTGGTAGCGCTCGTCGGTCGGGTTGACGGCAACGGCGGCGTCACCCAGCAGGGTTTCCGGACGGGTGGTGGCGACCACCAGGTAGTCCTTGCCCTCGGCGGTCTTGGCGCCGTCGGCCAGCGGGTAGCGCAGGTTCCACAGGTGGCCCTTCTCGTCGTGGTTCTCCACTTCGAGGTCGGAAATGGCCGTGTGCAGCTTGGTATCCCAGTTGACCAGGCGCTTGCCGCGGTAGATCAGGCCGTCCTCGTGCAGGCGCACGAAGGCTTCCTTGACCGCCTCGGAGAGGCCGTCGTCCATGGTGAAGCGCTCGCGGCTCCAGTCGACCGACGAGCCCAGGCGGCGGATCTGGCGGCTGATGTTGCCACCCGATTGATCCTTCCACTCCCAGACCTTCTCCAGGAACTTCTCACGACCCAGGTCGTGACGGTTCTGGCCCTTGGCCTCGAGCTGGCGCTCGACCAGCATCTGCGTGGCGATACCGGCGTGGTCGGTACCTGGCTGCCACAGGGTGTCGCGGCCTTGCATGCGGCGGAAACGGATCAGGGCGTCCATGATCGCGTTGTTGAAGCCGTGGCCCATGTGCAGGCTGCCCGTCACGTTCGGTGGCGGGATCATGATGGTGTAGGACTCACCTGCACCTTGTGGAGCGAAATAGTTTTCGGACTCCCAGGTGTTGTACCAGGAAGTTTCGATGGCGTGCGGCTGGTAGGTCTTATCCATGCGCGGCGGGACCCTGTGCATTTATTCGGGAAAGCCGAAAAGTATAACGAAGGCACAGGGTTTAGGCGACAGGAGCGGACAGAAGACCGTGATTTCCTGTAGGAGCGGCCTTGTGTCGCGAAAAGGGCGCAAAGCGCCCTCAGGGTTTACTCGGAACGCTTGATCAACCGCTCGATCCGCGCATCCAGCCGGCGCTTGATCTCGTTCTCGATATGCGGGGTGAAGTCGTTGATCACGTCCTGCATGATCATTTGCGCCGCAGCGCGCAACTCGCTCTCCAGGTGCAGCAGGGTGTCCTGGCGGCGGGTCTGCGGATCATCCTCGGGCTCGGCTGCCGCGGGCTCGGCTTCAGGCGCAGGCGCCGCGTTACCGGCAGGCAGGTCGAGCAACAGGGGAATCTGCTCGACCGTTTCGGTCAGCAGCGGCGGCTGCAGGTCGGCATCGCCGAGCAGTTGGCGAATCGATTCCAGATCATCCAGCAGATGGGCGGAATCGGGTAGGGCGGAAGGCTTGTCCATCGTCGTTAAAGTCGCTGTAAGCGGTGGTCTTGCAGAGCATAGCCCTGTTCACGGTAGAAACGGAACCGCTCGCGGGCCGATTGGCGAATGCCGGACTCCTCGACAACGATCTCGGCAACCCGCTCGAACTGGCCGACGAACCCGGGTACACCGGCCCCCAGGTTGATCAGCAGGTCGCGGTGCTCGCCGGCATCGTCCCCCAGGCCCAGGGCCACTGAGGCCTGCGCGTGCACCTCAGCCAGGTCATGGGGCACGAAGGCCTCGCCCTTGAAGCGCCACAGGCGCTCATCCAGCTCGGCACGCTGCTCGGCGTCCTGGCAGTGCAGGTAGACCCGGTGGCCGAGGCGCCAGGCCTTCTCGCACAGCTTGCAGGCGAAGTCCAGCCGCGCCGACAGCGAGTCGGTGGGCAGGATATAGAAATCGACTTTGCTCATGGTGTGGTCTGCCAGCCGGCGGCGCCTGGGGCGCCGCCAGCATCACGGCATCAGGCGCCGGCGCGGTCCAGCAGGTACTGGGTCAGCAGTGGGACCGGGCGACCGGTAGCGCCCTTGTCCTTGCCGCCACTGATCCAGGCCGTGCCGGCGATGTCCATGTGCGCCCAGTTGTAAGCCTTGGCGAAGCGCGACAGGAAGCAGCCGGCGGTGATGGTGCCGGCCTTCGGCCCACCGATGTTGCCCATGTCGGCGAACGGGCTGTCCAGTTGCTCCTGGTATTCGTCGAACAGCGGCAGCTGCCAGGCACGGTCGTCGGCACGCTTGCCGGCATCGAGCAGTTGGCCGACCAGCTCGTCGTTGTTGCCCATCAGGCCCGAGGTGTGGCTGCCCAGGGCGACGATGCAGGCGCCGGTCAGGGTGGCGATGTCGATCACTGCCTGTGGCTTGAAGCGTTCGGCGTAGGTCAGGGTGTCGCACAGCACCAGGCGGCCTTCGGCGTCGGTGTTGAGGATTTCGACGGTCTGGCCACTCATGGTGGTGACGATGTCGCCCGGGCGGGTGGCGCCGCCGCTCGGCATGTTCTCGGCACAGGCCAGCAGGCACACCAGGTTGATCGGCAGTTGCAGCTCGAGGACCGCGCGCAGGGTGCCGAACACGCTGGCGGCGCCGCACATGTCGTACTTCATTTCATCCATGCCGGCGCCTGGCTTGAGGCTGATGCCGCCGGTGTCGAAGGTGATGCCCTTGCCCACCAGCACGAACGGCTTGTCGGCCTTCTTGCCGCCCTGGTAATTGAGCACGATCAGGCGTGGCGGCTGGTCGCTGCCCTGGCCCACGGCGTAGAACGCGCCCATGCCCAGGTCCTTGATCTTCTTCTCGTCCAGCACTTCGACCTTCAGGCCCTTGTGGGCCTTGCCCAGTTCCTTGGCTTGCTCGGCCAGGTAGCTTGGGTGGCACAGGTTGGGCGGCAGGTTGCCCAGGTCGCGGGTGAAGGCCATGCCGGAGGCGATGGCGCTGGCATGCTTGACGGCACGCTCGACCTCGGCCACGCCGGCCTTGTCGGCCAGCAGGGTGACCTTCTTCAGGGCGCGCGGTTCGGCCTTCTGGCTCTTGAAGCGGTCGAACACGTATTCAGCGTCGAGCAGGGTCTCGGCCAGCAGGCGGTATTTGCCGTAATGGGCGTCGCGGTTGCTGACCGCGATGTCGTCCAGCGCCAGCACGGCATCGCTGCCGCTCAGGCCTTTGAGCACACCGGCCACGCTGGCGACCAGCTTGCGCCAGGCGCGGTCACCGAGGGCTTCGTCCTTGCCGCTGCCGACCAACAGCACGCGCTCGGCCTTCAGGCCCGGCAGGCTTTGCAGCAACAGGGTCTGGCCAGGCTTGCCGGCCAGGTCGCCGCGTTTGAGCACCGCGCTGATGGCGCCTTCGCTGGCTTGGTCGATGGCCTTGGCAACGGTACCGAGCTTGCGCCCTTCACCGACCGGTACGACCAGAGTGGCGGTTTTTACGGATGCAGCGGCTACGCTTTTTACAACCAGTTCCATGTCAGGGTCCCCGAATGATCTATGCAGTTGGCGCTATGCGATTTCGCGCTCTGGACGGGCCTGGCCGCGTTGCCGCGTGCCAGTGGAAAAGCTGCCAGTTTGAGCCTCTGGCAAGCGTGATGACAAGCCCGATGTGGGCCTTCATGCGCGGCCAAGTGACAGGCGCGGCCAATCACAGGATAATGCGCGCACTTCATATGGAGGTTCGCCGTTGGCGAACCGGCTTTGGTCCTGGCTGTCACAGGCCAATGTTTGGCAGTCCGCCCCTGACAACCCAGGAGTGTCTGGTTTGATCGTCTTTCGTTATCTGTCCCGCGAGGTCCTGGTGACCTTGAGCGCCGTCAGCGCCGTGCTGCTGGTGATCATCATGAGCGGGCGCTTCATCAAGTACCTGGCCCAGGCGGCCCAAGGCATCCTCGACCCAGGGGTGCTGTTCCTGATCATGGGCTTTCGCATGCCAGGGTTCCTGCAGCTGATTCTGCCGCTGGGCCTGTTCCTCGGTATTCTCCTGGCATACGGCCGGCTGTACCTGGAAAGCGAAATGACCGTTCTGTCGGCGACCGGCATGAGCCAGCAGCGTCTGCTGGGCCTGACCATGGCGCCAGCGGCGCTGGTCGCCCTGCTGGTGGCCTGGCTGAGCCTGAGCCTGTCGCCACTGGGCGTTGCCCAGGTGCAGAAGATCGTCGCCCAGCAGGATGCCATGACCGAATTCGACACCTTGGTGCCGGGTCGCTTCCAGACCCTGCGCGACGGTTCACGGGTCACCTACACCGAGCAGCTGTCGGACGACCGCGTCAAGCTGGCCGGGGTGTTCATTTCCGAGAAGCGCTTCAACCAGGACAAGACCAAGGACCGTGCGCCTTCGGTGCTGGTCGCCGAAAGAGGCCATCAGGAAATACAGGCCGATGGCAATCGCTACCTGGTGCTGGAAAACGGCTACCGCTACGACGGTAACCCGGGCCAGGCCGATTACCGTGCCATCAAGTACGACACCTATGGTGTATTGCTGCCAAAGCCGGAAGTCGCCGAGGACGTGACCGATCGCGAAGCGATCCCGACCATGGAGCTGTTCGGCAAGACCGACCTGCGCGAGCGTGCCGAGCTGCAATGGCGCCTGTCGCTGCCGATTCTGGTATTCATCGTGACTTTGATGGCAGTGCCGCTGGCCAGGGTCAACCCGCGCCAGGGCCGTTTCCTCAAGCTGCTGCCGGCGATTCTTCTGTACATGGCTTACCTGACAATGCTGATTTCCGTACGCGGCGCCCTGGAGAAGGGCAAATTGCCGATTGGCCTGGGCATCTGGTGGGTGCATGGCCTGTTCCTGCTGATCGGCCTGGCCCTGATGTATTGGGAACCGCTGCGCCTGAAAATGGCTGCCCGTCGCGCGGAGGTGGCCCATGGCTAAGCTCGACCGCTACATCGGCATGAGCGTGCTGCTGGCCATTCTGGCCGTGCTGGGGATCATCCTTGGCCTGGCCTCGCTGTTCGCCTTCATCGACGAGATGGGTGAACTGAGCGACACCTACA
The DNA here is from genome assembly GCF_044749405.1 of Pseudomonas sp. NPDC089422. NCBI lineage: Bacteria > Pseudomonadati > Pseudomonadota > Gammaproteobacteria > Pseudomonadales > Pseudomonadaceae > Pseudomonas > Pseudomonas sp. NPDC089422. Next base: position 358,995 of record NZ_JBIVHW010000003.1, read on the forward strand.
CCTTGCTGGACGCGGGCAATTTCGTCCTGCTGACGGCACCTCGGCGTCTGTACGAAATGCTGCCGATGGCGGCACTGATCGGCTGCCTGATCGGCCTCGGCAGCCTGGCCAGCAACAGTGAACTGACCATCATGCGCGCCGCTGGTGTCTCCATCGGCCGTATCGTCTGGGCGGTGATGAAGCCGATGCTGGTGCTGATGCTGGTCGGCCTGCTGATCGGTGAATATGTCGCCCCGGTGACCGAGAACAAGGCCCAGGCAGACCGCTCCCTGGCGCAAGGTGGGGGTGAGGCGCAAAGTTCCAGGCATGGCATGTGGCACCGCCAGGGCGAGGAATTCGTGCACATCAACTCGGTGCAGCCCAATGGCCTGCTACTGGGCGTGACGCGCTACCGCTTCGACAACGAGCGCAAGATCCAGACCTCAAGCTTTGCCCGTCGTGCCCAGTACATCGACGATCACTGGACGCTCAGCGATATCAGCACCACCTACTTCCACGGTGACCGCACCGAAGTGGTGAAGGCACCGACCGAACTCTGGGATGTATCGCTGACGCCGCAACTGCTCAATACCGTGATCATGGCCCCCGAGTCGTTGTCGATCACCGGGCTGTGGGACTACATCCACTACCTGTCCGAACAGGGCCTGAACAACGCCCGCTACTGGCTGGCGTTCTGGACCAAGGTGATGCAACCGATAGTGACCGCGGCACTGGTGCTGATGGCGATTTCCTTCATCTTCGGCCCGCTGCGTTCGGTTACCCTCGGCCAGCGCGTGTTCACCGGCGTGCTGGTGGGTTTCGCGTTCCGCATCGGCCAGGACCTGCTGGGCCCGTCGAGCCAGGTGTTCGGTTTCCCGCCGCTGCTGGCGGTGGTGATACCGGCAGGCATCTGTGCCTTGGCTGGCGTGTGGTTGTTGCGCCGGGCGGGTTGATGGCTTGAACAGTTGAAAAAACCGACCCAAGGGTCGGTTTTTTTGTGCCTACTTTTTCTGCTTCGGCACCCGCACCAGCTGGGTTTCCGAATAGATGTCGTGCCACCCGCGCTTGCGCTTGTCGATCAGTGACCAGAAGAACCCAAGGCCCAGGCACAGCCAGGAGGCAATCGACACCACGAAGCGCAGCAGTGCCTGCCACAGGCTGATCGCGCTGCCATCGGCGTTCTGTACGCGCACGCCCCACACCTGCATGCCCAGAGTCTGACCGCCATGGGTCCAGAACTTGGCAAAGAAGCCGAACAGGGCAAACAGCAGAACGGTCGAGAGCAGCGGGTCGCCATCCAGCGCGCCGGCCTCGGTCAGTTCACGCATGCGGGCTTCGCCGATGATCGCCATCTGGATCAGCTTATAGGCCCCGGCGGTGACGATCAGCAGCGCCGTGCACAGCAGGCAGTCGTAGAACATCGCCGCCAGGCGTCGGCCCAGGCCGACCGGTGGGAAATCACCCTGGGGGGAGAGCAGAGGCTTGGACATGCAGAACAGCTCCGAATGGCGAAGCCGCTATTCTACGGGCAAAAAAAAACCCCTGCACATGGCAGGGGCTTTTTAGGAGTCTGGCTTGTACTTAGACAGGCTGGACTTTGTCAGCCTGCATGCCTTTCTGGCCTTGGACTGCTTCGAAGGTGACCTTCTGGCCTTCTTTCAGGCTCTTGAAGCCGTTGCCTTCGATGGCACGGAAGTGCACGAACAGATCCGGACCGCTTTCTGGGGTGATGAAGCCGTAACCTTTTTCGTCATTGAACCACTTGACGGTACCGTTCTGACGCTCAGCCATTGTCTTATTTCCTATGAAGCTTGAATTTTGATGACAGTTTCTTTCACGTTATATATGAGTGAAAGATTACTGGGCTGGGTTGCAGGAAAGTAAGAGACGTCGAACGGGTTGTAGCAAATCTCGGCTACTGGCCCAGGTCACGAACTGTTGCGACCCATGCAAACACAGTGCAGTGACTCTACGCCAACTCCCGAGAAAAAAACAAGCCCTTGGTCGTATAGAAAATCGGCGTTTTGCCGATAACCGACAGATTTGTCGGAAACGGCATGGCGCCTGGCCTGGCGCCATGTTCAAAAGTTATTGGGCAGGTTCGAAATCGAATATGTAGGACCTGCCCGCACACCTCAGACGCTACCTTCAGCCACGGTAGTAACGCTGTGCAACGAAAGGCATTTTGCTGACTTTCAAGGCAACCTTCTTGCCGCGTACCACGGCAAACAGTGGCGTGTCGATTGCCGCATGTTCACTATCGATATAACCCATTGCTACGGGTGCGCCGAGTGTCGGGCCAAAGCCACCACTGCACACTTTTCCTACTGGTTTATCGTCAGCATCGACAATATCCGCGCCTTCACGAACTGGCGTACGTTCCTGCGGCAACAAGCCCACACGTTTGCGCGCCACGCCATCGCGCTGATGGGCAAAGATGGCATCGGCGCCCGGGAAGCCTGCGGCACGCGCGCCATCGGCACGGCGCACTTTGGAGATCGCCCACAACAGGCTGGCTTCGACCGGGGTGGTTTCGCTGTTCATGTCGTGGCCATACAGGCACAGGCCGGCTTCCAGGCGTAGCGAGTCGCGAGCACCCAGGCCGATAGGCTGCACCTCAGGCTCGGCCAGCAGGCGACGAGCCAGGGCTTCGGCAGCACCGACCGGCACCGAGATCTCGTAGCCGTCTTCGCCGGTATAACCCGAGCGGCTGACGAAGCAGTCTTCGCCCAGCAGTTTTACCGGGCGGAACTGCATGAAGGTCATGCCTGCCACTTCCGGCGCCAGGCGCTCAAGCACCTTGACCGCCGCCGGGCCCTGCAGGGCGAGCAGGGCCCGCTGTTCGAACAGTGGCAGTACTTCACAACGGTTGCCGATGTGCTTCTGCAGGTGAGCCAGGTCCTGGTCCTTGCACGCCGCGTTGACCACCAGGAACAGGGTGTCGTCACCCAGGTTGGCGACCATCAGGTCGTCGAGGATGCCGCCGTGCTCGTTGGTGAACATGGCATAGCGCTGCATCCCCACCGGCAGGTCGATGATGTCCACCGGTACCAGGGACTCCAGGGCCTTGGCTGCATCGGCGCCACGCAGGACGATCTGGCCCATGTGCGAGACGTCGAACAGGCCGGCTTGCTCGCGGCTATGCAGGTGTTCCTTGAGCACGCCCAGCGGGTACTGCACCGGCATGTCGAAGCCGGCGAACGGCACCATGCGCGCGCCCAGTTCCAGGTGCAGGGCGTGCAGCGGGGTCTTTTGCAGTGTTTCGGACATCGATGACTCCTTGGTTTTTTATCGGGTCAACATTCGATGATGTTGACGGCCAGACCGCCGCGGGCGGTCTCCTTGTATTTGCTTTTCATGTCGGCGCCGGTCTGGCGCATGGTGCGGATCACCTTGTCGAGCGACACGTAGTGCTGCCCGTCACCGCGCAGGGCCATGCGCACGGCATTGATGGCCTTCACCGAGCCCATGGCGTTGCGCTCGATGCAGGGCACCTGGACCAGGCCGCCAATCGGGTCGCAGGTCAGGCCGAGGTTATGTTCCATGCCGATTTCAGCGGCGTTCTCCACTTGTTGCGGGGTACCGCCCATCACTTCGCACAGGGCGCCTGCGGCCATCGAACAGGCCACGCCGACCTCGCCCTGGCAGCCGACTTCGGCTCCGGAAATCGAGGCGTTTTCCTTGTACAGGATGCCGATCGCGGCAGCGGTGAGCAGAAAACGCACCACGCCGTCCTCGCTGGCGCCAGGGACAAAGCGCATGTAGTAGTGCAGCACCGCAGGGACAATGCCCGCCGCGCCGTTGGTCGGTGCAGTGACCACGCGCCCGCCGTAGGCGTTTTCCTCGTTGACTGCCAGGGCGTAGAGGTTGACCCAGTCGAGTACCGACAGGGCATCGCGCAGGCTGGCTTCCGGATGGCGGCTGAGCTGGCGGTACAACGCCGGTGCGCGGCGCTTGACCTTGAGCCCGCCGGGCAGGATGCCCTCATGGCGGCAGCCGGCCTCGACGCAGTCCTGCATGACCTGCCAGATGCGCAGCAGCCCGGCGCGGGTTTCGGCCTCCGGGCGCCAGGCCGCTTCGTTTGCCAGCATCACCTGGCTGATCGACAGGTGCTGCGCGGTGCAGTGGCCGAGCAGTTCCTTGGCGGTCTTGAACGACAAGGCCAGCACGGTGCTGTCCTCGACGATGCGGTCCTGGCCGGCGGCGTCTTCGTCGACCACGAAACCGCCGCCCACCGAGTAGTACTCGCGGCTGCGGATTTGCAAGCCGGTGGCATCGAAGGCACGAAAGATCATGCCGTTGGGGTGATAGGCCAGGGGTTTGCGGATCATCGCCAGGTGCTGCTTCTCAACGAAGGCAATGGTCTGCTCACCCAGCAGGCTGAGCTGGCCGCTGCTGCGGATGGCCTGCAGGCGGGCGGGGATCGATTCGGTGTCGACGGTATCTGGGTGCTCGCCTTCCAGGCCGAGCAATACCGCCTTGTCGCTGCCGTGGCCTTTGCCGGTGGCGCCGAGCGAGCCGTACAGCTCGGCCTTGACGCAAACGGTGCTGGCCAGCAGGCCGTCGCGGCGCAGCCCTTCGGCGAAGCGTGCGGCGGCGCGCATCGGGCCGACCGTGTGGGAACTGGAGGGGCCGATGCCGATCTTGAACAGGTCGAAGACGCTCAGTGACATGGTGGTACCTCCTGAACACCTGGGGGCCGCTTTGCGGCCCTTTCGCGACACAAGGCCGCTCCTGCAGGGATCAATGCCGTCCGTGTAGGAGCGGCCTTGTGTCGCGAAAGGGCTGCGCAGCAGCCCCAGCTGTCTACAGCGCGCCTCAGGCGTCCTGATAGCTCTCGATCGACGGGCAGGCGCAGACCAGGTTGCGGTCGCCGAACACGTTGTCGACCCGGCCGACCGGCGGCCAGTACTTGCCTTCCACCAGGCTCGGCAGCGGGTACACCGCCTGCTCGCGGCTGTAGCCATGGGCCCATTCGCCAACCAGCTCGGCCGCGGTGTGCGGGGCGTTCTTCAGCGGGTTGTCGTCCTTGTCCAGGCTGCCGGTTTCCACCGCGCGAATTTCCTCGCGGATCTGGATCATCGCGTCGCAGAAGCGATCCAGTTCTTCCTTGGACTCGCTCTCGGTCGGTTCGATCATCAGCGTGCCGGCCACCGGGAACGACATGGTCGGCGCATGGAAACCGAAGTCGATCAGGCGCTTGGCCACGTCATCGACGCTGATGCCGCTGGTGTCCTTGAGCGGACGCAGGTCGAGGATGCACTCGTGGGCGACCAGGCCATTGCCACCGGTGTACAGGACAGGATAGTGCTCTTCCAGGCGGCGGGCGATGTAGTTGGCGTTGAGGATCGCCATCTGCGAAGCACGCTTGAGGCCGGCACCGCCCATCATGCGAATGTACATCCAGGTGATCGGCAGGATGCTGGCGCTGCCGAACGGCGCGGCGCACACCGCGCCCTCGGTGTTTTCCAGTTGCGCGTGGCCTGGCAGGAATGGCGCCAGGTGCGACTTGACGCCAATCGGGCCGACACCCGGGCCGCCACCGCCGTGGGGGATGCAGAAGGTCTTGTGCAGGTTCAGGTGCGACACGTCTCCACCGAACTTGCCTGGGGCGCAGAGGCCGACCATGGCGTTCATGTTGGCGCCGTCGATGTACACCTGGCCACCATTGTCGTGGATGATCGCGCAGATCTCGCCGATCGCTTCCTCGAACACGCCGTGGGTCGACGGGTAGGTGATCATGATCGCGGCCAGGCGCTCGCGGTGTTCGATGGCCTTGGCGCGCAGGTCCTCGACATCGACGTTGCCACGGGCGTCACAGGCGGTGACCACCACGCGCATGCCGGCCATGTGCGCGGTGGCCGGGTTGGTGCCGTGGGCCGAAGACGGGATCAGGCAGATGTCGCGGTGACCTTCGCCACGGCTGCGGTGGTAGGCACGGATGGCCAAGAGGCCTGCGTACTCACCCTGGGAGCCGGCGTTGGGCTGCAGCGACACGGCGTCGTAGCCGGTGGCGGCGCAGAGCATGGCTTCCAGCTCGGTGGTCATCTGCAGGTAGCCCTGGCTTTGCGCGGCCGGGGCGAACGGGTGCAGGTTGCCGAATTCGGCCCAGGTCACCGGGATCATTTCGCTGGCAGCGTTGAGCTTCATGGTGCACGAGCCCAGCGGGATCATGCTGCGGTCCAGCGCCAGGTCCTTGTCGGCCAGGCGGCGCAGGTAGCGCATCAGCTCGGTTTCGCTGTGGTAGCGGTTGAACACCGGGTGCTCGAGGATGGCCGACTGACGCAGCAGGGCGGCCGGCAGGCGCGAGCCGGTGCTGGCGGCCAGGGCGGCGAAGTCCGGCTGGGCCTGGTCGGCGCCGAACAGCTGCCAGAGGGCTTCGACGTCGGCCTGGGTGCTGGTCTCGTCGAGGGACAGGCCCAGGTGAGCGGCGTCGATCTGGCGCAGGTTGATGCGCTGGGCGCGGGCCTTGTCATGCAGGCTGGCGGTGGCGCTGCCGGTGGCCAGGGTCAGGGTATCGAAGGCGGTTTCGCCAACCACTTCGAGGCCCAGGGTTTTCAGGCCGGCAGCCAGAATCGCGGTCAGGGCGTGGGTGCGTTCGGCAATGCGCTTGAGGCCGGCCGGGCCGTGGTACACGGCGAACATGCTGGCGATGTTGGCCAGCAGCACCTGGGCGGTGCAGATGTTGCTGGTGGCCTTCTCGCGGCGGATGTGCTGTTCGCGGGTCTGCATGGCCAGGCGCAGGGCGGTCTTGCCGAAGCGGTCGATCGACACGCCGACCAGGCGGCCCGGCATGTCGCGCTTGAAGGCATCACGGGTGGCGAAGTAGGCCGCGTGCGGGCCACCGAAGCCCAGTGGCACGCCGAAGCGCTGGGCGCTGCCAATGGCCACGTCGGCGTCGAACTCGCCCGGCGGGGTCAGCAGGGTCAGGGCCAGCAGGTCGGCGGCAACGGCGACCAGGGCGTTGGCGGCGTGGAAACGCGCGACCACTTCGCGGTAGTCGAACACTTCACCATTGCTGGCCGGGTATTGCAGCAGGGCGCCGAAGAAGGCGCTGACATCGCCCAGCTCACGCTCGTCGCCGACCACGATCTCGATGCCCAGTGGCTCGGCACGGGTGCGCAGCACGTCGAGGGTCTGCGGGTGGCAGTGCACGGAGGCGAAGAAGGCGTGGCTGGCCTTGTTCTTCGACAGGCGCTTGCAGAAGGTCATGGCTTCGGCAGCGGCGGTGGCTTCGTCGAGCAAGGATGCGTTGGCGATCGGCAGGCCGGTGAGGTCGCTGATCAGGGTCTGGAAGTTCAGCAGCGCTTCCAGGCGGCCCTGGGAGATTTCTGGCTGGTATGGGGTGTAGGCGGTGTACCAGGCCGGGTTTTCCAGCAGGTTGCGCAGGATCGGTGCCGGCGTGTGGGTGTTGTAGTAGCCCTGGCCGATGTAGCTCTTGAACAGTTCGTTCTTGCCGGCGATGGCCTTCAGCGCGGCGAGGGCATCGGCCTCGCTCTGGCCGTCTTCCGCGCCGAGCACGCTGGTGCCCTTGATGCTGTCGGGGATGACGGCGGCGCTCATGGCTTCCAGCGAGTCGAAGCCCAGGGTGGCGAGCATGGCCTGCTCGTCAGCGGCGCGCGGGCCGATGTGACGGGCGATGAATTCGTTGGCGGTGCCGAGGTTGATGGTCATGGTCGGATTCCTCAGGCGTCGTCGTTGGCTTTGATCAGTCGGTCGTAGGCGTCCTGGTCGAGCAGGGCTTCGACTTCGGCCATGTCGGCAGGCTTGAAGCGGAAGAACCAGCCTTCGCCCAGCGGGTCTTCGTTGACCAGCTCGGGGCTGTCGTTGAGGCCTTCGTTGACGGCGACCACTTCACCGGTCAGGGGCATGTACACGCCGCTGGCGGCTTTCACCGATTCGACGGTGGAGGCTTCGGCACCTTTGTCGTAAGCCTGCAGCTCAGGCAGTTGCACATAGACCACATCGCCCAGGGCGTTCTGGGCGTAGGCGGTGATGCCCACGGTGACGCTACCGTCGGCTTCGACGCGCAGCCATTCGTGATCTTCGGTGAAACGCAACTCGCTCATGGGGAATCCTCGGGAAGCAGGGCGTTGGGCGCGGTGGGTCCGCGCTCTTGGGTTGGGATTCCCTTAGCAATAATGCGGCCAGTAGTAAAAAATCCTTATAAATCAATAGTTTGAACTATTTATGTAATCAATTTGTCATTCCTGTGGAATGAAAACGCTACAGCTATTCGCGACGGGAAAAGGTTTGATGGATCAAACCCTTGAACAGACGCGTCAGAATAGGACTGTATCGAATTAATTACAGTGTAATGAATTCGTTCCGATCTCAATTTCTGGTTGTTATACCGTACTTGCGCAAACGCTGGGCAATGGCTGTATGCGAGGTCTGCAGCCGCCCCGCCAACTGCCGGGTGGAGGGATAGCTGGCGTACAGCCGCTGCAGCAATTCACGCTCGAAATCCCCCACCGCCTGCTCCAGGCTCGCCACGTCACCATCCTGCCCACGCGCGACCGATGTCCCGGCGATGTCCAGATCACCGATATCCACCAGGTTGCCCTCGCAGATCGCCGCCGCACGGAAGATCACGTTCTGCAGCTGGCGCACGTTGCCTGGCCAGGGGTTGGCCAGCAGCGCCGAATGGGTGGTCGGGGTGAGGCGGCAGGGAGGCCGCTGGATCTGCGTGCAGGCCTGCTGCATGAAGTAATGCGCCAGCATCAGGATGTCCTGGCCACGCTCGCGCAGTGGCGGTACCTGCAGGTTGAGCACGTTGAGGCGGTAGAACAAGTCTTCACGGAAGGTGCCTTCGGCGACCATGCGTTCCAGGTCGCGGTGGGTGGCGCTGATGATGCGCACATCCACCTTGACCTCGCGGTCGCCACCGACGCGGCGGAAGCTGCCATCGCTGAGAAAGCGCAGCAGCTTGGCCTGCAGGTACGGCGACATTTCGCCGATCTCGTCGAGAAACACCGTGCCTTGGTTGGCCAGCTCCATCAGCCCCGGCTTGCCACCCCGTTGGGCGCCGGTGAAGGCGCCGGGGGCGTAGCCGAACAGCTCGCTCTCGGCCAGGCTCTCGGGCAGCGCGGCGCAGTTCAGGGCGAGGAACGGCGCGGCATGGCGGCTGCTGATGGCATGGCAGGCGCGGGCCACCAGTTCCTTGCCTGTGCCGGTTTCACCGTGCACCAGCAACGGCGCGTCGAGGGCCGCCACGCGCAGGGCGCGGGCCTTGAGCGTGCGGATCGCCGGTGACTCGCCCAGCAGTGCATCGAAGCCTTCGGCGTGGTCGTGGTGCAGGGCCGACAGGCGCTCGCCCATGCGGTTGGGCGGGTACAAGGTCAGCAGGCCGCCTGCGTTGGTGATCGGCGAGGCGTCCAGCAGCAGGCTCTGGCCGTTGAGCTGCATCTCACGCATCGGCAGGTGGAAGTTGTTGTCCAGCAAGGCCTGCAGCAGGCCGGGGTCGTTGAACAACTCTCCCACCGAGCGCCCGGCGGATTCACGGCCGCACAGGGCGATCAGCGCCGGGTTGGCCAGCAGCACCTTGCCGGCGCTGTCCACCGCCAGCACCGGGTCGCTCATGGCAGCGAGCAGGGCATCGAGCTGCAGGTGGCGGCGCTGGCCGGGGAGGATGTCGACCACGTCCACCGACTGCACGCCATGGACTTCGAACAGCGCGTCGTGGAGTTCTTCGAGCACGGCGGGGCTGAGGGTCGGGGCGTCGATGTAGACGTTCGGCGGGACCATCTCCACGGCGTCCAGGTTGAGGTTGCGGGCACCGAGCAGGGCGAGGACTTCCTGGGTGATGCCGACGCGGTCGATGAAGCTGACGTGGATGCGCATGGGGAGGCGGGGGTTGTGGCCGGGGAGTGCAGTAGTATGCCTCAACATCGCCGGGGCCGCTTTGCGGCCCTTTCGCGACACAAGGCCGCTCCCACAGGTACAGCGTGGATTTCACAGGCTGTGCTGAACCTGTGGGAGCGGCCTTGTGTCGCGAAAGGGATGCGAAGCAGCCCCAGGTTCTCGAATCACTCCAGATGTTCAGGCTTGATCGGGTCGCCCGACTTCACATCGAGCTTTTCGCGAATGTCCTTGAACATCCAGTCATAGATCTTGTGCGGCGAACCGAGGTTCTCGAATTTCTTCGGGGGCGGCAGGTATGACTGGGCTCTGCGAGACAATTGCATGAGGAAACTGGGTAGTACTTGATCCTTGGCCAGGAAGAACTTTTCTTCTACCGACTTGCCTTCGATGCTGCCGTGCATGTGGAACTGGATACCCCTGCCTTCCTTGGGGTCCGAGACCGCTTCGTAATCGACCTTGAGGTCGTAACTGTGATCAGCCGGGTTCAGCGCGGTGCGCTCGATGTGTACATGACCTGGCTCGTACTTGGCCATGGCAGACTCCTTGGAAAGGTGAAAATGGCGGGCCTGGTAAGCCCGCCCACTGCAATCAACGGTAGCTGATACCCGGCTTTTCGGTACTCACGCGGGTACCGGCGACACCTTTGACGATGCCCTCGATATTCTCCAGCGAGCTGATCACCGCCACTTTGCCGGTGTGACGGGCAAAGTCGCAGGCCGCCTGCACCTTCGGCCCCATGGAGCCAGCGGCGAAGCCGAGGCGTTCGAGCTCGTCGGGGTGGGCCTGGGCGATGGCTTTCTGCGTCGGCTTGCCCCAGTCAATGTAGGCGCCATCGACGTCGGTGGCGATTACCAGAAGGTCGGCTTCCAGTTGTTCGGCCAGCAGCGCCGAGCACAGGTCCTTGTCGATCACCGCCTCGATGCCTTTGAGCTTGCGGTTTTCATCGTACAGGGTGGGGATGCCGCCACCGCCGGCGCAGATCACGATGCTGCTCTTTTCCAGCAGCCACTTGATCGGGCGGATCTCGAAGATGCGCTTGGGTTTCGGGCTAGCGACCACGCGGCGATACTTGTCGCCGTCGGCCTTGACCACCCAGCCTTTTTCCTTGGCCAGGCGCTCGGCCTCTTCCTTGCTGTAGACCGGGCCGATGAACTTGCTCGGGTCCTTGAAGGCCGGGTCGTTGGCGTCCACTTCCACCTGGGTCAGCAGGGTGGCGAACGGTACTTCGAAGGCCAGCAGGTTGCCCAGCTCCTGTTCGATCATGTAGCCGATCATGCCTTCGGTTTCGGCACCGAGCACATCGAGCGGGTAGGCTTCGTCAGGCTTGTACGACAGCCCTTGCAGTGCCAGCAGGCCAACCTGGGGGCCGTTGCCGTGGGCGATGACCAGCTCGTTGCCGGGGTGAATCTTGGCGATCTGCTCGGTGGCGGTGCGAATGTTGGCGCGCTGGTTGTCAGCGGTCATGGGCTCGCCACGGCGCAGCAGGGCGTTGCCGCCCAATGCAACAACGATACGCATGGGGAATGTCCTTTAACGAAGAGGGAAGGGCGCCGCCCCATGGGCAAGGGCGGCGCGGCCGGCTTACAGGTCAGCCAGGGTCGAAACCAGGATCGCCTTGATGGTGTGCATGCGGTTTTCCGCCTGCTCGAAGGCGATGCACGCTGGCGACTCGAACACGTCATCGGTCACTTCGATGCCGTTGGCCAGGTCCGGATACTGTTCGGCAATCTGCTTGCCGACCTTGGTCTCGGAGTTGTGGAAGGCTGGCAGGCAGTGCATGAACTTGGTCCGTGGGTTGCCGCTGGCCTTCATCAGCTCCTTGTTCACCTGGTAGGGCTTGAGCAGCTTGATGCGCTCGCCCCAGGCTTCGATTGGCTCGCCCATCGATACCCAGACGTCGGTGTGGATGAAGTCGACGCCCTTGACCGCAGCCTTGGGGTCTTCGGTCAGGGTGATGCGCGCACCGCTCTCTTCGGCGTACTTGTGGCACCGCTCGACCAGGTCCTCATGTGGCCACAGCGCCTTGGGCGCGGCGATACGCACGTCCATGCCGAGCTTGGCGCCGATCAGCAGCAGCGAGTTGCCCATGTTGTTGCGGGCATCGCCCAGGTAGGCGTAGCTGATGTCGTGCAGCGGCTTGTCGCTGTGCTCACGCATGGTCAGCACGTCGGCGATCATCTGGGTCGGGTGGTATTCATCGGTCAGGCCGTTGAACACCGGCACCCCGGCGAACTTGGCCAGCTCTTCGACGATTTCCTGCTTGAAGCCGCGGTACTCGATGGCGTCGTACATGCGCCCGAGCACGCGGGCGGTGTCCTTCATGCTTTCCTTGTGGCCGATCTGCGAGGAGTTGGGGTCGATGTAGGTGACGTTGGCACCCTGGTCATAGGCGGCGACTTCGAAGGCGCAACGGGTGCGGGTCGAGGTCTTCTCGAAGATCAGGGCGATGTTGTTGCCCTTCAGGTGCTGCTGCTCGGTGCCGGTGTACTTGGCGCGCTTGAGGTCGCGGGACAAGTCCAGCAGGTACTTCAGCTCGCGGGTGCTGTGGTGTTCGAGGCTGAGCAGGTTGCGGTTGTGAATGTTGAACGCCATGACTTTTCTCCTTGAATTCGGTGATGTCCCGGCCGCTGCTTCGTGAGTGCGGCCGGGTGTGCGATGGGCGTTAGTAGTCGATTGGGTCGCGTACGATCGGGCAGGTCATGCAGTGGCCGCCGCCCCGGCCCCGGCCCAGTTCGCCGGCGCTGATGGTGATGACCTCGATGCCGGCCTTGCGCAGCAGGGTGTTGGTGTAGGTGTTGCGGTCGTAGCCGATGACCACGCCTGGCTCGATGGCCACCACGTTGTTGCCGTCATCCCACTGTTCGCGCTCGGCGGCGAAGCTGTTGCCGCCGGTCTCGACCACGCGCAGCTTGACCCCCAGCTGCTCGCCGACCACCTCGATGAACGACTTGTTGATGCGGCGCACGTCCATGCCGTAGGGCTTTTTCTCGTCCGGACGGATGATGAACGGTACGATTTCGTTGACCACTTCCGGGAAGACCGTGACCAGGTCGCGGTCGCAGAAGCTGAACACGGTGTCCAGGTGCATGGCGGCGCGAGACTTCGGCAGGCCGGCGACGATGACCTCCTTGACCGCGCCCTTGGCGAACAGGTTGCGGGCCAGCTGGCCGATGGCCTGGCGCGAGGTGCGCTCGCCCATGCCGATCAGCACGATGCCGTTGCCGATCGGCATCACGTCACCGCCTTCGAGGGTGGACTGGCCGTGATCCTTGTCAGGGTCGCCATACCAGACTTCGAAGTCGGCGTTGGTGAACTCCTTGTGGAACTTGTAGATGGCGGTGGTCAGCAGGGTTTCCTGGCGACGCGCCGGCCAGTACATCGGGTTCAGCGTCACACCGCCGTAGATCCAGCAGGTGGTGTCGCGGGTGAACTGGGTGTTGGGCAGCGGCGGCAGGATGAAGCTGGAGTGGCCCAGGTAGTCGTTGTACATCTTGACCACATCGGCACCTTCGCTCTGCGGCAGGTCCTGGCCCGCCACGCCACCGATCAGGAACTCGGCCAGGTGACGAGGCTCCAGGCCTTCGAGCCAGCTGCGCACTTCGTTGTTCAGGCCTACGCCGACGGTGTCATCGGTGATCTTGCGGTCGAGGATCCACTTCAGTGCGTCCGGCTGCTGGACGATGTCGGTCAGCAGGTTGTGCATCTCCAGCACATCGACGCCGCGCTCACGCATCTTGGTGACGAAGTCGAAATGGTCACGCTTGGCCTGGTCGACCCAGATCACATCGTCGAACAGCAGCTCGTCACAGTTGCTTGGCGTCAGCCGCTTGTGCGCCAGGCCTGGCGCGCAAACCATCACTTTGCGCAGCTTGCCGGCTTCGGAGTGGACACCGTACTTCTGTTTTTCAGCGGACATGGTTTCATTCCTCCAATTGAACGAAGACGTGGGTCAAAGGGTCAGGAAGCCGTCATACAGGCCGAAAGCTGCCACCAGGGCGCCGATGACCACGGCTGCGAAGATCAGTTTTTCCACGTTGGTAAAGATCGGCTGGCCCACCTCGCGCTTGGCCTTGGCGAACAGGATCGCGCCAGGGGCATAGAGCAGGGCCGAGAGCAGCAGGTATTTCACGCCGCCGGCATACAGCAGCCAGATGGCGTACAGCAGGGCGATGGCGCCGATGAACAGGTCTTTCTTGCGTTCTGCCAAGGCTTGTTCGTAGGTTTCGCTGCGCAGCGCCAGCAGGAACGCATAGGCCGCCGACCACAGGTAGGGCACCAGGATCATCGAGGTGGCGAGGTAGATCAGCGACAGGTAGGTACTGCTGGAGAACAGCGTGATGACCAGGAAGATCTGCACCATGGCGTTGGTCAGCCACAAGGCGTTGGCCGGCACCTGGTTGGCGTTCTCGCGGCGCAGGAACTCCGGCATGGTGTGGTCCTTGGCGGCGGCGAACATGATCTCGGCGCACAGCAGCACCCACGACAGCAGGGCACCGAGCAGCGAGATGATCAGGCCGACGCTGATCAGCACCGCGCCCCAGTGGCCGACCACGTGCTCCAGCACTGCGGCCATCGACGGGTTCTGCAGCTTGGCCAGTTCCGGTTGGGTCATGATGCCCAGCGACAGCACGTTGACCAGCACCAGGAACAGCAGCACGGTGACGAAGCCGATGACGGTGGCCTTGCCCACGTCGGAGCGTTTTTCCGCCCGTGAGGAGAAGATGCTCGCACCCTCGATGCCGATGAATACCCACACGGTGACCAGCATCATGTTGCGCACCTGGTTCATCACGCTGCCCAGGTCTGGAGTGCCCACCGCCCAGATGTCGGCGGTGAAGATGTCGAGCTTGAAGGCGAACAGGCAGATCAGCGCGAACAGCAGCAGCGGCACGACCTTGGCCACGGTGGTGACCAGGTTGATGAACGCTGCTTCCTTGATGCCACGCAGGACCAGGAAGTGCACGGCCCAGAGCAGCACCGAGGCGCCGATGATCGCCGCCGGGGTGTTGCCTTCACCGAAGATCGGGAAGAAGTAACCGAGGGTGCTGAACAGCAGCACGAAGTAGCCGACGTTGCCCAGCCAGGCACTGATCCAGTAGCCCCAGGCTGAAGAAAAGCCCATGTAGTCGCCAAAGCCGGCCTTGGCATAGGCGTATACACCGCCGTCCAGGTCAGGCTTGCGATTGGCCAGGGTCTGGAACACGAAGGCCAGGGTCAGCATGCCCACGGCCGTGATGGCCCAACCGATCAGTACCGCACCGACACCGGCGCTGGCGGCCATGTTTTGCGGCAGCGAAAAGATCCCGCCACCGATCATCGAGCCGACCACAAGTGCAACTAACGCGCCGAGTTTTAGTTTTCCGGAAGAATCAGACATTTAACAACTCCTGCCAGGAGAAAGTTGACGACAGAATAAATCTGACGCCGTGGCCATGAGCTGACATGGGTCATTTCATGGCTACGTGAGGGTAGGAAATTTCCCACACGTGACTCCTGGAGAGTGCCGACAGCTCTGCTGCAGGCCTTGTGCGCTGGCACCTCCATGTCTTACTAGAGCAACCGCTCTGTTTGGCCTGCGAACTCTGAAACTAGCCGCTTTTGCTGCTTTCGCAAATTTTTCACAAGAATTTCGAGTTTTATCGGATTCTTTTCTAGTTGCTTGGCAGCTGCTAGTTTTTACAGAGGCGGGTCGATAGACATTATGGTTATTAATGCTATAGGTTTAATGGTCTTGGCTATATAAGTAACAGCATTTATATGGCGCTCATCTCTGTTGCAAACGCATGACAGCTCGGAAAAAAGGAAGCCCCATGAGCGAACCGGGACAAAAGCTGCGTCTGGGTGCACTGATCGCACTGGTGGTCGGTTCGATGATCGGCGGCGGGATCTTCTCGCTGCCGCAGAACATGGCAGCCCGTGCCGATGTCGGCGCGGTGCTGATCGGCTGGGCGATCACGGCGGTGGGCATGCTGGCACTGGCCTTCGTGTTCCAGACCCTGGCCAACCGCAAGCCCGAGTTGGATTCGGGGGTGTACGCCTACGCCAAGGCTGGCTTCGGCGAGTACATGGGCTTCTCGTCCGCCTGGGGTTACTGGATCAGCGCCTGGTTGGGCAACGTCGGCTATTTCGTGCTGCTGTTCAGCACCCTGGGCTTCTACTTCCCGGTGTTTGGCGAAGGCAACACGCCCATTGCCATCGGCTGCGCCTCGTTGCTGCTGTGGGCGGTGCACTTTCTGGTGCTACGTGGCATCAAGGAAGCCGCGTTCATCAACCAGGTGACCACCGTGGCCAAGGTGGTGCCATTGCTGATCTTCGTGGTCATCGCCGCCTTCGCCTTCCGTGCCGATATCTTCACCCGTGATATCTGGGGCCTGAGCAACCCGCAGTTCGGCAATGTGCTCGACCAGGTGCGCAACATGATGCTGGTCACGGTGTTCGTGTTCATCGGTATCGAGGGCGCCAGCGTGTATTCCGGGCGGGCGCAGCGCCGCGCCGACGTCGGCAAGGCCACCGTGATCGGCTTTCTCGGGGTGCTGGCGCTGCTGGTGCTGGTCAACGTGCTGTCGCTGGGGGTGATGACCCAGCCGGAGCTGGCCGGGTTGCAGAACCCGTCACTGGCCTCGGTGCTGGAGCATATCGTCGGCCCCTGGGGCGCCTTGCTGATCAGCATTGGCCTGGCGGTATCGCTGCTCGGTGCCTTGCTGTCCTGGGCTCTGCTATGTGCGGAAATTCTTTATGCCACGGCGCGCGACAAGACCATGCCGCGCTTTCTGGCCAAGGAGAACGCCAACCACGTGCCGGCCAATGCCCTGTGGCTGACCAACTGCATGATCCAGGGCTTCCTGCTGATCACACTGGTTTCAGAGGGCACCTATACCAGCCTGATCTACCTGGCATCGTCGATGATTCTGGTGCCTTATCTGTGGTCGGCGGCCTATGCCGTGCTGCTGGCCTGGCGCGGGGAAAGCTACGAAGGCCAGGCAAGGCTGAGGCGCAAGGACCTGCTGGTGGCCGCGCTGGCGCTGCTGTATGCGGTATGGCTGCTTTACGCAGGCGGCCTCAAGTACCTGCTGCTGTCGGCACTGCTCTATGCCCCGGGGGTCATCCTCTTTGCCCGGGCCAAGCACGAGCAAGGGCAGACGCTGTTCACCGCCTGGGAGAAGCTGATTTTCGCCGCAGTGCTGGCGGGCGCGGCACTGGCTGCCTACCTGCTTTATTCAGGGCTGTTGAGCTTGTGAGGCAGCGGGGCCGGGCTGTTCAGGGCGCGACCAGATCCACAGGTTGCCCAGGGTCATGCCGGCAATCGCCAGAAAAACCGGCCAGTGGTGTTCGAGGAAAACCAGCATCAAGCCTGCGCACAGCAGCATGCTGACGGTGGCACTGACCTTGGCGCGGCGCTGGATCACTTTGCCGTTGCGCCAGTTGTACAGGATCGGCCCGAACAGGCGATGGTTCTCCAGCCAGGCAGACAGGCGCGGCGAACTGCGCGTGGCGGCCCAGGCGGCCAGCAGGATGAACTCGGTGGTCGGCAGGCCGGGGATGACGATCGCGACCAGGCCTATCCCCAAGCTTACGTAAGCCAGGATGCCATACAGCAGGCGGGACAGTTTCGAGCGGGCGGGTCGGGTCATGGTCTCACTGCAAAAAACGTCCGGCCACCGGAGAGGCGGCCGGTTGATGCGTCTCAGGCCAGCGCGGCATCCGCGGCGTAGGCATGCTTGAGCAGTTCGGTGAAGCGCTCGAAGGCGGCAACCGCTGCGCGCTCGGCGGCGGCGTCTTCCTCGGGCGACAGCTCAAGGCCATCGAGAATACGGGTGAACTGCTTCCAGCCTTCGGCACGGCCACCGGCCGGCTCGCCGAGGTGGCGGGCACCGAAGCGGTCGGACAATTCCAGGGCCACGGCACGCTTGATCAGAAACGCAGCGCCAAGTTTGGAGCCTTCCGAGACGAAGATCCAGCCCATGGCTTCACCCAGGGTCGGATTGTGCAGGGCACCGGGCACGGCGGCCGGGACTTCGGTGTTGAGGTCGGCGAGGTCCAGGCGGGCCTGTTCGGCGCGGCAGCGCTCGGCCAGGTCGGGAACGATGGCGATCAGTTGCGGGTCGTTGTACAGGGCCTGCAGTTCGGCCTGGAACAGGTACTGGGCGACGACGAAGCGGGCGAAGCTTTCGCGGCTGTCGAATGGCGCGTGGGATTTGACCAGGGCGTCGAGCTCGCTGTGCGGAGCGTGGGTGGCCTGGTTGAGGCGTTGCGAGCGCAGGGCTGGGCGGTCGGTCATGGAGGTGTCCTTGGTAAATGAGGGCGTCTAGTGACAAGACGAAATAGCGGGCTTGAGACAGTAAAAAAATTGGCGTTTGTCTTGAGTGGTTCAGCGCCTGTGAAATCGAGCGCCGCGCGGGCGGCGCTCGGTCTCACAGGCGCTACAACGCTATAGCCCTACATCAGATATCCCACACCACATTGACGGCGAAGTTGCGCCCCGGCATGGTCAGGCGGTCGAGGTTGGCCGGCTGGGTCACACCCGCTTCACCCTGGCCGTCGTAACCGCGCACCGAATCCCACTGCCAGTACTTCTTGTCGGTCAGGTTGTAGAGCCCGGCGTTGACAGTGACGTCGTCGGTCACTTTGTAGAAGCCACTCAGGTCAAGCACGCCATAACCCGGTGTGCGGAACTGCGAGCTCTGCCCGTCCGGTGCGAAGAACGTGGTGTCGTCGACGCGGGTCTTGCGCTTGACCAGAGTCCAGCTCAGCAGGCCACCATAGTTCGGCTGCTCGTAACCCAGGCCGAACACGCCGGTCAGCGGGTTGACGCTGTTCAGCGGCTGGCCGTTGTCATCGTTGCGGCCATGGGCATAGGCGATCGAACCCTGGGTGTACAGGCCCTGCGGCGCACCGAAGTGGTCGAGGTTCAGGCGGCCCTTGACCTCGGCGCCCTTGATGGTGGCGTGCTTGATGTTGTTGGCCTGGAACGTGGTTTCCAGGTTGGCCGACTGCACGGCGTCTTCGTCGATGAAGTCGCGGTACTTGTTGTAGAACACCGCCACGTCGAAGTTGCCGGCGTCGAAGTTGCCGCGCAGGCCGGTTTCGTAGCTCTTGCTCTTTTCCGGTTCGAGCCCGGGGTTGCCCTGCACGCTGTAGCCCAGGGTCGGGTTATCGAAGCGCCCGTACATCGACTTGGCCGTCGGGGTGCGGAAGCCTTCGGCGTACTGGCCGTACCAGGTGTAGTTGTCATTGAAGGCGTAGGTCAGGCCGAACTTGGGCGAGACGCGGTGCCATTTCTTGTCCGAGTCGTCGAGGCTGCTCGGGGCGGTGCCTGAGCCCTGGATGCCACGCAGGAACGCCTCGGTGAACTTCGGCTCCATGCGCGTGTAGTCGTACCGCGCGCCGGGCATGAAGGTCCAGTTGTTCCAGCGGATTTCATCCTGGACGAACAGGCTGTAGGTATTCACGGTCGGGTCCGGGAAGTCGCTGACCAGCGCCTGGGCATCGCTGGTGCTGACCTGGCCGATGGTGCGGCAGGCACCTCCGACTGCCAGGCAGGTGCCGGTGCCGCTGCGCGAGCCGGTGACCTTCTCGTGCTTGAGGGTGGTGCCGTAGGTCAGCAGGTGGTCGGTGGCACCGACGCTGAAGGCCTTGTCCAGCTGCGCGTCGAACACCCACTGGCGATCCTTGTAGGTGGTGTCGCGGGTGCGCAGTACGGTGCGGCTGAACGGGAAGTAGACTTCCTCGGTGCTCTGGTCGGTCTTGGCGACTTGGTAGTTCAGGCTCCACTTGACGTGGTCGGCGACCAGCGAATCCAGGCCGAATTCATGGGTGATGCCGAAGCGTTCACGGGTCACGGTGTCGTTGCCGGTGCGGCTGCGGTACATGCCCAGGCCGGCGCCGTTGGTGAACGGGCCACCGACGGCACTGAGGATATTCTGGTCGCGGTCATCCTTGTAACGCTCGTAGGTCAACCCCAGGCGGGCATCGTCGGCGTAGTTCCAGCCCAGCTTGGCCAGGACGTTGGTGGTGCGCACGTCTTCCGGGTTGGCCTCGGTGCGCGACAGGCCGGTGCCACCATGGCTTCCGTAGGATTCGGTCTCGTGGCCGTTGCGCTGGCTCAGGTGCAGCAGGCCATCGAAATCACCCGTGCGGCCAGCCACGGTAGCCGAGGTCAGCCAGCTCTCATCGGCCGAACTGTAGCCGGTCTTCAGCCGCGCGCCGACGTCCTTGCCAGGCTTGATGATGTCGTCCGGGTCGAGGGTGAAGTAGCTCACCGCGCCGCCGATGGCGTTGCTGCCGTACAGCACCGAAGCCGGGCCGCGGAGGATTTCCACGCGTTTGACGATCTCGGGGTCGACGTAGTTGCGCTGGGTCTGGGCGTAGGGGCCATAGAAGAAGCTGTCGGGGATCGACACGCCATCGACCTGGGTGAGGACGCGCTCGCCGTCGATGCCGCGGATGTTGTAGCCGTTCAGGCCGCTGCGCTGGCCGGTGCCTCCCACCGATACACCCGGTTCGTAACGCACCAGCTCCTGGATGTTGTTGACGTTCTGCCGGTCCAGTTGCTCGCGGGTCTGCACGCTCACGGTGCTCGGCACCTGGCTCACGTCCTGGGCGCTGCGGGTGGCGCTGACGGTCACCTGTTGCAGGGCAACGACGTTGCCCGCCGATTGGCGTTCGAGCACCACATTGCCGTTGCCGATCTTGCGCAAGACCAGGCCGGTGCCCTGGAGCAGGCGCTTGAGTGCGGCCTCCGGCGCCAGCAAACCCTGAACACCCGGCGATGCCACGCCGTCGGCCAGCTCGGCGCTGAAGCCGACCTGCCAGCCAGTGACCTTGCTGAAGGCATTGATCGCCTCGACCAGCGGCTGCTGGGCGATGCTGAAGCGGTAGTCGCCCATGCGCGGGCTGCTGGCCTGGGCCGGTTCTGCGGCCAGTGCTGGCAAGCTGCAGGCACCGCTGGCGAGGAGCGCCAAGGTCAGCAGGGACAGCTGACCGGTACGGTGGGGAAGGGTAGACGGGCGAGATGGACCTGTGGACATCGAAAGCGCTCCCTGACGCGCGAACTGTTATAGGTGATGACCGTTCTTGTTTTCAAACAAGAATCAGTTGCATTGGCTATAACGAGACGGGCGGGGTTGCGCGATCGCGTAAAAAAACTTGTCGCTCAGTTGATGATGACCACGGCGGGGAATTCGTGCAGTTGCGCCGACGTGATGTGGGCCAGGGCGCGCAGGGTTTCCAGCGGCTGATCGAGGCGGTAGTTGCCGGTCACCGCCATGTCGTCGAGCTGGTCGTTGCGGTTGATGATCCAGCCGGGGTAATAGCGCCGCACTTCGGCCAGCACCTGGCTCAACGGGCAGTTCTCGAACACCAGGCGGCCGTCGACCCAGGCCAGGTCCTTGTGCATGTCCGGGCGCTGGCGCTGGCCGAAGCCCTGCGGGCCGACACTGATGCTGTCGCCGGCACTGAGGCGGATGCGCTGGTCGCGGGCTCCCTGCAGGTCGACGTCGCCGCGCTGCACGCGAACCTGTGCCTCGCCGTCGAGGTAGCGCACGGCAAAATCGGTGTCGCGCACCTGGGCACGCACGGGGCCTGCCTGCACTTCCAGCGGCAGCTGGGCGCCACCGGGTACCTGGAAGTACGCCTCGCCTTGCAGCAGGCGTGCAACCTGGCGGCCGCCCTGCTGGTCGCTGGCGAAGGCGGAGTTGGTGTTGAGCAGGACCTTGGCGCCATCATCCAGCTCCAGGCGCTGGCGTTCACCGACCACGGTCAGGTGGTCGGCCTGCAGGCGCACCGGCAGGTTGCCGAAGGTGAACAGCCCGACCAGCAGCACGGCGGCGGTCGCCAGTGGCTTCCAGTGCGCGCGCAGGCGCCCGCGCAGCGAGCGGCGCTGGTGCTGGTGCATGTGCAGGGCGGCCTGGCGCAGCGGGGCGCCATTCCACAAGGCTTCGGCCTCGACATAGGCTTCGGCGTTTTCCGCGGCTGCGCTGAGCCATTGCTCGAAGGCGAGGGTGTCGGCCTCGTTGGCGCACTGCAGGCGCACGAGCCACTCCAGTGCCTCGTCCAGCGCACGGGCGCGGGCGTCGGGCCCGGTAGCTGGCGGGCGAGGGACGGGGCTGTCGGTCACGGTGTGTCCTTGCAGGTATTTTTGCGAATGATCAAGGCTCGGGCGAAGCATGGCAAGGGCCACGCCGCATTCGGCACGCCTGCGCTCGGCTCATTTGAGGCGGTCGGCCACGCCCATGCAGATGGCCATGATCAGTTTCAGTTCCTTCTGTACCGTGCTGGCCGAGACCTGCAGCTGCTCGGCAATTTCCAGGTAGCTGGCGCCGTGCAGGCGGCTGAGGATGAAGATGCGCTGCTGGCGCTCGCTCAGCTGGTTGAGGCTGATGCTCAGGTGCTTGAGCAGTTGTTCGGCGTGCGCGGCGTCCTCGCTGCTGCCCAGCGGGGACGCGACATTGTGCAGCACCTCGTCGGGCACATCGTCGACCAGCATGCGTGACTGCACCCGCCGCGTGCGCAAGTGGTCCAGTGCCAGGTTGCGGGCGGTCTGGAACACGAAGGGTTCGAGGTGCTCGATGGGCCGCTCGCCCAGGGCGCGGGATACCCGCAGGTAGGTTTCCTGCAGCAGGTCCTCGGCGGTGCTGGGGTTACCCACCATGCGTTGCAGGGTGCGCAGCAGGGAAAGACGCTGGACGAGGAAGACGGAGTTGAACCGGGACTGACTCACGGGGGGACCTGGCCGACGAAAGGTTAATGATAATGCTTATCATCTTTCGGTCAGGTCAAGCCTGGAATTGTTAGGAAAAGGTAAAGATTGTGAGTTCTTCATCCTTGCACGGTCCCGTGTAGGAGCGGCCATGTGTCGTGAAAGGGCTGCAGAGCAGCCCTAGGGGTATCTGCACCAGCCCTGAAATCCGGGGGCCGCTCTGCGGCCCTTTCGCGACACAAGGCCGCTCCTACAAATGACGCGGTCAGCCCTGCTTCAGCGGGCGTTGGCCAATGCCAGGCAGTTGTCCAGCATCCGGTTGGAGAACCCCCACTCGTTGTCATACCAGGCCAGCACCTTGAGCATCCGCCCGTTGGCGCGGGTATGGTTGGCGTCGAAGATCGACGACAGCGGGTTGTGGTTGAAGTCGCACGACACCAGCGGCAGGGCGTTGTAGCCAAGCACCTTGGAGTGTCGGCTGGCTTCGAGGAACAGCTGGTTGACCTGCTCGGCGGTGGCCTCGCGCTTGAGGTTCACGGTCAGGTCGACCAGCGACACGTTGATCACCGGCACCCGCACGGCCATGCCGGTAAGCTTGCCGGCCAGCTCCGGCAGCACCAGGCCCACGGCCTCGGCGGCGCCGGTCTTGCTCGGGATCATCGACTGGGTGGCCGAGCGGGCGCGGTACGGGTCGCTGTGATAGACGTCGGTCAGCACCTGGTCGTTGGTGTAGGCATGGATGGTGGTCATCAGCCCCTGCTCGATGCCGAACTCGCGGTGCAGCACCTGGGCGATCGGTGCCAGACAGTTGGTGGTGCACGAGGCGTTGGAGATGATCTGGTGCGAAGCCCGCAGGATATCGTGGTTCACCCCGTACACCACGGTGGCATCGACGCCCTTGCCCGGTGCCGAGACGATCACCTTGCCGGCACCCGCAGCCAGGTGTGCAGCGGCCTTGGCGCGGTCGGTGAACAGCCCGGTGCATTCGAACACCACGTCGATCGCTTCGGCCTTCCAGGGCAGTTCGGCCGGGTTGCGGATGGCGCTGACCGCGATACGGTCACCATTGACCGTCAGGCTTTCATGGTCGGCCTCGACCACCGCATCGAACGTGCCGTGTACGCTGTCATATTTGAGCAGGTGGGCGTTCATCGCGCTGTCACCCAGGTCGTTGATGGCGACGACCTGCAGGTCCTGGCGGTAGCCTTGGGTATACAGTGCGCGAAGGACATTGCGCCCGATGCGGCCGAATCCATTGATGGCGATACGTAGGGTCATGGCAGTACCTCTGGCGGTCCGAGTGAAACCTGTGGCAAAAAGGCGCTTCACTGAAACGGTTTTGTTGTTGGAATTACAAGATTATTCACTGGGCGATAGAAAACAAGCCTTTTTGATGGCAGTATTTTGTTTAAACATACAACGAGTGGTTGGGCACAGTGCCTTCCCCGATATCGTGAGCCCCTCTACCTTGAGCCTAGGCCGCAATCGTTTGGAGGGGAAATGCCCGGTAAACCGCCCTTACAATTAGCCTGGAGTCCAGTACATGCATCCGCGCATCCTTGAGGTCACCCAGCGGCTGATCGAACGCAGCCGTGCCACCCGCGAACGCTATCTGCAGCTGATTCGTGGCGCGGCCAGTGACGGGCCCATGCGTGCCAGCCTGCAATGCGCCAACTTCGCCCATGGCGTGGCCGGTTGTGGTGCCGAGGACAAGCAGACCCTGCGGTTGATGAACGCGGCCAACGTTGCCATCGTCTCGTCCTACAACGACATGCTCTCGGCGCACCAGCCGTATCTGCATTTCCCTGACCAGATCAAGCAGGCCCTGCGTGAGGTCGGCTCGGTCGGCCAGTTCGCCGGTGGCGTGCCGGCCATGTGCGACGGCGTGACTCAAGGCGAGCCAGGCATGGAGCTGGCCATCGCCAGCCGCGAAGTGATCGCCATGTCCACGGCGGTAGCGCTGTCGCACAACATGTTCGACGCTGCGCTGATGCTCGGCATCTGCGACAAGATCGTCCCCGGCCTGATGATGGGGGCGCTGCGCTTCGGCCACCTGCCGACCATCTTCGTACCGGGCGGGCCGATGGTTTCCGGTATTTCCAACAAGCAGAAGGCCGACGTGCGCCAGCGCTATGCCGAAGGCAAGGCCAGCCGCGAGGAACTGCTGGAATCGGAAATGAAGTCCTACCACAGCCCCGGCACCTGCACCTTCTACGGCACCGCCAACACCAACCAGCTGGTGATGGAAGTCATGGGCCTGCACCTGCCAGGCGCCTCGTTCGTCAACCCATACACCCCGCTGCGCGATGCCCTGACCGCCGAGGCGGCGCAACAGGTCACGCGCATGACCAAGGCCAGCGGCAGCTTCATGCCGCTGGGCGAGATCGTCGACGAGAAGGCACTGGTCAACTCGATCGTGGCTTTGCACGCTACCGGTGGCTCGACCAACCACACCCTGCACATCCCGGCGATCGCCCAGGCGGCCGGCATCCAGCTGACCTGGCAGGACATGGCCGACCTCTCCGAAGTGGTGCCGACCCTGTCCCACGTCTACCCCAACGGCAAGGCCGACATCAACCACTTCCAGGCCGCTGGCGGCATGGCCTTCCTGATCCGTGAACTGCTCGATGCCGGCCTGTTGCACGAAGACGTCAACACCGTGGCCGGCCACGGCCTGCGCCGCTATACCCAGGAGCCGTTCCTCGACAACGGCAAGCTGGTGTGGCGCGAAGGGCCGCAGCAGAGCCTGGACGAGAGCATCCTGCGCCCGGTGGCACGGCCGTTCTCGGCCGAAGGCGGCCTGCGGGTGATGGAGGGCAACCTGGGCCGTGGCGTGATGAAGGTTTCTGCAGTAGCGCCTGAGCATCAGGTGGTCGAAGCCCCGGCACGGGTGTTCCATGACCAGCAGTCGCTGGCCGATGCCTTCAAGGCCGGTGAGCTGGAGTGCGATTTCGTTGCCGTGGTGCGCTTCCAGGGCCCGCGCTGCAACGGCATGCCCGAGCTGCACAAGCTGACGCCGTTCCTCGGCGTGCTGCAGGACCGTGGCTACAAGGTTGCACTGGTGACCGACGGGCGCATGTCGGGCGCCTCGGGCAAGATCCCGGCGGCCATCCACGTCTGCCCCGAAGCGTTCGATGGTGGCCCGCTGGCACGGGTGCGCGATGGTGATATCGTGCGGGTCGATGGCGTCGAAGGCACGCTGCGGGTGATGGTGTCGGCAGAAGCGCTGGCCAGCCGTGACCTGCCGCCCGCGCCCCAGGGCAACGACCTGGGCTGCGGCCGTGAGCTGTTCGGCTTCATGCGCATGGCGTTCAGCCCGGCAGAGCAGGGCGCGAGCGCCTTCACCTCGGCCCTGGAGAACCTCAAATGAAGGACCTGCTGGTTGGCGACATCGGTGGCACCAATGCCCGCTTTGCGTTGTGGCGTGACAACCAGCTGTACCAGGTGAAGGTCTTTGCCACGGCGGACTACACCAGCCCGGAACAGGCCATCGAGGCTTACCTGCATAGCCACGGCATTGCCCGTGGCGGCCTCGCGGCAGTGTGCCTGGCGGTGGCCGGGCCGGTGGATGGCGATGAATTCCGCTTCACCAACAACCACTGGCGGCTCAGCCACAAGGCGTTTTGCCAGACCTTGCAGGTCGAGCGGTTGCTGCTGATCAACGACTTTTCGGCCCAGGCCCTGGGCATGACTCGCCTGCAACCCGGTGAGTACCTTGAGGTCTGCCCAGGCAACGCGGACCTGGCGCGGCCCGCGCTGGTGATCGGCCCGGGCACCGGCCTGGGGGTCGGCAGCCTGTTGCGCCTGGGTGAGCAGCACTGGCAGGCGCTGCCGGGTGAAGGCGGGCATGTCGACCTGCCGGTGGGCAATGCCCGCGAGGCGGCGATCCATCAGCAGATCCATAGCCAGATCGGCCATGTCAGCGCCGAGACCGTACTCAGCGGCGGTGGCCTGGTGCGCTTGCATCAGGCCATGTGCGCGCTGGACGGCGACATTCCCCGACACACAACGCCTGCGCAGATCACCGATGCGGCCCTGGGCGGCGAGCCACGGGCGCTGGCGGTGATCGAGCAGTTCTGCCGCTTCCTCGGGCGCGTGGCTGGTAACAATGTGCTGACCCTGGGCGCGCGCGGCGGGGTCTATATTGTCGGCGGCGTGATCCCGCGCTTTGCCGAGTTGTTCCTGCGCAGCGGCTTTGCCGCCAGCTTTGCCGACAAGGGCTGCATGAGCGGTTATTTCGAGGGCGTGCCGGTGTGGCTGGTGACAGCGGAATTTTCTGGACTGCTGGGGGCAGGGGTGGCATTACAGCAGGCGCTGGATCACTGACTGAGGCCGCTTTGCGGCCCTGATAGCAGGCGACGAAGACCTGTGACAAAACACGAGGGCGGGATACCTTGAACACTGCCGGAAAGTCCATCCTGATGGTCGACGACGATCAGGAAATTCGTGAACTGCTGCAAACCTACCTGAGCCGTGCCGGCTTCCAGGTCCACGCCGAAGCCGATGGCCAGGGTTTTCGCCGCGCCTTGGAAAACACCCCCTGCGACCTGGTGATCCTCGACGTCATGCTGCCCGACGAAGACGGCTTCAGCCTGTGCCGCTGGGTGCGCCAGCATCCGCGCCAGTCACGGGTGCCGATCATCATGCTGACCGCCAGCTCCGATGAAGCCGACCGCGTCATTGGCCTGGAACTGGGCGCCGATGACTACCTGGGCAAGCCGTTCAGCCCACGTGAGCTGCAGGCGCGTATCAAGGCCCTGTTGCGCCGCAGCGAGTTTGGCCAGGCCGCGCCAGCCAGTGCCGTGCTGGCCTTCGACGACTGGCGTCTGGATACCGTCAGCCACCGGCTGTTCCACCGCGATGGTGAAGAGGTGATTCTGTCCGGTGCCGACTTTGCCCTGCTCAAGCTGTTTCTCGACCACCCGCAGCAGATCCTCGACCGCGACACCATCGGCAACGCCACCCGAGGCCGCGAGCCGATGCCGCTGGACCGCATCGTCGACATGGCGGTCAGTCGCCTGCGCCAGCGCCTGCGCGACACCGACAAGCCACCGCGGCTGATCCGCACCGTGCGCGGCAGTGGTTACCTGCTGGCTGCCCATGTCTGCTGCGCTTCCTGAGCGGCGCTGGCGCCTGCTGCCGCGCTCGCTGCTGGGGCGCATGCTGCTGCTGACCTTGCTCGTGGTGCTGTTGGCCCAGGGCCTGTCGAGCCTGATCTGGGTTGCCCAGCTGCGTGCCAGCCAGTTGCAGGGCCTGCGCGCCAGTGCCGGGAGCCTGGCCCATTCCATGAGCGCCAGCGTCAGCTACTTCCGCTCGCTGCCGGTGGCCTATCGGCCCATGGTGCTCGATCAATTGCGCAGCATGGGTGGCACGCGCTTCTTCGTGTCGCTCAATGACAAGCCGCTGGACATGCCGGTGTTGCCGATCACGCCACGCAAGCAGGCGGTGATCGATGTGTTCCAGCAGGTGCTGCACGAGCGCCTCGGCGAGCAGATGGAAATCTCCGTCGAGTTCGTCGCCCCCGATGACCTGCGCATCTTCAACAGTGGCCTGAAGCTTGATGAGCTGCCGCGCTCGTGGGCGCATTACTCGTTGACCCTGGAGCCGCTCAACCCGCCGGTGCTGGTGACCCAGATCCGTCTGGACCAGGGCGAATGGCTGTACATCGCCTCGTTGCTGCCCGAACCCTATACCAGCCTTGAAGCCGAACGCCTGCCGCGCCAGCAGATCGGCTTCATCATCCTGACCACCGCTTTGCTGCTGCTGTTCATCGGTTTGCTGGTGCACTGGCAGAGCTGGCCGCTCAAGCGCCTGGCACGCGCCGCGCGCGAACTGTCATTGGGCGCCGATGTGGCGCCGGTGGCCGAAGGCGGCGGCAGCGAGGTGGTGGAAGTGGGGCGAGCGTTCAACAACATGCGTGAGCGCATCAGCCGTTACCTGACCGAACGCTCGCAATTGTTCAGCGCCATTTCCCACGACCTGCGCACACCGATCACGCGTTTGCGCCTGCGCGTCGAACTGCTTGAGGACGAGCGGCTGCAGGCCAAGTTCAGCCACGACCTCGACGAACTGGAGCTACTGGTCAAAGGGGCGCTGCAGTGCGTGAAGGACACCGACATCCACGAGAACATCGAGCCGATCGACCTCAACCAGGTGCTGGAGATTCTCGCCGAGCCGTACCTGGGTGACGGCCGTATCACCGTCGAAGGGCGAGCCCTGTCGCCGTACCCGGGCAAGCCACTGGCCCTGCGCCGCTGTATCGGCAACCTGATCGACAATGCCATCAAGTACGGCGAACGGGCACACCTGCGGATCATCGACAGCGCCGAGGGCTTCGTGCTGCAGGTGGATGACCAGGGCCCGGGTGTGCCGCAACAGCAGATGGAGCAGGTGTTCGAGCCGCATTTTCGCCTGGCCGGCAAGCAGCAGGGCTACGGGCTGGGCCTGGGGATCGCACGCAACATCGCCCATAGCCACGGGGGCGAGGTGAGCCTGCTCAACCTGCGCGAAGGTGGTTTGCGGGTGACGCTCTATCTACCAAGAGGCGTGGATTGAGCTGTGTCACAGCTTGGTGACACAACCGACCCCCTTCGTGACATCCCGGCCAGGACGGCTGGCTAGACTTCACCGACGATACGCAAGGAACGCGCTGGCCCATGAATACCCCTGAACTGGCACCTGGCACTTGGCTGGGTTCAACTGCACATGCCGCCTGGCTGCAGGCCGAAGGGCAACGCCTGCTGGCATTCGCCAAGGCTTCGCAGTTGCCTGACGGTTTCGGCTGCCTCAATGCCCAAGGCTGCCTGCCGCCTGCTGCTGGCAGCGAAACCCTGCAGACCACGCGCATGACCCACTGCTTCGCCCTGGCTCATCTGCAGGGTGAGCCAGGCTGCCTGCCATTGGTCGAGCACGGTGTCAGCGCCTTGCGCGGTGCCTTGCACGACACCCGTCACGGCGGCTGGTTCGCGCAACCACAAGGGCAGGGCGACTCCACCAAGGCCTGCTACCTGCATGCCTTCGTCGCGCTGGCCGCGAGCTCTGCAGCCGTCGCCGGCGTCGTGGGTGCCCAGGGCTTGCTGGTGGATGCCATCCATACCCTTGAAGCGCGGTTCTGGAGCGAGGAACAGGGTGCCCTGCGCGAGTCGTTCTCCAGCGACTGGCAGCAGGCCGAGGCCTATCGCGGCGCCAACAGCAACATGCACGCCACCGAGGCATTCCTGGCCCTGGCCGATGTCACCGGCGATACGCTGTGGCTCGATCGCGCCCTGCGTATCGCCCAACGCATCATCCACACCCATGCCGCCGCCAACGACTATCGGGTCGTCGAGCATTTCGACGCGCACTGGCAGCCACTGCCGCACTACAACCGCGAGGATCCCGCCGACCACTTCCGGCCTTTTGGCACCACGCCCGGCCATGCCTTCGAGTGGGCGCGGTTGCTGCTGCATCTGGAGGCCGCTCGCGAGCTGGCCGGCTTGCCTGCACCGGGCTGGTTGCTGAGCAGCGCCCGTGGCCTGTTCGACAGCGCTTGTCGCGATGCCTGGAACGTCGATGGCAACGAAGGCATCGTCTACACCCTGGACTGGGACAATCGCCCGGTGGTACGC
Source organism: Pseudomonas sp. NPDC089422 (assembly GCF_044749405.1). Lineage (NCBI taxonomy): Bacteria > Pseudomonadati > Pseudomonadota > Gammaproteobacteria > Pseudomonadales > Pseudomonadaceae > Pseudomonas > Pseudomonas sp. NPDC089422. The sequence continues at coordinate 389,142 of NZ_JBIVHW010000003.1, forward strand.
GAGCGCCTGCACTGGGTGCATGCCGAGGCTTGCGCCAGTGCGGCAGCCCTGCTGCGGCGTACCGGCGAAGCGCAGTACGAGCGCTGGTACCGCTGCTTCTGGGGCTTCATCGACGGCCATTTCATCGACCGGGTGGCCGGCAGCTGGCATCACGAACTCGACCCGGGCAACCGGCCGGCCGCAACCATCTGGGCGGGCAAGCCGGACCTCTATCACGCCTATCAGGCAGTACTGGTGCCGAGGCTGCCGTTGGCGCCGAGCCTGGCAACTGCTGTTTCAGGTTATGTAACCAAACGATGACATTCGCGCATCGCTTCGTTACCTGACGGGGCGACCGCGCTGATTAGACTTCATGCAATGCAAGCGACCGACTTGCCCCGCATAACAACAAGAAAGGTACTCCGATGAATCCGACGCTCCGCCTCGCCGCCGCGATCTCCCTCGCCTCGCTCCTGCCGCTCAGCGCCTGCGCCGCCGAATCCAAAGGCAGCGTCGAGGTGGTGCACTGGTGGACCTCCGGTGGTGAAAAAGCCGCAGTGGATGTGCTCAAGGCCCAGGTCGAGAAAGATGGCTTCACCTGGAAAGACGGCGCTGTCGCAGGTGGCGGCGGTGCCACGGCCATGACGGTGCTCAAGAGCCGCGCAGTGGCTGGCAACCCACCTGGCGTCGCGCAGATCAAGGGGCCGGACATCCAGGACTGGGCCGCTACCGGACTGCTCGATGCCGACGTGCTCAAGGACGTCGCCAAGGAAGAGAAGTGGGATTCGCTGCTCGACAAGAAGGTCGCCGACACCGTGAAGTACGACGGTGACTATGTCGCGGTACCGGTCAACATCCACCGCATCAACTGGTTGTGGATCAACCCTGAGGTATTCAAGAAGGCCGGCATCGACAAGGCGCCGACCACCCTCGACCAATTCTACGCCGCTGCCGACAAGCTCAAGGCTGCCGGTTTCATTCCGATCGCCCATGGCGGCCAGCCCTGGCAGGACAGCACGGTCTTCGAGAGCGTGGTGTTGGCGGTGATGGGGGTGGAAGGTTACAAGAAAGCGTTGGTCGATCTGGATGAAAAAGCCCTGACCGGCCCCGAGATGGTCAAGTCGCTCGCCGAACTCAAGAAAGTCGCTACCTACATGGACCCTGACGGCAAGGGCCAGGACTGGAACCTCGAAGCGGCCAAGGTCATCAACGGCAAGGCCGGCATGCAGATCATGGGCGACTGGGCCAAGAGCGAGTGGACCCTGGCGAAGAAGACCGCCGGCAAGGATTACCAGTGCGTACCGTTCCCCGGCACTGACAAGGCATTCCTGTACAACATCGACTCGCTGGTGGTGTTCAAGCAGAACGACAAGGGCACTGCCGCCGGGCAGCAGGACATCGCCCGCAAGGTGTTGGGCGAGGACTTCCAGAAGGTCTTCAGCATCAACAAGGGCTCGATCCCGGTGCGCAACGACATGCTTGCCGACATGGGCAAGTACGGCTTCGACGCCTGCGCCCAGACCTCCGCCAAAGACTTCCTCGCCGACGCCAAGAGCGGCGGCCTGCAGCCGAGCATGGCGCACAACATGGCCACCACGCTGGCCGTACAGGGCGCATTCTTCGATGTGGTAACCAACTACATCAACGACCCCAAGGCCGACCCGGCCGATGCGGCGAAGAAGCTGGCGGCGGCGATCAAGGCAGCCAAGTAAAGGCTGGCGCGATCTCTGTAGGAGCGGCCTTGTGTCGCGAAAGGGCTGCACAGCAGCCCCAATCCGGTGCGCTCGATCTGTCAGGTAGGTGATGGTTTTGAGTCCGTGGGGGCTGCTGTGCAGCCCTTTCGCGACACAAGGCCGCTCCTACAGCCAGTGTGGCAGTGCCTGAAAGGTGACCCATGACAACAGCAACCGCCCAACTGCGGGCCTCCCCCCTGGACGCGCTGCAGCGCTGGCTACCAAAACTGGTGCTGGCGCCGAGCATGTTCATCGTCCTGGTGGGCTTCTACGGCTACATCCTGTGGACCTTCGTCCTCTCCTTCACCACCTCGACCTTCCTGCCGACCTACAAGTGGGCGGGCCTGGCGCAGTACGCCCGGCTGTTCGACAACGACCGCTGGTGGGTGGCAAGCAAGAACCTGATGCTGTTCGGTGGCCTGTTCATCGCCATCAGCCTGGCCATCGGCGTGCTGCTGGCCGTGCTGCTGGACCAGCGCATCCGCCGCGAAGGCTTCATTCGTACGATCTACCTGTACCCCATGGCGCTGTCGATGATCGTCACCGGTACCGCCTGGAAGTGGCTGCTCAACCCCGGCATGGGCCTGGACAAGCTGCTGCGCGACTGGGGCTGGGAGGGCTTTCGCCTGGACTGGCTGATCGACCCTGACCGGGTGGTGTACTGCCTGGTGATCGCCGCGGTGTGGCAGGCCTCGGGCTTCATCATGGCGATGTTCCTCGCCGGCTTGCGTGGGGTCGACCAGTCGATCATTCGCGCCGCGCAGATCGACGGCGCCAGCCTGCCATGCATCTACTGGACCGTGGTGCTGCCCAGCCTGCGCCCGGTGTTCTTCAGTTCGCTGATGATCCTTGCGCACATCGCCATCAAGAGCTTCGACCTGGTAGCTGCAATGACGGCCGGTGGCCCGGGCTACTCCTCCGACCTGCCGGCGATGTTCATGTACGCCTTCACCTTCAGCCGCGGCCAGATGGGCATGGGCTCGGCCAGTGCCATCCTGATGCTTGGGGCGATCCTGGCGATCCTCGTGCCGTACCTGTACTCGGAACTGCGGAGCAAGCGCCATGCATAGTCCAACGGATAGACCGACGCTGAGCCTGAGTCGAGTTGCCATCCACGCCGTGCTGCTGATCGCCGTGCTGCTCTACCTGGTGCCGCTGGTGGTGATGCTGCTGACCAGCTTCAAGTCCCCGGAAGACATCAGCACCGGCAACCTGCTGAGCTGGCCCGCGGTGATCACCGGCATCGGCTGGGTCAAGGCCTGGGGCACGGTCAGTGGCTATTTCTGGAACTCGATCATGATCACCGTGCCGGCGGTGCTGATCTCCACCACCATCGGTGCGCTGAATGGCTATGTGTTGTCGATGTGGCGCTTCCGCGGTTCGCAGCTGTTCTTCGGCCTGCTGCTGTTCGGCTGCTTCCTGCCGTTCCAGACCGTCCTGCTGCCGGCCTCGTTCACCCTCGGCAAGCTGGGCCTGGCCAGCACCACCAGCGGCCTGGTGCTGGTGCACGTGGTCTACGGCCTGGCGTTCACCACGCTGTTCTTCCGCAACTTCTACGTAAGCATTCCCGATGCCCTGGTCAAGGCCGCGCGCCTGGACGGCGCCGGTTTCTTCACCATCTTCCGCCGCATCATCCTGCCGATGTCGACACCGATCATCATGGTCTGCCTGATCTGGCAGTTCACCCAGATCTGGAACGACTTCCTGTTCGGCGTGGTGTTCTCCAGCGGTGATTCACAACCGATCACCGTGGCCCTGAACAACCTGGTCAACACCAGCACCGGGGCCAAGGAATACAACGTCGACATGGCGGCGGCGATGATCGCCGGCCTGCCAACGCTGCTGGTCTACGTGGTGGCAGGCAAATATTTCGTCCGCGGGCTCACGGCCGGCGCGGTCAAGGGGTAAGTCATGGCAACGCTCGAACTTCGCAATGTGAACAAGACCTACGGCAGCGGCCTGCCAGACACTCTCAAGGACATCCAGTTGTCCATCAAGGATGGTGAGTTCCTGATCCTGGTCGGCCCCTCGGGCTGCGGCAAGTCGACCCTGATGAACTGCATCGCGGGCCTGGAGAACATTACCGGCGGCGCGATCCTCATCGACGACCAGGACGTCAGCGGCATGAGCCCCAAGGATCGCGACATCGCCATGGTGTTCCAGTCCTACGCGCTGTACCCGACCATGAGCGTGCGCGAGAACATCGAATTCGGCCTGAAGATCCGCAAGATGCCGCAGTCGGCTATCGACGAAGAAGTGGCGCGGGTGGCCAAGCTGCTGCAGATCGAGCACCTGCTCGCACGCAAGCCGGCGCAGCTGTCCGGTGGCCAGCAGCAGCGTGTGGCCATGGGCCGGGCGCTGGCGCGGCGGCCGAAGATCTACCTGTTCGACGAGCCGCTGTCCAACCTCGACGCCAAGCTGCGGGTCGAGATGCGCACTGAAATGAAACTGATGCACCAGCGCCTGAAGACCACCACGGTGTATGTCACCCACGACCAGATCGAGGCCATGACCCTGGGCGACAAGGTGGCGGTGATGAAGGACGGCATCATCCAGCAGTTCGGCACGCCACAGCAGATCTACAACGACCCGGCCAACCAGTTCGTCGCCAGTTTCATCGGTTCGCCGCCGATGAACTTCATTCCAGTGCGCCTGGCCAGGCAGGACGGGCGCCTGGTGGCGGTGCTCGACAGCGGCCAGGCGCGCTGCGAGCTGCCGTTGGGGCCGGCCAACGATGACCTCGACGGTCGCCAGATCATCCTCGGCATCCGCCCCGAGCAGATCGCCCTGGGCGCAGGCGAGGGCAACGGCCTGCCCGGTATCCGCGCCGAAGTGCAGGTGACCGAGCCCACCGGGCCGGATCTGCTGGTGTTCGTCACCCTCAACCAGACCAAGGTCTGCTGCCGCCTGGCGCCGGACATCGCCTGCCGGGTCGGCGACAGCCTGAACCTGCAGTTCGACCCGGCACGGGTGCTGCTGTTCGATGCCGACAGCGGCGAACGTTTGCACCTGGCCAGCAGCAATACCGCGGTAAAGGACAATGTGGCTCACTTCAAGGGCCGCTAATTCGTCTACACCATCAATAAGAAAAAAGAGGACGCAAAGGGATGGAACAGCGTAATCGCATCAGGACCTTGGGTTCACTGGCCCTGCTCGCCGTGGTTGGCAGCAGCGGCGTGCAGGCTGCCGAGGCATTTTCCAGCGAGTCGAAATGGATGACCGGCGATTGGGGCGGTACCCGCACCGAGCTGCTGGACAAGGGCTACGACTTCACCCTCGACTACGTCGGCGAGGTGGCCGGTAACCTGCATGGCGGCTACAACGACGACAAGACCGCACGCTACAGTGACCAGTTCGCGCTCGGTGCGCACCTGGACCTGCAGAAGATCCTCGGTTGGCACGATGCCGAGTTCAAGCTGGCGATCACCGAACGCAGTGGCCGCAACCTATCCAACGATCGCATCAGCGACCCGCGCGCCGGGCAGTTCAGCTCGGTGCAGGAGGTGTGGGGCCGCGGTCAGACCTGGCGCCTGACGCAGATGTGGGTCAAGCAGAAGTACTTCGACGGCGCGCTGGACGTGAAAGTGGGCCGCTTCGGTGAGGGTGAGGACTTCAACAGTTTCCCCTGTGACTTCCAGAACCTGGCCTTCTGCGGTTCGCAGGTGGGCAACTGGGTCGGTGGCATCTGGTACAACTGGCCGGTCAGCCAGTGGGCACTGCGGGTCAAGTACAACATCACCCCGGAATTCTTCGTGCAAGTCGGCGCCTACGAGCAGAACCCGTCGAACCTGGAGACCGGCAACGGCTTCAAGCTCAGTGGCAGCGGCACAAAAGGTGCAATCCTGCCGGTGGAGATGGTCTGGTCGCCCAAGGTCAATGACCTGCCGGGTGAATACCGCCTGGGCTACTACTACAGCACGGCCAAGGCCGATGACGTGTTCGAGGACGTCAACGGCAACCCGCAGGCGCTCACCGGCCAGGACTTCAAGTCACACTCGAGCAAGCACGGCTGGTGGGTCGTGGCGCAGCAGCAGGTCACTGCCCATGGCGGCGACATCAATCGCGGCCTGAGCCTGTTCGCCAACTTCACCGTGCACGACAAGGCCACCAACGTGGTGGACAACTACCAGCAGGTCGGCCTGGTCTACAAAGGCGCCTTCGATGCCCGGCCCAAGGATGACATCGGCTTTGGCGTAGCGCGCATCCACGTCAACGATGACGTGAAGAAGCGCGCCGAGTTGCTCAATGCCCAGAGCGGCATCGACGACTACGACAACCCGGGCTTCGTGCCGCTGCAGCGCACCGAGTACAACGCCGAGCTCTATTACGGCTTCCATGTCACCAACTGGCTGACCGTGCGGCCCAACCTGCAGTACATCAAGAGCCCGGGCGGTGTGGACGAAGTCGACAATGCGCTGGTCGCAGGATTGAAGATTCAGTCGTCTTTCTAAGCGAACTTGTTGTAAATTTACGCCAATCCAAATTTGGCTCCCGGCACCCACTGGCTTGCAGTGGTTGTCGGGGACAGGCCGAGACAGCGCTATCTCAAACAACAAGAGCTTGGAACCATGCCCGAACATCCGCTACATCGCTTCTTTTCCTCGCAGCGGCCCCGGCCGACATTCGAGTGGGAGCGTTACCAGCAGCGCGATGTGCTGATCATCGACCATCCCCGTTGCCAGGCGGTGTTCAGCCGCCAGGGCGCGCAACTGCTGCACTTCCAGCCAGCCGGTGAACGGCCCTGGTTGTGGTGCGCCGAGCAATGGCCGCAAGTGGGCGCCATTCGCGGTGGTGTGCCGGTGTGCTGGCCCTGGTATGGCCGCCATCCCAGTGAAGACCTGTGGCCGGCCCATGGCTGGGCGCGCTTGCTGGACTGGAAGCTGGTGGACAGCCGCGAGGACGAGGAGGGCGTCAGCCTGAAGTGGCGGCTGGACCTGTGCGACTGGCAGGTAGACCTGCACGCCAGGCTCGGCAGCCGCATGGAATTGAGCCTGAGCACCGAGCACCAGGACAGCGAACCTTGCCAGCTGAGCCATGCGCTGCTGGCCTACTGGCGTATCAGTGACGTGTCCGAGATAGCGCTGTCCGGGCTCGAGGACATCGAAGGCTATGACCGCCTGAGCCGCCAGGCCTGCCGTGAAGACGGCGCGCTCAAGCTCAAGGGTGGCTGCCAGAAGGTCTACCCCGGCACGCCACGGGTGCAGTTGCAGGACCCGGCCTGGGAGCGGGAGCTGTGCATCGACACCGGCGACAGCGACGATACCGTGGTCTGGCACCCGGGCAATCGGCCGCTGATGGGCGTCAGCGGCCGTGAATGCCAGGGTTTCGTCTGCGTCGAGGCAGCCAGTGGCAGTGGCGAGGGCCTGAGCCTGGCGCCGGGGCAGCGCGCGCATCTGCGGTTGCAGGCGCACCGGCTCAGTTGAGCTCGTCGTCCTCGATCGGGTAGCGGCTGGCATTGAGGCTTTCCTTGATCTTGCGCAGGTGCGGCTGGAAGTCCACGCCGCGGCGCAGGGTCATGCCGGTGGCCAGCACGTCGAGCACGGTCAGCTGGATGATTCGCGAGGTCATCGGCATGTAGATGTCGGTGTCCTCCGGCAGCGGGATGTGCAGGCTCAGGCTGCAGGCCTGGGCCAACGGCGAGCCGGCAGCGGTCAGGCCGAGCACCGAAGCGCCGTTTTCCCGGGCCAGGCGTGCTACTTCGACCAGCTCGCGGGTGCGCCCGGTGTAGGAAATGATCACGAACAGGTCGCCGGTGTGCGCCACCGAGGCGAGCATGCGCTGCATCAGCACGTCGGCATGGGCCGATACCGCGAGGTTGAAGCGGAAGAACTTGTGCTGGGCATCGAGGGCCACCGGCGCCGAGGCGCCGAGGCCGAAGAAGTGGATCTGCCGGGCCTGGATCATCATGTCCACGGCGCGGCTGACCTGTTGCGGGTCCAGTTGCTGGCAGGCGCTGTCGAGCGAGGCGATGGCACTGCCGAAGATCTTCTGGGTGTAGGCTGCCGGGTCGTCGTCGGCTTCCACCGCACGGCTGACATACGCGGCGCCGCTGGCCAGGCTTTGCGCCAGTTGCAGCTTGAGTTCCGGGTAGCCGCTGACGCCGAACGAGCGGCAGAAGCGGTTGACGGTCGGTTCGCTGACCTTGGCCGCCTGGGCCAGCGCGGCGATGCTGAAGCGGGTGGCTTGTTGCGGGTTGAGCAGGATGACTTCGGCGACTTTGCGTTCGGCCTTGTTCAGCTCGTCGAGGCGTCCCTGGATCTGTTCCAGGAGGTTTCGCACGCGGTCCATGGGTGTGTCCTTGGGTCGAGAAGACAGCCGGCTGTGGGAGCAGCAGGCTTTTTGCACGGTCGTCTATCGTACTGTCGGTGCGATTGGCGTACCACTTGTCTGTAATGCTTGTGTGTAATGTTGTGGTTTTTACTACATTATCCCTTGAAAACCGTGTGTGAAAGCGGTATTCCTAGACCAACTTTAGGAAAGAACCAACATCATGGCTGCGATCAGTGTCGAACCTTGCACATTTGCCCTGTTTGGCGCCCTTGGCGACCTGGCACTGCGCAAGCTGTTTCCTGCGCTCTACCAGCTCGACCGTGCCAACCTCCTGCACGCGGACACCCGCCTGCTGGCGCTGGCCCGCGAGGCCGGCAGCGCCGAGGATCACCTGAATACCATCGAAACGCACCTGCGCCGGCATGTGGCCGAGGCTGAAATCGAGCCCGCCGCGTTGGGGCGTTTCCTGGGTCGCCTGCGTTACCAGCACCTGGACTTCCTGCAGCCCGAGGGCTACCAGGCCCTGGCCGAACAGCTGAGCGCCGAGCAGCCGCTGATCGCCTACTTCGCCACGGCGGCGGCCGTCTACGGCGCCATCTGCGAGAACCTCGACAAGGCTGGCCTGGCCGCCCGCACCCGGGTGGTGCTGGAAAAACCCATCGGCCATGACCTGGAGTCGTCGCGACGGGTCAACGATGCCGTGGCGCGTTTCTTCCCGGAAAGCCGGGTCTATCGCATCGACCATTACCTGGGCAAGGAAACGGTGCAGAACCTGATTGCCCTGCGTTTTGCCAACAGCCTGTTCGAAACCCAGTGGAACCAGAATTCCATCTCCCACGTGGAGATCACCGTGGCGGAGAAGGTCGGCATCGAGGGCCGCTGGGGCTACTTCGACAAGGCCGGCCAGCTGCGCGACATGATCCAGAATCACCTGTTGCAACTGCTCTGCCTGATTGCCATGGACCCGCCCAGCGAGCTGTCGGCCGACAGCATCCGTGACGAGAAGGTCAAGGTGCTCAAGGCGCTGGCACCGATCACCGGCGAAGGCTTGAGCACCCGCGTGGTGCGCGGTCAGTACATCGCCGGCTACAGCGACGGCAAGCCGGTGCCTGGTTATCTGGAAGAAGACAATTCCAACGCGCAGAGCGACACCGAAACCTTTGTCGCCCTGCGCGCCGACATCCGCAACTGGCGCTGGTCGGGCGTGCCGTTCTACCTGCGCACCGGCAAGCGCATGCCGCAGAAGCTGTCGCAGATCGTCATCCACTTCAAGGAGACGCCGCACTACATCTTCGCCCCGGAACAGCGTTTGCAGATCGGTAACAAGCTGATCATCCGCCTGCAACCGGACGAAGGCATATCCTTGCGGGTGATGACCAAGGAGCAGGGCCTGGACAAGGGCATGCAACTGCGCAGTGGCCCGCTGCAGCTGAATTTTTCCGACACCTGGCGCAGCGCGCGGATTCCGGATGCCTACGAGCGCTTGCTGCTCGAAGTGATGCGTGGCAACCAGAACCTGTTCGTGCGCAAGGACGAGATCGAGTATGCCTGGAAGTGGTGTGACCAGTTGATCGCCGGTTGGCGTAACGCGGGCGATGCGCCCAAGCCATACGCGGCGGGGTCGTGGGGGCCGATGAGTTCGATTGCATTGATCACGCGTGATGGGAGGGCGTGGTATGGCGATATCTGAATTGAAGCTGCCAGCAGCCGTGCAGGTGCACGACCTGGCGGATGCCAGGGCACTGGCCGCAACCCTGGCCCATGACGTGGCCGAGCGCCTGCGTGCAGCCATTGCTGCCAAGGGCCAGGCCTGCGTGGTGCTGTCCGGCGGTCGCAGCCCGGTGCCGTTCCTCGAGACGCTGGCCGGCGAACAGCTGGACTGGGCCAAGGTCACCGTCAGCCTGGCCGATGAGCGCTGGGTGCCGGTGGAGCACGCCGACAGCAATGCCGGATTGCTGGCCCGCCACCTGCTCAAGGGCGCTGCCGGCAAGGCCCGTTTCGTCGGGCTCTATCAGCAGGCCGAAAGCCTCGACACGGCCGCAGACAGCGCCGATCAGGCCCTGGCGGCGCTGCCGCTGATCGATGTGCTGGTGCTGGGCATGGGCGACGATGGCCATACCGCCTCGCTGTTCCCAGGCAGCCCCAACCTTGCCGAAGGCCTGGACCTGAACAGCCCGCGCCGTTGCCTGCCGATGCTGGCCCCGAGTGTACCGCACCAGCGCCTGTCGATGACCCGTTCTCTGCTGGCCGGCGCGGCATTCATCGCGCTGTCCGTGCAAGGCTCGGGCAAACTCGCTACCCTGCGCGCCGCGCTGGCGGGCAACGAATTTTCCGAAATGCCGATTCGCGCCTTTCTTCACGACCCCCTGGACATCTACTGGTGCCCATGAGCCAAGGATCCACTGTCATGACCACCCTTGAACGCCCACAGCCCAAGCTTTCGATGGCGGATAAAGCCGCCCGGATCGATGCCATCTGCAAACAGGCGCGCATCCTGCCGGTAATCACCATCGCCCGTGAGGAAGACATCCTGCCATTGGCTGACGCCCTGGCTGCTGGCGGTATCCGCACCCTGGAAGTGACCTTGCGTTCGCAGCATGGCCTGAAGGCCATCCAGGTGCTGCGTGAGCAGCGTCCAGAGCTGTGTGTCGGCGCTGGCACCGTGCTCGACCGCAGCATGTTCGCAGCGGTGGAAGCCGCTGGCGCGCAGTTCGTCGTCACGCCGGGCATCACCCAGGACATCCTCGAAGCCGGCGTCGACAGCGAGATCCCGCTGCTGCCTGGCATCAGCACGCCGTCCGAAATCATGATGGGCTATGCCCTGGGCTACCGTCGCTTCAAGTTGTTCCCGGCGGAAATCAGCGGCGGCGTGGCCGCGATCAAGGCCTTTGCCGGCCCGTTCGGCGACATTCGCTTCTGCCCGACTGGCGGCGTGAACCCGGCCAACGTGCGCAACTACATTGCGCTGCCCAACGTGATGTGCGTGGGCGGCACCTGGATGCTCGACAGCAGCTGGATCAAGAACGGTGACTGGGCGCGGATCGAGGCGTGCAGCGCCGAGGCGATGGCGCTGCTGGACGCCAACTGAATCTGTTGTGTGCTTTACGGCTTATGGGGCGCTTGGTCGGCGCCCTTTTTTTTGCCTTGCTTTACTGGGCCGCCTTGGTCAGCAGGTTGGAGAAGGCGCGCTTGGCGTCTTCGACGGCATTGGCGATGTCCTGCGCGGCCTTGGTCGACTCGGCACGGTAGGTCTCGGTCAGGCCTTTCATGTCGTTCTGGAAGTCCAGGGTGGCCTGGGCCAGCGCACGCACCGATTCGACCCGCAGGGTTGAGCCATAGCTGGCTTTCATTGCTGCGCCGAGCTGCTTGTTGCCCAGCTCGCCCAAGGCCTCGAGGCCTTTGTTGATGCCGTCAGTGGTGGCGTTGAGGGTGTGGGTGGCCTCGGCCATGCCCTGGTTGGCGGTGAACGACACGGCCAGGCTGGTGAGCACCACTTCGTTGGTGGAGAAGAACGAGATCATGCGCTGGTACTGGCGCTCCTTGACCACGTGCACCTGGCTGATGCGGGCGAACACCATTTCGGCGGTGTTGTAGCCGACCCGCAGGTCGTCGGCGATGTCCTTGACGATCTGGTAGCTCTTGTCTTCATTCTGCAGGGCGCGTATCGCCTCGTCGCGGGCCAGTTCCAGGGCTGCGCGCTGGGCCGCGTCCTGCCCTTCGGCGGCGGCCACGGCAGCGTTGGCGGCATCCAGGGCCTGGGTGCGCTGCTGCAGCGACTGCCCGGCGAGGGTCAGCACCTGCTGGGCGTCGACCTCGGCATTCTTCATGGCCAGGCGGAAGTCCATGTACGACTCGAGGATCAGGCCTTCCCGGGTGATCTGGTCACTGGCGGCTTCGCACACGTCCAGGTAGTGCTTGCGGATGTCCTCGAAACGGCTGGGGATCGAGCCGCGGCGCATGTTCATCCAGGCCATCTTGAGGCGTTCGACGGTGTCCAGGCGCCCGTCGTCCATCCATGAGGCCATCGCAGCAGCATCCTCGCGAATCGAGGTGAAGCTGTCGGTGATGTTCATGTAGCGGTGCGAGATGTCCATGCCGGCGATCTGTTCGCGCACGGTCTGGTTGAACAGGGTTGCTTGTTGCAGCACCGCGGCAATGCCGGTGATGCGCTGTTCGTCGTAGTGCGCAACCTTGTCCAGCAGTACCAGCACCGGGGCTGGTTGGGTCGGCTGGCTGAAGGAGATACCGAGTTGGCGCAGGCCATCGAGGGCGCGTTGGAGGTATTGGCTCATGGGTGTCCTTGCCTGAGTGATTGTCTGGGGTGGCTGGGGAGTGCGTCAGAAACTGTCGGTAGTGCGGAAGCCGCCGCCGCCTGAACTCTGGGTGGTTTTGAAACCCCCGCCACCTGAACTGCTGGAAGTTTGGAAGGTACCGCCAGACGAGCTGCGCGAACCGGCAAAGCCGCCCGAGGTGTAGGTCGAGGCGGTACCCCACTGGTGGTTCCTGGCATCGCCACGACGGTGCAGCGGCACGTACTGGCGGTTTTCGTCGAGGAGCTTCTGCACGGCGTAGGTGTCGAACTGGCCTTGCATGTAGCCCGCCAGCACCTGCTCGATCGGCTGGGGCAACTCGTATTCGTTGCTCGGATCGCGGTAATGGTCGTCACGCAGTGCGTACTCGAGGGTCTTGGCGCGTTCGTAGAGGCGGCGCTGGCGGGCGGCCTCGTCGCGCACGGCCGTCAGGCGCTGCTGCAGTTCGCGCAGGCGAGCGTGCAGCAGTTGCAGATCGCCGACCAGCACATCGTCACGCTGGTCTGGGGTCTTGGCCGCCTCGACGATCAGTTCGGCCAGTGGCCGCTCCTTGAGTCGCTCGGCGATCGCCTGGCGCAGTTGCTGCAGGTGCGGGTCACGCTGCTCGTTGAAGGCTGCCAGCTGCGCGTGCAGCGCGCTGGCCTGGGCCTTGGCCTCGCCAAGCAACGTGTCGAGGTCTTGCTCCTGGCTCATCGACGCCTGCATGCCGAGGCTCTCGCGCGCCTTGTCCAGTTGCTGCTGGTGTTGTGCCTGCAACTGCTGCCGCGCCTCGCCGAGGGACTGGGCGAGGTTCTCGTTGCGGGCCTGCATGGCCAGCAGGATCTGCTCGTTGGCGTGGTTGACGCGAAAGTCCACCTTGCGTGCCAGGTAGTCGTCCAGCGCACGCTGGAAAAGCTTGGGGCGGTACTGCTCGGTACCGTACTGGCGCGCCTTGAGGAAGCCGTAGAGGGGGTGGGTGGCGTAGCCTTGCAGCTTGCTGGCGCATTCGTCACGGATTTCCGTGTAGCCGGCCTGGGCTTGCCGTTCGGCCAGGTCGGCGGCGTCCAGCTGCTCGAGCAGAAGACGATGTGCCGGGTCCTGCTCCAGCAAGGCCTGGGCCTTGGCATCCAGTTGGCCGAGTTCCTGGCGTATCGCCTGCTGCTGCGCCAGGCTGCTGGCGATGGACCGTTCGACCTGTTCGAGTTGCTGGTCGAGCGCCGCACGCGCCAGTTCACGCTGTTCGAGCAGGTGTCGGGTGTGTTGGTCCTGCGCGGGGTTGGCTTCCAGTTGCAGGCCGGCGATTTCGCTCAGTTTCGACGCGATCAGGTGTTCGAGCCGGGTTTCCTGGTCGGCCTCGGCATACAAGGCCTGCTCGGCCTGGCGCAGGTGGTTTTCGGCCTTGCGCGAGTTCTTCTCAAGTGCTTTGGCGAGAGCGGTCGGGGTCATGGCGTCACCATTGCAAGATCATGTCAGGGTTTGAGCTGGTGCGCTGGGTAAAGCGTAGGGCCAGGGTGTTGGCGGGCTTGTCGCCGATGACCCGTTGGCTGATGTGGCCATCGTCGAGCTTGTCCTGGCGCAGCTTCTGGTACTCGTCATGGCTGACCCGCACGCCGAACTGGTCGGCCCAGCGGGTCTTGCCGTCCTCGATGCTGGTCACTGGCACCTGGGTCGGTTCACCAGTGGCGTCCAGGGCCTCGACGATCAGGTACCAGCTCTTGCCACGCAGGCTGTCCGGGCTGCAGCCGGCCGCTTCGTAGCAGCGCTCCACGCCGGATTTGACGCCGGGGCGGTCGACCAGTGAGAGGGTCAGGGGCTCGGCGGCATAGTCCAGGTAGTCATCCAGCACTCCGAGCGTGTTTTCTGCCGCTTTCAGCTTTTGGCTGGCGATATCCTTCCCGGCCTGAACGGCCCAGGCCATCAGTGCCTGGCGATCCGCTTCGGGCAGTGTCACTGCCTTCAGGCGCTCAAGCATCTGCTGTTGCCGTTGCTGCAAGGCCTGGCTGTGCGTTGCCAACTGCGCGGCATCTCTTTGCGCGCGGATGTTCTCGGACCAGTTCAGGCCCAGCAGCAGGGCCAGCGCCACGGCGCCGATGGCAGTGACCTTCAGCAGCGTGCCGCGGGCCATGTTCAGGCGTACCAGCAGACGCTGGGCCAGGTTCAGCGTGGGGGCCTCGAACACCAGGCGGCGCGAGAAGAACAGGCGCACGCCTTCTTCGATCGTTGGGTCATCGAAGGCGATGCCATTGTTCTGGTAATAGCTGCGGATGCGCTCGGCCACTTCGGCGCGACGCCGGGGCAGGTCCAGGTGTTCCTGGATTTCCATCTCGCGATGACGCAGCTGGTCGACAAGGCCCATGGCCCCGATCTGTTCGCTCAGCGGGACGCTCATCGGTTGCATTCCTGACGGCGGCTCATGGTGCTCCTTGCATGAGTTGAAGAGGGCTGGCGCAGTATACCCAAACCGCAAGGCACAATAGTGGCTAGCCGCTGGTCGCTGGCAAACAGGCAAAAAAAAGCCCGCATCGAGGATGCGGGCCTGGTTTGCCGCGGGCTGCTTATGCGGCCTTGGCTTCCTGTTGGCTCAGCGAGCGGTTCAGTGCGCTGAACAGGGCTTTGAAGCTGGCAGTGGTGATGTTCTCATCGATACCCACACCATGCACCGGACGGCCACCGGCCACGCGCAGTTCGATGTAGGCTGCGGCCTTGGCATTGGTGCCGGCACCGATGGCGTGCTCGTTGTAGTCCATGATCTCCACCGATACCGGCAGGCCGGCGACCAGGGCTTCCAGGGCGCCATTGCCCTTGCCGCGCCAGTGCAGGGTGGTTTCGCCTTCACCGGCGACTTCCACTTCCACGGCGCTGTTGCCGTTTTCTTCCTGCAGGCGGTGGCTGACCAGCGCATACGGGGCGTTGGCCTGGAGGTATTCCTTGTGCAGCAGGCTGTAGATCTGCTGGGCGGTCATTTCCAGGCCCAGGCGGTCGGTTTCACCCTGCACCACCTGGCTGAACTCGATCTGCATGCGGCGTGGCAGGCTGATGCCGTATTCCTGCTCGAGCAGGTAGGTGATGCCGCCTTTGCCCGACTGGCTGTTGACCCGGATCACTGCCTCGTAGCTGCGGCCGATATCGGCCGGGTCGATCGGCAGGTACGGCACTTCCCACAGCTCGCCTTCTTGCTGCTTGGCGAAGCCCTTGCGGATGGCGTCCTGGTGCGAGCCGGAGAACGCGGTGTGGACCAGGTCGCCGACATACGGGTGACGTGGGTGCACCGGCAGCTGGTTGCACTCTTCGACCACCTTGCGCACGCCGTCGATGTCGGAGAAGTCCAGCAGCGGGTCGATGCCCTGGGTGTAGAGGTTCAGCGCCAGGGTCACCAGGTCGACGTTGCCGGTGCGTTCGCCATTGCCGAACAGGCAGCCTTCGGCGCGGTCGGCGCCGGCCATCAGGCCCAGCTCGGTGGCGGCGATGCCGGTGCCACGGTCGTTGTGGCAGTGCAGGCTGATGATCACGCTGTCGCGACGGCTGACATTGCGGCAGAACCACTCGATCTGGTCGGCGTAGATGTTCGGCGTGGACACTTCCACGGTGGCCGGCAGGTTGAGGATGATCTTGTGCTCGGGGGTCGGGTTCCACACCTCGATGACCGCGTCACAGACTTCCTTGGCGAATTCCATTTCGGTGGCGCTGAAGGTTTCTGGCGAGTACTGGAAGGTCCACTGGGTTTCTGGCTGCTGGGCGGCATATTTGACGAACAGCTTGGCCGCGTTCACCGCGATGTCCTTCACGCCTTGCTTGTCCTGGTTGAAGACAATACGGCGGAACGACGGGCTGGTGGCGTTGTACAGGTGGACAATGGCCTTCTTCGCGCCGCGCAGAGACTCGAAGGTACGGGCGATCAGGTCTTCACGGGCCTGGGTGAGCACCTGGATGGTGGTGTCGTCCGGGATGTGGCCGTCTTCGATCAGCATGCGCACGAAGTCGAAGTCGGTCTGCGAGGCCGACGGGAACGAGGCTTCGATTTCCTTCACGCCAACCTGCACCAAGGTCTTCCAGAAGCGCAGCTTCTTCTCCGAGTCCATCGGCTCGATCAGCGACTGGTTGCCATCACGCAGGTCGGAACTGCACCAGATCGGCGCCGCGGTGATGGTCTTCGACGGCCAGGTACGGTCAGGCAGGTCGATGGTCGGGAAAGCGCGGTATTTCTTCGATGGGTCTTTGAGCATGGTCATGGAAGCAATCCTTTTGTGTGCGGCCGAGATCGGGCCTGCCGAGCTGTAACGAGATGAAAAGGCGAGGCGACGCGAATCAGCCTGGTAGTCGGGCGCTGACCAGGCAGAGGCTGCGATGTTGTCGGAGCAGGATGAGGGTGCTGAAGGTTTTCATGCACTCAACCCTAACCAGTGGGCTGGGGGATGGCAAGCGTTCGAAAAAAATTGAGAGGAATGCTTAAAAAAAGCCAGATTGCGAGATTTTATGGCTGATATCTGGTTTTTGTTTTGTATTCATTGCCCAGTATTTTTCGATGGCGCAACACAGTGGAAGTGATGTTGGCTGTGCTGGCCCCTTCGCGGGTAAACCCGCTCCTACAGGGTTTCACGGTCCCTGTAGGAGCGGGTTTACCCGCGAAGCAGGCACCGCCGATTTCAGGGCTGGAACGCGCCAATGAAGATCGCCGGATCCACCCGCGCATCGTTCAGGCTGACATTCCAGTGCATGTGCGGCCCGGTGGCCCGCCCGGTCGAACCCACGCGCCCGACCACATCGCCGCGGCGCAGCTGCTGGCCAACCTGCACATCGATCTTCGACATATGGCAGAACATGCTGATGAATCCCTGCCCATGGTCGACGAACACCGTACGGCCATTGAAGAAGTAGTCACCCACCAGGATCACCTTGCCGTTGGCCGGGGTCTTGATCGGCGTACCGGCCGGCACTGCAAAGTCCAGCCCGGCATGCGGGTTGCGCTCCTCGCCATTGAAGAAGCGACGCACGCCGAACTTGCTCGACAACGGCCCGCTGACGGGTTTGTCGAGGATCAGGTTGCTCGGCAGCGCCGGGCTGAAACTGCGATACGCCTTGATCTGCTCGGCCAGTTCGCGGTCGATGCGCTTGAGGTCGTCCGGGTTCGGGTTGACCTGGCGGGTGTTCTTCAAGGTGATGTGCTGCTCGGGGTACTTCTTGCTGCCAACGCTGAAAGGCAGGCTGCGGCTGCCCTGGGTCAGCACGGCGGGGCCAGGCTTCTGGGTCAGCGGGATGCCGACGATGGCCAGCCAGTTGTCCTGCTCCTTGACCACCAGTACCGGCTTGCCCTCGAAGCGCGCGCTCGGCGCCGTGGTCGCCGGACCGAGGTCGACCACGGCTACACCACCCGGCACCGGCTTGTTCAGGGTGCGGGTGATGTAGCTGGCCTGGGCGCCTGCGGCCAGCAGCATGAGGGAGAGGGCGAGCAGGGGCGCGAACAGGCGGGGCATGTGTCAGTCCAGTAAAGAGAGGGTGACCGGGGTCAGGTGATTGTCTTCGACGCGGACCAGCAGCTCGCCTTCGTTCAGGCGCGCGGTCAGGCGCTGGCCATTGCGGGTCTGCTCGGCACTGCGAATGGCCTGGCCCTGCTCGTCGAGGAGGATGCTGTAGCCGCGCGCCAGGGTCGCCAGCGGGCTGACCACCTGCAGCGTCTGCAGTTGTGCCTGGAAGCGCTGGCGGCGGTCCTTGAGCACCTCGCGCATGGCCCGTGGCAGGCGTTCGGCGAGGCTGTCCAGGCGCTGCCCGAGCAGCTTCAGCGTGCGCCCAGGGTGCTGCGCGGCCAGGCGCGTATCGAGGCGCGCCAGGCGCTCGCGACGCTGGTTGAGGTTGAGCAGGAAGGCTCGGCGCAGGCGCATGTCCAGGTCATCCAGGCGCTGCGCCTGCTGGCGCAGGCGTTCGCCGGGATGGCGCAGGCGCCGGGTCAGCGAATCCAGGCGCAGGCGGTCGTGGGTCAGGCGGTTCTGCATGCGCAGCAGCAGGCGCCGCTGCAGGCCGTCGAGGCGCTGTTGCAGGCCACTGTTGTCGGGAGCCAGCAGTTCGGCAGCCGCCGAAGGCGTGGGCGCGCGCACGTCAGCGACGAAGTCGCTGATCGACACATCGGTCTCGTGGCCGACGGCGCTGACGATTGGCGTCACGCAAGCGGCCACGGCGCGCGCCACGGCTTCTTCGTTGAAGCACCAGAGGTCTTCCAGCGAGCCACCACCCCGGGCCAGGATCAGCGCGTCGAAGCCCAGCCGGTCAGCCTGTTGCAAGGCGCGGACGATCTGGTTGATCGCCTCGCGGCCCTGCACGGCGGTGGGGATCAGGTTCAGCTCGACCTGCGGTGCCCGGCGGCCGAACACGCTGATGATGTCGCGGATCACCGCGCCAGTGGGCGAGGTGATGATGCCGATGCGTTGCGGATGGGCCGGCAGCGGTTTCTTGCGCTCGGCACTGAACAGCCCTTCGGCGCCGAGCTTCTCCTTCAGCGCCTCGAAGGCCAGGCGCAGGGCGCCATCACCGGCCGGTTCGACCGTGTCGAGGATCAGCTGGTAGTCGCCACGCCCTTCGAACAGCGAGACCTTGCCGCGCACGCGCACCGCCAGGCCGTCACGCAGGGCCTGGCGCACGCGGGTGGCGTTCTGCCGGAACAGTGCGCAACGCACCTGGGCGCCGCTGTCCTTGAGGGTGAAGTACATGTGGCCGGAGGCCGGGCGGGCGAGGTTGGATATCTCGCCTTCCACCCAGACGCTACGGAACACGTCTTCCAGCAGAACGCGGGCGCGGCCGTTGAGCTGGCTGACGGTGAGGACCTCGCGGTCCAGGCCGAGTCGTTCGAAAGGGTCTCTGATCATGGCGGGCATGATACGGGGCTGTGCGAGTGCATGTCTTGGGTTTTGTAGCGCCTGTGAGATCGAGCGCCGCCCGCGCGGCGCATCGCAGGCAAGCCTGCTCCTACTTTTGCTTCGGGCCAATAAAGCCTGTGCCATTGGCGCGCGTACCCTTGCCGCATGATTCAATATTGCGTCGTACAAACAAGGGGCGCGCGCCATGGATGCAGGAGATACTGGCCCGAAACAGATGTAGGAGCAGGCTTGCCTGCGATGCGCCGCGCGGGCGGCGCTCGATCTCACAGGCGCTATAACTTGCAAGGCATGCACCTGTCCGCCGCCCCACAACCTCGCGACGATTACCCCAAGGACACTCAGGACTCCAGCACGATGCTCCCCCAACTCTCTCTCACACCCTACGAATGGCTCCCTATCCTGCTCGCCATCGCCGCCGCCTACATCGTCTTCGGCATCGCTGGCTTCGGCACAGCTTTGGTGGCCGGCCCGGTGCTGATCCACTTCATGCCCCTGTCGCGGATCATCCCGTTGCTGGTGCTGCTGGACTTCGTCGCCGCCTTCGGCAACCTGTTGCCGTCACGTCGCGACGTGGTGCGCGGCGAGCTGCTGCGGCTGTTGCCCTGCATGGCCGTGGGCTGCACCCTGGGCGTGGTGTTCCTGCTGCACCTGAAGTCCGAGCTGCTGTTGCTGCTGATGGGCCTGTTCGTCACCGCCTATGCGGTCTACGGCCTGGCGGTGAAGGTGCGCCCGGCCAGGTTGTCCGGCCTCTGGGCGGTGCCCATGGGCACGGTTGGCGGGTTGTTCGGTGCGTTGTTCGGCAGCGGCGGTTTCCTTTATGCGATCTACCTGAGCGCGCGCCTTGAAGTGAAGGAGCAGGTGCGCGCGACCCAGAGCGCGTTGATCAGCTGCAGCACCCTCGTGCGCCTGTCGCTGTTCCTGCTGGCCGGCGTGTATGCCGATACCCGCCTGTTGCTGCTCGCCGCCTGCCTGCTGCCGGTGATGTTCATCGGTCTCTGGGTGGGCCGCCGACTGACCCTCAAGCTCTCCCGCGAAGCCTTCGTGCGCCTGGTCACCTGGCTGGTGCTGGCCAGCGGCCTGGCGCTGATCGGTCGCTACCTGAGCGGCTGAGCTGTAGAATTGCAGGATTACCGCAGTCCGCAGGCCCGCTTCGTTCATGAACACCCAGAGCATCATCGTCCCCAAACTGTCCACCGTGCCTTCGCATGAAGCCCGTTCGCGGGCCATCCTGCGCTGGCTGGTGCGCGAGAAGATCGTCGAAGAACAACTGACCACTTGCGGGCGCACCGGCAACCGCATGGGGCACGCCTTGGCCGAGGGCGCGCGCAAGGTCGCCCTGCACCCTGAAAAGCTGCCGTTCGGCGAGCAGGTCAATGGCCTGGAAGTGATGCTCAAGCGTTGCATCTATACCCCGACCGAGGGGTTCCTCGAGGAGGCCGGCTGCCCGGAATGCCGGCGTGAGGTCGGCGAGCCGCTGTTCGAGAGCCTGGAAGAGTGGATGCCGGCGGTGAGCGACAACTTCACCTGCCCGCTGTGCGGCCATGAGGACGACATCAATGGCTTCATTTACCTGCAGCCATGTGCCTTTTCCAACCTTGGGTTCATCTTCAACAACTGGGGCGAGGCCGGGTTCACCCAGGCCTTTCTCGACAGCTTTGCCGACTGGCTCGACCAGCCAGTGGCAGTGGTGCAGGTAAAACTGCCATCACGCTGACCGAAGGCCCTTATTTTGCATTGAGCGGCGCGCCGTGCATGAGTATAATGGCGCGCTTCCATTTTTCCCGCCCGGGAGCCCCCGCGATGCTGCGTATCAGCCAAGAAGCCCTGACCTTCGACGATATCCTCCTTGTACCTGGCTACTCCGAGGTACTGCCCAATGAAGTCAGTCTCAAGACCCGTTTGACTCGTGGCATCGAGCTGAACATTCCGCTGGTTTCCGCTGCCATGGATACCGTGACCGAAGCGCGCCTGGCCATTGCCATGGCCCAGGAAGGCGGCATCGGCATCATCCACAAGAACATGACCATCGAACAGCAGGCCGGCGAAGTGCGCAAGGTCAAGAAGTTCGAGGCTGGCGTGGTCAAGGACCCGATCACCATCGACGCCGACGCCACCGTGCGCGACCTGTTCGAGCTGACCCGCCTGAACAACATCTCCGGCGTTCCAGTACTGGCGAACGGCGACCTGGTCGGCATCGTCACCTCCCGTGACGTGCGCTTCGAAAACCGCTTGGACGCCAAGGTCCGCGACGTGATGACGCCGAAAGAGCGTCTGGTCACCGTCCGCGAAGGCGCCGACAAGAACGAAGTCCGCGAGCTGCTGCACAAGCACCGCCTGGAAAAAGTCCTGATCGTTGACGACAAGTTCAGCCTCAAGGGCATGATGACCGTCAAGGACATCGAAAAGGCCAAGGCCTACCCGCTGGCCAGCAAGGACGACCAGGGTCGCCTGCGCGTCGGCGCTGCGGTCGGCACCGGCAAGGACACCGGCGAGCGCGTTGCCGCCCTGGTTGCCGCCGGCGTTGACGTGGTGGTTGTCGACACCGCTCACGGTCACTCCAAAGGCGTTATCGACCGCGTTCGCTGGGTCAAGGAAACCTACCCGCAAGTGCAGGTGATCGGCGGCAACATCGCCACCGGCGCTGCGGCCAAGGCCCTGGCCGAAGCTGGCGCCGACGCCGTCAAGGTCGGTATCGGCCCAGGCTCGATCTGCACCACCCGCATCGTTGCCGGTGTCGGCGTGCCGCAGATCAGCGCCATTGCCAACGTCGCCGCTGCACTGGAAGGCACTGGCGTGCCACTGATCGCCGACGGCGGTATCCGCTTCTCCGGTGACCTGTCCAAGGCCATCGTTGCCGGTGCTTCCTGCGTGATGATGGGTTCGATGTTCGCCGGTACCGAAGAAGCACCGGGCGAAGTCGAGCTGTTCCAGGGCCGTTCCTACAAGGCCTACCGCGGCATGGGCTCGCTGGGTGCCATGGCACAGGCGCAAGGCTCGTCCGACCGTTACTTCCAGGACTCCTCGGCCGGCGCCGAGAAGCTGGTACCGGAAGGCATCGAAGGCCGCGTTCCTTACAAGGGCGCCCTGGCCGCGATCATCCACCAGCTGATGGGCGGCCTGCGTTCGTCCATGGGCTACACCGGCAGCGCGACCATCGAAGAGATGCGCACCAAGCCGGAATTCGTGCGCATCACCGGTGCCGGCATGGCCGAGTCCCACGTGCATGACGTGCAGATCACCAAAGAAGCCCCTAACTACCGCGTAGGCTGAGGCTTCCAGCAAAACTTGCAAGCGGGGCTGTCATGACAGCCCCGCGTCGTTTCCGATTTCCACTGACGAGATTGAGTCATGGCCCTCGACATTCACGCTCACCGTATCCTGATCCTCGATTTCGGTTCCCAGTACACCCAGCTGATCGCCCGCCGCGTGCGCGAAATCGGCGTGTACTGCGAGCTGCACCCGTTCGACATGGACGATGAAGCGATCCGCGAATTCAACCCGCGCGGCATCATCCTCGCCGGCGGCCCCGAGTCGGTCCACGAAGCCAACAGCCCGCGTGCCCCGCAGGCGGTGTTCGACCTGAACGTGCCGGTGCTGGGTATCTGCTACGGCATGCAGACCATGGCCGAGCAGATGGGCGGCAAGGTCGAAGGTTCCGACCTGCGTGAGTTCGGTTATGCCCGCGTTGATGTGGTCGGCAAGAGCCGCCTGCTCGACGGCATCGAAGACCACGTTGACGATGACGGCGTGCTGGGCCTGGACGTGTGGATGAGCCACGGCGACAAGGTCACCCAGATGCCAGGCAACTTCCACGTGCTGGCCAGCACTCCGAGCTGCCCGATCGCCGGCATGTTCGACGATTCGCGCGGCTACTACGGCGTGCAGTTTCACCCGGAAGTGACCCACACCAAGCAGGGCGGTCGCATCCTGTCCCGCTTCGTGCAGGACATCTGCGGCTGTGAAGCCCTGTGGACCCCGTCCAACATCGTCGAAGACGCCATCGCCCAGGTGCGTGAGCAAGTCGGCTCGGCCAACGTCCTGCTGGGCCTGTCCGGCGGCGTTGACAGCTCGGTAGTTGCCGCGCTGCTGCACCGCGCCATCGGCGACCAGCTGACCTGCGTCTTCGTCGACAACGGCCTGCTGCGTCTGCACGAAGGCGACCAGGTGATGGCCATGTTCAAGGAGAACATGGGCGTCAAGGTCATCCGCGCCGACGCTGAAAAGCAGTTCCTCGACAACCTGGAAGGCGAAGCGGACCCTGAGAAGAAGCGTAAGATCATCGGCCGCACCTTCATCGACATCTTCGATGCCGAAGCCAGCAAGCTGGAGAACATCCAGTTCCTCGCCCAGGGCACCATCTACCCGGACGTGATCGAGTCGGCCGGTGCCAAGAGCGGCAAGGCCCACGTGATCAAGTCGCACCACAACGTCGGTGGCCTGCCGGAGGAAATGAACCTCAAGCTGGTCGAGCCGCTGCGTGAACTGTTCAAGGACGAAGTGCGCAAGATCGGTCTGGAACTGGGCCTGCCGTACGACATGGTCTACCGCCACCCGTTCCCGGGCCCGGGCCTGGGCGTGCGTATCCTGGGTGAAGTGAAGAAGGAATACGCCGACATCCTGCGTCGTGCCGACCACATCTTCATCGAGGAACTGCGCAAGGCTGACTGGTACCACAAGACCAGCCAGGCATTCGTGGTGTTCCAGCCGGTCAAGTCGGTCGGTGTCGTTGGCGACGGCCGTCGCTACGCCTGGGTCGTTGCCCTGCGTGCCGTCGAGACCGTGGACTTCATGACCGCGCGCTGGGCGCATCTGCCATACGAGCTGCTGGAAACCGTCAGCGGCCGTATCATCAACGAAATCGACGGTATCTCCCGCGTTACCTACGACGTGTCGAGCAAGCCGCCAGCCACCATCGAGTGGGAATGAGTTGAGCCACAAGGGCGCCGCAAGGCGCCCTTGTCGTCTCTGGCGTCGTGATCACCTGAGCTTGTAGTGCAAGCCGTGATGTTGGAGCGCTGTACGCAATTCACTCAAGTCGCGCAAGCGTCGCCCGCTGACCCATGGCCAGCCGGGTCGGGTGATGTAGACATGCTGACCATCCTGGATGATCGGTGTGTACTTCAATTGCCCATCGTTGCTGCGATGGATGAGTGCCAGTCGATCCTCGATGATGTCGAAGGCAAATGCGCCTTTGCTGGCCAGCACGGTTTCCAGGTTGCCTTTGGCGGGTGGGCCCACGGCGATCGGGACTTGCAGGCGCAGGTCGCCTTTCACGCTACGCACACTCAAGTCGTCCTGCAGGACCGTCAGGCCAGGGTCGATCTCGATACCGCCGACATGGCCTAGCTGGATATCCTCCACACGCAGACCGATCGCGCCCTGGAGTTCACTTACGCCCAACACGCCCTCGAACGTATTGCCATGGGAGTTGCCCATCAGGGCGACCCATTTGCTCGAACCCCGGATTGCCTGATCAGCCTGAATGATTTCGTGAGCATAGAAGTTCATCATCTGTTGGCGGATCACTGATGACGGGGCGTATTCCCACGCTTGCCGGTAACTGGCCATGCAGTCTATGGATTGGATGCGGATGCCAAGTTTCTGAGCGGCCCGCAATACGCTCTCGAACGAGTACCGACTGGCCTGGTCAATACCGTAGCCTCTGTCAAGGTCTCGGACATAACGCTGTAATTCAGTGGGCATCTTGCCGCTGCGCTGAAACGCCTCCAGGCCGGCCTGATTGAAGTCGGTCATGAAGTGCTCGACGTACAGCACCTTGACTTTGGCTTTCTTGAGCGCCGACATATTGTCAATCAAGAACCGTTTGCTCCCCAGCTGCGAATGACTCTCACCAATAACCATCCCGTCGCTGCTTTCATACAGGCTACGGATTATCTCTTTTGCCGACGCATTACGAGCGAGCGCTGGTATGTCCGGGCGGGCGGGTGGCTCCACCGAGGCGAGGTATTGCTGCGCATCCTTGGCCAGTATATCGCGCAGGTTTCTGAACTCGGCGGTTGCAGGGTCTATCCGGGTATCCATCGATATCTTGATGCCGCTCAGCACCTGCTCATGGCCGGGGTTTTCTGCATAGGGTTTCAATATCGGTTGCAGCTCTTCCGGTACTTCGTATGGCGTGGGCGGTAATGGCGTCGGCGCTGCTCCCGACGAATGTTTTCCCCACAGTCTGAGCATGTCATCTGTCAGGCCGCCACCGCGCAGCACGGCCCGCTCCAGTGGCTGCCAGCCGCCCTCGGCAGTTCTGCGCAGCGGCACGTTGCGATAAAAGGAAAAAGGGTTTTCCGGGTCGATGACTACCCAGGTCTTCATTTCAGCGATAAGGCGGACCTGGTAGGGTTGATCGTCGATCAGCACATAGAAATGACCATTCTGAGAGTAGATACCTGCAAGATCACCGCTACCAGGTTCGACGCTGAGTACTTCGTTGCTGCCGAACGGTGACAGGATCGAATCGGCAGGTGTCGCCTGATATGGCTTGGGAATCCAGGCCTGGATATCTGCGGGCGATGCCGGCCCGGGGTTAGGCTCGGCCGGTGTGACAGGGGCAGGTTGCGGTTCGGCGAGGGTGCCGGGGAGCTCACCCTCTGCGACGCCTGCACCCGCACTGGCCAGCAGCGTTGCGTTGAACAAGGTGTCGACCGCCGCGAAAATTGCTCCGACCGTTCCGGTATGGCGTTCACTGGTGGTGTGGCCATTGACCGCCTGATCAATGTTCAGCCCGGTTTCGGCAAGCCCTGCACCCACGGCGGCCAAGGCTATCGGCCAATCCAGCGCGGCAAGTGGTGCGGCGATCTGGCCAAAGGCTTTCAGGTAACCAATCCACATCTGTTTGCGCAGATCGCCGTTGGAGCGCAAGGTGAAGTGTGCGTCGTCAATCATGCGCTGTCGCATGCTGTCGCGCAGAGCGCTGAAAGCATCACCTGAGAGCTCGCGGTCCAGTTGGTTGAGGGCGTGATGGTCATCACCGCCCCAATTGAAGAACAGCAAGTCGATCAAGTGGTTCAAGCCAGCGCTGTCTGCCTTCTGTGCATGGGTCTCGGCCGGGAAATGACTGAGGAACCGGGCTCGATTACCCGCTTGATTGGTGTTGATCAGCACCCACCAGTACAGTTCCTTGCGCGTGGCGAACAGATGCAGGCACTCGTCATCGCCGCAGGTGTAGAGCAATTGCCGGCCATCCTCCATCTCGATGCGCAGGAAGTCACTGGCCACGTAGCCGCCAATGTCGAACGTACAGACACGGATGCCGGTATCGGGCACATGCTGCTCAAGGAGTTGTTCTAGCGTGAGCGGGCCTGGAGCATGGCCGGTGAGGGCCTGAGCCACCTGGCGCGCGCAATCGGCCAGGGCGCTGTGCGGGACATGCGCACAGACCTCCAGAACTTTACTGAGAAAATTGATCTTGGCAAGGGTGCGGTAGTCCTGGGCATGGTTTTGCCAAAAGTCCGCAAGCCGCTGGTGGTACTGACTGCTGAAGTCGATTTGCCAGAAGTCATCCAGCACATCCTTGGGGGCGATGGGCACTTCGTTGTGCTCGTCATAAACCTCGGCGCCCGGCCCTTGCAGGTAAAAGCCTGCAAGATAGCTGAGCAGGTCGCTGTTGTCCTGATCCTCGACATTGAAGCGGTGCATGACCAGTTGCGGCAAACTATAGGATTCGAAAGGGGCGTCATGGTGTTGCCAGCCGCTGAAGGTGTAGGGGCTGCTTTGCGCTGCCATGAAGCGGTTGAGGTAGACATCATCCGGGTCGAGTTCAGCGTGCCCGTGCTTCCTCAGAATGCGTTTTGCCACATCCCGTGCCAGTTGGCGCATGTCAGGGCAGGCGTTGACTAGTGGCAGGACCAATGCGCGCAGTTGCTGTTCTGCGACAGGGATCAGTAGGTGCTGTGCCATGAGGAATTCCTTGAACTGAGAGTCGCCTGCCGTTGGCAGGCGGGACGAACGCCTAACTCAAGCGCGGCCAGACGGAACCGACAGCAAGAGGTCGCTCTGCACGAACTCTTCGTCAATCTCAAGGCCTGGATCGACGCCGATACTCAAGCGACTGGGGCGGGGCACACCCACCACACGCAGGCCGATGCAGCCCTGCAGTTCGCTCACCCCGGGCACGCGCTCGAATGTGTTGGCGTGTGTGTTGCCCATCAGCGCCACCCATTTCGATGGGCCGCGTTGGGCTTGGTCGGCCGTCATGATCCGCTGGGCCGTGTAGTTCATCATGCGCTGGCGAGCAGCGTTGAAAGGAGGGCCCATCTCCCAGCCCATGCGGTAGCCGACCATGGTGTCGATGCCTTGCACCCGAATGTTCTGGGCATAGGCTTCGTACAGCACTCGCTTGAGGGTGTACCTGATCGTCCGGGTGGTCTCTCGCAACTGCGCTTCTGCATCCCAGGCTTCGACATAGGTTTTCAGTTCGGCTGGCAGTACCCCGGTTCGATTGAACACGTCCATGTCGGCCTGCTGGTAGTCGATCATGAAGTGCTCCGAGTACAACACGTTCACGCCCCGGCGTTTGAGCTGTCGCATGTTCTGAGTCAGGAACTGTCTGGCGCACTCTTCGTTGTGGGACTCACCGAGTACCAGTCCCTGGTTTTCTTCATACAGGCTGGCGATGATTTGCCGGGCATTGGCGCTGGGCGCGAAAGCCGGTAATGCAGGACGTATTGGCAGTTGTACCTGATCGTAGAACGCATTGACGTCACGGGTCATTTGCCCGAGCGCTCGGTGATACGGCCTGGTCAAGGGGGTATCGGAGTACTGCATGAGGCCGGAAGGGTTCTCGTTTTCCAGTGCGAATGGCTTGAGTTGCAAGCGCTCGTCTTCAGTCAGGGTGTAAAGCTCCAGCCCCAATGGCGCCAGTGCCGGTCGGGGCTGCAGGCGCCCCCATGCCTTGAGCAGGAATCTTGGCGTGCCGCCTTTGAGCCCGAGGGTAGGCTGTGGTTTCCAGGAGCCGTCGGCATCCCGAATGATGGGTACACTCTGACGGAAAGCGAAGGGGTTCTCGGGGTCGACGATGACCCAGGTCTTCAACTCGCCGACATAGCGCACTTGGTAGGTCAGGTCGGCGACCATCACATAGAATTTGCCATCCTGGGTGTGAATGCCCTCCAGCGTTGCGCTGCCGGGTGTGCTGGTGACGATGTCGTTGCTCTGCAGTGCCGCAAGTGGGTCGTTCAGTTCGCCTGGCTGAAAGGCCTTGGGTACCCAGATGTCGATTTCCTCCTGGGTCGCAGGCTCCAGTTCTGCAGGCGGAACCGGTTCGACCGGGGTCTCCATGGGCGGAACGACATCGCCCGCTTCCGGGGTAACTGCGCCGGCACCGCTGACGGCGGCTAATCCGAACTGCAAGGTGTCGATGATATCGAAGAGGGCATTCTCCACGGCGGCCTGGCGTTCAGCGCTATTGTGGCCGTTGTATGCCTCGTCGATATCCAGGGTGATCAGGGCGGCCCCGGCACCCGCGCATGCCAGTGCTACCGGCGAGGCCAGCACCGTGAGCGGGCCGAACACCTTCAGGCCGGCCCTCAGGTAGCCGCGCAGCATGTCCTTGCGGATATCCCAGTTGGAGTGCAACGCAAACTGTGCATCGTCGGTCATTCGCTGCTGTGCAGCTTGGCTTAAGTGGCTGAAGGCGTCGATGTGCAGGGGCGTATCCGGTTTGTCGACACCGCCGATCTCGGCGGCATTCCACTGTCGCCGCATGATCTCGAACAGGCCGCCCAGGCCTATGGCCGCATAGTGGGAGAAGAAATCCACCGTCTTGTGGGCAGCACTGGGCTGATGCTCGGCTAGCGGAAAATGGCTCATCAGCCGCGCTTTCTGCAAAGGCTCGAGGGTGTTTGCCAGGACCCAGGCGTGAAGCTCGCGATCGCTGACGAACAGGTGAAATGCCTGCAGTTGGCTCGGCACGTAGAGCAGTTGCTGGCCATCTGCAAAGACGATTCTCAGGATATCGCTGGAGATGCGCTCACCGATGCTGAACGCGTAGACACTTACGCCGTGGGCTGGCAGTGTCGACTGGCGAAGATATTGCAGGGTGACTGCGCCGTCGTGCTCACCGGCCAAGGCCTTGGCGGCTTGCTGGACGCGTGTGGCCAGCGCACTATTGCCGGCGTGCTTGCAGATTTGCAGCGCCTCTGCGAGGAATGTGGCTTTCGCCATGGTGCGCAAGTCGTCGCCGTGTTTGGCGCAGAATTCGCTGGCGCGTAGCTCGAAGCGGCTACGGAAATCGATTTCCCAGAAGTAGTCGAGTGCATCTTTTGGCAACAGCCGTATTTCGTTGTGCTCGTCATAGATAGCTTCGCCAGGCCCCTTGGCGTAGAAGCCCGAATAGGTACTCAGCAAGTCGCTTGCATCTTGCTCGGCAGCGGTAAAGCGGTACATGACCAGTTGCACGAGCGTCATCGATTCGAAGGGTGGGGTGAAATGCTGCCAGCCAGTGAAGGTGCGCGGGCTGCTGACGGCTTCATGGAAACGATGCAAGTAGACCTGGTCAGGTTCCAACGTGTCGAGCCGGTGACGGGCTAGCAGTGCCAAGGCGGCTTCACGTGCCATTTGTACCATGTCGGGGCAAGCGACATTCAGCGCTGTGGCAATGCGTTTCAACGCAACCTGGTCTTGTTGCTGCTGTTCGGTGAGGGCCATGGTTTGTCTCGCGGGGCTTGATGATGCGCCAGCGTGATCTACATGCTCGACCGAGAGGCCATAAATATTGCTGTGAAACCCGGCGTCCAGCACACTTCACTTAATATTTCTCAATTGCAGGTGTATCGTATTCGCCCTTCATCGCCAGCCACTGCTGGCAGCTTGATTGCGCAGAATATGAGGTACCCGCAGCGATGTCCTTCACCCGTCGACAAATGCTCAAGGGCCTGACCGGCCTGGTTGTAGTTGGCCTGGGCGCCGGTGGCGCGGCACGTTACTGGCTGGGCAAGGTCGAGGACGACAATGCCGGGCATGACTACGAGCTGATCGCCGCGCCGCTGGACGTCGAGCTGGTACCGGGCTTCAAGACCGAAGCCTGGGCCTTCGGCCCGTCGGCACCGGGTACCGAGCTGCGGGTGCGTCAGGGCACCTGGTTGCGGGTGCGCTTCATCAACCACCTGCCGGTGGAAACCACCATCCACTGGCATGGTATCCGCCTGCCGCTGGAAATGGACGGCGTGCCCTACGTTTCGCAGCTGCCGGTAAAGCCGGGCGAATACTTCGACTACAAGTTCCGTGTGCCGGATGCCGGCAGCTACTGGTACCACCCCCATGTCAGCAGCTCCGAAGAGCTTGGCCGTGGCCTGGTCGGCCCGCTGATTGTCGAGGAGCGCGAGCCCACCGGGTTCAACCACGAGCGCACCCTGAGCCTGAAGAACTGGCACGTCGACGAGCAGGGCGCCTGGCTGCCCTTCAGCATCCCCCGCGAGGCCGCGCGCAACGGCACCGCCGGGCGGCTGATTACCATCAATGGGCAGGCCGACTCGGTCACCGAGTTGCCGGCCGGGCAGGTGGTGCGCGTGCGCCTGCTCAACCTGGACAACACCTGGACCTACCGCCTCAACCTCAAGGGCAACTGCGAGGCGAAAATCTATGCCCTCGACGGTAACCCGGTGACCCCGCGTCCGCTGGATGACGAATACTGGCTCGGCCCGGGCATGCGCATCTGCCTGGCCATCCGCATTCCCCAGGCGGGCGAGGAAATTTCCCTGCGCGACGGTTTCGTGCGCCTGGGCACCTTGCGCTCGGTGGCCAGCAACGAAGCACCGGGCGAGTGGCCCAAGGCCCTGCCGGCGAACCCGATTGCCGAGCCGGACCTGGAGAATGCCGAGAAGCTGAACTTCAATTTCGAATGGGCGGCGACTGTCTCGGTCACCGGCGATCCGGACAAACCGTCGAGCATGTGGCAGATCAACGGCCAGGCCTGGGACATCACCGACAAGACCTGCGCCGACCGGCCGATCGCCACGCTGAAAAAGGGCAAGAGCTACATCTTCGAGCTGAAGAACATGACCCAGTACCAGCACCCGGTGCACCTGCACGGCATGAGTTTCAAGGTGATCGGCTCCAATCGCCGGCAAATCCCCGAACCTTATTTCACCGATACCTACCTGCTGGGCAAGAACGAGCGTGCCCAGGTTGCACTGGTGGCGGATAACCCGGGCACCTGGATGTTCCACTGCCACGTCATCGACCACATGGAAACCGGCCTGATGGCCGCGATCGCGGTGGTCTGATGCGGCCGCAGATCATCGATCGCAGCCGCGATCAGGAATTCATGCGCCTGGCCCTGGCCCTGGCCGCCGAGGGCGCGGCCATGGGCGAGGTGCCGGTGGGCGCCTTACTGGTGCAGCATGGGCAGGTGATCGGCCAGGGCTTCAACCGGCCAATCGTCGACAGCGACCCCAGCGCCCACGCCGAAATGGTGGCCATTCGCGCGGCGGCCAAGGCTGCCAGCAACTACAGGCTGCCAGGCAGCACCCTCTACGTGACATTGGAGCCGTGCAGCATGTGTGCGGGGCTGATCGTGCATTCGCGCGTGGCCAGGGTGGTGTTCGGTGCGCTGGAGCCCAAGGCGGGGATCGTGCAGAGCCAGGGGCAGTTCTTCGGGCAGGGCTTTCTCAACCATCGGGTGATGGTGGAGGGCGGGGTGCTGGCGGAAGAGTGTGGGCAGATCCTGAGCGACTTCTTCAAGGCCCGCCGGGCAAAAAATCCATGAAGTTTGCCACTCCCTGCTCTTGCCTGATGACGGAGCAGGGAGTGCTCGCGCTTAACTGGCAGGTTGCGTATCTACGCAAGAAAGTTTCCCTGCAATGTTACCGTGGTCGTATTGGTTCTTCTGCATTTTAAGGCCTGGGAGAACATCATCACCGGTTCTTTTAAATCTCAAACTCTCAATTGAAATCCAGTCGGTGACCAGTGGCGCATCACTGGTCACCTCCAGGTGGAAGAGCCAGTCATCGAGCGGACAGTCCTTGGCACCTTTAGGGTTATCTGCACCCAGCACGATTACCGAACCCTTGACTGCCTGCTCCAGCTTGAAGTCGTAAACTTCATCATTCTTGCAAGGGTAGTTACCCATGTAGGCCGCGTCACGCTCCTGAATGTCCAGCGTCGCGCAGGCATACATTTCGTTCTTCTTCTTAAGCTGCACTTGGCCATTGGTACTTTGCGATACTTCGGCATGGGCCAGGTTGCTGATCAGTAGCGCGCACAGTAAACAGGTCAATTTGCTCATGTTCATCCCCATGATTGAATGCACAAGTGTGCTGACGTGTTTTAAACAAATATCAGTCGTGGCGTAACTGGCAATTATGCCAGTAGCGATACTTGTGATTTCTTGCTCGGCGTGATGGAGTCGGCTGCAATCATGTCATTCGTGTGTTCAGGCGAGGGCAAGCTGCAATCGGTTATTACATCGGCGGCGACTGATCCGCCGGCTTGTCCTTGTTCACCCCGGGCACATGCAGGTTGCCCTCGGCCACTTGGCCTTCGAGCTGCGGCTGGGTCACCCAGGTGAGGATGTCGTAGTAACGGCGGATGTTTGCCACGAAGTGCACGGGCTCGCCGCCGCGGGCATAGCCGTACTTGGTCTGCCGATACCACTGCTTCTGCGCCAGGCGCGGCAGCATCTTCTTCACGTCCAGCCACTTGTTCGGGTTGAGCTTTTCGCGCTTGGCCAGGGTGCGGGCGTCTTCCAGGTGGCCGGTGCCGACGTTGTAGGCGGCCAGGGCGAACCAGGTGCGGTCCGGCTCCTGGATGCTGTCGTCGAGCTCTTCCTTGATCTTCATGAAGTACTTGGCACCGCCCTGGATGCTCTGCTTCGGGTCCAGGCGATTGGACACGCCCATGGCTTGGGCGGTGCGCTGGGTCAGCATCATCAGGCCCCGCACGCCGGTCTTGGAGGTGACTTCCGGCTGCCACATCGATTCCTGGTAGCCGATGGCTGCCAGCAGGCGCCAGTCGACCTGTTCGACCTTGGCGTAGCTCTTGAAGTGCTTCTCGTACTTGGGCAGGCGCTGTTGCAGGTGCTGAGCGAAGGTGTAGGCGCCGACGTAGCCAAGGACGTCGACATGGCCGTAGTAACGGTCCTTCAGGCGCTGCAGGGTGCCGTTCTTCTGTGCCTTGTCGAGGAATGCGTTGATCTCGTTGAGCAGGCTGTTGTCATCACCGGCCGCCACCGCCCAGCGTTGGTCGCGGGTGTCGCCCAGGTCGAAGGCGACCCGCACGTTGGGGAAGTACACTTGGTTCATGGCCAGTTCATTGGAGTCGACCAGGGTCAGGTCGATCTGCCCTTCGTCGACCATGCGCAGCAGGTCGACCACTTCGACCGCGTCGGATTCCTCGTATTCAAGGCCCGGATACTGCTTTTTCAGTTCGGCCAGCTGGTCGGCGTGGCTGCTGCCCTTGAGCACCATGATCTTCTTGCCAACCAGGCCCTTGGCATCGGTGGGGCGCGGACGGCCGTTGCGGTAGATGACCTGCGGGGTCACTTCCAGGTAAGGGTGCGAGTACCTGACCTGGGCCTTGCGCCGGTCACTGCTGACCAGCCCGGCCGCTGCCAGCACCGGGCCGGAAGGCTTGCCGAGCGAGTCGTACAGTTCGTCGAGGTTGTCGGCGGTCTCGATCTGCAGCTTGACGCCGAGATCCTCGGCGAAATGCTGGACCAGCTCGTACTCGAAGCCGGTTTCGCCGTTGCGGTCCTGGAAGTAGGTGGCCGGGCTGTTGCGGGTGATCACGCGCAGCACGCCGTCCTCCTTCACGCGCTCGAGGGTGCTGGGTTTTTCAACGCAGGCACCAAGCAGCAGAAAGAGTCCGGTTGCGATTAGCCATCTGGCGCAACGTTGGCGCAAAGCAGTGTGGGCGAACATAGGTTGCAGTATACGCAAAGGACTGGCCTAGCCATATCTCGACAACAGATAGCTTGTCTGGTAGCAGGGTTGTGTGGTGGGGCGGGTGGATTGCATCAAGGCCACCAGGTGCCCGCCTCGACACATTCAGCGCCTGTGAGATCGAGCGCCGCCCGCGCGGCGCTCGATCTCACAGGCGCTGAATGACTAAAGGCGAACCCTCTGAAATCTGACCCCGAAGTCCGGTTCCGCCGCCCGGCAGCCATGGCTTAGAGCGGGTGCCGAAAGCCGTCGAATTAGGCTAGAATGCACGGCCTCTAAGCACACCCCTTCCTGAGGCTGTCCCGACGATGTTGATCCTGCGCGGCGCTCCTGCCCTTTCTGCCTTTCGCCACGGTAAATTACTCGAGCAACTGAGCCAGAAAGTCCCCGCTGTTACTGGTTTGTATGCCGAATTCGCCCACTTCGCCGACGTTGACGGCGAGCTGACCGCCGACCAGCAGCAGGTGCTGGGCCGTCTGCTCAAATACGGCCCGAGCGTGCCGGTGCAGGAGCCGACCGGCCGCCTGTTCCTGGTCGTACCGCGCCTGGGCACCATCTCGCCATGGGCCAGCAAGGCCAGCGATATCGCCCACAACTGCGGCCTGCAGTCGATCCAGCGCCTGGAGCGCGGCATCGCCTACTACGTGGCCGGCAACCTGAGCGACGCCGACGCCGAGCTGATCGCCGCCGAACTGCACGACCGCATGACCCAGCGCGTGCTGGCCAAGCTGGAGCAGGCAGCCGACCTGTTCAGCCACGCCCAGCCCAAGCCGATGACCTCGGTCGACATCCTCGCCGGTGGCCGCGCCGCCTTGGCCCAGGCCAACATCGACCTGGGCCTGGCCTTGGCCGAAGACGAGATCGACTACCTGGTCAACGCCTTCCAGGGGCTCAAGCGCAACCCGAACGACATCGAACTGATGATGTTCGCCCAGGCCAACTCCGAGCACTGCCGCCACAAGATCTTCAACGCCAGTTGGGACATCGACGGCCAGGCTCAGGAAAAGAGCCTGTTCGGCATGATCAAGAACACCTACCAGATGCACAACGAAGGCGTGCTGTCGGCCTACAAGGACAACGCCTCGGTGATCGTCGGCAGCGTTGCCGGGCGCTTCTTCCCGAACCCTGAAACCCGCCAGTACGGCGCGGTGAAGGAGCCGGTGCACATCCTGATGAAGGTCGAGACGCACAACCACCCGACCGCCATCGCCCCGTTCTCCGGCGCCTCCACCGGCTCCGGCGGCGAAATCCGCGACGAAGGCGCGACCGGCCGTGGCGCCAAGCCAAAAGCCGGCCTGACCGGCTTCACCGTGTCCAACCTGCGCATCCCTGGCTTCGAACAGCCATGGGAGCAGGCCTACGGCAAGCCTGAGCGCATTGTCGACGCCCTCGACATCATGATCGAAGGCCCACTGGGTGGCGCCGCGTTCAACAACGAATTCGGCCGTCCGGCCCTGACCGGCTACTTCCGTACCTTCGAGCAGGCCATCGACACCCCGCACGGTGAAGAAGTGCGCGGCTACCACAAGCCGATCATGCTTGCCGGCGGCATGGGCAACATCCGTGAAGACCACGTGCAGAAGGGTGAGATCACTGTCGGCGCCAAGCTGATCGTGCTCGGCGGCCCGGCCATGCTGATCGGCCTGGGCGGCGGCGCCGCTTCGTCGGTGGCCACCGGTGCCAGCTCGGCTGACCTGGACTTCGCCTCGGTGCAGCGCGAAAACCCGGAAATGGAGCGCCGTTGCCAGGAGGTCATCGACCGCTGCTGGCAGCTGGGCGACAAGAACCCGATCGCCTTCATCCACGACGTCGGCGCCGGTGGTATCTCCAACGCCTTCCCGGAGCTGGTCAACGACGGTGGCCGCGGTGGCCGCTTCGAACTGCGCAACGTGCCCAACGACGAGCCGGGCATGGCCCCGCACGAAATCTGGAGCAACGAATCGCAGGAACGCTACGTGCTGGCGGTCAGCGCCGTCGATTTCGAGCGCTTCCAGGCCATCTGCGAACGCGAGCGTTGCCCGTTTGCCGTGGTCGGTGAAGCGACTGAAGAACCGCACCTGACCGTCAGCGACAGCCACTTCGGCAATACCCCGGTGGACATGCCGCTCGACGTGCTGCTGGGCAAGCCGCCGCGGATGCACCGTTCGGTCACCCGCGAAGCCGAGCTGGGCGATGATTTCGACCCGAGCCAGCTGGACCTGGACGCTGCCGTGCAGCGCGTGCTCAGCCACCCGGCCGTGGCCAGCAAGAGCTTCCTGATCACCATCGGCGACCGCACCATCACCGGCCTGGTTGCCCGCGACCAGATGGTCGGCCCGTGGCAGGTTCCGGTGGCCGACTGCGCCGTCACCGCCACCAGCTTCGACGTCTACACCGGCGAAGCCATGGCGATGGGCGAGCGTACCCCGCTGGCGCTGCTGGATGCCCCGGCCTCCGGCCGCATGGCGATTGGCGAGACCATCACCAACCTGGCCGCTGCACGCATCGACAAGCTGTCCGACATCAAACTGTCGGCCAACTGGATGTCCGCCGCCGGCCACCCCGGCGAAGACGCCCGCCTGTACGACACCGTCAAGGCTGTCGGCATGGAGCTGTGCCCGGAGCTGGGCATCACCATTCCGGTCGGCAAAGACTCGATGTCGATGAAGACCAAGTGGAGCGAAGAGGGCGTCGAGAAGAGCGTCACCTCGCCGATGTCGCTGATCATCACCGGCTTCGCCCCGGTCACCGACATTCGCCAGACCCTGACCCCGCAGCTGCGCATGGACAAGGGCGAGACCGACCTGATCCTGATCGACCTGGGCCGTGGCAAGAACCGCATGGGCGCCTCGATCCTGGCCCAGACCTACGGCAAGATCGCTGCCCAGGCACCGGACGTCGACGACGCCGAAGACCTCAAGGCATTCTTTGCCGTGATCCAGGGCCTGAACGCCGACGGCCACCTGCTGGCCTACCACGACCGTTCCGACGGTGGCCTGCTGACCACCGTGCTGGAAATGGCCTTCGCCGGCCACTGCGGCCTCGACCTGCAACTCGACCCGCTGACCGACAGCAAGGCCGACGTCGCCGCCATCCTCTTCAACGAAGAGCTGGGCGCGGTCATCCAGGTTCGCCAGGATGCTACCCCGGACGTGCTGGCACAGTTCAGCGCCGCCGGCCTGGGCGAAGAATGCGTTGCGGTGATCGGCAAGCCGATCAACAACGGCGAAGTCTCCATCAGCCTCAACGGCGAAGTGCTGTTCGACGACGACCGTCGCATGCTGCAGCGCCAGTGGGCCGAAACCAGCTACCAGATCCAGCGCCTGCGCGACAATGCCGACTGCGCCGACCAGGAATTCGACCTGCTGCTCGAGGAAGAAAACCCTGGCCTGTCGGTCAAGCTGGGCTACGACGTCAACGATGACATCGCCGCGCCGTACATCAAGAAGGGCGTGCGCCCGCAAGTGGCGATCCTGCGCGAGCAGGGCGTCAACGGCCAGGTCGAGATGGCTGCCGCCTTCGACCGTGCAGGCTTCGCCGCCATCGACGTGCACATGAGCGACATCCTCGCCGGCCGTGTCGACTTCGAAGCCTTCAAGGGCCTGGTCGCCTGCGGTGGCTTCTCCTACGGTGACGTGCTCGGCGCTGGTGAAGGCTGGGCCAAGTCGGCGCTGTTCAACAGCCGCGCCCGCGATGCCTTCCAGGCCTTCTTCGAGCGTACCGACAGCTTCGCCCTGGGCGTGTGCAACGGTTGCCAGATGATGTCCAACCTGCACGAGCTGATTCCGGGTACCGAGCACTGGCCGCACTTCGTGCGCAACCGCTCGGAGCAGTTCGAGGCGCGTGTGGCCATGGTCGAGGTGCAGAAGTCCAACTCGATCTTCCTGCAGGGCATGGCCGGTTCGCGCATGCCGATCGCCATCGCCCACGGTGAAGGCCATGCCGAGTTCGCCAGCGAAGAGGCACTGCTGGCGGCCGACCTGTCCGGTTGTGTGGCCCTGCGCTACGTCGACAACCACGGCAAGGTCACCGAAGCCTACCCGGCCAACCCGAACGGCTCGCCGCGTGGTATCACCGGCCTGACCAGCCGCGACGGCCGCGTGACCATCATGATGCCGCACCCGGAGCGTATGTTCCGCGCCGTGCAGAACTCCTGGCGCCCTGATGAGTGGCAGGAAGATGCCGCGCTGATGCGTATGTTCCGCAATGCGCGGGTGTGGGTTAACTAAGGCGTGTACAAGTTCGCCTTCTTCGTCCCGGCCAGCCACGTTGAAGTGGTCAAGGCCGCCGTGTTCGCCGCCGGTGGCGGGCGTATCGGCGACTACGACCACTGCGCCTGGCAGACCCTGGGCCAGGGCCAGTTCCGCCCGTTGGGCGGCAGCCAGCCGTTCATCGGGCAGGCTGGCCAGGTCGAGGTGGTCGAGGAGTGGAAGGTGGAACTGGTGGTGGCTGACGACCTGATCGCTCAGGTCGTCGCTGCGCTCAAGCAGAGCCACCCGTACGAGACGCCGGCCTATGAGGTCTGGCGGCTCGAGGCGTTCTGACGGTTCAGCCGAAGGGAAACGCGTTGCTGATGATATCCGAAACGCTATTTGGGGCGTTTCGGAAGCTTTCTCCAAACACCCTCACTCTTTCCTGCTCTTCTCTTTCAAGTTGCGCCTGCAGCTCTGCCAGTTCACCGAGATTGCTGCCCAGGCGGATGTTGCGCCTTGAACGCTCGCGATCCATTGCCTCCCAAGCGGCGACGATGTCGTCATGCCAATCATCATCGTTGGGATGAAGGATGAAGCCCATCGCCACGGAAGCCGGGTCTCGCTCACTGTCGCCTTGCCAGTACTGGTACATCGATCGGCCAACCTCCTGCACCGCATGGGTAGCCAAATAGACTGCCAACTCATGAAATGGGTGGGTGTCGTGGTCTTTCGCCAACTGCGAGTGGGTCGGGTGCAAGCCAGCTATCTCGTTGGGATTGTGGCCTGAAAGCGTCTGAAGCTCGTCAATACCGTCGCCTACCCATCCGAGTATGCCCTGAAGGGTGGTATTGATTGCATTCTGCAACAGCGTCAGGGGAAGCCCGGCTAGCCAACTGGCAGCCTGGTACAAACCAAACAGCGGATCTGCTGCCGCCTCGTCGCGCCATTCAAGATAGGTTTTTAGCCACGTAAGTGGTTTATCACTCTGATGTTCTTCAAGCAGTATCAGCAACACTTGCTCTGCTTCACTGCGATATCCCGGACTCGTGCGTTTGAAGTCTAGGGTTTTCACTTCGAAAAGAATCTTGCTCACAGGCTCGGCAATGCTGGCGATCACGTCCAGGCCGCCGAACATGCCGGTCACTACCGGCAAACCATGCTTGCACTCTGCTCGGGTAATCCAGGGTAATACGTCATGCTGCCTTTTGCGCAGGCACAGTTCGACGAAGTTTGAATGGGCGAAGTAATCCTCCAGTAAATGCAGCGCCTCGCCGAAGTAGCGCCTGCCCTCGATGGTATTGCCCGCTTGCATGGCGTCTATCAGCTTTTCATACATATAGCGTGCAGCGCTGGCAATGTAGGCAGGCATCGAGCGTTGCGGGTCGACCTCCAGCAGTGCGTGGCCGTGGGTTACCAGGGGCTCGAAATCCTCATCGATGGCTTGCGGATCGCTCGCATCGGTGGCCGGATTCAGTGGGTTGTCGATATGCTCGGAGGGGCGATATACCCCTAGCATGTCTGGCTTTACGGTGTAGGCGCTGCGACGTTCCGGCGTATCTTGCAGGTCGTGGAATTCTTTCAGTGCCAGAAGATCGACCAGTTGGGTCAGCGCATGGCGGGACAGAAGGGCCGGAAAGTTCTTGGGTGCGTCCGGATGGCGAACCAGCTTGGGGTCAAGCAGCTGGGAGAAATCCCGTAGCCAGTTGCCAAAATAGATGCTCCTGCGTTCTTCATCGGTGAAACCGATACTGGCCAATCCTTTTTCCAGGGATGCGTGGCCGAAAGAACCGGGTTTGCCCCCACCATCGCCGGCAGAGAACGGTTCTTTCTGGGGAGCAGGCTCAAGGTTCGGTCGGGTCAGGCGTATTTCGTCGCCCGCGAAAGTCGCGAACGCGGTGCCGTCTGCCGTCTTCGACCCACAGAAAAATATCATCGCGGCATAAGCGACCCCGTGACTTGGCCTTTCGGCTGGTTCCAGCGCAGGGGTATCAACGCCCTGCCTTATGATGCTGCTGAGGTATTCACCAAATGCCCTGATCATGGCGGCGTGCAAGTTGACGCTTTCGTAGTCATGGGTTCTTGCCTGCTCGATTGCAGCCTCGGACACCAGGATCGCGTGGGTGGTCTCGTCGAACCGGGCAGCTGCATCGGGCTGCGTTGCAACCTGATGCAGCGGGTTGGCGAGGTTCCCTTCATGCAGATCAGACTGCAGTTTCAGGTAGACCTCAACAGGCACATCTGTGCCAAATGCGGACATGAACAGCGAGATAAACAGGCTTGTTTCGGTGTCCAGGGCAAAGGTACGAAGTTGCTCTAGCGCATGGGTACTTTCCAGAAGCGGGGTGTTGGCGTCGTTTTCAGGAGGCATGGGCGTCGTTCCATTCAGAGGTGAGCGCCCAGCGTGATGGGGGGGCCAACCAGATAGCATCTTGCAGCTTTACCTGCGTAGGAATACCTCCCCTGCTGTGGACGCGGCCGGTGCTACCACAGGCTTGGCAACCAGTTTGCCGGCTAGCAGCCCCACTTCGAACAGCAGCCACATCGGCACCGCCAGCATGGTCTGCGAGAACACATCGGGTGGGGTGAGGATCATCCCAGCCACGAAGCACCCGACGATCACGTATGGCCTGCTGCGCCGTAACGTGGCCACATCGGCCAGCCCCACCCACACCACGATGAAGGTCGCCACCGGGATCTCGAAGGCCAGGCCGAACGCCAAGAACAGCGCCATGATGAAGTCCAGGTACTGGCTGATGTCGGTCATCATGGCCACACCATCCGGTGTCACGCTGGCAAAAAAGCCGAACATCATCGGGAACACCAGGTAGAACGCGAAGGCCATGCCGGCATAGAACAGCACGATGCTCGATACCAGCAACGGCAGGGCGATGCGCCGCTCGCGGCGGTACAAGCCCGGAGCGAGAAAGCCCCAGGCCTGGTGCAGCAACAGCGGCATGGCCACGAACAGCGCACACATCGCCGTCAGCTTGAACGGTGTGAGGAACGGGGAGGTGACGCTGGTGGCAATCATGCTGGCGCCTTCCGGCAGGAAGCGGCGCAGCGGTTCCGAGATCACGGTGTAAAGCTGCTGGGCAAAGGGGAACAGCCCAGCGAACACGGCGGCCAGCAGCAACAGGCAGCGCACCAGGCGCTTGCGCAGGTCGCGCAGGTGGTCGGTCAAGGGCATGGGGGCTGCCGGGTCCTGGGCAATGCTCATGGGGTGCCCTCGCGGGAAACGGTGGTAGGGGCTGCAGTATTGGCCGGTTCCGCGGTGAGGCTGATGCCCTGGCGGATCTCCTGTTCCAGGCGTTGCAGGCGCGCGCTGTCGAGGTTGGGCATATCGAGCTCTCGCTGCATCTGCGCGCGCAAGCCATGCATCGCCCGGCGTGCCTGCCCCAGGCCGCGGCCCAGGGTGCGCGCCGCGACCGGCAGGCGTTCCGGGCCAAGCACCAGCAGCGCGACGATGCCGACCAGCAAGAGTTCGCTGAAGCCAATCTCGAACATCAGGCCTGGCGATCCGCTTGTGGCTGCTGCGTGGCCTGAGTGGCTACGGGTGGCTGTTGCTGCACTTGAGCGGCGCCTGGCGCGTTGACGTCATGGTCGCCGCCCATGGATTTGCGAAAGCCCTGGATCGCTTCGCCGACATCGCTGCCCAGGCCTTTGAGGCGCTTGGTGCCAAACAGCAGAAACACGATCAGCAGTACGATCACCATTTGCCAGATTCCGATGCCACCCATTTCGACCACTCCTGTAAGGTCATGAAAATGAAGGCCAATCCTGCCGGTTGCAGATGACGCCCAGATGACTGCAAGGCCATTGCAACCTGGCTGCAACAACCCGCGTGTTGACTGGCGCCTTTCATCGATTGAAAAGGGGACGCGGGATGGGAAACAGGCGGCAGCAGGGCGCGGCACTGCTGATGGTGATGGTGGTGCTGGCCATGCTCGCCGCAGGCATGGCCTGGCTGGTGGAGGATGGCCGCCGTCAGGTGGATGAGGTGCAGCTGTTGCGCCAGCGGGTACAGGTGCGAGCCATGGAGCAGGCCGGCCTGGCCTATGCCGAACAGGCCCTGCGTGACCCGTCCTGGCGGATCAGCCCGTTGTTCTGGCAAGCCTTGCGCGGGCAACCGCTGAACTACGATTTCGGTGCCGGGCAGGCGCAGTTGCGGGTGCGCGACCAGCACACCTGCTTCAATGTGAATGCGCTGCTGGGGGCCGATGGCGAGCGTGCCGAGCGACAGCTGAAGCACCTGCTGGGTGACGACATGGCCGCCGAGCGCCTGGTCGATGCGCTGGCAGACTGGCTCGACAGTGACAGCGATGCCCGTCTGCAAGGCGCCGAGAGCGCCCAATACCTGCGCCAGCAACCGCCGCGGCTGGCCGCCAACCAGGCGATGCTCGATAGCAGCGAGCTGAATCTGTTGCTCGAACCGGACGCTACCCGCCAACGCCGCTACCCGATGCTGTGCGCCTTGCCGCAGACCACTGGCTGGCGCCTGAATGCCAATGCCTTGGGACTGGAGCACCTGCCGTTGCTCGATGCGCTGTAT
This sequence comes from Pseudomonas sp. NPDC089422, assembly GCF_044749405.1. Classification (NCBI taxonomy): domain Bacteria; kingdom Pseudomonadati; phylum Pseudomonadota; class Gammaproteobacteria; order Pseudomonadales; family Pseudomonadaceae; genus Pseudomonas; species Pseudomonas sp. NPDC089422. The sequence goes on from NZ_JBIVHW010000003.1 coordinate 431,894, forward strand.
GAGGGGCGTTATCCGCGCTCGTTGCTCAGCCGCATCATCAGTGGCCGGCCGGCGTCGGGGTATGAAGATGCCTCGGCGTTGCGCCAGGCGCTGGGGGCGGTGGATGACGAGACGTTCGAACGGTTGAGCGAGGGGTTGCTGCTCAACAGTGGGCATTACCTGTTGCAGCTGTCGTTCGAGGAGCAGGGCAGGGTGATGCGCAGTGAGTTTCAGGTGGAGGCGTTGGGGGTGGTGCAATGGCATGCACGGGTGCCGGCGCAGCAGGTGAGAATTCGCAGTCGTGAGCCAAAACTCTAAACGCGTGATGTGCCATTATTTTCTGGGCCTCGACGAAGCAATCTAGCTGCGGCGTAAACCATCGGAACCAGCGTAATGGTTTCCGTGAGGATTCCAGCCAACATACCCACGACGTATCTGGTGCTTATCTGGCTGGCATGGATATTGGCTGGGTACATGATACCGGTAGCTACCTCATACGAAAGCCATAAGCTGAGTCCTGCGTACGCAGGGGCTGCCACTGCAATTTGTGCTTTTTCACGGGTAGTCAGAGGGCGCAATCGGCTTGGTCGTGGCGGCTGCATCTGCTGGTAGTTCAGGCTGGTAGCACCCCAGTGCGGGTTTCCTGAGTTGAAGCTTTGGCTGGAGCTGTCTGTCGTTACCAACTGATTGTAGGGGGTCGTATCGTTGTCCAAATTTCTTGCGAGGACGATGTCGGGTTGATGCGGGCTGTTGAATAACCTCTCTGACAACCAGTTGAACGGCTTTTTCATCCAGGTGGGCACGGATGGCCAGCGTCCGTTCAGGTCGACTCTATTGACCGGATCGCCCAGGCAGTAGCCGTAGCCATTCAGCCCGCCTTTACCAAACGGGGAAAATGCATCCGGCTGAGTAAATCGCATGAGTCCCGGATGATAGGTACGGTATCCATTGCCTAGTGGATAGCTCCCCGTAATCACCTCCAGCCTTTGTCCGGCAAAAGCCAACAGGGTCGTCGCTAAGTCAGTCCGAATGAAGCCATACGGTGAGTAATTTTGCGGGGAGCCACTTCCTTGAATACTCATCACGGTATTCCGTTGATTGGCTTTCAAAGATCTCGCCGATATGCGCATGAGGCTTGTGCTCTGGGCCAGGATTTTTTCCATGGTTTCTCCCTTTGCGTTCACAAATCAACTGTCAATTGTGCCAGTTGACCCAAGCGTTTGTTCCTGGATCTTAAGCAAGAAATGAACACGTTGTGCGGGGTGTGGCGCCATGCGAGTGATTCTTTGGAAGGGTCTTATACCTATTAGCGAAACTTTGGGAACTCGACACCTGCAATGATGACGCTACAGTCAGCACGAAGCTGCCTGTAGCGTCGCTGAATCAAGCTGTACCGATCTCCCCACCATCATCCCGCTGAATCACCACGGTCGTAGCCCGCGGCCTGACCTTGGCCCCGGCCGGGGTCGCATCGGTCGCCTTGTCGGTATACGGCCAGTTGTCCGGGTGCTGGATATTGATGAACAAGGTCTTGTTGTCCGGCGTGAAGCTGATGCCCGTCACCTCGCAACCATTCGGCCCGACGAAGAAGCGGCGCAGGGCCGTCTGGTTCTGGGCATTGACCGGCACCTGCTTGCCACTGGCATCGACCAGGTCGTTGGGGATCACTGCCAGTAGCTGGTCGTTGGTGTAGTCGGTGAGTGTGGTTTCGCCGTTGTCGGTCTCGAACCACAGCACGCCACGGCTATCGAAGCTCATACCGTCAGGGCTGGCGAACTGGTTGAGTTCGGTCAGGCCGGAGCGGTTGATGTCTGCAGTACCGGCAGCGTTGGCGCCGAACACGAAGATGTCCCAGGTGAAGCTCAGCTGGTCGTCGCTGTCGTGCCAACGGATGATGTGGCCGTGGCGGTTCGGGCCGCGCGGGTTGGCTGCATCGACCTTTTCCGGGGTGCGTGCGCTGTTGTTGGTCAGCGTCAGGTAGGCGTCGCCGTTTAGCGGGTTGACGGTCGTCCACTCCGGGCGGTCCATCGGCGTGGCGCCCACGGCATCGCCGGCACCCCGGGTGTTGAGGATGATGCCTGCCAGGTCACCGTACAGCGCACCCAGGGTGCTGCCGGCGGCGGTGGCGGTGTTCACGTCGAGCAGCAGCCACACGCCGGTGCCGTCGGCATTGAAGCGGGCGACGTACAGCTTGCCCTGGTCCAGGTACTTGGCGCCGGTGGCCAGGCGGTCGGCCGGGTTGGCGTCGGCGGCGTCCCACACGGCAGTGGACACCCACTTGTACAGGTATTCGTTGTTGGAGTCGTCGCCCATGTACCAGACCAGCGGCTTGCCGGCCACCGGCAGGCCCGGGCAACAGCCTTCGTGGCGGAAGCGGCCCAGGGCCGTGCGCTTGGTGGCCAGGGTGCTGCTGTTGTACGGGTCGATTTCGACGATATAGCCATAGGTGCTGGCTTCGTTGCGGTAGTCATCGGTGGCGCCGGCACCTTTGACCGTCACGTCGAAACGGGCGAATTCATCGGCCACTTCACTGCTGTCACCGGCAGCGCTTTCCCACTTGTACTGGCCACTGGAGGTGCCTACGCCGATGCGGCGCTGGTCTTCCGGGCGGGTGCCCTTGTTGACGAAGATGCCTGGCCAGTTCTCTTCGCAGGTCAGGTAGGTGCCCCATGGGGTGTAGCCATTGCCGCAGTTGTTGTTGGTGCCGCGACAGTGGGTGCCGTCGACCGAGTACTTGGTCTTGACGTGGTCGGTGCCGCGCAGTGGCCCGGTGAGTTCCATGCGCGAAGCCGTGGTGAAGCGGCGGTTGAGCGGGTCGTTGTCGATCACCTGCCAGCGGCCGTTGACCTTCTGCAGGCGCACCACCCCAGCACCGTGGGCGTTGATCTCCTTGCGCACTTCTTCGGCCGGGCGCTTGCCGCTGGTGTCGGTGGTCGGGCCGTTGGGGTGCAGGGCCGCAGTGTCGATGTACTCGAAGTTGATCGCCAGCAGGCCGTCTTCGGAGCTGCCGTTGATCGGGAAGAAGTGCATGCCGTCGTGGTGCATGCCCATGGCATTGGCCTGGTCGCTCGAGGTGTTGCTGCCGTCCGGTTTCCACGGGTTGCCGTTGCTGTTGATCGGCGTGCCCCAGGGCGCCAGCACGTAGGCGCTGTAGCCGGCAGCGACCACACAGGCGTCGGTGCGCGAGCCAGGGATGGACTGGAAGCCCAGGGCCAGTTTCGGCTCTTCGGGTTCGGTCACGGGTGGTTCGGTCACCGGCGGTTGCGGTGCCGGATCGGCATCGGAACCACCACTGCTGTCGAAGCAGCCGGTCAAGCCGGTACCGGCAATCATGGCGATGGCGGCGCCCAGGCTGCCGCGCATCACGCTGCGACGGCTCAGGTAAGCGTCCATGACGCTGGCCATCGGCAGGTTGCCGCTCTGGTTGCGGTCCAGGTTATCGCCGGTATCTCGACTCATCAGGGTGTCCTTATAGTGGCTGAGTTAGAGGAAACCGCGACTTTAGGGCGCGACTGTGATGATTCATTGGCAAAAATATTAACGGGTTTTTAAAACTGTAAATTCTTATTACAAACACCGACAGATCGATTTGGAATGATTGTCGGATTTTTGCCATTAAACTGTCATGCCTACGCCGCAACATCCGGGGCCCAACGAGAACTCGGATAAGGATGGCGGGCCCGATGGCAAGCAGTGTGAACAGGCGCGAATTGATCAGCTGGATGGGTGTCGGTGCGCTGGCACCGCTGCTTGGCGCCTGCTCTGCATTGCCGGGCCAACGTGGTGGCAGCGCCAGTGTCGATCTGCTGTACGTCGCCGACACGCTGGATGCGCGTCAGCCCGGTCTGCCGGTAGTGCCGGCCACGCGCCTGGGCCCGGTCAGCCACCTGGGCCGGGCACCGTGGATGACCGGAGCCAGTGCCAGCCTGGCGCATCCGCAGCTGGCACCGTTGCTCGATGCCAACCAGGCGGCGGGCGTCAGGCTGGGCGGCTACGCCGTGCTGGGGGCGCTGCTGGAGCAACTGCGTAGCGAAGCCGGGGCGGGCAACAGCCTCACCCTGGAAAACGGTCAGGGCTGGAACGGCAGCGGCCTGGCCTACCTCACCCAGGGCGAAAGCGGCGTGCAGGGCAGCCAGTTGCTGGGCAGCGAAGCGCGGGTCAGCAGCGATGAGCGTGTGCTCTGGCCCCAGCGCAGCGCAGCGCTCTACCGACAGTCTTCCGCCATCACTCTCGGCGCCGGGCTGGCGGACGATCTACGCAAGTCGTTGAACCTTGAGCCGCTGCGTGTCTTCGAGCGCGGCGGAGCGCGCATCGCCGTGGTGGGGGTCACCGACCCCTACGCCCAAGACCAGAAGGCCTCCCTCAAACAGTGGTACCAATCCTTGCTGCCGACCTTCGAGCAGGCGCGGCGCGAGGCCGACCTGGTCGTGGCGATGGCCGATGTCGGTACCGGGCCGGGCCTGTGGCTGGCCGAGCGGCTGGCTGACGTCGACGTACTGCTCTGCGCCCGCGGCCAGGACCTGTGGCCGACACCGGTTCAAGCCACCCAGGCCAGTGGCCGACGGGTGCCGGTGCTGTTTGCCGGCTGCCGCGGCAGTGGCGCATTTCGCCTGCGTTGCCAGCAGGTCGCCGGGCAATGGCAGTTCGACGGGCAGTTCTTTCCGGCCTTTGAACGCTACCTGTCGCCGGCTGCACAGATGCGTGCCAGCCAGTTGCGGGATGAATTGCGCCAGCAACGAGCCGGCCATGCGGCGTGGCTCGACCAGCCACTGGCGCGCGCACCGCAGGCGCTGTGGCGCCGGGATACCCGTGGCGGCAGCTGGGACCGCCTGCTGCACCAGGCCTTGGCCGATGACGGCCGCATGCCGGTGCTGCTGCCGGGCCTGCGCTACGACTGCCCCCTGGCGGCAGGCGAAGCGATTACCCGCGAACACCTGATCAGCCTGACCGGTGGCTACCCGGCGCCGGTGGTCGAGGCCCCGGCCAGGCAGGTCGAACAAGTGCTGGAGAACGCTGCCGAGCAACTGTTCGGCGACCCACTGCTGCTCGACAACAGCCAGGACCTGCCGCGCTGGCAGGGCCAGGCCTGGCACGTCAGTTACAGCCCGCAAGGCAAGCGCGTCAGCGGTATCGAAGCGGTACAGGGCCCGTGTCGCACCTTTGGCCTGCAATTCGAAGCCCGGGCTGGCGAACCGCTATGGCAGCGGGTCGAGGCCTGGCTGGCACGGCAGAAGGCCGATTGGCAATTGGCATCGCTGCAACTGCCCGAGGTGCGCTATGTGCAGGGCCACCCAGCCTGGCACCCGCGGCAGGCCGTTTCGTGAGCCTGGCTTCACGCCTGATGACTGGCGGCCTGCTGACGCTGGCCGGCTGGCTGGCCGCCCAGTGCGTGCTGCAATCGGGGCGCCAGCCGCAACCGGCCAGCCCGGTGCTGGTCGCCGCTGCCCCACTGCCGGGCCTGCTGATCGGGCACTGGCAGCCCGCGGTCGATGACGGCGCGATCGCCATCACCCGCCTGCCGTTGCAGTACCTCGGCGGCCTCAAGGCCCAGCCGTTGTCGGCCAGCGTGGTGGTGCTGCGCTACGGCCAGCAGGTCCGCACCCTCGGCCGTGGTCAACGCCTGGCGCCGGGCATCGTATTGCAGGACATCGACGCCGATGGCCTGATTTTCGACAACCAGGGGCGGCGCGAACGCCTGCCCTGGCCGCCACGCCCCGCCGTGACCGGCTTCAAACGGCAAGGATGAACGATGTTCGCCAGATACTGCGTGGCTGCAGCCTTGAGCCTGGGCCTGTCACTCGCCTGGGCAGAAGCGCCGGAAACCTTCGACGACAACGGCACGCCGCTGTACGAGGTGAACTTCGTCGACACCGAACTGGGCGAATTCATCGACAGTGTGTCGCGCATCACCGGCACCACCTTCATCGTCGACCCGCGGGTCAAGGGCAAGGTCACCGTGCGCACCGTCGACCGCCACGACGCCGATGCCATCTACGACATCTTTCTCGCCCAGCTGCGGGCCCAGGGCTATGCCGCCGTCGACCTGCCCAACGGCAGCGTGAAGATCGTCCCCGACCAGGCCGCGCGCCTGGAGCCGGTGCCGGTCGAGCCTGCGGGTAAACAGAGCGATGGCAGCGATGGCGTGGCTACCCGGGTATTCAATGTGCGCAATGCCGCCAGCGAACAGATGCTCGGCATCCTCAAACCGCTGATCGACCCGCGCGTCGGTGTGATTACACCGTATCCGGCGGCCAACCTGCTGGTGGTCACCGACTGGCGCAGCAACCTCGAACGCATCGACAGCCTGCTGCGCCAGCTTGACCAGGTGAGCGACGAGCCGCTGCAAGTCATGCCGTTGCGCCATGCCAGCGCTGCCGACACCGCGCAGTTGCTCACCCGCTTGCTGGCCCGCGAGCAGGGCGCCGACAGCACCCAGGTGGTCGCCGACCCGCGCAGCAATGCCTTGCTGGTACGTGGCAGCACCGAGCGGGTGCGGGCGTTGCTCGGCCAGCTCGACCGCCCCAGCGACAACCAGCACAACAGCAATACCCAGGTCATGTACCTGCGCCACGCCAATGCCGCCGAAGTGGTCAAGGTGCTGCGCGGCCTCAGCCAGGAAGGCGCTGTGCCCGGCGAAGCGGCTGGCGAAGGGGAGGGCAAGGACCGGCCGGTGATGGCGGCCGCCAGCGACTCCGGCATCCGCCTGGAATACGAAGAGGGCACCAACGCCGTGGTCATGGTCGGCCCCGACAGCGAACTGGCGGCCTACCGCTCGATCATCGAACAGCTGGATATCCGCCGTGCCCAGGTGGTGGTCGAGGCGATCATCGCCGAGGTGTCCGATATCCAGGCCCAGGAACTGGGCGTGCAGTGGCTGTTCGCCGACGAAAAGTTCGGCGCCGGTATCGTCAACTTCGGCAGCAACGGGGTGAACATCGCCAACATCGCCGGCGCTGCCGCCAGTGGTGACAACGAGGCGCTGGGCGATCTGCTGTCGTCCACCACGGGTGCCACGGCCGGCTTTGGCCATATCGGCGGCGGTTTCAACTTCGCCATGCTGATCAACGCCCTCAAGGGCAAGAGCGGCTTCAACCTGCTGTCGACGCCAACCCTGCTGACTCTGGACAACGCCGAGGCGTCGATCCTGGTTGGCCAGGAGGTACCTTTTGTGACCGGGTCGGTGACCCAGAACAACGCCAACCCTTACCAGACCATCGAGCGCAAGGAAGTCGGGGTGAAGCTGCGTATCAAGCCGCAGATCAACGTCGACAACAGCGTACGCCTGGACATCGTCCAGGAGGTTTCGTCGATTGCCGACTCCCGTGCCGCCAGCGACGTGATCACCAACAAGCGCGAGATCAAGACCAAGGTCATGGTCGAGGACAATGGCCTGGTCATCCTCGGCGGCCTGATCAGCGACGAGCTCAGCACCAGCGACCAGCGTGTGCCGTTGCTCGGTGACATCCCCTACCTGGGTCGGCTGTTCCGTTCCGATGCCAGCAAGAACACCAAGCAGAACCTGATGGTGTTCATTCGCCCGCGCATCCTGCGCGACGGTCCGAGCCTGGCAGGCCTCAGCGAGGACAAGTACCGCACCCTGCAGCAGACTACGCCGCTGCAGTTGCCCGACCTGGTCGAAGGCACCCCGTTGCTGCAGGTATTCCCCGCCAGCCGCGCACGCCTCGAAGGCGGTAACTGGTGATGCTGCCTTATCGCCTGGCCCGCCAGGCCGGGTTGGCCATGGCCCCGGCCGAGGACGGCTGGCGCCTGTGGTTGCGCTGCGACGCCGACAGCGACCAGCTGCAGGAACTGCTGCGCGTGCATGGCCGGCCCATGACGCTGGAATACCTGGAACCTGCGGCGTTCGATGAGCGCCTTGGCCAGCTCTATGAGGCGGGTGCAGGTGCGACCGAAGCGCTGATCGAAGGTATTGGTGAACAGGTCGACCTGGACAGCCTGATGAGCGAGATGCCGCGCATCGAGGACCTGCTCGAAAGCGACGACGAAGCCCCGGTGATCCGCCTGATCAACGGCCTGTTCGGCCAGGCGCTGCGCCTGCGTGCGTCGGACATCCATATCGAAACCTTCGAGCAGAGCCTGGTGGTGCGCCTGCGCGTCGATGGCCACCTGCGCGAGGTGCTGCGCCCGCCACGGGCACTGTCGGCCATGCTGGTGTCGCGGATCAAGGTCATGGCGCGGCTGGACATCGCCGAGAAGCGCCAGCCTCAGGATGGCCGCATCACCTTGCGCGCGGCGGGCAGGGAAGTGGACGTGCGAGTGTCGACGTTGCCTGGCATCCATGGCGAGCGCGTGGTGATGCGGGTGCTCGACAAACAGGCCAGCCTGCTGGCGCTGGCCAACCTGGGCATGCCCGCCGCCGTGCTGCAGGGCCTGCGCAGCTGCCTGGCGCGGCCCAACGGTATTGTCCTGTCCACCGGCCCGACCGGTTCGGGCAAGACCACCACGCTGTACGCCAGCCTCAACAGCCTGAACGATGGCAGCCGCAATATCCTCACCGTCGAAGACCCGGTCGAATACGCCATCGCCGGCATCGGCCAGACCGCCATCAATCCGCGTGCCGGGCTGACCTTCGCCAGTGGCTTGCGCGCCATCCTGCGCCAGGACCCGGACGTGATCATGCTGGGTGAAATCCGCGATCAGGAGACCGCGCAGATCGCCGTGCAAGCCAGCCTCACCGGCCACCTGGTGCTGTCGACGCTGCACACCAACAGCGCGGTGGGCGCCGTCACGCGCTTGCGCGACATGGGCATCGAACCGTTCCTGATCGCCTCGTGCCTGCGCGGGGTACTGGCCCAGCGCCTGGTCAGGCGGCTGTGCCCGTGCGCGGTCGCACAGCCGTTGCAGCCGGCCGAGCGGGCCCTGTGGCCGGAACTGGCGACGCTGCACAGCAGCTATCACGCGGTCGGTTGCGAGCAGTGCCAGGGCAGTGGTTATGTCGGGCGCCTGGGGCTCTATGAATTCATCGAACTGGATGCTGGGCTGGTCGGCCTGCTGTACGACGGCGCCAGCGAACTGGCCATGCAGGGCTACCTGGCCGAGCGCAGGCAAAGCCTGGTGGCGATGGCCAGCGATTGCCTGGCCCGCGGCGAAACCAGCCTTGCCGAAGTGCTGCGTGTGGTGCAGGGCTGACCGATGCCGACCTTCCTCTACCAGGCCGTCGACCTCGCCGGCAAGACCCACAAGGCCAGCCTGCAGGCCGACAGCGAACGCCATGCGCGCCAGTTGTTGCGCGAGCAAGGCCTGTTCCCGCGCCAGCTGCAACGCCATGAGACTGGCAGCCGCCAGCCGCGCCGCCAGCGCCTGAGCCGTGCCCAGCTGTGCGAGTTGACCCGCCAGCTGGCGACCCTGACCGGTGCCGGTATTGCGCTGGTCGATGCGCTGGCCACGCTCGAACGGCAACTGCGCGAACCGGCCCTGCATGGCGTGCTGGCAGCCTTGCGCGGTTCGCTTGCCGAAGGCCTTGGGCTGGCCCGCAGCCTCGCCCGGCAGGGGGCGCCATTCACCGGTTTGTACTGCGCGCTGGTCGAGGCCGGGGAGCGTTCCGGGCGCCTGGCCCAGGTGCTGACCCGGCTGGCCGACCATTTGGAGCAGGTGCAGCGCCAGCAGCACAAGGCGCGCACTGCGCTGATCTACCCCTGCGTGCTGATGGGGGTGTCGCTGGCGGTGGTGGTCGGCCTGATGACCTTCGTCGTGCCCAAGCTCACCGAACAATTCGCCCACGCCGGGCAGAGCCTGCCGCTGATCACCTCGCTGCTGATCGGCCTGAGCCAGGGCCTGGTGCACGCCGGCCCCTGGCTGCTGGGGCTGGCGCTGGTGTCCGGCGTGCTGGGCAGTTGGCTGCTGCGCAAGCCGCACTGGTGCCTGCGTCGCGATGAACTGCTGCTGCGCCTGCCGCGTATCGGCGTGCTGCTGCAGGTACTGGAAAGCGCCCGCCTGGCGCGAAGCCTGGCAATCCTCACCAGCAGTGGCGTGGCCCTGCTCGAAGCCCTGCAGGTGGCCACCGAGACCGTCGGCAACCGGCGCATCCGCCTGGCCATGGAGCAGGTGCGCCAGCACGTGCAGGGCGGCACCAGCCTGCACCGCGCTCTGGATGCCAGCCAGCAGTTCCCGCCGTTGCTGGTGAACATGGTCGGCAGCGGCGAGGCCAGCGGCACCCTGGCCGACATGCTCGAACGCGTGGCCGACGACCAGGAGCGTGGCTTCGCCCGCCAGGTGGACACCGCCATGGCGCTTTTCGAACCTCTGATGATCCTGGTGATGGGCGCCGTGGTGCTGTTCATCGTGCTGGCGGTGCTGCTGCCGATCATGCAACTCAACCAGGGCCTGCAACTGTGATGACAAGGAGTACGTACATGCAGCATCGACGCAACCGCCAGCGCGGCTTCACCCTGATGGAAATCATGGTGGTGATCTTCATCATCGGCCTGCTGATCGCCGTGGTCGCGCCCAGCGTGCTGGGCAACCAGGACAAGGCCATGAAGCAGAAGGTCATGGCCGACCTGGCGACCTTGGAGCAGGCGCTGGATATGTACCGCCTGGACAATCTGCGCTTCCCCAGCAACGAACAGGGCTTGGCCGCGCTGGTGAAAAAGCCGACCCAGGAACCGCTGCCACGCAGCTGGCGCAGCGACGGTTACGTGCGCCGCCTGCCGGAAGACCCATGGGGCACCCCGTATCAATACCGCATGCCCGGTGAGCATGGGCGGGTCGATGTGTATTCGCTGGGGGCCGATGGTGTGCCTGGTGGCGAAGGCCAGGATGCCGACCTGGGCAACTGGGCCCTCTAGACCATGGCTGGCCAGCGCGGCTTCAGCCTGCTCGAATTGCTCGTGGTACTGGCCATCGCCGGGCTCATGACGGGCCTGGCGGTGGCCTGGCTCGACAGCGGCAAGTCCAGTGTCGACCAGGCGCTGCAGCGCCTGGCCACGGAAACCCGCACCCAAGCCGCGTTGGCCCGGCACGCCGGGCAGCTGCGTGGATTGCGCTGGACCGGCCAGCGGCCTGAGTTCGTGCGCCGAGATGGCGATGGCTGGGTGGTCGAGGCTGGTGCCCCGGTCGACTGGCCAAAGGGCCTGCGCCCGGACTGGTCGGCCAGTGCCATGCCCCGTGTGCTGTTCACACCGCAGGGCTGGGCGCAACCAGGCTCGGTGCACTGGCGCTGGACAGACGGTAGCCAGCGCTGGGAGTGGGGCCGTGACGGCCAGTTGCGCGTGGCGATGGCGCCATGAAGCGCAAGCAGCACGGGTTTACCTTGCTGGAAGTGACCGTGGCCCTGGCGATAGCTGCGGTGCTGGCGGTCATCACCAGCCAGGTGCTGCGCCAGCGCCTGGCGGTGCAGGACAACGTCCAGCAGCATCGCCTCGGCGTGCTCTGCGCCCGGGAGCTACAGGCGCGCTTTACCGTCGAACAGTACTGGCCGGCCAGCAACCAGGTCGATGGTGTGCTCAGCCAGGGCGGCCAAGCCTGCCACTGGCAGATGCAGTTGCGCCGTACCGGTGTACGCGACCTGCGTCGTGGTGAATTGCAGTTGTACGCCGACCGCGACCAGCGCCTGCCGCTCGGGCAGTACACCCTTTTTCTGGAGCAGCCATGAAACGGCGCCAGGCGGGTTTGACTCTGATCGAGCTGATGGTCGCCATGGCCCTGACTGCGCTGCTCGGGGTCATGCTGTCGGCGCTGGTCAATGGCTGGCTCAAGGTACGCGAGCGGCTGCAGGTGAACACACAGGAAACCCGCGTGCTGGAGTTCTGCCTGGCCCTGGAGCGGCGCTTCGACAGCCCTGTGCTGCGCCGCCTGTACGAACAGCGCCTGCCCCTGGCCAGCCGCTGGCTCGACTGGCAGGCCGACCGCCAGCAGTTGCTGTGGGTGGCCGCCGCTGCATTGCCCGAAGCCGAAGGTGGCTCGCGCCTGCAACGCCAGCGCCTGCGATTCGATGCGCGTGACCAGCGCCTGCTGCTGGAAACATCGGCGGACCTGTACGCCGCCAGCGAACCGCGCTGGGTGCTGCGCGAACAGCTGCCGCGGGTCAGCGCGATCAATGTGCTTTACCACCAAGGTGGCCGCTGGTTGCCCTGGCCCTCCGACCAACCCGCGCACCCCGGCCGTGGCGTGCGTCTGGAATTGCAGCGTGATGGAGCACCGTATGTCTGCACCTTTGTTCTGCCCTGGGGGCGCTCATGAAGTTTGAATGGCGCCGAACTGCGCCAGCTCGACCCTGGTTGTTGCTGCGCCCGGGCGAGGTCTGGGACTGGTTGCTGGTCGAGGCGGGTGGCGCCCAACGCCAAGGGCAGGGGGAGCCTCCGGCGAACGTGCAGGCACGAGTGGCGCTGATCGTGCCCGGGGAATGCTGTAGCCATTTTCAACTGGCGGCGCCGCCGGGCCTCAAGCGCGACGAGTGGCCGCTGTTGCTGGAGGACCGCTTGTTGCAGAACCCGGACGAGGTTCTGTGTGCCTGCCTGTCCCGTCAGGCCGGTCAATTGCACCTGATGGCGGTGGAGCGGCAGTTGCTGGAGCCGTGGCGCGAACAATGTGCCGAATGGGGGCTGCAGGTCGAGTGTTGCTGGGCCGAGTTCCAGTTATTGCCGACGCCCGAGCCGGGCAGTGCCTGGCAGTGGCAGCGCACGCCGGACGTCTCGCTGTGCAAAGGGTTGGGCGAGGACGGGCCTGAACACTGGTTGGCCTGGCCAGCTGAATTGGGCGAGTTGCCACCGCAACCTTGGTCGGGCCTGCATCAGCAATTGATGACCGGCACCTGGCCAATCGCGTTGGCGCCGCTCGACCACCTGCCCAGCCTGCTTGAGCGGCCACGACGGGCGCGCTCGTTGCCGGCTGTGTCGCGGCAACAGCAGCGCCTGCTTGCGGCTTGCCTGGTGTTGGCCACCGTATGGGGCGGCCTGTGGCTGACCCAGCAATGGCGCCAGGTACAAACCTGGCGTACGCAGGTGTTGGCGGTCACCGGTGAACAGGCCAGCCCCCGGCACGCCGCGCAGGCCCTGAAGCGTCTGCGGGAGAGCGGACTGCAACAGCAACTGCGCGAGCGTCAGCTCGAAGACTTGCAGGCACGCCTGCAAGCCTGGCTGCGTGAGCATCCCGCCTGGCGCCTGCAAGCCGTGCGTTTCGATGGTCAACGCTGGCACCTGCGCCTGTACGGCGAGGGCGCTGCGCCGCCGTGGACCGAGATGGCCAGCGCTATCGGCGCTGCCGTGCAGGTACAGGACGGGCAGGTAGTGTTCGACCTGGGAGCGGCCTCATGAATCGGGACTGGATGCAGCGTTATCGGTTGTGGTTTGCCTGGGGACTGATCGGCGTGCTGCTGGCCTTCCTGGCCATGCGCGAAGGCCTGGCACTATGGCGTGAACTCAGCCAATGGCGTGAGCTGGCAGCGCAGGCCGCAAGCTTGCAGGGCGCTCCGGGCGTGAGCCTGGAGCGCGTGCGGCAGTCGGCTCAGGCGCGGCGAATCGAACTGGCCGATGTCGATGTGCAAGGCAAAAGTTGGCAGCTGCGGGGGCTGGTGGCGGATGAGCGCGTGTTGCAGGGCTGGTTGCAGAGCCTGCGCGCGGAAGGGGTACAGCCACTGCAATGGGGGCTGGAGCAGGATGCCAAGGGCCTGCGCTTCGAGTTGGTGGTGCAGCCATGAGCCGTCGCGGACTGCTGTGGTGTGCGGTGGTTTTCACACTGACATTGCTGGTGGAGTTGCCAGCTGCTTGGGTGGCACGTGGCATTGGTCTGCCGGTACGTGATGTCAGCGGTAGCCTGTGGCAAGGCCAGGCACAGCAAGTGGGGCCGGTCGGGGCGGTGCGTTGGGCCTTGCAGCCATGGCGCATGCAGGCCGATGCACAGCTCGGTTTCCAGGGTCAGGCCTGGCAATTGCGCGCGGAAGGCTGGCCTTGGCGCTGGCGGCTGGAAGCTTCGGCTTTGGCCCCTCAGGCGACGGTTCTGGCGGACTACCGCCTGGCCGGACAGTGGCATGGGGCGTTACGCATGCAGGGTTCGGGGCGCCAGTGTCGAAGCAGCGAAGGGCGGGTGAGCGTGACTGACCTGGCCTTGAGTGAACCGTGGTCGCTGGGGTTGGGGCAGGGTTGGGTAGAGATGGATTGCCATGCAGGCTGGCGCTTGCGTGGGCAATTGGTGCAGCAGGGGCAACATGAATTGAAGCTGGATGCTGATCTGGAGGAGCGCAGGGCGCAGGTGGCTTTCGACTTGCAGAATGAGTCCGTTCTGACGCCGTTGTTGCGCGGCGCCCAGTGGCTGGGGCCGCAGGCGCTGGCGGGGCAGCGGGAGGTGCGTTGGTAGGGCGGGAGATTGGGGCTGGGCTGCCCATGTGCCCGCCATCACAATTTCTGCGCCTGGGAGATCGAGCGCCGCCCGCGCGGCGCTCGGTCTCACAGGCGCTGAACTTCTCAAGGCAGGTACTCCTGAACCAACCCCTTATTCCGCCTTACCCTGCACGCTCGAAACCCACTGCTCACTCCGACTATGCCCACTGGTCCTCAACAACCCGAGGTCCAGCGCATTCTCGCCATCCGCCGCGCCTTTGCCCTTGGCCATCTCGGCAATCGCCGTACCCAGGTCCACCGGCGAATTGGAGGCATCGACCGACACATCCCGACGGTAGTCATTGCCACTCAGGGTTTCCCGGCTCACCGAGCCGGCATCGAGCGCGACCGCGCCCTTGGCCGATTGCAGGCGGGCGCCGACCAGCTGGGCATCACCGCCCACCTTCAGCTGGATACCGTCACTGCCCTTGAGCACCGCTTGCTGGCCCACGCTGTCGCGCTGCACGTGCGACACATCAAGGCTGAAGGTCGGCGAGAAGCCTGGGTCGGCCTTGCTCAAGGTAGACCCGGCCTTGTCCTTGACTTTGCCACCCAGTGGCCCGGCCAGCGAGGTGGCGGCATTGACGTAACCCTGCGGGTTCTTCTCCTGGCTCAGGCGTGCATCGCCCTTCACGGTCAGGGTATCGACGCTGTCCTTGCGGCTGGCGATTCGCAGGTCACCATCGACTGTTCCGGTGATACGCCCGGCTTCGAGGCTGGCGCCTTCGATGCGGGTATCACCACGGCTTTGCAGGTTGATGGTTTCGGCGCGCAGGTTGCTGGCGTTCCAGGTCTGGTTGTCGCGCTTGTCCAGCTCGACCTTGGCCCGGCCATGCAGGCCACGGGTGTCGGTGGTGCCTGCGGTCATGTTGAAACCGGCACCGGCGGTGATCTCGAGATTGTTGCGCTGCTCCTGATTGGAAGAGGCCTCGATCAGCATGCCGCCGTTGGAGGCGTTGATCTCGATCTGCTCGGCGGATGCCTGCAGGCCCTCCAGGTGCAAGGCAATGTCCTCGCGAGCAGTGCTGCCGAGGGTCAGCTTGCCGGCGCTGGCGAACTGGGCGTCGACGGCCTGGCGGGCGTTTTCATCCTGCGTGCCATGGGTGAAATGGCCACCGATGCCGCCGCCTTTTGTCTCACCCATCTTGGCTGCCAGCTCCATGCCTCCGCCGAGTTTGCCGCCGCTGGCTTGCTGGGTGTCGTTGCCTGCCTTGACCTGCAGGCGGCCGTCGCTGTGCAGGCGAATATCGCCCACCTTGGCTTCGCGGCTGCCGATACGAGTGCCTTCCAGCAACAGGTCACCCGCGCTGCTCAGGCGCACTTCACCCTTGGCATCGACCTGTGCGACGTGCGCCTTGGTTTGTACGGTTTGCAGCTGCGCGTGGTCAAGGTAGCCACGGCCATCGAAGCCGGTGCTGCCGGGGCGGTTGCCGACCTTGGCCCAAGCATTGCCGTCAAGCTGGCGGGTCAGCTCTTCGGTGCGGTCGTTGGCCTGGGGCAGCGACAGGCTGCCTTCGCTGTGGATGACCACCTCACCTTCGCCACCATCGATGCGTGTTCCCTCATATTGACCATCGCTACCCAGCTGAACCTGAATGCCCTGTTGCCCATAAAGGCTGCCGGGTACTGCAGTGTTTGCCGTTGCCTGCTTGTCCAGCGAACCACCCTTGCCCGCAGCGCGCACGTTCAGGTCGCTGCCAGAGCTGGTATCGACGCGCAGGTCACCTCCGTAGGCCAGGCGCTGCACGCTGTCCTCCTGGCTATTTTCGGCGGCACGCACGGTGTGCCGTTGGGCATCGATCTGCAGCTTGCCGGCATTGGCACGCCAGGCGGTACCTTGGTCGTCGATGGTGTCGGCCTTGACCTCGACCTTGGCACCCGACAGCTCACTCACCTGGGCAATGCCACGGCGCTGGTTTTCCAGGCGTTTGAGGTGCTCGACGGTCATGTCGGCGCCGATGCTGGGCGCCACCATGGCGTCTTCGGGTGATGCCTGCTGGAAGCGCGCGGCCTCTTCGCCCTGTACCAGGCGTTCGATCGGCCGGGTCAGGTCGCGGTATTCGACGCTGGCGCCGAGGCTGCCGGACCACTCGTTGCGAAGCTCTTCACGGTCATGGTTGTCCACAACAGCACGGTTGTCGATGCGCTTGGCAGTGACCTTGAGGGTATCGCCGGCAGTGACGCGTGCGGCTTCGGTCACCAGTTCGTCAGCTTCAAGGTTCAGGTTGTCACTGGCCTGCAGCTCGCTGCGTTGGGCCCTGCTGTCGCGTTCGGTCACCACGGTGCTGTTGTGATGGCCTTCGAACAGACTGCCCAGGCGGTCGATGCCACCGGTGACGGTCAAGCCACCGCCGCTCTGGCTTTCACCCGTGGTAGTTTCGTGTTCATTGCGGGTGGCGCCCAGTGTCACTTGCCTGGCCTTCACATCAAGGTCGCCGGCACTGGCCTGGACCTTGGAACCGTTGACTTGCAGGTGGTCCTCGCTGCTCAGGCCAACCGTGGCCCCCTTCAGCTCGCTGGCCACCTGCGTGGTGTCGCGCAGCTTTTCACTGCCGGTGACCACTTCATAGGCCACGCCCGCCGCATACTGGCGCGACTCCGGTTTGCCGTCTTCGGCTACCTGGGTTTGCCGGGCACTGGCTGTCAAACCCCGTTGCTGATCGCGGCTGTCGCTTTCGTTGACCGCTTGCGTGCTGCCGATCAGCACGTCGCCCTTGGCTTCCACTTGCAGGTGCTGCCCGGCTTCCACCCTGGCGCCCTGTATACGCAGCTCTTCGGCACTGGCCAGGCGCAGGTTGCTGGACGAGCTGACGTCGCTGACCAGCACCTCTTGCTGACGTGTGGTGCTCTCGTGATCACTGCCGAACAGACCGAACAGCTTGCTGTCGCTTTTGCGCTCGGTGGAACGGCTACTGCCATGGTCCGCTTCGATCGCCAGCGCGCCTTTTTCGCTGTACAGCACGGCATCCTCATTGCCGTGCACCTTGCTGCCCCTGATGCTGACCTGGTCGGCACGCACACTCAGCTTGCCATCAGCGGTGACGCTGCTGCCGGCAACGCTTTGGCCTTCGGTGTCGTTGCCCTTGCGATCGCCGAAGAAGGCCCCGGAAACCAGGTCGCCACGGTAGTTGCCGTCGTTGCTGCGTTGCTGCAGGGCGGTGGTGCCGACCTCGACCTGCGTGGCGCTGATGTCCATGTCGCCGCGGCTATGCAGGGTGCTGCCCTCGACCTTGAGTGTGCCTTTGGCGTTGAGCGTCATGCGTTGGGCACTCAGCGTGCTGGGCCGTGCGGTTTCCGTGTACGTGTCGGTATCGCTGTCGCCGCGCCAGAGGTCCTTGCGATGGCGCACCTGCTCTTTGAGTTGCGTGCTGTCGATGCCGGCGGCGATGTCCAGATTGGCGCCGCTGTCGAGGGTCAGCTCGCCACCTGCGCTCACCTCGGCGGCGACCAGGCGCATGTCGGCGCCGGATTGCAAGGTGACACTGTCGCTGCCTTTCAGCTGCACACCGCGTTGCTGGCGTTCGGTGGTGGTGCTGTCGCGGTTGTACGTTTCGCGGGTGACGAACAGGAATTTCTTGTTCCAGTTGTCGCGGTCATGGTCAATTTTTTCGCGGGTCTTGGCGTCCAGGGTGAGCGTGTTGCCGGCCTTGGCTTCGATACGCTGAGCCATACCGTCGACTGCACTCATTGTCAGATCATCGGCGGCAGTAAGTTGCAAGGCGCCGCGCTCGCTTTGCAGTTCGGCAGGCTTGTCAGCTTCACCGCTGACGTGCAGCCAACCTGACGAATGGATTTCGATGCCGCTGTCGGCAATGGCGCTCACCGGCCCCATGCGAACCCCGGCCCCTTCGGCTGTGCTGAGCACGCGGATACGCCCGGCGCGCATGGCACCGAACAGGCTGGCATCGATGCTCGACGGCGTGCCTGGCAGGTGTTCGAGGACCTGGCCATCGGCATGGCTGATGCGGTTGCGGCCAGCTGTCACGTTCAGGTCGCCCTTGGCCAGCAGCAGGCCTTGGCTGTGCACGCGCGGTGCGATCAGCTCAAGTGCGCCTTCGACATTGCTCTGGCCACCTTCGAGCACCTGCAGGGCGCCACCGGCATTCAAGGTGTTGAAGTTGCGCAGTTGCTCGTCCTGAAGCTCAGGCGTGCCGACCACGAACCCGGCGCGGGTGGTGTTGATGAAACTGCCACCATTGAGGGTGATGCCGTTGGGGTTGGCGAGGATGTAGTCGGCAGGGCGGCCGAAGATTTCCTGCGGGCCTTCGATCAGCGAGGCGTTGCGGCTGACCACCTCGTTGAGAATGGTCGATGCTGCCTGGCCGTGGAACTGCGGGTTGGCGGCCAGTGCTCCAGCCAGTTGCGACTGGCCCTCCTGCAGGGCGTTGTTCAGCACCACCCCCGGGCGGGCGACGTTGTAGTCGAGGAATTGGTTATGCGACAGGCCACTGGCGTTGGGTGGGACGATGTCGATCACCGGTACGCCATGATCGTTGTTGATGATGGGGGTGCCTGCCGGGCCACTGGCGGCCTCCAGCCCACCCTGCGCGAAAGCGCTGGTTGGGCCGAGCAGGGCGAGGAAGATGGCCCAGCGCAAGGTATCCGGGCGGGTAGATGGCAATGGCGAGAGTATCTGCATGTTCTCGTTCTCTTTGTTGTGGGTGAATCAGAGGCTCAGGGCGCACTCCAGTACCCAGAAGCCAGGCTCCAGGCGGGAGTGGGGCAGGTCGCTGGTGTAGAGGGCGCGTTGGTAGTCGAGGCGCAGCCGGGCGCTTGTCAGGCTCAGCTCGATGCCGGCGGCTGCGCCTGCCAGGCGTTGCGAGGGCTTGCCAGTGGCTGGCCGGGTGTAGCCGATATCCAGGCCGAGGTAAGGGCGTAGCTGCAGGGGGTGAGCCCAGCTGGCTGGCAGCGGTTGGCTGAAGGTGTTGCGCCAGGCCGCGCCGCTGGCACCGGCGTAGGTGTTCAGGCGAAAGCCCCGTACGGTCGAATCGTCACTGACCAGCAGTTGCTCGACGGCGGGCAACGCGTGTTCGCTGTACTGCAAGGCCAGTTCGCTTTGCCAGCGCCAAGGTGTGTCTGCCGGCCCCTGGCGAAGATGCAGCAGGCTGGCGCGGTACTTGCGAAAATCCGGGCGCAGACGTTCCACGCCCAGGGGCGACGAGTCTGCAGCGAACCAGTCCACGCCCTGGGCAATGCCCATATGGCCGTGCCATAGCCCGCCCTGGAGCCACAGCAGGTTGATACCGGCCTCGACGCTGGTGAGCGTCGGGCTCTGCTGGGTGACGACGGCGCCGCCGCTGCGGTTGATCAGCTGCTTGCGGTCCAGCCGCGCGCTGGCGCTGAGCATGCCTTGCCGGTTGCGCCACAGTACCCGCTCGATGCTCAGGCCCTGATAGCTGCTGCTGCCGTCGCTGGTCTGCCGACTGTGCGGCAGCGGCGCGTCGTAGGTCAGTTGGCTGGCGTTGAGGGCAAAGGTCCAGGGGCCGTAAGGAACGCTGTAGTACAAGGTGATGCCTTGCACCTGGCCGGGGGCGTGGAAGACGCTGGAGAGCAACGACACGCGCAGGTCGTCATTCAGCCCCAGCGGGCTGTCCAGGCCGAGGCCCAGGTTCAGGCGGTGGCGGCCGGTCAGCTCGCTGCCGCGGTTGTCCAGGCGGCTGTCGAGGTGCCAGCGCGAGCCGACCGGCTGCGGTTGCAGCACAACCCGGGTGCCGCCCTGCAGTTCGCCGGGCAGCAGGTCCATGCTCAGGTCATAGGCGCGCAGGCGATTGAGTTGGTCCAGGCCCTGCTCGAGGGCGGGCAGGTAAAGGGGCTCGCCTAGCACCCCAGGGAAGGCGCCGGGCAAGGACAATGGCAGTTCGGGGTCGGCGAGCTCGATGGATTCGACAAAACCTTCGACGATGACAATGTCCAGTGGCTGCCCATGCCGAGGCTGCTGGCGCAGGTAGGGGCGGCTGGTTGGAAAACCCGCGCTGACATACAGCTGGGTGATGCGCTTGAGCAGGCCATTGATGTCATCGATGCCCATGCAGGGCAGGATGCGCTCGCGCAGAGCGGACTCAAGCGCCTGATCGGCAAGTTGGCGGTTGCCGATGATGCGCAGGCCGGACACGCCCCAGCACTGACTGTCGCCTGCGTGGACGGGGGCTTGTTCGCCGCTCCCGGGCAAGGGTGGCTGCTGCCAGCGCTCGAGCCGCTGTTGTTGTTCGAAATGCCGCAGGGATTGCTGCTGGTCGCGCAGTTGCTGGCTGGCGGGGTCATCAGCCAGCGCCGCAACAGTGGCCAGCAGGCCTGCCAGGCACCCGGTTAGCAGCCTGCTGGCCAAGAGGCAAATTCGGCATGGCATGGAACATCCCCGCAAATGGCGTACGGATTACGTACTCGTTTGCGTGGATGCTAAAAATTCATGCTGCCGGTTGGATGCAGTCTGCGGCCTCAGCAGGGCGTAGGGCAGGTGTGTATTTGAAGTATGAAAGGTCCTACAAGCTCAATCTGAATGTAGGACTATCAAGGGCGAATCTCGATCAGGGTGCCATCGCGGACCAGGTCCCACACTTCCTGCATGTCGCGGTTGCGCATGGCGATGCAGCCATCGGTCCAGTCGAGGGTGTGGAAGTACCACTCGGGATAGTTATCGTCGACCGGCGTGCCGTGGATCATGATCATGCTGCCGGCGCTCCAGCCTTCGCGGGTGGCGCGGGCGGCGTCGCTGATGTTCGGGTAGGTGATGTGCATGGCCAGGTTGAAGCGGTCGCTTTCCTTGCGCCAGTCCAGCCAGTACAGGCCTTCGGGGGTCTTCTTGTCGCCTTCGCGCTCCTTGGCGCCCTTGGGCTGCTTGCCCAGGGAGATGCGGTAGGTCTTCAGCGGCTCGCCGCGGCTGATCAGCTGCAGGCGCCGCTCGGACTTGATCACCAGCACCTTGTCGATCAGCGGCTGCATGGCGGCCTGGGACTGCGACTGTACCGGCGCGGGCGGTTGCGGCTTGCGAATGATGACTTCGGTGAAGGCCGCCTGGGACACCGTGGTAACGCAAAGGCAGAAAAGGGCGAACAACCAACGCATGAAGCAGTACCTGCAAGCTTAAGTGGTGGGCGAAACATTCATCGGCGGCAGGTATTCATGGCCAATCGGGTAGTGCTGCCTGATGCGGTCGCGATAATAGCATTCTAGTGTGCGAGTGACGGTGCGGAAAGCCAGCTCGCCCCACGGTATTTCGTGTTCCTCGAACAAGCGCACCTCCAGGCTCTCGACACCGACGGCGAAATCAAGGTCGGCCAGCTCGGCACGGAAGAACACATGCACCTGGTTGATGTGCGGGAGGTCGAACAGCTGGTACAGGGCCATGTCCCCGACCTGGGCGCAGGCTTCCTCGACCGTTTCGCGACGGGCGGCCTGGTCGAGGGTTTCGCCGTTTTCCATGAAGCCCGCCGGTAGCGTCCAGAAGCCGCGGCGCGGCTCGATGGCGCGGCGGCACAGTAGCACCTGGCTGCCCCAGGTGGGCAGCACCCCGGCGACGATGTTGGGGTTCTGGTAATGGATGGTCTGGCAATACTCGCAGACGAACCGCAGGCGGCTGTCGCCCTCGGGGATCCGCTGAATGACCGGCTGGCCGCACGCGCTGCAAAATTTCATGCTGTTCTTCCCTATTGACCGGGTTATCTTGGCGCGCCACGCGGGGTTGCCGCAAGCGCACGGGGCTTGGGTGCTTCGCGGCTTTGGTGCATCATGCAAGGCAGGCCTTGGAAACGAGAGTGCGCAATGCTGGACGAGCTACTTCGCCGTATGAGCAACCACCAACCCGCTTCACTGGAAACCGACCGACGGTTCCCCGAGGCGGCGGTACTTTTGCCCATCACCCGCAGCGAAGCGCCCGAGCTGGTCTTGACCCTGCGTGCCAAGGGGCTGTCGACCCACGGTGGCGAAGTCGCCTTTCCGGGCGGGCGCCGCGACCCGGAAGACCCGGACCTAATGTTCACCGCCCTGCGCGAGGCCGAGGAGGAAATCGGCCTGCCGCCAGGCCTGGTGGAGGTGATCGGCCCGCTCAGCCCGCTGATCTCCCTGCACGGCCTGAAAGTGACCCCGTTCGTCGGCTTGATCCCGGATTTCGTCGAATACCGCGCCAATGATGCCGAAATCGCGGCAGTCTTCAGCGTGCCGCTGGAGTTTTTCCGCCAGGACCCGCGTGACCACACCCACCGTATCGATTATCAGGGCCGCAGCTGGTACGTGCCCAGCTATCGCTATGGCGAGTACAAGATCTGGGGGTTGTCGGCGATCATGATCGTCGAGCTGGTCAACCTGTTGTATGACGCCGGTATCAGCCTGCATCAACCCCCTGAGCGCTACATCGAAATCTGAGCGGGGCACACCCCGCCGTCTGCGTGAACCTCTGAGGAGCGAACATGAAATACCGCCTGGGCGACCATCGGGTCGAATGCCACCCCACCAGCTGGGCTGCACCCAACGCCACCCTGATTGGCAAAGTGCGCCTGCAGGCCCGTGCCAGCGTGTGGTTCGGTGCGGTGCTGCGGGGCGACAACGAACTGATCGACATCGGCGAGGACAGCAACGTCCAGGACGGTACCGTGATGCACACCGACATGGGCTCGCCGCTGACCCTGGGCAAGGGCGTGACCATCGGCCACAACGCGATGCTGCATGGCTGCTCGGTTGGCGACTACAGCCTGATCGGCATCAACGCCGTCATCCTCAACGGTGTGCGCATCGGCAAGCATTGCATCATCGGCGCCAACGCGCTGATCCCGGAGGGCAAGGAAATTCCTGATGGTTCGCTGGTGATGGGTTCGCCGGGCAAGGTGGTGCGCGAACTGACCGAACAGCAGAAGCGCATGCTCGAAGCCAGCGCCGCGCACTATGTACACAATGCCGAGCGCTATGCGCGGGAGCTGGTGGTTGACGATGAGTGACGTTGCAACAGAACGGCCGGTGGCTTCGCCGTGCGTGAGCATCTGCGCACTGGACGAGCAGGATATCTGCACCGGTTGCCAGCGCACCGTGGCCGAGATTGGCCGCTGGGGGCGGATGGACAATACCGAGCGCCGGGCGGTGCTGAAGCTCTGCCATGAACGAGCGGTGGCCGCAGGTCTGATTCTGTAGGCTGTCGCCAACCCTGTGGGAGGTGTTGTACCTGTGGGAGCGGGTTTACCCGCGAAGAAGCCAGCGGTAATCTGTCAGGCTTGCCCACAGACAACCTGCCCATGTTCTATCTCATTGCCTATATCAGCAGCGTAGTGCTGATCAACTACGCCTTCTCCAGCGCCCCGCACCTGGACATCATCTGGTCCTGCTGGGGTGGCCTGGTGTTCATCCTGCGCGACATGGTGCAGACCCGCTACGGTCATGGCGCGCTGATCGCCATGCTGTTGGCACTGGTGCTGTCGTACGCCACCTCGGAGCCGGCCATCGCCCTGGCCAGCGCCACTGCGTTCTTCGTTTCCGAGCTGATCGACTGGCTGGTGTTCAGCATCACCCGCCGGCCGCTGCGTGACCGCCTGTGGCTGAGCTCGGCGCTGAGCATTCCGGTGGATACCTTCATCTTCTTCGGCATGATCGGCGCACTCACCCCGGCGGTGATCGGCACCGCCATGGCCTCGAAATTCGCCGGTGTCACAGCTGTCTGGCTGGCCATGGCATTTCGTGCACGGCGGGCCGCCGTAGCGGGTTGATGGTGTAGAATACGGGTCCTTTTTCAGCGGGCCGTGCCAAGCCTGGTGCGGCCCCGGACGCCTTCGAGGACCTGAAATGACCCGTATCGGAACCCCATTGTCGCCAACCGCGACCCGTGTACTGCTCTGCGGCTGTGGCGAGCTGGGCAAGGAAGTGGTGATCGAGCTGCAGCGCCTGGGCGTCGAGGTGATCGCCGTCGACCGCTACGCCAATGCCCCGGCGATGCAGGTGGCGCACCGCAGCCATGTGGTCAACATGCTCGATGGCGTTGCCCTGCGGGCGATCATCGAAGCGGAAAAACCGCACTACATCGTGCCGGAAATCGAAGCCATTGCCACCGCCACGCTGGTCGAGCTGGAGAACGAAGGCTTCAACGTGGTGCCGACCGCCCGCGCCACCCAGCTGACCATGAACCGTGAAGGCATCCGCCGCCTGGCCGCCGAGGAGCTCGACCTGCCAACCTCGCCGTACCACTTCGCCGACACCTTCGAGGACTACGCCAAGGCCGTGGCCGATGTCGGTTACCCGTGCGTGGTCAAGCCGGTAATGAGCTCTTCGGGCAAGGGCCAGAGCCTGCTGCGCAGCGATGCCGACCTGCAGAAGTCCTGGGACTACGCCCAGGAAGGCGGCCGTGCCGGCAAGGGCCGGGTGATCATCGAGGGCTTCATCGACTTCGAATACGAAATCACCCTGCTGACCGTTCGCCATGTGGGCGGCACCACCTTCCTCGAACCGGTTGGCCACCGCCAGGAGAAGGGCGACTACCAGGAATCCTGGCAGCCACAGGCGATGAGCGCGAAAGCCCTGGCCGAGTCGCAGCGCGTGGCCAAGGCGGTCACCAATGCACTGGGTGGTCGCGGCCTGTTCGGCGTGGAACTGTTCGTCAAGGGCGATCAGGTGTGGTTCAGCGAAGTCTCGCCGCGCCCGCATGACACTGGTCTGGTGACCCTGATTTCCCAGGACCTGTCGCAGTTCGCCCTGCACGCCCGCGCCATTCTTGGCCTGCCGATCCCGGTGGTGCGCCAGTTCGGGCCATCGGCTTCGGCGGTGATCCTGCCGGAAGGCCAGTCGCAGCAGACCAGCTTCGCCAACCTGGGGGCAGCGCTGAGCGAGCCTGACACCGCCATTCGCCTGTTCGGCAAGCCGGAAATCAACGGCACCCGCCGCATGGGTGTGTGCCTGGCGCGTGATGAATCGGTCGAAGCGGCGCGGGCCAAGGCGACCCGTGCTTCGCAGGCGGTCAAGGTCGAGTTCTGATTCGAGATCGTACGGGGCTGCGCAGCAGCCCCAGTTGCTTACAGCTCGGTATTACGGGTTTCCTTCAGGCACAGCACGGCAATCAGGCTGATCACCGCCGCCGCCGACACATAGCCCCCCACCCAGCTCAACCCACCCATGCTCACCAGCTTCTGGGCAAAGAACGGTGCCGCCGAGGCCCCGACGATGCCGCCCAGGTTGTACGCCGCCGAAGCGCCGGTGTAACGCACGTGGGTCGGGAACAGCTCCGGCAGCAGCGCCCCCATCGGCGCGAAGGTCACGCCCATCAGGAACAGCTCGATGGCCAGGAACAGCGCCACGCCCGTGGTCGAGCCTGAAGTCAGCAGCGGTTCCATGGTAAAGCCCGACGCCACCGCCAGCAGGCCGCCGACGATCAGCACCGGCTTGCGCCCGTAACGGTCACTGAGCCAGGCCGACAGCGGCGTGGCCAACGCCATGAACACCACGGCGAAGCACAGCAGGCCGAGGAAGGTCTCGCGGCTGTAGCCCAGCGTGGTCACGCCGTAGCTGAGCGAGAACACCGTCGAGATGTAGAACAGCGCATAGCACACCACCATGGCCGCTGCGCCCAGCAGGGTAGGCACCCAGTATTTGCCGAACAGGTCCACCACCGGCAGCTTCACGCGTTCGTGGCGGGCGACGGCCTTGGCGAATACCGGGCTTTCTTCAAGCTTCAGGCGTACATACAACCCCACCATCACCAGCGCGGCACTGAGCAGGAACGGAATGCGCCAGCCCCAATCACGGAACTGCTCGTCACTGAGCAGCATGGCCAGGGTCAGGAACAGGCCGTTGGCCGCGAGGAAACCGATCGAAGGGCCAAGTTGCGGGAACATGCCGAACCAGGCGCGTTTGCCTTCTGGCGCGTTCTCGGTGGCCAGCAGTGCTGCGCCGCCCCATTCGCCACCCAGGCCCAGGCCTTGGCCGAAACGTAGCAGGCAGAGCAGGATCGGTGCCCATACGCCAATGCTGTCATACCCCGGCAGCACACCGATCAGCGTGGTCGAAACGCCCATCAGCAGCAGCGAGGCGACCAGGGTCGACTTGCGCCCGATGCGGTCGCCAAAATGGCCGAACAGTGCCGAGCCCAGCGGGCGGGCAAGGAAGGCGATGCCGAAGGTGATGAAGGCCGCGAGCATTTGCGCGGTGCCCGACCCGGACGGGAAGAACACCGGGCCGATCACCAGGGCGGCGGCGGTGGCGTAGACGTAGAAATCGTAGAACTCGATGGCGGTGCCGATGAAGCTGGCAGTGGCGACCCGCGTTGGCGAATTGACCGGCGCGGCAGACGCTTCGGCATAGGTGCTGGTTGTCATTAAGTAGGTCCCTAACAGTCTGGTCCGCTCCATGGCAGTGTCCGCGACCTGTGCAGGCGTTGAAGGCAGGCACGGCTTGGCGGACGCCGGAGCGTATTGTTGTTGTGTTCGCGCGACTGACACCAGCCCAGGAGGTAGGGGTGGGAGCGGGCACTGTTCGGGGTGTTGAAGCAGGACCGCGGGGCGTGTCAGTGGAGCGGACTGGCCGTGTGGCGCCGGGTGCGGGTAGCGGGCGGAACGGCGGGGCTGGGTAAGCGTGACCCGAGTATAGCTAGCGGGTCACGGTCCACACCAGTACCTTGCTGGCGCAATTGTCCTCTGTTTCGAGGATTTCCAGGCGATAGCGGCCGATCTTCAGGCAAACGGCGCTTTCCGGAATGCTTTCAAGGGCTTCGGTGACCAGTCCGTTGAGGGTTTTCGGGCCGCCGTCGCAGGGCAGGTGCCAACCCAGGGTACGGTTGATTTCGCGCAGCGAGGCGGTGCCTTCGATGACGAAGGTACCATCGGGCTGCGGGTGTACGTGCGGGTTGTCCAGGCTCTGTTCGTCCTCGAACTCGCCGACGATCTCCTCGAGGATGTCTTCCAGGGTGACGATGCCCAGCACCTCGCCGTACTCGTCCACCACCACGCCGAGGCGCCGCTGTTGCTTGTGGAAGTTCAGCAGCTGCATCTGCAGTGGCGTGCTTTCCGGCACGAAGTAGGGTTCGTAGCAGGCGCCCTGCAATTGCTCCAGGGTCAGCTCGGCCTTGGGCAGCAGGTGGCTGATGAGCTTGGTGTTGAGGATCGCTTCGACCTGGTTGATGTCGCTGTGGTACACCGGCAGGCGCGTGTGCCGGCTGACGATCAGTTGCTCGATGATGTGCGCGATGGGGTCGTCGAGGTTGATGCCGTCGACTTCGTTGCGTGGCACCAGGATGTCGTTGACGGTGATCTTGTCCAGCGACTGCAGGCCGTCCAGCAGGCCGTGGCGCGGTACTTCGTGCTCGTCGTCGGCGTCGAAGCCGTCATCCTCCTGCGGATGCAGGGCCACCGCCGTGGGCTGCACGCGGAACGGCCGCAGGATCAGCTTGGCGATGCCGTCGAACAGGCAGGCCAAGGGTTGCAGCAGGGCGAGAGGAAACGGGCGCAGGCTCCGGCCAAGGCTGATGAAGGCCTGCGGGTTGCGCCGGGCCAGGCGCCGCGGCAGGAACTCGGCGAACACCAGCAGGGCCGCCACGGCGGCCAGGCCAGCCAGCCAGAAGCCATGTTCGCCGTTCTGGCGTTGGCCGATCAGGCACGCCAGGCCCAGCACCAGCAGTTTGCCCAGGCTGGCGCACAGCACCAGGGCCTGGGCTGGCAGCAGCGGCTGGCCGTCATCGCCGTTGCGCAGCGAACCATTGAGTTGCAGGCGGGCGGCGTCGACGGCGGTGAACAACGCCGACCACAGTAGCGCCAGTGCCAGAATGCCGAGTAGCGGTGCGTACGGCAGGTTGTCCATGGTCAGCCGTCAGATGTGCAGGATGAATTCGCGAACCAGCTTGCTGCCGAAGTAGGCCAGCATCAGCAGGCAGAAACCGGCCAGGGTCCAGCGGATCGCCTTGTGCCCGCGCCAGCCCAGGCGGGTGCGGCCCCACAGCAGTACGCTGAACACGATCCAGGCGATGCAGGCCAGCGAGGTCTTGTGTACCAGGTGCTGGGCGAACAGGTTCTCGAGGAACAGCCAGCCGGAAATCAGCGACAGCGAGAGCAGGCACCAGCCCGCCCAGAGGAAGCCGAACAGCAGGCTTTCCATGGTCTGCAGCGGCGGGAAGTTGCGGATCAGCCCGGACGGGTGCTTGTTCTTCAGCTGGCGGTCCTGCAGTAACAACAGCAGCGACTGGAACACCGCGATGGTGAACAGGCCATAAGCCAGGATCGACAGCAGGATGTGCGCGAGGATGCCCGGCTCTTCGTCGATCAGCGGCACCGTGCCGGGTGGCGCGAACTGCGCCAGCAATGCGGTGACGGCGCCGAGCGGGAACAGCAGCACCAGGAGGTTTTCCACCGGGATGCGCAGGCAGGCCACCAGCGTCAGGGCGATGACCGCCACGGCGATCAGGCTGGCGGCGCTGAAGAAGTCCAGGCTCAGCCCCAGCGGGGTGATCAGCTGGAAGAACAGTGCGCCACCCTGGGCGACCACGGCGAGTGCGCCGAGCAGGCCAAGCAGGCGTTTGTCGGCCTTGCGGCCCTGGGCCAGGTAGGTGCCCTGATAGATGGCCGCAGCTATATATAAGCCAGCGGCGATCAGGTTGGGGATGAGGCTGGGTGAGGAAACCATAAGTCCTGGTTGCAGAGCCCTGAAAGAGACGGAGTTTGGCATAGAACGCCACCGGCCATCCAGACCGATCGGCAGCGAGGTGTGCGCCGCCGTCGCACTTCGTTATAATCGCCGCCTTGCTGTGCCTGGCGGGTGTGCATTTCCCCCGCGGGCGCCTGACAAACCTCGGCTTTTACTGGGCCTGAAAGGATCACCATGTTCGAAAACCTGACCGACCGCCTGTCACAGACGCTGCGCCATGTCACCGGCAAGGCCAAGCTGACTGAAGACAACATCAAGGACACGTTGCGCGAAGTGCGCATGGCCCTGCTCGAGGCCGACGTTGCCCTGCCGGTGGTCAAGGATTTCGTCAACAGCGTCAAGGAACGTGCGGTCGGCACCGAGGTATCGCGCAGCCTGACCCCGGGCCAGGCGTTCGTGAAAATCGTCCAGGCCGAGCTGGAAAGCCTGATGGGCGCGGCCAACGAAGACCTCACACTGAACGCCGCGCCGCCTGCCGTGGTACTGATGGCCGGCCTGCAGGGCGCCGGTAAGACCACCACCGCTGGCAAGCTGGCGCGCTTCCTCAAGGAGCGCAAGAAGAAGAGCGTGATGGTGGTGTCCGCCGACGTCTATCGCCCGGCGGCGATCAAGCAGCTGGAAACCCTGGCCAACGACATCGGCGTGACCTTCTTCCCGTCCGACATCAGCCAGAAGCCGGTGGCCATCGCTGAGGCGGCGATCCGCGAAGCCAAGCTGAAGTTCATCGATGTGGTCATCGTCGACACCGCCGGCCGCCTGCACATCGACGCCGACATGATGGCTGAGATCAAGGCGCTGCACGCCGCCGTCAAGCCGATCGAGACCCTGTTCGTGGTCGACGCCATGACCGGCCAGGACGCCGCCAACACCGCCAAGGCGTTCGGTGAAGCGCTGCCGCTGACCGGTGTGGTACTGACCAAGGTCGACGGTGACGCCCGTGGCGGTGCTGCGCTGTCGGTGCGCGCCATTACCGGCAAGCCGATCAAGTTCATCGGTATGGGCGAGAAGACCGAAGCCCTCGAACCCTTCCACCCGGACCGTGTCGCTTCGCGCATCCTCGGCATGGGCGACGTGCTCAGCCTGATCGAGCAGGCCGAGCAGACCATCGACAAGGCCAAGGCCGACAAGCTGGCCAAGAAGCTGAAGAAGGGCAAGGGCTTCGACCTCGAAGACTTCCGCGACCAGCTGCAGCAGATGAAGAACATGGGCGGCCTGGGCGGCCTGATGGACAAGCTGCCGAGCATCGGCGGGGTCAACCTGTCGCAGATGGGCAATGCCCAGGGCGCGGCCGAGAAGCAGTTCAAGCAGATGGAAGCGATCATCAACTCGATGACCCCGGCCGAACGTCGCGACCCTGACCTGATCAGCGGTTCGCGCAAGCGCCGCATCGCCCTCGGCTCCGGCACCCAGGTGCAGGACATCGGCCGGCTGATCAAGCAGCACAAGCAGATGCAGAAGATGATGAAGAAATTCTCTGCCAAGGGCGGCATGGCCAAGATGATGCGCGGCCTGGGCGGGATGCTGCCGGGCGGCGGCATGCCGAAGCTGTAACCCCTATTTTGGGCGCCTGCTTTTAGATGAGCGGGCGCCCGGAACCCCCGCTCCGGCGGGGCAACGGCCACGGATTCCGTGGCTCAACCGGCAAATCTGGACGGTAGGGCAGGGCTCTGCCGAAAAAGGCATTTGCAAATGTCCGTGTATTCCCCGAGAATATGCGGCCTTTTGGGCACCCGTGTGCCTATTTGGCATTCAGATTTGCAGCACCGACTATAGGAACAATGTTCACATGGTAACCATTCGTCTTGCCCGTGGCGGCTCGAAAAAGCGCCCATTCTACCACCTGACCGTGACCAACTCGCGTAACGCCCGTGACGGCCGTTTCGTTGAGCGCGTAGGCTTCTTCAACCCGATCGCATCGGGCGCCGAAGTCAAGCTGTCGGTCAACCAAGAGCGCGTTTCCTACTGGCTGAGCCAGGGCGCACAGCCGTCTGAGCGCGTTGCTCAGCTGCTGAAGGACGCTGCCAAGGCTGCCGCCTAAACAGTATGAACGCGACGCCAGAAAAGGCTGACGACCTCATCGTCGTTGGCAAGATTTTTTCGGTTCACGGCGTTCGCGGCGAGGTGAAGGTGTATTCCTTTACCGATCCGATTGAAAACCTGTTGGATTATCCGCGCTGGACGCTTCGGCACGAAGGCAAGGTAAAGCAGGTCGAGCTGGTCAGCGGTCGTGGCTCCCAAAAGGGCCTGGTCGTGAAGCTGAAAGGTCTCGACGATCGCGATGAAGCCCGTCTTCTGAGCGGTTACGAAATCTGCATCCCGCGGAGCCTTTTGCCCAACCTGGCTGCCGACGAGTACTACTGGTACCAGTTGGTGGGTCTGAAGGTCATCAACCAGGACGAACAACTGTTCGGCAAGGTCGATCACCTGTTGGAGACCGGTGCGAACGATGTAATGGTGGTCAAGCCCTGCGCAGGCAGCCTGGATGATCGCGAGCGTCTGTTGCCCTATACGGCGCAATGCGTGCTCGATATCGACCTGGAAGCAGGCGTGATGCGGGTTGAATGGGACGCGGACTTCTAAACGATGGGTAACCTTCGCGTAGACGTCATCACGCTGTTCCCCGAGATGTTCTCGGCCATCACGGAGTACGGCATTACCAGCCGCGCGGTGAAACAGGGGTTGCTTCAGGTGACTTGCTGGAACCCGCGGGACTACACCACAGATCGTCACCACACGGTAGATGATCGGCCGTTTGGCGGTGGTCCGGGCATGGTGATGAAAATCAAGCCTCTGGAAGACGCCCTGGTTAGCGCCAGGCAAGCGACCGGAGCAGCGGCGAAGGTGATCTACCTGTCGCCACAAGGCCGCAAGCTGACTCAGCAGGCGGTCAAAGGCCTGGCCGAACAGGAATCGTTGATCCTGATCGCCGGTCGTTATGAAGGCATCGACGAGCGCTTTATCGAGGCTCATGTCGATGAGGAGTGGTCGATTGGTGACTATGTGCTTTCCGGTGGCGAGCTGCCGGCCATGGTACTGATCGATGCGGTTACGCGGCTGCTGCCCGGAGCTTTAGGGCATGTGGACTCGGCGGAGGAAGACTCTTTCACCGACGGTCTGCTGGATTGCCCGCACTACACCCGACCTGAGGTGTATGCGGATCAGCGTGTTCCCGACGTGTTGCTAAGTGGCAACCATGCACATATCCGGCGATGGCGGATGAAGCAGTCCCTTGGTAGGACCTTCGAACGACGCGCCGATCTTCTGGAAAGTCGCTCGCTTTCTGGAGAAGAGAAGAAGCTGCTCGAGGAATATCTCCGCGAGCGGGACGATAGTTAAACGTATCGATGGTGGATCAAGTATCCATCTTAGGAGCACAGCATGACCAACAAGATCATCCAGCAGCTCGAAGCCGAGCAGATGAGCAAGGAAATCCCGACCTTCGCACCAGGCGACACCATCGTCGTCCAGGTTAAAGTGAAGGAAGGTGATCGTTCCCGTCTGCAGGCGTTCGAAGGCGTTGTCATCGCCAAGCGTAACCGCGGTCTGAACAGCGCCTTCACCGTGCGCAAGATCTCCAGCGGCGTAGGCGTTGAGCGTACCTTCCAGACCTACAGCCCGCAGATCGACAGCCTGGCCGTGAAACGTCGTGGTGACGTGCGTAAAGCCAAGCTGTACTACCTGCGCGACCTGTCCGGCAAAGCCGCTCGCATCAAGGAAAAACTGTCCTGAGTGCAGTTTGCCCGGTGGCCAAGGCCGCCTAGCGAGAAAAAAAGCAGCCTTCGGGCTGCTTTTTTGCATTCTGAAACCTGTGAAAAGTGACGGATATGACCAGCCGAGACCAGGAAATCCAGCGCCGCACCGAGCTGTCGGTGACCCGCGTGACCAAAGCGGTGTTCCCCAACACCACGAACCACCACAACACCCTGTTCGGCGGCACCGCGCTGGCCTGGATGGACGAAGTGTCGTTCATTGCCGCCACGCGCTTCTGCCGGCTGCCGCTGGTGACCGTGTCCACCGACCGCATCGACTTCAAGCACCCGATCCCGGCGGGTTCGATCGTCGAGCTGGTCGGCTCGGTGGTCAAGGTGGGCAATACCAGCTTGCAGGTGCAGGTGGATGTGTTCGTCGAGAACATGTACCTGGATGGCCGCGAGCGGGCGATCCACGGGGTGTTCAGCTTTGTCGCCATCGACGAGGACAAGCGCCCGGTGCCGGTGCTGCCCCAGGCCTGAGCTCCCCCTGCTCTGGCCCTATCGCGGCTAAAGCCGCTCCTGCAGGTGCTGCGCGCTCCCTGTAGGAGCGGCTTTAGCCGCGAAGAGGCCAGTACAGACAACCCACAAGCTGCTGTGAAACACTAATCCCAACTCCAGAACCCAGCAGCCCCGCATGCCCGCCCTAGACCACCCCCTGATCGACCAGTTCCTCGACGCCCTGTGGCTTGAAAAAGGCCTGTCCGACAACACCCGCGTTTCCTATCGCAGCGACCTGGCCCTGTTCAACGGCTGGCTCCAGGAGCATTCGGTGACACTGCCCGACGCTGGCCGCGAATTGATCCTCGACCACCTGGCCTGGCGTCTCGACCAAGGTTACAAGCCGCGCTCCACTGCGCGCTTTCTCTCAGGCCTGCGCGGCTTCTTCCGCTACCTGCTGCGGGAGAAGCTGATTGCTGTCGACCCGACCCTGCAGGTCGACATGCCGCAACTGGGTCGGCCCTTGCCCAAATCCCTGTCGGAGGCCGACGTCGAAGCCCTGCTGCAGGCCCCGGACCTGGCCGAAGCCATCGGCCAGCGCGACCGCGCCATGCTCGAAGTGCTTTACGCCTGTGGCCTGCGCGTGACCGAACTGGTCAGCCTGACCCTCGACCAGGTCAACCTGCGCCAGGGTGTGCTGCGGGTAATGGGCAAGGGCAGCAAGGAGCGCCTGGTGCCGATGGGCGAGGAGGCGGTGGTTTGGCTGGAGCGCTACCTGCGTGATGGCCGCGCCGAACTGCTCAACGGTCGCCCCAGCGATGTGCTGTTCCCCAGTCAGCGCGGCGAGCAGATGACCCGCCAGACCTTCTGGCACCGCATCAAGCACCAGGCGCGGGTGGCCTGCATCGACAAGCCGCTGTCGCCGCATACCCTGCGCCACGCCTTCGCCACGCACCTGCTCAACCATGGCGCCGACCTGCGAGTGGTGCAGATGCTGCTGGGTCACAGCGACCTGTCGACCACGCAGATCTACACCCACGTGGCCAAGGCGCGCCTGCAGCAATTGCACGCCCAGCACCATCCGCGTGGATGAATGTTTTTCATGTTCCGCCGACTGGTCCTTGCAGGCCCCTTCACCAGCAGCGTGATGTGGTAGGCTTGGGCGGTTTGCATCAAGGGCCGCACGGTCGCCGCGATTTTTTTGCAGGTGACACCCTCCGGCCCCTGTCCGCCTCCAGGAGTTCCCCATGCGCGTGACCCAGATTTTCGCCGCCGCCGTGTTGGCGCTGGCCAGTACCTTTGCCGTTGCCGCGGCCGACAGCAATGCCAGCGCCGAGCAGGCCATCCGCAAGTCGTTGCAGAACCTCGAACTCGAAGTACCGGTGGAAAGCGTCGGCAGCAGCCCGCTCAACGGCCTCTATGAAGTCAAGCTGCAGGGCGGTCGTGTGCTGTATGCCAGCGCCGATGGCCAGTACGTCATGCAGGGCTACCTGTACCAGCTGCAGGACGGCAAGCCGGTCAACCTCACCGAGAAAACCGAGCGTCAGGGTGTCGCCAAGCTGATCAACGGCATTCCAGCCGCCGAGACCGTTGTTTATCCTGCCAAGGGCGAGACCAAGTCGCACATCACCGTCTTCACCGACACGACCTGCCCGTATTGCCACAAGCTGCACGCCGAAGTGCCGGAGCTCAACCGCCGCGGTATCGAAGTGCGCTATGTCGCCTTCCCGCGCCAGGGCCTCGGTTCGCCAGGTGATGAGCAGCTGCAGGCCGTCTGGTGCTCCAGCGACCGCCGCGCGGCGATGGACAAGATGGTCGAAGGCAAGGAAATCAAGGCCGCCAAGTGCGCCAACCCGGTCAGCAAGCAGTTCCAGCTGGGCCAGCAGATCGGCGTCAACGGTACGCCGGCCATCGTGCTCGAGAACGGCCATGTGATTCCGGGTTACCAGCCGGCACCGCAAGTGGCCAAGTTGGCCCTGGACGGCCAGCAGCAGGCTGCCAAGTAATCAATTCAATACGCCGTCGTCATGGGGTGACGGCATGTTTCACGGTCGGTGAAGGCGCCGGCCGTTCAATGGGGAGTTCACAGTGAAACCGGTCAAAGTAGGCATCTGTGGGTTGGGGACCGTCGGTGGCGGAACCTTCAATGTACTTCAGCGCAACGCCGAGGAGATTGCCCGCCGTGCCGGGCGCGGTATTGAAGTGGCACAGATTGCCATGCGCTCGCAGAACCCGAACTGCCAGATTACCGGTACCCCCATTACCGCTGACGTATTCGAAGTTGCGAGCAACCCGGAAATCGACATTGTCATCGAGCTGATTGGTGGCTACACCGTGGCGCGTGACCTGGTGCTCAAGGCGATCGAGAACGGCAAGCACGTGGTCACCGCCAACAAGGCGCTGATTGCCGTGCACGGTAACGAGATCTTCGCCAAGGCGCGCGAGAAGGGCGTCATCGTCGCCTTCGAAGCCGCGGTGGCCGGCGGTATCCCGGTGATCAAGGCGATCCGTGAGGGTCTGTCGGCCAACCGCATCAACTGGCTGGCCGGCATCATCAACGGCACCGGCAACTTCATCCTCACCGAAATGCGTGAGAAGGGCCGCGCTTTCCCCGACGTGCTGGCTGAAGCCCAGGCGCTGGGCTATGCCGAAGCCGACCCGACCTTCGACGTCGAAGGCATCGATGCCGCGCACAAGCTGACCATCCTGGCGTCCATCGCCTTTGGTATCCCGCTGCAGTTCGACAAGGCCTACACCGAAGGCATCACCCAGCTGACCACTGCTGACGTGAACTACGCCGAAGCGCTGGGCTATCGCATCAAGCACCTGGGCGTGGCCCGCCGCACCGCCGAAGGTATCGAGCTGCGCGTGCACCCGACGCTGATCCCGGCCGACCGCCTGATCGCCAACGTCAATGGCGTGATGAACGCAGTCATGGTCAATGGCGATGCCGCCGGTTCCACCCTGTACTACGGTGCAGGCGCCGGCATGGAGCCAACCGCTTCGTCGGTGGTGGGTGACCTGGTCGACGTGGTCCGTGCCATGACCTCCGACCCGGAAAACCGCGTGCCGCACCTGGCCTTCCAGCCGGACTCGCTGTCGGCCCACCCGATCCTGCCGATCGAAGCCTGCGAAAGCGCCTACTACCTGCGCATCCAGGCCAAGGACCACCCGGGCGTGCTGGCCCAGGTGGCGAGCATCCTGTCGGTGCGCGGCATCAACATCGAGTCGATCATGCAGAAGGAAGCCGAGGAGCAGGACGGCCTGGTGCCGATGATCCTGCTGACCCACGGTGTGGTCGAGCAGCGCATCAACGATGCCATCGTCGCCCTGGAAGCCCTGCAGGACGTGGTCGGCAAGGTCGTGCGCATCCGCGTCGAACAGCTCAATTAATTTGCCAATCGGGCCGCTCGCGCGGCCCTAGCATCGAAGGTTTGCACCCATGCGCTATATCAGTACCCGCGGTCAGGCTCCGGCCCTGAATTTCGAAGACGTGCTGCTGGCTGGCCTGGCCAGCGACGGCGGCCTGTACGTTCCTGAAAACCTGCCTCGCTTCACCCAGGAAGAAATCGCCTCCTGGGCCGGCCTGCCGTACCACGAGCTGGCCTTCCGGGTGATGCGCCCGTTCGTCGAAGGCAGCATCGCCGATGCCGACTTCAAGAAGATCCTCGAAGAAACCTACGGCGAGTTCGCCCACGCGGCGGTCGCCCCGCTGCGTCAACTGAACAGCAACGAGTGGGTGCTGGAGCTGTTCCACGGCCCGACCCTGGCGTTCAAGGACTTTGCCCTGCAACTGCTCGGCCGCCTGCTCGACCACGTGCTGGCCAAGCGCAACGAGCGCGTGGTGATCATCGGTGCCACCAGCGGTGACACCGGCTCTGCTGCCATCGAAGGCTGCCGCAGCTGCGAAAACGTCGACATCTTCATCCTGCACCCGCACCAGCGTGTGTCGGAAGTGCAGCGTCGGCAGATGACCACCCTGTTCGGCGACAACGTCCACAACATCGCCATCGAAGGCAACTTCGACGACTGCCAGGAAATGGTCAAGGCCAGCTTCGCCGACCAGTCGTTCCTCAAGGGCACCCGCCTGGTTGCGGTCAACTCGATCAACTGGGCGCGGATCATGGCCCAGATCGTCTACTACTTCCACGCGGCCCTGCAGTTGGGCGGCCCGGCCCGTTCGGTGGCGTTCTCGGTACCGACCGGCAACTTCGGCGACATCTTCGCCGGTTACCTGGCGCGCAACATGGGCCTGCCGGTCAGCCAGCTGATCGTCGCCACCAACCGCAACGACATCCTGCACCGCTTCATGAGCGGCAACCAGTACGTCAAGGAAACCCTGCACGCGACCCTGTCGCCGTCCATGGACATCATGGTGTCGTCCAACTTCGAGCGCCTGCTGTTCGACCTGCACGGCCGCAACGGCGCCGCGCTGGCCGAACTGATGGCGACCTTCAAGCAGGGTGGCGGCTTCAGCGTCGAGCAGGACCGCTGGACCGAAGCGCGCAAGTTGTTCGATTCGCTGGCGGTCAGCGACGAGCAGACCTGCGAGACCATCGCCGAGGTGTTTGCCACCACCGGTGAAGTGCTTGACCCGCACACTGCGATCGGCGTCAAGGCCGCCCGCGAGTGCCGCCGCAGCCTGGACACGCCGATGGTGGTGCTGGGTACCGCGCACCCGGTCAAGTTCCCGGAAGCGGTGGAGAAGGCCGGTGTCGGCAAGGCGCTGGAGCTGCCAGCGCACCTGAGCGACCTGTTCAGCCGTGAAGAG
The DNA here is from genome assembly GCF_044749405.1 of Pseudomonas sp. NPDC089422. Classification (NCBI taxonomy): domain Bacteria; kingdom Pseudomonadati; phylum Pseudomonadota; class Gammaproteobacteria; order Pseudomonadales; family Pseudomonadaceae; genus Pseudomonas; species Pseudomonas sp. NPDC089422. The sequence continues at coordinate 469,768 of NZ_JBIVHW010000003.1, forward strand.
CGTTGCACCGTTCTGGCCAATGACCTGAAGGCTGTTCAGGCCTTTGTCAGCCAGCATGGTAACCGCGGCAAGCCGTTGTAATCGCATTGCAGTCGGGGACCGCTTTGCGGCCCCGACTGCGGCGGTTTCTTCAGCTATTTGCAGAATTGTCCTATATAAGGCGAGAGAAGCCTTACCTAGAGTGACCGGTCCTTCCCCCAAGGAGCGGCACATGCGACAGCCCTACGTGTTGATCCATCCGGCACGCCCATCCCACCAGATCCTCCTGCACCAGGCCTGCAACGCCCAGGGCCTGTTCAACGTGCGCGTCACCCACGACCTGGCCGACCTCGACACCTGCCTGGCCCGTAAGCCGCGCGCCGACTTGCTGATCCTCGAGCATGCCGTGAGCGATGGCCTGGCCCTGCTCGATCGGGCCAGTGCCATGCGTGCCGTGCTGTTCGTCGGCTACCCCAACGCAGGCTGCCTGAACCTCGCCCAAGAGGCCCGGCGCCAAGGCCTGTGGGTTCTTGCCGACCTCCCTTGGCCCCTGCCAGTAGAGCGCTGGCAGCAAGCCCTGCAACGTATTCAAACTGTCACGTCACCCACGCATGCTCACTAGCACAGCCGTGGCGTAACGAACTTTTCGCCGCCCTTGCTGGTCAGTTCCTTCATGTCCCATTACAAGCGAGTGATCCGGATGGAAAGAATCTGCAGACTGCTCAACGACGCCCTTACCCCTTACCAAGCCAGGCTAGGCGCCACGGATGCCAGCGGCAACCGCCAATTGACCGTGTACGACAGCCTCGGCGGCAAGGCCTTGCGCCGCACGGTCAGCCAGCGCCAGTTGCAGGAGCAAAGCCTGTTGATCGACCTGGTAGACGGCCTGCACCGTGACCTGCAGATTGTCGAAGGGCGCTTGCAGCCCTGTGTGATTGCGGCTTTGCAACAGCGCCAACAGCCGCAGGGAACCTTTGCCTGAGTGGCCTATCTTAATCATCAAGGGCAGCCGGCCAGTGCACCGCTCCGGTACTGGCAGGTTGCCGCGGGAAGTCCATGAGGGCTTCCGATTGGCCCCGGGCGTCTTCCCCAGCGTCCGGGGTTTCTTTTTGTGCGCTGGCTAGCGGTTTTCGAAGAAGTGCTTGCTCTCTTCCAGGTAGGTCGTGCGCAGCTCGGGGTCAAGCCAGTGTGCATAAAGGGCGGGCAGGGTATTCAGGCGCAGGGCCGGTAGCAACTGGTCGATGTGGCTGATGGCGGCGCGGCCCAGTGGTGTGTCCGAGCAGCCTACGTGCAGGAACTGGTAGCGGTTCACGCCCTGGATCGGATGGAACTGATAGTCCGCCGGCGAGCCGCCATGTTGCTGAATCAGGTAACGCACCTCCGGCCAGTAGCCCAGCACCAGTTGCAGGCGCCCGAGCTGTTGCATCTGCAGCAGGTTGGCGGTGGCATCGTTGCCGTAATGGCGGCTGAACGCCGAGTCGGGCAGCTCGCGCAGGATCGCGTCGACCTGGTTGCTGTAGCTGCGCTCGGCGACAATGCCCAGCTTCAGCCGGGTATTGCCGAGCAGGCCTTTGAGGTCGACCTGCTGGCCGTCGAGGTAGGGGGCCAGCAGCGCCTGCCCGGTCTTGCGCACCACCACACCGCTGCTCATCACGCCGAGCGTCGGTTGCGAGAAGTGCACGAACTTTGCCCGCTCGGCAGTCCACAGCAGCGTCGGGTCGCAGGTAAAGCTGGTCGGGTCCTGGAGCATCTGGATCCCGCGTGCCCGGTTGACCCGGATGATGCTGTGCTCGTACTCGGGCATCTGCTCGATCAGCAGCGGCAGCATCTGGTCGATAACCCCTTGGCCTTTATCCGTACCTTCGAACACGGTGAAAGGCGGCAGGTCGCGCACCAGCCACAGCAGGCGTTCCTTGGCCTGCGCCGGAGCTGCCAGCAGGGCAAGCAGCAGCGCGCAGCACAGGGCCAGACAACGCATCGGCAGCAACCTCAGACCGTGCCAGCCTGGCGCAGGCTGGCGATCGCCGCCTGGTCATAGCCCAGGGAAGTCAGCACGGTATCGGTATGTTCACCTAGCGCTGGGCCAACCCATTCGGCAGAACCCGGGGTTTGCGAGAGCTTGGGGACGATGCCTGGCATCTTGAACGGCTTGCCGTCCGGCAGGCGCGCCTGCAGGAACATCTCGCGGGCCAGGTACTGCGGGTCGTTGAACATGTCCTCGGCCGAGTAGATCCGGCTGGCCGGGACTTCGGCGTCGGTGAGCACCTGCATCAGCTGGTCCAGCGGCAGGCTGTTGGCCCAGCGGTCGATCACCCCGTACAACTCGTCGCGCCGGGCATCGCGGCCATCGTTGCTGGCCAGGCTCGGGTCGTCGGCCAGGTCGGTGCGGCCGATGGCCTGCATGAAACGCTTGAAGATGGCGTCACCGTTGGCGCCGATCTGCACGTGCTTGCCGTCGGCGCTGGTGTGGATGGAGGAGGGTGTGATGCCCGGCATGATGTTGCCGGTGCGCTCACGGATGAAACCGAACACGTCGAACTCCGGGACCATGCTTTCCATCATGGCGAAGATCGCCTCGTACAGCGCCACGTCCACCACTTGGCCCTGGCCGCCGTTGACTTCGCGATGACGCAGTGCCATCAGCGCGCCGATCACGCCCCACAGCGCAGCAATCGAATCACCGATGGAAATCCCGGTGCGCACGGGCGGGCGGTCGTCGAAGCCGGTGATGTACCGCAGCCCGCCCATCGACTCACCGACTGCACCGAAGCCCGGTTGGTCCTTCATCGGCCCGGTCTGGCCAAAGCCGGACAGGCGCACCATTACCAGGCGCGGGTTGAGGGCGTGTAGCACGTCCCAGCCCAGGCCGAGCTTTTCCAGCACGCCGGGGCGGAAGTTCTCGATCAGGATGTCGGCCTCGCTCAGCAGGCGCTTGAGCACTTCACGGCCTTCGGGGTGCTTGAGGTTGAGCGTCAGCGACTGCTTGTTGCGCGCCTGCACGAACCACCACAGTGACGTGCCCTCGTACAGCTTGCGCCATTTGCGCAGCGGGTCGCCGCCGTCTGGCGACTCGACCTTGATCACTTCAGCGCCGAATTCGGCGCAGATCCGCGAGGCGAACGGCCCGGCGATCAGGGTGCCGAGCTCGATGACTTTCAGGCCGGCGAGGGGTTTGCTGGGCGTAGACATGAGGCATCCGTGGCAACTGGTCAGAGCCGTGGTTTTAGCATAGGTGCGGGGCGGCCGATACTGCTCCGGCGCAAGCAAAGGCCGGATCGGTTAGACTAGGTGACTTTTCTCTACGCACGAAGCCCACTCGACCATGGCCCAGCCGTCCACCACCTACAAATTCGAACTGAACCTGACCGATCTTGATCGCGGCGTGTACGAAAACGTTCGCCAGACCATCGCCCGTCACCCTTCGGAAACCGAAGAGCGCATGGCCGTGCGCCTGCTGGCCTATGCCCTGTGGTACAACGAGAATCTGTCGTTCGGCCGTGGTCTGTCCGATGTGGATGAGGCGGCGCTGTGGGAAAAGAGCCTGGACGACCGCATCCTGCACTGGATCGAAGTCGGCCAGCCGGACGCTGATCGCCTGACCTGGTGCTCGCGCCGCACAGAGCGCACCAGCCTGCTCGCCTACGGCAGCCTGCGGGTGTGGGAAGGCAAGGTGGTGAGCGCGGTCAAGGGCCTGAAGAACCTGAGCATCGCCGCCGTGCCACAGGAGGTGCTGGAAGTGCTGGCCACCGACATGCCGCGCACCATCAAGTGGGATGTGATGATCAGTGAAGGCACCGTGTTCGTCACCGACGACCGTGGCCAGCACGAAGTGCAGCTGCAGTGGCTGCTTGGTGAGCGCGGCTGAAGCACCCTATGCGTATCGAACCCCGCCCGCTGCCGCCGACCCTGCCATTCCTGGGTAACCTGCCACCCTTGCTGACCCGCCTGTATGCCGCCCGCGGCGTGCAATCCGAGGCCGAGCTGGACAAGAGCCTGGCGCGCCTGCTGCCGTACCAGCAGCTCAAGGGCATCGAGGCGGCAGTGGACCTGCTGGTCGAGGCCCTCGACCAGCGCCAGCGCATCCTCATCGTCGGCGACTTCGACGCTGACGGCGCCACCGCCAGCACCGTCGGCATGCTCGGCCTGCGCCTGCTGGGCGCGGCTCATGTCGATTACCTGGTGCCCAACCGCTTCGAATACGGCTACGGCCTGACGCCGGAGATCGTCCAGGTGGCGCTCGAGCGCCAGCCAGACCTGCTGGTGACCGTCGATAACGGTATCTCCAGTGTCGAAGGTGTGGCGGCGGCCAAGGCGGCCGGGCTCAAGGTGTTGGTCACCGACCACCACTTGCCGGGCCAGCAGTTGCCGGATGCCGACGCCATCGTCAACCCGAACCAGCCAGGTTGCGACTTCCCGAGCAAGTCGCTGGCCGGCGTCGGGGTGATCTTCTACGTGCTCATGGCCCTGCGCGCACGCCTGCGCAGCCTGGGGCGTTACGAAGCGCAGCCGCAGCCAAACATCGGAGAACTGCTCGACCTGGTCGCCCTGGGTAGTGTCGCCGACGTGGTGCCGCTGGATGCCAACAACCGCATCCTCGTGCACCAGGGCCTGGAGCGTATCCGCGCCGGCCGCGCGCGGCCAGGCCTCAAGGCCATTCTGGAAGTGGCGCGGCGCGACCATCGGCGCATCACCTCCACCGACCTTGGCTTCATCCTCGGTCCACGGCTCAATGCCGCCGGGCGTCTGGACGACATGAGCCTGGGTATCGAATGCCTGCTGTGCGAAGACGAAGCCTTGGCCCAGGACATGGCCCAGCAGCTGGATGACCTGAACCAGGACCGCAAGTCGATCGAGCAGGGCATGCAGCGCGAGGCCCTGGCCCAGCTCAAGGATCTGCCGGTCGAGTCCATGCCTTATGGCCTGTGCCTGTTCGATGCCGATTGGCACCAGGGCGTGATCGGGATCCTCGCATCACGCCTGAAGGAGCGCTATCACCGACCGACCATTGCCTTCGCCGATGCCGGCGACGGCATGCTCAAGGGCTCGGCGCGTTCGGTGCCGGGTTTCCATATTCGCGACGCGCTGGATGCGGTGGCGGCGCGCCAGCCGCAACTGATCAGCAAGTTCGGCGGGCATGCCATGGCGGCGGGGCTGTCCCTGCCGGAAAGCAACTTCCCGGCGTTTGCCGAAGCCTTCGATGAAGAAGTTCGGCGCCAGCTGCGCGAAGAGGACCTGACCGGTCGTCTGCTGTCGGACGGCAGCCTGGCGGTGGAGGAGTTCCACCTCGACCTGGCCAAGGCCCTGCGCAATGCCGGGCCTTGGGGGCAGCACTTCCCCGAGCCGCTGTTCCATGGGGTGTTCCAGTTGGTGGAGCAGCGCGTGGTCGGTGAGCGGCACTTGAAGGTGGTGCTCAAGAGTGAGTGCGGGTCGGTGCGGCTGGATGGCATTGCCTTTGGCATTGACCGGGATGTATGGCCGAACCCTACGGTGCGTTGGGTTGAGCTGGCGTACAAGCTGGATGTGAACGAGTTTCGTGGGAATGAGAGTGTGCAGTTGATGATTGCCCACATGGAGCCGCGCTGAGGGGCTGCGAGGTGCATGCCTCGGGTTTTGCAGGGTGGCGGAAATCGAGCGCCGCCCGCGCGGCGCATTGCAGGCGAGCCTGCTCCTACATCTGTTTCGGGCCAGTCAGGCCTGTGCGATTGGCGCGCGTACCCTTGGTGCATGGCTCGATATCGCGTCGTACAAACAGGGGGCCGCGCGCCAATGCCTCAGGAATAACTGGCCCGAAACAGATGTAGGAGCAGGCTTGCCTGCGATGCGCCGCGCGGGCGGCGCTCGATCTCACAGGCGCTGCAAATCTACCGGCGAACGTCTGTCTGCCCTGACTCAGTTAACGCGTCATGCCCAACTCGGCATCATCCATCAGTGCCTTGGCCATGGCACTCAGGTAATGGGATGCCCAGATCATCATCGGTTTTTCATCCATCAGGCCGATGATGGTCAGTTCTCTTACATAGCCCATCAACTCCGAGGCCTGCTCGCGGGCATCCCGGCATGGAATGCCTGGTTCGATGCGGAACAGGGGGTGGGTCTGGTGTTCGCCTTGGAAAAACGTAGTTTTACCGACAGTGAATTGGGTGTCGTCTGTGGTCATGAATTTCCCCTCAATGCAGGCTGGTAGTCCGCTCCAGGGCCAGTGACAGCGCATCCGCCTGGCCCCAGGCAATCTGCATGGCACGCAGCCCATTCACCAGTGATTCCCGGGTGCTTTCATCTTCGATGGCATCGAGGGTTCGGTGGCAATGGTTATAGGCAAGCATCAGGTAGTGGGTGACGTTCATCACCACGTGGTCGATGGGCACGATGCCCTCGCTGACGGCGTTGGTGAGTGTCTTGTCGGAGGGAAGGTCGAAATGATGGGGTGGGTCGGGGACGATCTTTTTCATGAAGACTCCTGAACGCTTGGGACTGCCGCTTCCGTTTCCACAGGAAGGGTGGCAGCTGTACACGGAGTGGAAACCCGAGTGCATTCAGGAAAACTCGGTAGGCACGAGGCCTTCCGGGTACAGCCGCCATTAACGACAAACCCGAAATGCTTGATGCGGGTTTCCACACCCGATCGCTGAACTACCAGCGACCCAGAGAGGCTAGAGGGCAGCGTATTCAGGAACAATCAGACGCGAGTCGACAGGGTTTGTAGGATATTTTCCTTGGCCATGCGCCGCCAGTTCATATGGGTAGGAAACATCTGATACATACGTCGGACCAGTCGGAAATCCCAGGGCCGAGCTAAGGCCATTAAGCGTCCGCCTTGGTTCTTGCAGGGTGGCGGAAATCGAGCGCCGCCCGCGCGGCGCATCGCAGGCAAGCCTGCTCCTACATCTGTTTCGGGCCATTTATTCCTGAGGCATTGGCGCGCGGCCCTTGTTTGTATGACGCGATATCGAGCCATGCACCAAGGTACGCGCGCCAATGGCACAGGCCTGACTGGCCCGAAACAGATGTAGGAGCAGGCTTGCCTGCGATGCGCCGCGCGGGCGGCGCTCGATCTCACAGGCGCTGCAAACCTTTCGGCGAACCCCTCGCCATCCCACAGAACCTTCCCCCCCACCAATCTGGTCTAGTCTGATTAATGACCGGCACCGGGCCAGGGATGTGCATTTGAGTGTCCGGACCGGATCACCATTGGAGTCCTTGGGAGGTGCCCTCATGAGCCTGCTGCTCGAGCCTTACACCCTGCGTCAGCTGACGCTGCCCAACCGCATCGCGGTCTCGCCGATGTGCCAGTATTCCGCTATCGATGGCCTGGCCAACGATTGGCATCTCGTTCACTTGGGCAGCCGCGCCGTGGGTGGCGCTGGCCTGGTCATCAGCGAAGCCGTCGCGGTGACGGCCGATGGTCGCATCACCGCCGAAGACCTCGGCTTGTGGAACGATGACCAGATCGCCCCGTTGCAGCGCATCACCCGTTTCATTACCGCGCAAGGCGCCGTGCCGGGTATCCAGCTGGCCCACGCCGGGCGCAAGGCCAGTACCTATCGGCCCTGGCTGGGCAAGCAGGGCAGTGTGAAGCTCGAGGACGGCGGCTGGCAGCCCGTGGGCCCGTCGAAGATCGCCTTTGACCCGCAGCACACACCGCCACGCGAGTTGAGCAAGGACGAGATCCAGGACGTGATCAATGCTTTCGTCGCCTCGACCGAGCGGGCGCTCAAGGCCGGCTTCAAGGTGGTCGAGATCCATGCCGCCCATGGTTATCTGTTGCACCAGTTTCTCTCACCGCTGAGCAACCAGCGCCGTGACGAGTACGGCAGCTGCTTCGAGAACCGCGTCCGTCTGACCCTGCAGGTGGTCGAAGCGGTGCGCAAGGTCTGGCCGGCCGAATTGCCGCTGTTTGTCCGGGTATCGGCCACCGACTGGGTCGAGGACGGCTGGAACCCCGATGAAACCGTCGAACTGGCTCGTCGCCTGCGGGTGCTGGGTGTCGACCTGATCGATGTGTCCTCCGGTGGTACCTCGGTCAACGCCGAAATTCCTACAGGCCCTGGCTATCAGACGCGCTTTGCAGAGCGCGTGCGCAAGGAAGCAGAGATCGCCACCGGCACCGTCGGCATGATCACTGAACCTGCCCAGGCCGAGCACATTCTACGTACCGGTCAGGCCGACGTGATCTTCCTGGCGCGGGAGCTGCTGCGCGATCCTTACTGGCCGTTGCATGCCGATGATGATCTGGGAGGCAACAAGGCCACTTGGCCGGCGCAGTATCAGCGGGCGACCAGCCGGGCAAACCCGATTCACGAGTCGGATCTGCGGGATTAGAGTGTTGGGGCATGGCGGCAGCCGTGTGGTGTGGCTGAGATCGAGCGCCGCCCGCGCGGCGCTCGATCTCATAGGCGACAAACAACTAAAGGCGTACCCCACCAGCCCCCCTCAATGCTTGATCATCACATGCCGCACACAGGTGTAATCCTCCAGCCCATACATCGACATGTCCTTCCCATACCCCGAATGCTTCTGCCCGCCATGGGGCATTTCACTCACCAGCATGAAGTGGGTATTGACCCAGGTGCAGCCATACTGCAACCGCGCCGCCATGCGGTGGGCGCGGCCGGTGTCGCGGGTCCAGACCGATGATGCCAGGCCATATTCGGAATCGTTGGCCCATTCCAGCGCCTGCTCCTCGCTGCTGAAGCGGGTCACCGAGACCACCGGGCCGAACACCTCGTTGCGCACGATCTCGTCATCCTGCAAGGCGTTGGCCAGCACGGTCGGTTCGAAGAAGAAGCCATCCCCCGCAATCACCTTGCCGCCCGTCACCAGGCGGATGTGCGGCTGGGCGATGGCGCGCTGGACCAGGCCGGCCACCTTGTCGCGGTGCTGGGCGCTGATCAGTGGGCCGAGTTCGGTGTCTTCGGCATCCTGCAGGCCGGCCTTGAGGCTGGAAACCGCCTTGCCCAGGCGCTCGACGAAGCGGTCATAGATACCCGCCTGCACATACAGGCGACAGGCTGCAGTACAGTCCTGGCCCGCGTTGTAGAAACCGAATGTGCGGATGCCGTCAATGGCCGCGTCGATATCGGCGTCGTCGAACACCAGCACCGGCGCCTTGCCGCCCAGCTCCATGTGCATGCGCTTCACGCTGCTGGCGGTGGCGCCGATGATGTGCGCGCCGGTGGGGATGGAGCCGGTCAGCGAGACCATGCGCACCTTGGGGTGGGTGACCAGCGGGTTGCCTACCGTCTGCCCGCGGCCGAACAGGATATTGAGCACGCCGGGCGGCAACAGGTCCTTGGCCAGTTCGCCCAGGCGCAGGGCGGTCAGCGGTGTCAGTTCGGAGGGCTTGATGACCACGGTGTTGCCAGCTGCCAGGGCCGGGGCGACCTTCCATGCCAGCATCATCAACGGGTAGTTCCACGGCGCGATCGAGGCCACCACGCCCAGTGGGTCGCGGCGGATCATCGAGGTGTGGCCCGGCAGGTATTCACCCGCCGCCGAGCCGCCCAGGCAGCGTGCGGCACCGGCAAAGTAACGGAACACGTCGGCGATGGCCGGGATTTCGTCGTTCAGGGCGGCGGCAAACGGTTTGCCGCAGTTCTGTGATTCCAGCCGGGCCAGTTCATCGCCATGGGCTTCAATGATGTCGGCCAGGGCCAGCAGCGCCAGCGAGCGCTCCTTGGGGCTGGTCTGGGACCAGCTGTCGAAGGCCTGGTCGGCGGCGCGCACGGCAGTATCGACCTGGGCTTCGGTGGCTTCGTTGATCTGCGCCAGGGCGCTGCCTTCGGCCGGGTTGAGCACGGTCCAGGTCGGGCCATCGCCCGCGACCAGCTTACCGTTGATCAGCATTTTGCTTTGCATGGGGACTCCTTGAGGGTCATTTGCCGCTGCCCGCAACGCTTTCGCCGCCACGGGTCAGGTAATAGGCGCCGAGGATCGGCAGCATGGTCACCAGCATCACCAACATGGCCACTACGTTGGTCACCGGCACGTCGCGCGGGCGGCTGAGCTGGTTGAGCAGCCAGATCGGCAGGGTTCGCTCGTGGCCGGCGGTGAAGGTGGTGACGATGATTTCGTCGAACGACAGGGCGAACGCCAGCATGCCGCCGGCCAGCAGGGCCGAGCCGAGGTTGGGCAGGATGATGTAGCGGAAGGTCTGCCAGCCATCGGCACCGAGGTCCATGGACGCCTCGATCAGGCTCTGCGAGGTGCGCCGCAGGCGGGCGATCACGTTGTTGTAGACGATCACCACGCAGAACGTGGCGTGGCCTACCACGATGGTGAACACGCCGGGCTCGATCCCCAGGCGCTTGAATGCCGAGAGCAGGGCGATGCCGGTGATGATGCCGGGCAGGGCAATCGGCAGGATCAGCATCAACGAGATGCTCTCCTTGCCAAAAAAGCTGCGTCGGTACAGCGCCGCCGAGGCCAGGGTGCCGAGCACCAGCGCGATCAGCGTGGCCAGGCAGGCGACCTGCAACGACAGCTTGATGGCTTCGAGCACGTCGGGGCGGGCGAAGGCCACGGCGAACCAGTTGAGGGTAAAGCCCTTGGGCGGGAAGCTGAACGCCGCGTCTTCGGTGTTGAAGGCGTACAGGAAGATGATCAGGATCGGGAAGTGCAGGAACAGCAACCCGCCCCAGGCCGCCAGGCGCAGGCCGACAGACGCTTTTTCAGAGTGCATCGAAAGCCCCCAGGCGCTTGACGATGGACAGGTACACCGCGATCAGCACGATCGGCACCAGCGTGAAGGCCGCCGCCATCGGCATGTTGCCGATCGCCCCTTGCTGGGCGTAGACCATGCTGCCGATGAAATAGCCCGGTGGGCCGACCAGCTGCGGCACGATGAAGTCGCCCAGGGTCAGCGAGAAGGTGAAGATCGAGCCGGCGGCAATGCCGGGGATCGACAGCGGCAGGATTACCTGCAGGAACGTTTGCCCCGGCCTGGCCCCCAGGTCTGCCGAAGCCTGCAGCAACGACGGCGGCAGGCGCTCCAGCGAGGCCTGGATCGGCAGGATCATGAACGGCAGCCAGATGTACACGAACACCATGAAGCGCCCCAGGTGCGAGGTCGACAACGTGCTGCCGCCGACCCCGGGCACCGCCAGCACGGCCTGCAGCAGGGCATCCAGGTGCAGCTGCTGGACGAACCACTGGGCCACGCCGCCCTTGGCCAGCAGCAGGGTCCAGGCATAGGTCTTGACGATGTAGCTGGCCCACATCGGCATCATCACCGCGATGTAGAAGAACGCCTTGGTCTTGCCGCTGGTGTAGCGCGCCATGTAATAGGCGATCGGGAAGGCCAGCACCGCGCTGGCCAGCGATACCGCCACGGCCATGGCCAGGGTGCGCAGGATGATGTCGAAGTTGGACGGGTTGAACAGCGCGGCAAAGTTGCCCAGGGTCAGCTCCGGGGTGACCGCCATGGTGAAGTCGTCGAAGGTGTAGAAACCTTGCCACAGCAAGCTGAGCAACGAGCCCAGGTAGATGGCGCCGAACCAGGTCAGCGGTGGGATCAGCAGCAGTGCCAGGTAGAGGTTGGGGCGCCGGTACAGCAGGTCGGATACGCGGCGCATGTCAGCGGGCCTCGGCCAGGACGGTTTCCTGCAGCGCGGTCATCGCTTCGCGTGGCCAGCGCACCTGCACCTGCTGGCCGGCCTGCCAGGGCTGCGGCTGCTCCTGCCAGCGGTCATTGGCGTGGCTCACGGCGAGTAGCTGGCCGCTGGCCAGCTGGACTTCATAGCGGGTGGCGCTGCCCTGGTACTGGATGTCACGCAGCAGGCCGCTGACCTGGACGTCTTGTGGCTGGCTGGTCTGATCCACCAGGCGGATATGCTCGGGGCGGATGGAGAAAGGTGAGCGATTGCCGCTGAGCTGCTGTGCGAGGTCACCGCGGATGACGTTGGAGGTGCCAACGAATTCGGCGACGAACGTGGTCGCGGGTTTCATGTACAGGTTACGTGGCGTGTCGACCTGCTCGATGCGCCCACGGTTGAACACCGCCACCCGGTCCGACATCGACAGCGCTTCGGTCTGGTCGTGGGTGACGAAAATGAAGGTGATGCCCAGTTGACGCTGCAGCTTCTTCAATTCGCCCTGCATCTGTTCGCGCAGCTTCAGGTCGAGTGCGCCCAGTGGTTCGTCGAGCAGCAGCACCCGTGGCCGGTTGACCAGGGCGCGGGCCAATGCCACGCGCTGGCGCTGGCCGCCGGAGAGTTGCGCCGGTTTGCGTTCGCCGTAACCGGCCAGGGCGACCATGGCCAGCGCTTCTTCGGCGCGGGCATGGCGTTCGGCCTTGGCCACGCCCTTGACCTTGAGGCCGTAGGCGATGTTGTCGCGCACGTTCATGTGCGGGAACAGCGCGTAGTCCTGGAACACGGTGTTGACGTCGCGCTGGTACGGCGGCACGCCAGCGGCCTCGATGCCATGGATGCGGATCGAGCCGCTGTTCGGTTGCTCGAAGCCGGCGATCAGGCGCAGGCAGGTGGTCTTGCCCGAGCCGGAGGGGCCGAGCATGGAGAAGAATTCGCCGTCATCGATATCGATGCTGACCTGGTCGACGGCCTTGACCTCGCCAAAGGTGCGGGAAACCTGGGTGAACTGGACGGCTAGGGGCATGGATAACTCCAAGGTAGAATTGGGGCGCTCTGCGCCCCTTTCGCGACACAAGGCCGCTCCTACAGGAGCCCGCGTTTCCTGTAGGAGCGGCCTCGCCGGGGCGCCGGACCGGTCGGAAAGGGCTGCGCAGCAGCCCCAAGTCAGGCAACACATCTGCTACAGGCCGGTGCTAGCGCCCGCCCATGATCGCTATGTAATCCTGGGTCCAGCGGCTATAGGGCACGAACTTGCCCCCCTGGGCCTGTGGCGTCTTCCAGAAGGCGATCTTGTCGAAGTTGTCGAAGCCGTTGGTCTTGCACCCTTCCGCCCCCAGCAACTCACTGCCGGTGCAGGCCGCCGGCACTGCCGGCAACGAGCCGAACCAGGCCGCGACATCGCCCTGCACCTTGGGTTGCAGCGACCAGTCCATCCACTTGTAGGCGCAATTGGGGTGCTTGGCCTCGCTGTGCAGCATGGTGGTGTCGGCCCAGCCGGTGGCGCCTTCCTTGGGAATGGTCGAGGCCACCGGCTGGTTCTCGGCCTTCAGGCCATTGACCATGTAACCCCACGAACTGGAGGCGACCACGCCTTCGTTCTTCACGTCGCTCATCTGCACCGTGGCGTCGTGCCAGTAACGGTGGATCAGCGGTTGCTGCTGACGCAACAGTTCGAGCACGGCCTTGTACTGTGCTTCATTGAGCTCGTACGGGTCCTTGATGCCCAGCTCGGGTTTGGCCGACTTCAGGTACAGCGCCGCGTCGGCGATGTAGATCGGCCCGTCATACGCCTGCACGCGGCCTTTGTTCGGCTTGCCATCGGGCAGGTCTTGGGGCTCGAACACCACGCTCCAGCTGGTCGGTGCCTGCTTGAAGGTATTGGTGTTGTACAGCAGCACGTTCGGGCCCCATTGGTACGGCGTGCCATACACCTGTTTGTCGACCACGTACCAGCCACCGTTCTGCAGGCGCGGGTCGATGTTCTTCCAGTTAGGGATCAACGCAGTGTTGATGGGTTGTACGCGCTTGCCAACGATCAGGCGCAGCGAGGCGTCGCCGGACGCGGTGACCAGATCGTAGCCACCCTTGGTCATCAGGCTGACCATCTCATCGGAGGTGGCAGCGGTCTTGACGCTGACCTTGCAGCCGGTTTCCTTTTCGAAGCCCGTGACCCAGTCGTAGGCCTTGTCGCTTTCACCGCGCTCGATGTAGCCGGGCCAGGCAACGATATCCAGCCGGCCTTCGCCGGCGCCCAGGGCCTTGGGCAACTCGGCGGCCTGCAGGCCGGCGCTGGCCAGCAGCGCGCCGGTCACGGCGCCGAGCAATGCGGTCTTGTGCACTGACATGGTGTTCCCTCTTCTTGGAGATTTTGGTCGGGGCAGTGGTCGAGTCTAGTTGGCTTTTTGCCAGCTAATGCAACATCCAGAAGCAAATCGGGGCACGGCCTGTAAACGGCCAAGGCTTACTCTGTCGGCTGACTACCAACGCGTGGAGACCTGCACATGAACACCCGTGGCTTGCTCGATCAACTGCTGAAATCTGGCCAGGAGCTGCTGAACAAGCCATCCGCTCCCGGCAAACCTGCGCCGGGAGCGAATGGCCTGGGCGGCCTGCTTTCCGGGGCGGGTGGTGGGCTGCTGGGTGGCGGTGCGCTGGGCTTGCTGCTGGGTAGCAAGAAGGCCCGCAAATATGGCGGCAAGGCCCTCACCTATGGCGGTCTGGCCGCACTCGGTGTGCTGGCCTACAAGGCCTATGGCAACTGGCAGGCGCGTCAGCAGGTGGCCGCAAGCGAACCGCAGACCCTCGATCGCCTGCCGCCCGCCCAGGCCGAGCAGCACAGCCAGGCGGTGCTGCGCGCACTGGTGGCGGCGGCCAAGTCCGATGGCCATATCGACGAGCGCGAACGGGCCCTGATCGAAGGCGAGTTCACCCGCCTGGACAGCGACCGCGACCTGCAGCGCTGGTTGCACGACGAGCTGAACAAGCCGCTGGACCCGGCCGAAGTTGCCCGCGCCGCACAAACACCGGAGATGGCTGCCGAGATGTACCTGGCCAGCGTGATGATGGTCGACCAGGAGAACTTCATGGAGCGTGCCTACCTCGACGAACTGGCCCGGCAGCTTCGCCTTGACCCCGCCCTGCGTCAGGAACTGGAGAACCAGGTACGGCTTGCCGCAGGTCAATGAACTGGCAAATGGCCTGTCCGTCAGGGATAGCGGCCTGAATACCTCGCATGTCAGCCGCAAAAGCGTAGGAAGCCTGGGCTATACTTCGGCAATTTTTCCCGCTCGTTGTGAATTCCTGAGGGCTGAATGTGAAGAACTGGACCTTGCGCCAACGGATCCTGGCAAGTTTCGCCGTGATCATCGCCATCATGCTGCTGATGATCGTAGCCGCCTACTCGCGGCTGGTGACGATCGAAACTGCCGAGGAAGCGGTGGGGACAGACAGCATTCCAGGGGTCTACTACAGCTCGATGATCCGCAGTGCCTGGGTCGACAGCTACGTCACCACCCAGCAGCTGGTGGGCCTGTCCAACCACCGCGAAATCACCTCGGCCGACATGGAGCTGTACAAGAGCTTCGACGATCGCCTCAAGCAGTACATGGCCAGCTACCAGGGCACCATTCAGGACACCGACGACCAGGAGCGCTTCGACACCTTCGTCAAGCTCGAGGAAAACTACCTCAAGGTGGTCGGGGAGGTGCTCGATGCCTACCGTCAGCGCAACTACAGCGAAGCCGAACGGCTGATCGGCGAAGTGCTTACCCCGGCCTGGGTGAACGGGCGCAAGCACCTCAACACGGTGATCGAGCACAACCGCGAGTCGGCAGACGCCGCCACCCATGAAATCGTCAGTGCCGTAAGCACCGCCAAGGGCAGCATGATGGTCTCGCTGCTGCTGGCGATCGTGGCTGCCGGTATTTGCGGCTTGCTGTTGATGCGCGCCATTACCGCACCGGTACAGCGCGTGGTGCACGCCCTCGACAAACTGCGTTCGGGCGACCTGAGCATGCGCCTGAGCCTGGACCGCAAGGATGAATTCGGCGCCATCGAAAGCGGCTTCAACGAAATGGCCGAAGCCCTGGCCAACCTGGTGGCCCAGGCACAGCGCTCGTCGGTGCAGGTGACCACCTCGGTCACCGAGATTGCCGCCACCTCCAAGCAACAGCAGGCCACCGCCACCGAAACGGCCGCCACCACCACCGAGATCGGCGCCACCTCGCGTGAAATCGCCGCCACCTCGCGCGACCTGGTACGCACCATGACCGAGGTTACCTCCGCCGCTGACCAGGCCTCGAGCCTGGCCGGCTCCGGCCAGCAGGGCCTGGCGCGCATGGAAGAGACCATGCACCAGGTGATGGGCGCCGCCGACCTGGTCAACGCCAAGCTGGGGATCCTCAACGAAAAGGCCAGCAACATCACGCAGATGGTGGTGACCATCGTCAAGGTGGCCGACCAGACCAACCTGCTCTCGCTCAATGCCGCCATCGAGGCGGAGAAGGCCGGTGAATATGGCCGCGGTTTTGCCGTGGTCGCCACCGAGGTGCGGCGCCTGGCCGACCAGACGGCCGTGGCCACCTACGACATCGAGCAGATGGTGCGCGAGATCCAGTCGGCGGTGTCGGCCGGGGTGATGGGCATGGACAAGTTCTCCGAAGAAGTGCGCCGCGGCATGTTCGAGGTTCAGCAGGTGGGCGAGCAACTGAGCCAGATCATTCACCAGGTCCAGGCCCTGGCACCGCGGGTGCTGATGGTCAACGAGGGCATGCAGGCCCAGGCCACCGGAGCCGAGCAGATCAACCAGGCGCTGGCCCAGCTCAGCGATGCCAGCACGCAGACGGTGGAGTCGCTGCGTCAGGCCAGCTTTGCCATCGATGAGTTGAGCCAGGTGGCGGCTGGCCTGCGCGGTGGTGTATCGCGCTTCAAAGTCTGATTACCATGACCGACCTGCATTCCTACCCGGCAGCGGCGGCAAGCGCCAAGGGCACGCTGTATCTGCAGTTTCGCCTCAACCAGCAGCGCTTCGCCCTGGACGTGCGCGACGTGATCGAGGTGCTGCCACGGCGGCCGCTTAAGCCGATTGCCCAGGCGCCGGCCTGGGTGGCCGGCATCCTGGCGCATCGCGGTGTGCTGGTGCCGGTGGTCGACCTGAGTGCGCTGAGCTTTGCCCAGCCGGCCGCCGAGCGCACCAGCACGCGCCTGGTGCTGGTGCGATACCGTCACGCACAGGTGCTGGGGCTGATCCTCGAGCAAGCCACCGAAACCCTGCGTTGCATGCCGGACGAGTTCCAGCCCTATGGCCTGGACAACGGTGAAGCGCGGTACCTGGGCCCGGTCCGCCAGGACGCCCAGGGCCTGCTGCAACGGATCGAGGTGGACGAATTGCTGCCAGATAGCGTCCGCGAGCTGCTGTTCCCACACCCGTCGGGGCAGGTGGCGCCATGAGCGAGCAACGTTTCTTCCGCTACCTGCAGGAGCGCATCGGCCTGGATGTCGAGTCGGTTGGCGTGCCGATGGTGGAGCGGGCCTTGCGCCAGCGCTGTGTCGCCCTGAATGCCGCTGATCTGGATGACTACTGGGTCCGCCTGCAGCAATCGCCGGATGAGCAACTGGCGCTGATCGAGGCCGTGATCGTTCCGGAAACCTGGTTTTTCCGCTACCCGGAGTCGTTCACCGCGCTGGTCGGCCTGGCCCAGAAGCGCCTGCCCGAACTGGCCGGAGAGCGGCCGTTGCGCCTGCTCAGCTTGCCGTGCTCCACCGGCGAGGAGCCATACTCGCTGGCCATGGCCTTGCTCGATGCCGGTATGAACCCGGCCGCTTTCCGCATCGACGGTATCGATATCAGCCCCAGCTCGGTGGCCAAAGGCATACAGGGCGTGTATGGGCGCAACTCGTTCCGCGGCGCCGAACTTGGGTTTCGCCAGCGGCATTTCCAAGAAGGTGAGGACGGCCACACGCTGGATGAGCAGGTACGCCAGCCGGTGAACCTGGAAGTGGGCAATGTGCTCGACCCGGCGCTGGCCGCCCGCAACGGCCTGTACGATTTCGTGTTCTGCCGCAACCTGCTGATCTATTTCGATGTGCCGACCCAGCAGCGTGTGTTCGAGGTGCTCAAACGCCTGACGCAGCCGCAGGGCGTGCTGTTCATCGGCCCTGCCGAAGGCAGCCTGCTGGCGCGGTTGGGCATGCGGCCGCTGGGCATTGCCCAGTCGTTTGCCTACGTTCGTCAACCCGCCGATGTGCCGGCTGTGCCCGTTCTGCCACCACTGCAGCGGCCCACCACGGTGGTTTCCAGCCGCCCGCGGCCGCCATCTGTGCCACCTGCGCGGCCCTTGCGCGTGGTGCCTCCTGCGGCCCCGGCAGCCGAACCGCGAGAGAGCGAAAGCGAGTTGCTGGCCAGCATCGCGCGCCAGGCCAATGCCGGCGACAGTGCCCAGGCCCGCGCCAGTTGCCAGCGCTATCTGCGCCAGTTCGCGCCCAAGGCCCAGGTCTACTTCTGGCTGGGGCTGTTGTGCGATACCGAAGGTGATGCGCAACAGGCGCTGAACCTTTACCGCAAGGCGCTGTACCTGGAGCCTCAGCATCCTGAGGCATTGTTGCACCTGGCCACGCTGCTGGCGGCCCAAGGCGACGAAGCCGGTGCACGCCGCCTGCAGGAGCGGGCGGCACGGGTTGGTCGGGAGTCTGAACGATGAAAGCCGAACACGCGATCGCGCTGCTGGCCCAGGACGATGAGCGCATCGACGACTGCTGGAACCGTATTGGTGTACACGGCAACAAGGACTGCCCGTTGCTGGAGCGGCATATCCATTGTCGCAACTGCGAAGTCTACGCGGCGGCGGCCACGCGCCTGCTCGACCGCTACGCGCTGATTGACGCGGACCTGGCACACGAAACCGCCCCCGTCGAGACCTCGGCCGGGCGTTCGCTGCTGCTGTTCCGTCTGGGCGAGGAATGGCTGGCCCTGGCCACTGCTTGCCTGGCCGAGATCGCCCCGCTGCAACCGGTGCATTCGTTGCCGCATCAGCGCTCCCGGGTACTGCAAGGGGTCGCCAACGTGCGCGGTGCGCTGGTGCCGTGCCTGTCGCTGGGCGATCTGCTGGGCGTGGCGCGTTTGCCCGAGCAGGCGCGCAGCGGTCGGGCGATGCCGCGCATGCTGATCCTGGCGGCGTCGGACGGGCCAGTGGTCATGGCGGTGGATGAGATCGATGGCATTCACCGCCTCGATGCCACATTGCAGGGGGTTGCCGAAGATGCCGCACCGTTCACCGCCGCAGTCTTGCAGTGGCGCGGGCGCAGCGTGCGGGTGCTGGACGATCAACACTTACTGTCTGCCGTGCAGCGGAGCCTGTCATGACCCCAGAGCAAATGCGCGACGCATCGCTGCTCGAACTGTTCAGCCTGGAGGCCGAGGCGCAAACCCAGGTGCTGAGCACCGGGCTGATGGCACTGGAACGCAACCCGACCCAGGCCGACCAGCTGGAAGCCTGCATGCGTGCGGCACATTCGTTGAAAGGTGCGGCTCGCATCGTCGGCATCGATGCCGGGGTCAGCGTCGCCCATGTCATGGAAGACTGCCTGGTGGCGGCCCAGGAAGGCCGGCTGCTGTTGCGCGCCGAGCACATCGATGCGTTGCTGCGCGGCACCGACCTGCTGATGCACATCGCCACGCCCGGCGATCCGAACGGCGAAGCACTGGTGCCGGCGTTTCTGGTGCAGATGGCCAGTTTGCTCGACCCCGGCGCCGCGCCAGTACCCACTGCGGTTACGCTCGAACCCGCGTTGCCGGTGGTTCCGCCAGCCCAGCCCGAGCCGGTGGCGCCAGCCGCTGAAGCCGAGGTGGAGCCCGCTGTGCCGCGCAAGGCCGGCAAGCGCGCGGGCGAGGGTGGTGAGCGGGTCTTGCGGGTGACCGCCGACCGCCTGAACAGCCTGCTCGACCTGTCGAGCAAGTCGTTGGTCGAGACCCAGCGCCTCAAGCCCTATCTGGCCACCTTGCAGCGCCTAAAGCGCATGCATGGCCAGGGCATGCGAGCGCTCGACGGCCTGAAAACCCAGCTCGAAGACAGTGGCCAGAGCCCTGAAGTACTCGACGCCCTGGCCCAGACCCAGCGCCTGTTGCTGGAAACCCAGCAGATCCTGCAGCAGCAGGCCGCCGACCTCGACGAGTTCGGCTGGCAGGCCAGCCAGCGTGCCCAGTTGTTGTATGACACGGCACTGGCTTGCCGCATGCGCCCGTTTGCCGACGTGCTCACCGGCCAGAGCCGCATGGTTCGTGACCTCGGGCGTTCGCTTGGCAAGCAGGTGCAATTGCAGATCGAAGGCGAGAAGACCCAGGTCGATCGCGACGTGCTGGAAAAGCTCGAAGCGCCGTTGACCCACTTGCTGCGCAATGCCGTCGACCACGGCATTGAACTGCCCGAGCGGCGCCTGCTGGCGGGCAAGCCGGAGGAAGGCACGATCCGCCTGCGTGCTTCACACCAGGCCGGGCTGCTGATCCTTGAGCTGAGCGATGACGGCGCTGGCATCGACCTTGAGCGCCTCAAGCGCAACATCGTCGAGCGCGGCCTGTCGCCGGCCGACACCGTCGCGCAGATGAGCGAGGCCGAGTTGCTGACCTTCCTGTTCCTGCCGGGCTTCAGCCTGCGCGACAAGGTCACTGAAGTGTCTGGCCGTGGGGTTGGCCTGGATGCGGTGCAACACATGGTCCGCGACCTGCGCGGTTCGATCGAGCTGACCCAGGCGCCCGGCCAGGGCTGTCGTTTCCACCTCGAGGTGCCGCTGACCCTGTCGGTGGTGCGCAGCCTGGTGGTGGAAGTGGGCGGTGAGGCCTATGCGTTCCCGCTGGCGCATATCGAGCGCACCCTCGAGGTGGCGGCCGATGAAATCGTGCAGATCGAGGGCCGCCAGCACTTCTGGCACGAAGGCCGGCATATTGGCCTGGTAGCTGCCAGCCAGTTGCTCAACCGGCCGGCAGGGCAGGGTGAGGCCAGCAGCCTGCGGGTGGTGGTGATCCGTGAGCGTGAGCAGCTTTACGGGGTGGCCGTGGAGCGCCTGATCGGTGAGCGGGTGCTGGTGGTCATGCCGCTCGACCCGCGTCTGGGCAAGGTCCAGGACATCTCCGCAGGGGCCTTGCTGGACGATGGCTCGGTGGTGCTGATCATCGATGTCGAAGACTTGCTGCGCTCGGTCGAAAAGCTGCTCAGCACTGGCCGCCTGGAGCGTATCGAGCGCGGCGCGCAAGGGGCGCGAGGTGCCAGCCGCAAGCGCATCCTGGTGGTCGACGACTCGCTCACCGTGCGCGAACTGCAACGCAAGCTGCTGAGCAATCGTGGCTACGACGTCGCGGTGGCGGTGGATGGCATGGATGGCTGGAACGCCCTGCGTGGCGAGGACTTCGACCTGCTGATCACCGACATCGACATGCCGCGCATGGACGGCATCGAACTGGTCACCCTGGTGCGCCGCGACCAGCGGTTGCAGTCGCTGCCGGTGATGGTGGTGTCGTACAAGGACCGTGAAGAAGATCGCCGACGTGGCCTGGACGCTGGGGCCGACTACTATTTGGCAAAGGCCAGCTTCCACGATGATGCGTTGCTGGATGCCGTGGTGGAACTGATCGGAGGTGCTCAGGGATGAAGGTCGCCATCGTCAATGATATGCCCATGGCAGTAGAGGCGTTGCGCCGGGCCCTGGCTTTCGAGCCCGCGCACCAGGTGATCTGGGTAGCCAGCAATGGCGCCGAAGCGGTGCGCATGTGCGCCGAGGATACCCCCGACCTGATTCTCATGGACCTGATCATGCCGGTGATGGATGGCGTCGAGGCGACCCGGCGGATCATGGCCGAAACGCCGTGTGCCATCGTCATCGTCACGGTCGACCGCAAGCAGAACGTGCACCGGGTGTTCGAGGCCATGGGCCATGGCGCCCTGGATGTGGTCGATACCCCCGCGCTGGGCGCGGGTGACGCACGTGAGGCAGCGGCGCCGCTGCTGCGCAAGATCCTCAACATCGGCTGGTTGATCGGCCAGCAGCGGCCCGGTGCGAGCAAGTCGCTCGCCGCCCCCCTGCGCGAGGCCTCCCAGCGCAGGGGCCTGGTGGCGATTGGCTCATCCGCAGGTGGCCCAGCCGCGCTCGAAGTGCTGCTCAAAGGCCTGCCGCGTGGCTTTCCGGCCTCGATCGTGCTGGTCCAGCATGTTGACCAGGTGTTTGCCGCCGGCATGGCCGAGTGGCTCGCCAGCGCCTGCGGCTTGCCGGTGCGCCTGGCCCGCGAAGGCGAGCCGCCACAACCCGGGCAGGTGCTGCTGGCCGGCACCAATCACCATATCCGCCTGCTACAGGGCGGCCAGTTGGCCTACACTGCCGAACCTGTCAACGAAATCTACCGGCCCTCGATCGACGTGTTCTTCGAGAGTGTGGCGCGTTACTGGAGCGGCGATGCGGTGGGCGTGCTGCTCACCGGCATGGGGCGCGATGGCGCCCAGGGCCTGAAGCTGATGCGCCAGCAGGGTTTTCTGACAATTGCCCAGGACCAGTCCAGCAGTGCGGTGTATGGCATGCCCAAGGCCGCTGCGGCAATCGATGCAGCGGTAGAAATCCGCCCGCTTGAGCGCATTGCCGGGCGCTTGATGGAAATCTTTGCAAAATGACGATATGTATAGAATCGCGCCGCATGGACGGCCGTGATCAGGTGAATTCGAATGACTGATCTACCGATCGAAGGCTTCGCGACGCCCAACGAGAATTCGGCAATGGTCCTGCTGGTCGATGACCAGGCGATGATCGGCGAAGCAGTGCGACGTGGCCTGGCCCACGAAGAGAACATCGACTTCCACTTCTGTGCCGATCCGCACCAGGCGGTGGCCCAGGCCATGCGCATCAAGCCTACGGTGATCCTCCAGGACCTGATCATGCCCGGCCTGGACGGCCTGACTTTGGTGCGTGAATACCGCAACAACCCGGCCACCCAGGACATCCCGATCATCGTCCTGTCGACCAAGGAAGACCCGCTGGTCAAGAGCGCGGCCTTCGCCGCCGGGGCCAACGATTACCTGGTCAAGTTGCCGGACTCCATCGAGCTGGTGGCGCGCATCCGCTACCACTCGCGCTCCTACCTGACCCTGCTGCAGCGCGACGAGGCCTACCGCGCCCTGCGCGTGAGCCAGCAGCAACTGCTCGACACCAACCTGATGCTGCAGCGGCTGATGAATTCCGATGGCCTCACCGGCCTGTCCAACCGCCGTCACTTCGACGAGTACCTGGAGCTGGAGTGGCGCCGGGCCATACGTGAGCAGCAGCAATTGTCGTTGCTGATGATCGATGTCGATTACTTCAAGGTGTTCAACGACAGCTTTGGCCACCTGGCCGGCGACGAGGCCTTGCGCCAGGTGGCCGAGGCCATTCGCGGTTCCTGCTCGCGGCCGACCGACCTGCCGGCGCGCTACGGCGGCGAGGAGTTCGCCCTGGTGCTGCCCAACACCTCGCCCGGCGGCGCACGCCTGGTCGCAGAAAAACTGCGCCAGACCGTGCTCGGCCTGAACATCGCGCACAGCGCGCCGACCGCTGACTCGCACCTGACCGTGAGCATCGGCCTGGCGACCCAGACGCCGGCCATCGGCAGCCATTGCCGGCAGCTGATTTCGGCGGCGGACAAGGGGCTCTATCTGGCCAAGAACAACGGGCGCAACCAGGTCGGCATCGCCTGAGGCCGATGCGGCTGCCCAACGGGCTGCCGCCGCTCCGTGGATGGGTTATACTCGCGGGCTTTTCACCGAATTCGCACGAGAGCTGCCCGCCCATGGAAATCCAACCGATTCTGAACACCATCAAGGACCTCACCGAGCGTTCCCTGTCCATTCGGGGGTATCTTTGACTACGATCACAAGCATGACCGCCTGATCGAAGTCAACCGCGAGCTGGAAGACGCTGCCGTCTGGAACAAGCCCGAGTACGCCCAGGCCCTGGGCCGCGAGCGTGCCATGCTGGCGCAGGTCGTCGAGACCCTGGACAAGATGGCCAACGGCCTTGCCGACTGCAAGGACCTGCTCGACATGGCCGTCGAAGAAGGTGACGAAGGCGCTGTCAGCGATGTCGAGACCGAGCTGCAGGCCCTGGAAGAATCCCTGGCCCAGCTTGAGTTCCGTCGCATGTTCAGCGGCGAGATGGACATGAACAACGCCTACCTGGACATCCAGGCCGGCTCCGGCGGCACCGAGGCCCAGGACTGGGCCAACATCCTGCTGCGCATGTACCTGCGCTGGGCCGACAAGCGTGGCTTCGACGCCACCATCATCGAGCTGTCCGAAGGTGAAGTCGCCGGCATCAAGGGCGCCACCGTGCACATCAAGGGCGAGTACGCCTTCGGCTGGTTGCGCACCGAAATCGGCGTGCATCGCCTGGTGCGCAAGAGCCCGTTCGACTCCGGCGCGCGTCGCCACACCTCGTTCTCGGCGGTGTTCGTGTCCCCCGAGATCGACGACAAGGTCGAGATCGAGATCAACCCGTCCGACCTGCGCATCGACACCTACCGCTCCTCCGGTGCCGGTGGTCAGCACGTGAACACCACCGACTCGGCGGTGCGTATCACCCACGTACCGACCAACACCGTGGTGGCCTGCCAGAACGAACGCTCCCAGCACGCCAACAAGGACACCGCCATGAAAATGCTGCGGGCCAAGTTGTACGAGCTGGAAATGCAGAAGCGCAACGCCGCCTCCCAGGCGCTGGAAGACAGCAAGTCGGACATCGGCTGGGGCCACCAGATCCGCTCCTACGTGCTCGACGACTCGCGCATCAAGGACCTGCGCACCGGCGTCGAGCGCAGCGACTGCAACAAGGTGCTGGACGGCGACATCGACCAGTACCTGGAAGCGAGCCTCAAGCAGGGCCTGTAAGCCGTACACCACTGCCGCGCTACCAGGCCACCCGCCGGTAGCGCGTGCCCTGCCCGGAACGGGCAACGAATACCTGATGGAAAGAATGACGACATGAGCGACCTCAAGACCGAATCGCAAGACCTGCAACAGGAAGAAAACGCCCTGATCGCCCTGCGCAAGGAAAAACTTGCCGCCGAGCGTGCCAAGGGCAATGCCTTCCCCAACGACTTCCGTCGCGACAGCTACTGCAACGACCTGCAGAAACAGTACGCGGACAAGACCAAGGAAGAGCTGGAAGCAGCCGCGATCCCGGTCAAGGTTGCCGGCCGCATCATGCTCAACCGCGGCTCGTTCATGGTCATCCAGGACATGACCGGCCGCATCCAGGTCTACGTCAACCGCAAGACCCTGCCGGAAGAAACCCTGGCTGCGGTCAAGACCTGGGACCTGGGCGACATCATCAGCGCCGAAGGCACCCTGGCCCGTTCCGGCAAGGGCGACCTGTACGTCGAGATGACCAACGTGCGCCTGCTGACCAAGTCGCTGCGCCCGCTGCCGGACAAGCACCACGGCCTGACCGACACCGAGCAGCGCTACCGTCAGCGCTACGTCGACCTGATGGTCAACGAAGAGACCCGCCACACCTTCCGTGTGCGTTCGCAGGTGATCTCGCACATCCGCAAGTTCCTCATCGAGCGCGACTTCCTCGAAGTCGAGACGCCGATGCTGCAGACCATCCCTGGCGGCGCCGCGGCCAAGCCGTTCGAAACCCACCACAACGCCCTGGACATGGCCATGTTCCTGCGTATCGCGCCGGAGCTGTACCTCAAGCGCCTGGTGGTTGGCGGCTTTGAAAAAGTGTTCGAGATCAACCGCAACTTCCGTAACGAAGGCGTTTCGACTCGTCACAACCCTGAATTCACCATGCTCGAGTTCTACCAGGCCTACGCCGACTACCGCGACAACATGGACCTCACCGAGGAACTGTTCCGCGAGCTGGCGCTGCTGGTACTGGGCACCACCGACGTACCGTACGGCGACAAGGTGTTCCACTTCGGCGAGCCGTTCGCCCGCCTGTCAGTGTTCGACTCGATCCTCAAGTACAACCCGCAGCTGACCGCTGCCGACCTGCAGGACGTCGACCGCGCCCGCGAGATCGCCAAGAAGGCCGGCGCCAAGGTGCTGGGCCACGAAGGCCTGGGCAAGCTGCAGGTGATGATTTTCGAAGAGCTGGTCGAGCACAAGCTGGAGCAGCCGCACTTCATCACCGAGTACCCGTTCGAAGTGTCGCCGCTGGCCCGTCGCAACGACGACAACCCGGCCGTGACCGACCGCTTCGAGCTGTTCATCGGTGGCCGCGAGATCGCCAACGCCTACTCCGAGCTCAACGATGCCGAAGACCAGGCCGAGCGCTTCCTGGCCCAGGTGGCCGAGAAGGACGCCGGTGACGACGAGGCCATGCACTACGACGCCGACTTCGTCCGCGCCCTGGAGTACGGCATGCCGCCGACCGCCGGTGAAGGCATCGGCATCGACCGCCTGGTGATGCTGCTGACCAACTCGCCGTCGATTCGCGACGTGATCCTGTTCCCGCACATGCGCCCACAGGCCTGAGTGACCTGAACAAGCCGCCTTTCGGGGCGGCTTTTTCTTGCCTGAAGCTTTATGTTGTCTGTGTCGGCCCTATCGTGGCTGAAGCTGCTCCTACAGGTATTCGATGTCCTGTAGGAGCGGCTTCAGCCGCGATAGGGCCGGTACAGGCAGCAGATGACTCGAACCATGAGGTACCGCCCCGTGACACCCGTAATGGCCCAACAAGGCGCCGCCGGCATTGCCACCGCCGTCGCCGAGAGCGTGCAGTACCAGGGTCGCAAGACCGCCCGTCAAGGCAGCGAGCAGCGCCGCCAACTGATCCTCGACGCCGCCATGCGCATCGTCGTGCGCGATGGCGTGCGTGGCGTGCGCCACCGTGCCGTGGCCGCCGAGGCGGGTGTGCCGCTGTCGGCCACCACCTACTACTTCAAGGACATCGAGGACCTGCTCACCGATACCTTCGCCCAGTACGTCGAGCGTAGCGCCGCCTACATGGCCAAACTCTGGGCCAACACTGAAGTGGTCCTGCGCCAGATGCTGGCCCAGGGCGATGGCAGCGTGCGGTCACGGGCGCGGCTGGCCGACGAAATCGCCCGCATGACCGCCGACTATGTCCAGCGTCAGCTACTCAACCGCCGCGATTTCATGATGGCCGAGCAGGCCTTCCGCCAGGAGGCCTTGTTGTGCCCGCGCCTGGCCGAGCTGGTGTGTGCGCATGAGCAGATTCTGCTGCACGGTGCCCGCCAGCTGCTGCAGGTGGTCGGCTCGCAGCAACCGGAGCAGGACGCCCAAATGTTGACGGCGATTATCGAGCAGATGGAATATCAGGGCCTGCTCAAGGATGCCGATGCGCAAGCCGATGGGCAGATGCTCGCTATGCTTACCCGTTACCTGCACCTGGTGTTGGCATCGGCCTGAGCTGAGACCGAACTTTCAAGGAGAACCTGATGAAAGCCTGGCGTGTGGTGCTGTTGACGTTGTCATTCCTCCTGCTGGGCGGTTGTCTGGTGACCTTTCATGAGCCGCTGCCGAGCAATCAGGCTGCGCCCAAGGCCCTGCTCGGCAAGTGGAGCAGCAAGGACGCCTGGGGCGAGCCGCTAAAGCTGACCATCAGCCGCAGCGGTGGCGATGCCTACAAGGCAGTGGCCACGGCCAAGGGCAAGGCGCCGGAGGAGTACACCTTCACCGTGTCGCGTCATGGCAACCGCTGGTACCTGTCGGCCGGGGTGCCCAAGCGCCTGGGTGGCAACTTCCT
Source organism: Pseudomonas sp. NPDC089422 (assembly GCF_044749405.1). Classification (NCBI taxonomy): domain Bacteria; kingdom Pseudomonadati; phylum Pseudomonadota; class Gammaproteobacteria; order Pseudomonadales; family Pseudomonadaceae; genus Pseudomonas; species Pseudomonas sp. NPDC089422. Next base: position 497,058 of record NZ_JBIVHW010000003.1, read on the forward strand.
GATCGGCGGTTTCGACATCGTCGATGGCAAGGAACTGGTGGTCTACAACCTCGACGTCGAGCAGGTGCAGCAGGCGGTCGCGAAGAAGGAACTGACCGGGCGCAGCATCGAGGTGCCGGAGGACAACGGCGATGGCGTGCTGATCGACAGCCCGTCGCCGCGGGTGCTGGCGTATCTGGATGACCCGGCCAACTCCGACCTGTTCGTCGAAGTGGCGCGCTTCCAGCGCAGCGGCAAATAGCGGATACCGCGAATAGGCCCTTACAAGGAGTCCCCTGTGGACGAATACCAGCAAACCATCCGCGCCCTGTCCGACCGCATCGTCGCGGCGCAGACCCCGATCCGGGTCCTGGACGCGGTGAAATGGGACGACAACATTCGCCAGGGCTTTCTCAAGGCCAAGGGCAAGGAGCCGCCCGCCGTTGACCGCGCCTACTACCAGGCGCGCCCGCTGTCGTTCGACTCCAGCGCGGTGAAGGCCGAGTTCCAGGCCATCGAGCGCGACATCATTCGCCAGCTCGGCCAGTTCAACCCGGTCGGGCAGATCATGAAGCGCATGTGCCGCGAGTACCGCATGGTCGTGCGCATGCTCGAAGCCCGCGGTACCGAAGACTTCGGGCTGATCTCCCAGGAGCTGTACGGCGCGGCTTCCGACGCCTTTCACGCCGGTGACCCGACCCTGGCCGACCTGGGGCTGATGCTCTCGGACTACCTGAACAACATCGACGGGCGTGGCGACCTCAAGGACGAGCCGAAGAACCTGACCGCCAAGGAGGCCGTGGACATCCTCCAGCGCCGTCTGAACAAGGTGTTCGGCGAGGCCGAGGAAACCATCCGCGTGTTCGAATCGGACGGTATCGTCGCCGATGCCGCAGCCGGTGCCGACTACATCAAGGTGCGCGCCGATGCCATGTTCAACAACCGTGACGTGCGTGCGCTGGAGGTGCATGAAGGGCTGGTGCACGTGGGCACCACCCTCAACGGCCTGAACCAGCCGATCTGCACCTTCCTGGCCAAGGGCCCGCCCTCGTCGACGGTGACCCAGGAAGGCCTGGCAATCCTCATGGAAGTGATCGCCTTTGCTTCCTACCCCAGCCGCCTGCGCAAGCTGACCAACCGCACCCGCGCCATCCACATGGTCGAGGAGGGCGCCGATTTCCTGCAGGTGTTCGACTTCTTCCGCGAGCAGGGCTTCGAGATGGCGCAAAGCTACAGCAACGCCAGCCGAGTGTTCCGCGGCTCGGTGCCCAATGGCCTGCCATTCACCAAGGACTTGTCCTACCTCAAGGGCTTCATCATGGTTTACAACTACATTCAGTTGGCCGTGAAGAAGGGCAAGCTCGAGCAGATTCCGTTGCTGTTCTGCGGCAAGACCACCCTGGAAGACATGCGCACCCTGCGCCAACTGGTCGAGGAGGGGCTGGTGGAGCCGCCCAAGTACCTGCCGGAGCAGTTCCGCGACCTCAACGCGCTGTCGGCCTGGATGTGCTTCTCCAACTTCCTCAACCACCTGAGCCTGGATCGCATTGAAGCCGACTACGCGAACATTCTCTGAGCGCTGCCGCCTGCTGGTCCTGGGCTTGCTCCTGCTAGGTCTGGGTGGCTGCAGCAGCCTGCTGTTCTACCCGGAGCCGGGCCAGCCGTTCACTCCGCAGCGGGCCAAGCTGGAATACCGCGATATCAGCCTGACCACCGCCGATGGCGTGCGCCTGCACGGTTGGTGGCTGCCGGCCAAGGCAGGGGTGCAGGTGAAGGGTACGGTGCTGCACCTGCACGGCAATGGCGGCAACCTGCCGGGCCACCTGGGCGGCAGCTACTGGTTACCGGAGCAGGGCTACCAGGTGCTGATGATCGATTACCGCGGTTATGGCCTGTCCGAGGGCTCGCCGAGCTTGCCCGAGGTCTATCAGGACATCGACGCAGCAATGGCGTGGCTGGCCCAGGCTCCCGAGGCCAAGGGCAAGCCCCTGGTGCTGCTTGGCCAGAGCCTCGGTGGAGCGATGGCGATCCACTACCTGGCGCAGCACCCCGAGCAGCGCCAGCGCTTCAGTGCCCTGGTGTTCGACGGCGTGCCAGCCAGTTACCGTGCGGTCGGCCGTTACGCCCTGAGTACCTCGTGGATGACCTGGCCGCTGCAGGTGCCGCTGTCCTGGCTGGTACCGGACGGCGACAGTGCAATCCATTCGATCGAGCAACTTAGCAGCCCGCCGAAGCTGTTCTTCCACAGTATCGACGACCATCTGGTGCCGATGGACAACGGCATCAGCCTCTACCAGCACGCACCGCCACCGCGGGTGCTGCAGTTGACCCGTGGGGGGCATGTGCAGACCTTCGCCGACCCGGTGTGGCGCCAGGTGATGCTGCGCTTCCTCGATGACCCCAGCCATTTCAACGGCCTGCGGCGGCTTGCCGAAGTGCCCAACTACCCTGACGAGAAGAACAAGCAATGAGTGAAGAACGCAACGCCATCCCGCTGATCCTGACCGGTGTCGGCAGCATCATCGTGACGGTGGGAGCCCTCTGGTATTACGGCTACCTGCATTTCGCCAAACCCGAGGATGCGCTGCTGCTGCAGGACTTCACCATGCTCAAGACGATTCCTGGCGAGGACTACAAGGTCTCCCTGGACCCGGCGCCGCAGGTGGCCCAGTGCGTGGATGGCGTATTGGTGCTGTTCGATACCGAGCAGAAGGGCCTGACCGGCGTGCTGGTGGACAGCCGCAAGCGCGCGGTGCGCTGCATGGGCCAGGAAACCCCGCAGCAGGTGCAATGAGCCGAACACCTGCACTGGCCTCTTCGCGGGCAAGCCCGCACCTACAGGATAGCGCCTGATTCGAGCCTGCGCGGTACCTGTGGGAGTGGGCTTGCCCGCGAAGAGGCCGGAACAGGCGAAAGAAAAGCCCCGCTTCGAGCGGGGCTTTCTCATTTCTGCTGACCGGCCTTATTGCTGAATCTGGCTCACCGTACGCGGTGCCACTGGCTGGTTGTCGTTGGAGATGGTCACCTCCACCCGACGGTTCTGCGCGCGGCCCGAGTTGCTGCCGTTGTCCGCCACCGGATACTCCTTGCCGTAGCCCTGGGCGACGATGCGCGCCGGGTCCACACCTGCGCGTACCAGCGCCGTGCGCACGCTGGTAGCGCGGCGTTCGGACAGGCCCTGGTTGTAGTTGGCCGAGCCGACGCTGTCGGTGTAGCCCTCGACGATCACCTTGCGCTCCGGGTTCTCCTGAAGGAACTGGGCCAGTTTGGTGATGTTCGGGTAGGCGTTGCCCTTGAGGGTGGCCTTGTTGAAGTCGAACAGCACGTCACCGAAGGTCACCAGGGTGCCGCGGTCTGTCTGCTTGGCGTTGAGGCTGTCCTGCAATTTGGCGATCTGCGCGTCGCGGGCATCGAGCTTGGCCTGGGCACGCTGGGCCGAAGCATTCTTCAGCTCGTTTTCGGCGGTACGCAGGGCGATGGTCTGCTTGGCCACCTCGATACGCTGGTTGGTCAGGTAGGCCAGTTGATCCACTTTCTTGCTGTCTTCACGCTCCATGAAGGCCTTGTCGGACTTGTTCAGCCAGTCTTGGGCATCCTTGGTCTCGAGCGCAGCGACCTTGCTCGACTGTGGATCGCTCTGCAGTGCCGAGAAGTTGGTGCGGGCCGATTCCAGGTTGGGGTTCGGGTCGTGGGAGCAGGCAGCAAGGCCGACACTCAGGGCCAACAGGGCGGGGATCATGACGTAGTTGCGCATAGTGTTCATCCTTTGATCAGTTGCGAAGGCTTGGGTTGGCTTGGCGGCGCTCATTCAACGCTGCGCAGGCCTTCCTGACGTACGTCCTGAACGCCCTGGCGGGCATCCTGCACGGCCTTCTGGGCTTTGCCTGCCTGGGCCTTGCGTTCGGCGACACGTGCATCCCACTCGGCCTGCTCGGCCAGCAGTTTGGCTTCGTCGTACTTCTTGTCGTGCATGGCGATTTCGGCCTGCTTGAACTTGTCTTGCGCCGATTTCATCTCCACAGCGGCGAACTCGGTACCGCCAGCGCTGACGGCGGAGTTCACGGCGGACTGGGTCACGGCATATTGCTCGGTGGGTGGGTTGCCCGCACAGCCGGCCAGGACCAGGCTACTGCCCAGGGCCAGCGCGGCCAGTTTGAACCCGCGCACGGAAGTGTATGAGGCGTTCGAGGTGCGGGTCTTGATGGTGGTCAGTTCCATTGGATCACTCCTGATAACGACGATGTCCGTAGCAGTCCATCGCTCAATCCCTGGCATCGCCTGCGCTTGCGCTCAACGATGCACCACGGCAAGTGTGCAGGGTTTTAGCGTGATGGCTATTGGCTGGGACTTGAGCGTTTTTTGAATGGTTCAGAAAAAAATGCTCATTTTGCTATTTATTTCTGACTAATCGGTCAGCGAAATTTGCCCGGAACTTTCGACGCCTGGAATGGTTCCGGGCCTGTTGCAGGCCCGGAGAATCGTGTTGTGCACTCAGTTGCCGCTGTCGTCGGCGGTGTTGCTGAGGTCGTGCAGATGGCGCCGTGAAAGGGCCAGAAAACGCGGGGTCGGGCCGATGTCTTCGAACAGCGGGTCACCTTCCTCGTCAGTGGCGATGACCTTCCGGCCCTGTACATAGGGGAAGCTGGCTTCCAGCTCCTCCAGTGCGGCAGCGACCAGTTCGCCGAGCAGTTCCTCGGCGGTGCGCTTGGGGTACATGTCGATCAGGGCAGCCAGGCGTGCCTCGGACTCGAGGTCCAGGTGCAAGGCGTGGCCGGTGGGGCTCAGGGTGCCGGCGGCATTCTGTTCCCAGTGCTGGGCGAGTTCGCGGATTTTCATGATGACCTCTGTCAACGCCAGTAAAGGCTGCATTGCGTCGGACTGCTGTGCCTTAACTTTAGTTTGCTTTGCGCGATCGCGGCTTGCCATCGCGCCCCGGCAGTGGGCACTCTTGGGCCAGTGCTGTTTCCTGAGCCGAGCGCGGCGAACCGCGCCGAAGAGAGGGCCAATGACTGATATCGATGTGCGCCTGCGTGAAGATGTCCATGTGTTGGGGGAGTTGCTCGGCGAGACCATTCGCCAGCAGCACGGTGATGCGTTCCTGCAGAAGATCGAGGACATCCGCCACAGCGCCAAGGCCGATCGCCGTGGTGCTGGCGAGCAATTGAGCTCGACCCTGGCCGACCTTGCCGAAGAAGACCTGCTGCCGGTGGCGCGAGCCTTCAACCAGTTCCTCAACCTGGCCAACATGGCCGAGCAGTATCAGTTGATCCGCCGTCGCGATGTTGGGCAGGCAGAGCCCTTCGAGGCGCGGGTCTTGCCTGAACTGCTCGCTCGCCTGAAGCAGGCCGGGCACAAGGATGACGCCCTGGCCCGGCAACTGGCCAAGCTCGATATCCAGCTGGTGCTGACCGCGCACCCGACCGAAGTGGCGCGGCGCACGTTGATCCAGAAATACGATGCCATCGCCGGTCAGCTGGCCGTGCAGGACCATCGCGACCTGACCCCCGCCGAGCGCGAACAGGTGCGTGAGCGCCTGCGCCGGCTGATTGCCGAGGCCTGGCACACCGAAGAAATCCGCCGCACCCGGCCAACCCCGGTGGACGAGGCCAAATGGGGCTTCGCGGTGATCGAGCATTCGCTGTGGCATGCCATTCCCAACCACTTGCGCAAGGTCGACAAGGCGTTGTTCGACGCCACCGGGCTGCGCTTGCCGCTGGAAGCCGCACCCATTCGCTTCGCCTCGTGGATGGGCGGTGACCGCGATGGCAACCCCAATGTCACCGCCGCCGTGACCCGAGAGGTGCTGCTGCTGGCGCGCTGGATGGCCGCCGACCTGTTCCTGCGCGATGTCGATGCGCTGGCGGCCGAATTGTCCATGCAGCAGGCCAGCAGTGCCTTGCGCGAGCGAGTGGGTGACAGTGCTGAGCCCTACCGGGCGCTGCTCAAGCAGCTGCGCGACCGCCTGCGGGCGACCCGCGCCTGGGCCCAGGTGGCATTGATCAGCAGCCAGCCGGCCAGTGCCGAGGTGCTGGTGGACAACCGCGACCTGATCGCCCCGCTGGAGCTGTGCTATCAGTCGCTGCATGAGTGCGGCATGGGCGTGATCGCCGATGGGCCGCTGCTCGACAGCCTGCGCCGGGCGGTCACCTTCGGCTTGTTCCTCGGCCGCCTGGATGTGCGCCAGGACGCCGCCCGGCACCGTGATGCACTGGCGGAAATTACCGATTACCTGGGCCTGGGCAGTTATGCCGACTGGGACGAGGAACAGCGCATCGCCTTCCTCCAGGCCGAACTGAAGAACCGCCGGCCGTTGCTGCCGGCGCACTTCAAACCCCAGGCAGAGACCGCAGAAGTGCTGGCCACCTGCCGCGAGATCGCTGCGGCGCCGGGCGCATCGCTGGGCTCCTACGTGATCTCGATGGCGGGTGCTGCCTCTGATGTGCTGGCCGTGCAACTGCTGCTCAAGGAGGCCGGCCTGACCCGGCCGATGCGCGTGGTGCCCCTGTTCGAAACCCTGGCCGACCTGGACAACGCCGGGCCGGTGATGGAGCGCCTGCTTGGCCTGCCGGGCTACCGCACCAGCCTGCGCGGGCCGCAGGAGGTGATGATCGGCTATTCCGATTCGGCAAAGGACGCGGGCACCACGGCGGCCGCCTGGGCCCAGTACCGCGCCCAGGAAAACCTGGTGCGCATCTGCCGCGAGCATCAGGTCGAGCTGTTGCTGTTCCATGGCCGTGGGGGGACGGTCGGCCGTGGCGGCGGCCCGGCCCATGCGGCGATCCTGTCGCAGCCACCAGGCTCGGTGGCAGGGCGGTTCCGCACCACCGAACAGGGCGAGATGATCCGCTTCAAGTTCGGCCTTCCGGGCATCGCCGAGCAGAACCTCAACCTTTACCTGGCCGCCGTGCTCGAGGCCACCTTGCTGCCGCCGCCACCACCAGAACCCGCCTGGCGCGTGCTGATGGACCAGCTGGCGGCCGATGGCCTCAAGGCCTATCGCGGCGTGGTGCGGGAAAACCCCGACTTCGTCGAGTACTTCCGCCAGTCCACTCCCGAGCAGGAACTGGGCCGCCTGCCGCTGGGCAGCCGCCCGGCCAAGCGCCGGGCTGGTGGCATCGAAAGCCTGCGAGCGATCCCGTGGATCTTCGGCTGGACCCAGACACGCCTGATGCTGCCGGCCTGGCTGGGTTGGGAAACGGCCCTGAGCAATGCCCTGGCGCGGGGCCAGGGCGAGTTGCTGGGGCAGATGCGCGAGCAATGGCCGTTCTTCCGCACCCGCATCGACATGCTGGAGATGGTCCTGGCCAAGGCCGATGCGCAAATCGCCGAGGCCTACGACCAACGTCTAGTGCAACCGGGCTTGCTTCCTTTAGGTGTGCAGCTGCGCGACCTATTGTCGCAGTCGTGCCAGGTGGTCCTGGGCCTGACCGGGCAGCCGGTGCTACTGGCGCACAGCCCCGAGACCCTGGAATTCATCAGCCTGCGCAACACCTATCTGGACCCGCTGCACCGCCTGCAGGCCGAGCTGCTGGCCCGTTCGCGCAGCCGCGAAGCCGCTCTGGACAGCCCGTTGGAGCAGGCCTTGCTGGTGACCGTGGCAGGAATTGCCGCAGGCCTGCGCAACACCGGCTGAAGCCTGCGGGTGCGGCCCTTGCCCGTCAGCAGGGCATGGGCCGGAACCTGGCGAGGAGGGTGGTTGCGCCGGGCGCAACCCGGTGCAGTTCTGCTGACAAATGACGCAATGCTGCAACTTTGGGACGCTTGTCTGGCTGCCGGGCGCTGTGTATCTTGAGCAGCCTTCTGACCGATTTAATGGTCATACCCGATTTTCCGGACTTGGCCTCGATTGCCGAATCCATTGAATTTCATAAAAAAATTTGAGGAGCACGAGATGCGCGTAATTCTGCTGGGAGCTCCCGGGGCCGGTAAAGGTACTCAGGCAAAGTTCATCACCGAGAAGTTCGGTATTCCACAGATCTCTACCGGTGACATGCTGCGTGCCGCCGTCAAGGCCGGTACCCCACTGGGCCTGGAACTGAAGAAAGTCATGGATGCCGGCCAGCTGGTTTCCGACGAGCTGATCATCAGCCTGGTCAAGGAGCGCATCGCCCAGCCGGATTGCGCCAATGGCTGCCTGTTCGACGGCTTCCCGCGCACCATTCCGCAAGCTGAAGCCATGGTTGCCGCCGGCGTGGGCATCGACGCCGTGGTCGAAATTGCCGTCGACGACGAAGAAATCGTCGGCCGCATGGCAGGTCGCCGCGTGCACCTGGCCTCGGGCCGCACCTACCACATTCAGTACAACCCGCCGAAAGTGGAAGGCAAGGACGACGTCACCGGCGAAGACCTGATCCAGCGCGACGACGACAAGGAAGAAACCGTGCGTCACCGCCTGTCGGTCTACCACAGCCAGACCAAGCCACTGGTGGACTTCTACCAGAAGCTGTCGGCCGCCAACGCCGGCAAGCCGAAGTACAGCCACATCGAAGGCGTCGGCTCGGTCGAGTCGATCACCGCCAAGGTGCTGGCAGCCTTGAGCTGATCCAACGCCATGCGTCACGACGGCCCGCTTGCGGGCCGTTGTCGTTTATACTGCCGCTCTTTTTCCTAGCACCTGGATACCCGTTCGATGACCACCCTGCTGGCCCTGGATACCGCCACCGAAGCCTGTTCCGTCGCGTTGCTGCATGACGGCAAGGTAACCAGCCATTACGAGGTGATCCCGCGCATGCATGCGCAGAAGCTGCTGCCGATGATCAAGCAACTGCTGGCGGACTCCGGCGTGGCGCTGAATGCACTGGATGCCATCGCCTTTGGCCGTGGCCCGGGCGCGTTCACCGGGGTGCGCATCGCCATCGGTGTGGTGCAGGGCCTGGCTTTTGCGCTGGAGCGCCCGGTACTGCCGGTGTCCAACCTGGCCGCGCTGGCCCAGGGCGCATTGCGCGAGCACGGCGTGCAGCAGGTGGCCGCTGCCATCGATGCGCGCATGGATGAGGTGTACTGGGGTTGCTACAAGGCCGAAGCCGGTGAAATGCGTCTGCAGGGGCAGGAGGCCGTGCTGCCGCCTGAGCGCGTAGCCCTGCCTGAAGGCAGCAGCGGTGACTGGTTCGGTGCCGGTACCGGCTGGGGCTATGCCGAGCGCCTGGCGGTGCAGGCCAGTGCCAGCAACGCTGCGGCACTGCCCAATGCACTGGACATCCTCAGCCTGGCCAATTTCGCCTGGGCCCGTGGCGAGGCAATCGTCGCCGAACAGGCGCAACCGGTTTACTTGCGCGATAATGTAGCCACACCCAAGGCGCGCTGAGTGCTGTTCGTCGGTTATCGCGGTTGACGATAAAACCTTCGGCGCAAACTGTGGTCCAGTTATCACTCGAGCATTAGCGACGGAACTCTGATGCTGCTAAATTGCCATCATTGGTCCTGAGTGCTCACGCCATGCGTATCGACGGTTTCTCATCGCAGTCCTACCCGATCAAGCGCACACCGCGCAAGGCAGCGGTGCGCGACGAAAGCGTCGATGATGCCGAGCTGATCGAGGAAAGCGAAGTCACCCAGGAGGCCGCAGTACGTCGTCGCCCGTCGGGCCTGCCGGCTCGCCAGCAGGACATGGTGTTTCCCCGCGCCCGTGACCGGCGCACTGCCACTGCGCTGGCCAGCTACCTCAGCACGGCCGGTTTTACCGACTGGGACATGGAAGTACTGGGGCTTGACCTGTACATTTGATGGATGGATCCATTACCCCTCCCATATTTTGTAGGTTGCCCGTCCTGGAGCGAGAACGCCTGGCGCGACTACCTGTATCCCGCCGACGCCAGCACTAACGAAATGCTTGGCTACTACAGCCAGGTATTCAACGCCGTAGAGGGCAACACCACGTTCTATGCGCGCCCCGCGCCCAGCACCATCGCCCGCTGGGCGCAGGCGATGCCTGAGCACTTCCGCTTCACTGCCAAATTTCCCAGGGATATCAGCCACGAAGGCGACCTGCGTGATCAGCTTGAGGCGGCCTGCGACTTCACCCGCCTGATGGCCCCGCTGGGCCAGCGCGTATCGCCGTACTGGCTGCAGTTGCCGGCCCAGTTCAGCCCCGCACGGCTGGGCGAGCTGTGCCATTTCCTCGACGAAATCGACGTGCCTGTTGCCGTGGAGGTGCGCAACCAGGCGTTCTTCGCCAAGGGCGAGGAAGAACGGCTGCTCAACCGCCTGCTGCACGAGCGCGGCGTGGAGCGCATCTGCCTCGACCCCCGTGCCCTGTTCAGTTGCACCTCACGCGACCCCGCCGTGCTGCATGCGCAGTCGAAAAAGCCCAAGGTGCCACCGCGCCCCGCCGCTTTCAGCCAGCACCCGCAGGTGCGCTTCATCGGCCATCCGCAGCTTGAGGCCAACGAGACCTTCCTTACACCGTGGGTGGACAAGGTCGCCGCCTGGATCGAGGAGGGGCGCAGCCCCTATGTGTTCCTGCACACGTCCGACAACCGCCTGGCAGCCGCCTTGGCCCAGCGTTTCCACCAACGGCTGATGGCGCGTCTGCCTGGCCTGGCAGCATTACCGGAATTGCCGCGCGCCCCCGAGGTCGAACAACTGGGGCTCCTCTGACCATTCCCAGACCCCGGAGGTTGTGACCATGGATGTACAGACCCTGCGAGCCGAAGCCTTCAAGGCGCTGCATGAGCGTGATGGCGCCTTCGTCATTCCCAACCCCTGGGATGCCGGCTCCGCCAAGCTGCTGGCCAGCCTTGGCTTCGAGGCATTGGCCACCACCAGCGCAGGCCTGGCGTTCAGCCTCGGGCGGCCGGATGCCGAAGGTGCCTTGAGCCTGGACGAGACCCTGGACAATGCCGGGGTGATCGTCGATGCCACGGCACTGCCGGTAGCCGCCGACCTGGAAAATGGCTTCGGCGACCTGCCCGAAGACTGTGCGCAGACCATCTTGCGTGCCGCCGAAATGGGGCTGGTTGGCGGCTCGATCGAAGATGCCAGTGGCCGTGCCGACGCGCCGATCTATGACTTCGAACTGGCCGTGGCGCGAGTGCGGGCTGCGGTGCAGGCCGCCCGCAGCCTGCCATTCCCGTTCACCCTGTGTGCCCGAGCGGAAAACCTGCTGCATGGGCGCATGGACCTGGATGACACCATCCTGCGCCTGCAGGCCTTCGCCGAGGCGGGCGCTGACGTGCTCTATGCGCCGGGGCTGCGCAGTGTTGATGAGGTGCGTGCGGTGGTGCAGGCGGTGGCGCCGAAACCGGTCAACGTGCTGATGGGGCTGGCGGGTGTACCGTTGAGCGTCAACCAGTTGCAGGACCTGGGTGTGCGTCGTATCAGTGTCGGTTCGTCGTTGGCCCGGGCAGCGCTGGGTGCGTTCCAGCGTGCGGCCCTGGAGATTCGTGATCAGGGCACCTTCAGCTACGGCGAGCAGGCCTTGCCGTTCGCCCAGCTCAACGACTTGTTCCGCCGCTGATCTCAGGCGTGGGTGCGAACGTTGTTCAGCACCACCGGGCGCGCCCAGTGCATGTCGAATTCAAGGTCGTTCTGCTGCTTGGCCATGGTCGCCTCGTCGTACGGCTCTGGCGCAGGGTCGAGCAGGTCCATTTCGAATTCGGCGATCGGCAGGTGCAGCGGGCGCGGGGAGGGGGCCGGGCCTGGCTCGGCGAGCGGGTGGCCCTGGCTCATCACAATCGGTCGCAGCCAGTTGTTGCTGATGTCGAGCTGGCGCTGCTGCTGGATCATCTCGGCGACGCTGAACGGCTCTGACGCCGGTTCCAGCAGGTTGGCCTCGAGTTCCGCCTTGGGCAGGAACAGGGGCTCGGGCGGTGCGACGATGGTGTCCTGCACCGGGCAGGCACGCTGGGTTTCGATCATGGCCAGGGCCTTGGCCCCGCCGATCGGCTCGCCGCTGTCCTGATCGTACTGCACCATCGCCTGGCTGACGCTGTCCGGCGCTTCTGCCTGCTGTTCGGCCATCGCGCGGGCAAAGAAATCCTGCCACAGGTGGCTGACGCCCCCGAGTGCCTGGGTATTCTGCCGACCGTAGTTGCCGACAGGCGACAAGTAGGTCAAACCGATGGGAAGAGTATCTGTCATGGCAGTCGTGCGCGCTGTGCTCTGGCAGAATAGCGGGATATTGCCTGTATCGGCCGTGGCGGCCGATACATTAATGGCTGGGTTCAATTTCTAGGTGTGAAAGATGGAAGAGCAGGGCACAGGTATCCGGGTCGAGGCGCTGTCGGCTGAGTTCGAGGCGCAAGCTGCCGCATGGGCCGAGCGCCTGGCGCTGCCGCTGCAGGACGACGCTGCCGGGTTTGCCGTGCAGGTGGGCGTCGATGGCTTGCAGATCCAGCAGCTGGGGCCGCAGGCGCCGGGGCCGGTACGGGTGGACTTCGTCGAGGGCCAGGCTGCGCACCGTCGCCAGTTTGGCGGAGGTAACGGCCAGATGATTGCCAAGGCCGTCGGTATCGCCCAGGGTGTGCGGCCGCAGGTGCTGGACGCCACAGCGGGCCTGGGCAAGGATGCGTTCGTGCTGGCCAGCCTGGGTTGCCAGATGACCTTGATCGAGCGCCAGCCGCTGATTGCTGCGCTGCTGGAGGATGGCCTGTCACGGGCTCGCGCGGATGATGAGGTGGGGCCGATTGTCGGGCGCATGCGCCTGCTGACGGGTAACGCCATCGAACGTATGCGCAGTTGGGAAGGCGAGCCGCCGCAGGTGATCTACCTCGACCCGATGTTCCCGCACCGTGACAAGAGCGCCTTGGTGAAGAAGGAAATGCGCGTGTTCCGGCCCTTGGTTGGTGATGACCTGGATGCTCCGGCGTTGCTCGAAGCCGCCCTGGCCCTGGCCAGCCACCGCGTAGTAGTGAAGCGGCCGCGCAAGGCGCCGATCATTGATGGGCCAAAGCCGAGCCATAGCCTGGAAGGCAAGTCGAGCCGGTATGACATCTACCCGAAAAGGGCCCTGAAGGCCTGATCACCTGGCCCCACACTTTCAGCTTCGCAGCGCAGATGGCCGGGGCCGCTATGCGGCCCTTTCGCGACACAAGGCCGCTCCTACAAAGGCCGCGCAAACTTCAGCGTTGGTATGCGCGGATGAACACCCCAACCACCTCGCGCACATGGGCCTCGGCCTCTTCCCCTTCCAGCGGCCCTGCACAACCCAGCAGCAAGCGGTAATCCGGCGCACCCTTGACCAGGCAGAAGAAGTGCTCCGCCGCCTGCAACGGATTGGCAATCCGCAGCATTCCCCGCTCGTCGATCCCGCGCAGCAGCGCCTCCATGCCCATCAGCACCCGCTTGGGCCCGGCTTCATAGAAGTACTCGCCAAACCCTGGGTCCTGGCTGCCCAGCGCCATGATCAGGCGGCTGAGTTTGACCGCCTCGTCGCTGCTGATCAGCGCCTGGAAGCTGCGGCCGATATTCAGCAGCACCTCCTCCACCGCAGCCCCTTCGGGGTACTCGAATATCAGGTCGGGCAACTGGTTCTGGCAGGTCGCCATCACCGCCGAGCCGAACAGCGTCTGCTTGTCGGTGAAGTGGCTGTAGACCGTGAGCTTTGAAACACCTGCCGCCGCAGCGACCGCATCCATGCTGGTGTTGGCGTAGCCAAGGCTGAGGAACAGGGCCTTGGCGGCTTCGAGGATGGCCTCGCGCTTGGCCAGGTCCTTGGGCCGGCCCGGGCCGATGGGTGCGTCGTTGGACATTGGAATCCGCATCTGGTTGAAGGGGCGCCCATCTTACCGGCTCGAACCGCTTCCGGCTGCAGGTCGCGACCATCGTTAATGTTGATTTTCTTTCCGACGCTGGCTTCCCGGCCTCGGTTCCCTGACTTAATATACTCGTCAGTATAAATATTCGATGTGCTCTTCGCGAAAGGATTCATCATGTTGCGCCATGCCTTGTCCCTCGCTCTGCCCGTTGCCGCCGCACTGCTGCTGGTTGCCTGCGGCCAGGAAGCCGCCCCGCCTGCCGCGCCGCGCCCGGCCCTGGTGGTGCAGCCGCAGCCGGCAGAAGCCGCTGCCGACAGTTACCCTGGTGAAGTGCGCGCGCGCTTCGAGCCCGAGCTGGCCTTCCGCATTGGCGGCAAGGTCAGCAAGCGCCTGGTGGAGGAAGGGCAGCGGGTCAAGGCCGAACAGCCGCTGGCCGAGCTTGACCCGCAGGACGTGCGCCTGCAGCTGGAGGCCAACCGCGCACAGCTGGCGGCGGCCGAGGCCAACCTGTCGCTGGTGCGCACCGAGCGCGACCGCTACCAGAAGCTGCTGGATCGGCAGATGGTCAGCCACTCCCAGTACGACAACGCGGAAAACCTCTACCGCGCAGGCCTCGCCCGCCTGAAGCAGGCCAAGGCCGAATTCGACGTGGCCGGCAACCAGGCCGAATACGCCGTGTTGCGTGCGCCTCAGGCAGGCGTCATCGCCAAGCGTCAGGTTGAAGTCGGCCAGGTGGTCGCGGCCGGGCAAACCGTGTTCACACTCGCCGCCGACGGTGAGCGTGAAGTGGCCATCGGCCTGCCGGAACAGCAGTTCGCCCGTTTTGCCGTGGGCCAGGCTGTCAGCATCGAATTGTGGTCGTACCCCAACGAGCGCTTCCAGGGGCGCATTCGCGAGTTGTCCCCAGCGGCCGACCCGCGGTCACGCACCTTCGCCGCACGCATTGCCTTCACCTCGGCCAAGGTGCCTGCCGAGCTGGGGCAGAGCGCGCGGGTGTTCATTGCCCATGACGGGGTGATTCCGCTGGCGGTGCCGTTGTCGGCAGTGACTGCGGAAAACGGCCAGGCCTATGTCTGGCGGGTCAACAAGGACAGCCGCCTGGAGCGCGCCGTGGTGCGCCTGGGGCCCTATGGCAGCGACACCGTGCCGGTGCTCGAAGGCCTGGCACCGGGCGATTGGGTAGTCGCTGCCGGCGGCCATGTGCTGCGCGAGGGGCAGGAGGTGCGGCCGGTGGACCGCACCAACCGTGTGGTGAACCTGACGGCCAAGGAGTAAGTCCCGATGGGTTTCAACCTTTCCGCATGGGCGCTGCGTAACCGCCAGATCGTGCTGTTCCTGATGATTCTGCTGGCTGCCATCGGCGCCGTGTCCTACACCAAGTTGGGGCAGAGTGAAGACCCACCGTTCACTTTCAAAGCCATGGTCATTCGTACCCTGTGGCCGGGGGCCACGGCCGAGGAAGTGTCGCGCCAGGTGACCGAACGCATTGAGAAGAAGCTGATGGAGACCGGTGAGTACGAGCGGATCGTCTCGTTCTCGCGCCCGGGCGAATCGCAGGTGACTTTCATGGCCCGCGACTCGCTGCATTCCAAGGACATTCCCGAGCTCTGGTACCAGATCCGCAAGAAGGTCGCGGACATCCGCCATACCTTGCCGCCGGAGATCCAGGGGCCGTTCTTCAACGACGAATTCGGTACCACTTTCGGCAACATATACGCGCTGACCGGCGCCGGCTTCGATTATGCGGTGCTCAAGGACTACGCCGAGCGCATCCAGATCCAGCTGCAGCGGGTCAAGGACGTGGGCAAGGTCGAGCTGATCGGCCTGCAGGACGAGAAGATCTGGATCGAGCTGTCCAACCTCAAGCTGGCCACCCTCGGCGTGCCGCTGGAGGCGGTGCAGCAGGCGTTGCGTGAGCAGAACGCGGTCAGCACCGCCGGCTTCTTCGAAACCCCCAGCGAGCGCCTGCAACTGCGGGTAAGCGGGCGCTTCGACAGCGTGGATGAGATCCGCCAGTTCCCTATCCGTGTAGGTGACCGCACTTTCCGCATCGGCGATGTGGCCGAGGTGCACCGCGGCTTCAACGACCCGCCCGCTCCGCGCATGCGTTTCATGGGCGAGGACGCCATCGGCCTGGCCGTGTCGATGAAGAATGGCGGCGACATCCTGGTACTTGGCAAAGCCCTGGAGGACGAATTCGAGCGCCTGGCGCGCAACCTGCCTGCGGGCATGGAACTGCGCAAGGTCTCCGACCAGCCGGCGGCGGTCAAGGCCGGAGTCGGTGAGTTCGTCCAGGTGCTGGTCGAGGCGCTGGTGATCGTGCTGCTGGTGAGTTTCTTCTCCCTCGGCCTGCGCACCGGCCTTGTGGTGGCCTTGGCCATCCCGTTGGTGCTGGCCATGACCTTCGCCGCCATGCACTACTTCGGCATCGGCCTGCACAAGATCTCCCTGGGTGCGCTGGTACTGGCGCTGGGCCTGCTGGTGGACGACGCGATCATTGCCGTGGAGATGATGGCGATCAAGATGGAGCAGGGCTTCGACCGCCTCAAGGCGGCCAGCTACGCCTGGACCAGCACGGCGTTCCCGATGCTCACCGGTACGCTCATCACGGCGGCGGGCTTCCTGCCGATTGCCACGGCAGCCTCGAGCACCGGCGAATACACCCGCTCGATCTTCCAGGTGGTAACCATCGCGCTGCTGACCTCGTGGGTCGCGGCGGTGCTCTTCGTGCCTTACCTGGGCGAACGGCTGCTGCCGGACCTGGCCAGGCTGCATGCCGCCCGCCATGGCAAGGACGGACATGCGCCGGACCCTTATGGCACGCCGTTCTACCAGCGCGTGCGGCGCGTGGTGGCGTGGTGCGTGCGGCGGCGCAAGACGGTGATCCTGCTGACCATTGCCGCCTTTGTCGGCAGCATCCTGCTGTTCCGTTTCGTGCCCCAGCAGTTCTTCCCGGCCTCGGGGCGCCCGGAGCTGATGGTCGACCTGAAGCTCGCCGAAGGCGCCTCGTTGGCCAATACCGCCGAGCGGGTCAAGCAACTGGAAGCACTGCTCAAGCAGCAGGACGGCATCGACAACTACGTAGCCTACGTCGGTACCGGCTCACCGCGCTTCTACCTGCCGCTGGACCAGCAGTTGCCAGCCGCCAGCTTTGCCCAGTTCGTGGTGCTGGCCAAGTCGATGGAAGACCGCGAGCGCCTGCGCAGCTGGCTGATCAGCACGGTCGATCAGCAGTTCCCCGACCTGCGTGCCCGCGTCACGCGCCTGGAGAACGGCCCGCCCGTGGGCTACCCGGTGCAGTTCCGGGTTACCGGCGAGCATATCGAAAAGGCCCGTGCCCTGGCCCGCGAAGTGGCGGATAAGGTGCGCGAGAACCCGCATGTGGTCAATGTGCACCTGGACTGGGAAGAGCCGAGCAAGGCGGTCTTCCTGGAGATCGATCAGGACCGCGCACGTGCCCTGGGCGTCAGCACCGCGCAACTGTCGAGCTTCCTGCAGAGTTCGCTGACCGGCACCACGGTCAGCCAGTACCGCGAGGACAACGAATTGATCGAGATCCTCTTGCGCGGCACCCAGCAGGAGCGTGGCGAACTGGGCAACCTCGGCAGCCTGGCGCTGCCCACCAGCAACGGCCAGAGTGTGGCGTTGTCGCAGGTGGCCACGCTGGAATACGGCTTCGAGGAAGGCATCATCTGGCACCGCAACCGCCTGCCGACGGTGACCGTGCGTGCCGACATCTATGACAAGGAGCAGCCGGCAACGCTGGTGAAGCAGATCCTGCCGACCTTGCAGGAAATCAAGGCCAAGCTGCCGGATGGCTACCTGCTGGAAGTGGGCGGCACGGTGGAAGACTCCGAGCGCGGGCAGAAATCGGTGAACGCCGGCATGCCGCTGTTCATCGTGGTGGTGCTGAGCCTGCTGATGATCCAGTTGCGCAGCTTCTCGCGCACGGTGATGGTGTTCCTCACCGCGCCGTTGGGGCTGATTGGCGTGACCTTGTTCCTGCTGGTGTTCCGCCAGCCGTTCGGCTTCGTCGCCATGCTCGGCACCATCGCCCTGGCGGGGATGATCATGCGCAACTCGGTGATCCTGGTGGACCAGATCGAGCAGGATATCGCATCGGGGCTGGACCGCTGGCAGGCGATCATCGAGGCCACGGTACGGCGCTTCCGGCCGATCGTGCTGACCGCGCTGGCGGCGGTATTGGCGATGATTCCGTTGTCGCGGAGTGTGTTCTACGGGCCGATGGCGGTGGCGATCATGGGCGGGTTGATCGTGGCCACGGCGTTGACCTTGTTGTTCTTGCCAGCACTCTATGCGGCTTGGTTCAGAGTGAAACAGCAATAAGAGAGCAAGGCGCCAGCAACGGGAGCTGGCGCCATGTCTGCGTATGGAACGGTGCCGATGATTACCAGTTAATACAGGCGCCTGTACGTCCCAGGCAAGGGCCATGTCCCCTGAAAGCTTTTGGCACTATTCGGGCGCTGTCCTGAGCAACGAACGTTTCATTCCATACCACTCGCTCGCCCTTGTTAGAGTCGGTTGTGACCTTGTAACGCAGGCTCACATGGTAACGATTGCCTGCCTTGAGTTCTTTTCCGTCAATCATGAAGCTGAAGGTCTGCGGCAGGCAAAGCTCTGCGTCCTGCTTGATCGTGATGATTGGATGCATCACGCCTTGGGCTGCTCCCCAGCCCTCCAGATTTTCACTCAAGACCAATTCGTAACCCGCCGATGCATCAGGTAATACCTGGTGTTTATCCGGGCAGTCGAAGAAGATCTGGAAGTATTGAGTAGAAGACATTGTTGGAAGCTCCTCATTGATAAGAGCCACTACCATGCAGCCGGACAAACTTAAAAGGAGCTGGGAAACAGGAACCTGCTAGCAGGCATCGAAGGAGCGGCAGCAATCCCTGGCGCTGGCCGCTCGCGATAGCGCAGGTGAGATCAGAGGGCGCCGAAGACTTTCTTGGCCAGGCTGGTAGCCGCCTGCGCCGGGTTCTGGCGAATGCTCTGCTCCTGCTTGGCAATCATCTCGAACAGGCCGTCCATCGCCTTCTCGGTCACATAGTTCTCGATGTTGGCGTCATCCTTGATCAGCCCCAGGCCCTTGGCCTGACCGGCAAAGGCATTGTACTGCTGGGCCAAGCCGACCTTGTCGGTGGCCTGCTTGACGATCGGCAGGAACTTGGCGCGGATCTGCTCGCGGCTGCTCTTGTTCAGGTACTGGGTGGCCGAATCGTCACCGCCGCTGAGGATGCCCTTGGCATCGGTCACGGTCATCTTCTTCACGGCCTCCACCAGAATCGTCTGGGCCTGCGGCACGGCAGCTTCGGCGGCCTTGTTCATGCTGGTTTCCAGGGTTTCGACCTGGTCGCCCTTGCCGAACATCTTCATGGCCTTGGCAGCCTTGCCGAGGTTGCCCGGCAGCTCGATACGCACATCGGGGTTGTTGCTGAAGCCGCCTGGGGTGCTTAACTGCTTGACGGCAATCTGCGCACCCTGGGTGAGGGCGTCCTTCAGGCCACCGGTGGCGTCGGACTGGCTCAGGTCGCCAAGCGACAGGGCCAGGGCGCTGGCCGACAGCAGCAGGCCGGCGCACAGGGTAGAGAAGCGCAGGGAGGCGCGAATCATGGGTATTTCCTTATCGATGAAGTGGGGCGGGCTCAGCGCACCGGGTCGACTTTCACCCGTACCGGCTGCTGGTCGCTGCCGTCGAGGGTAACGCCGTGGTGTTCAGTGTTGATGAACAGCAGCTTGCCATCCAGCTCGATCCGCGCGCTGACTGCGTAGCGGTGGCCGGGCTTGACCTGGGCCGGGTCGTAGGTGAGGTGGAACGGCAGCGGCACGTTGCCTTTGACCGGGCCGGCCTGGCGCGCCAGGGTCACGGCGGGAGCGTCCATCAGCGAAACGTCCTGCAACTCGACGCTCAAGGTGGCGGCAGGTGGCAGGGCGATGCGCTGCAGGTAGAAGACTTCGCCATCCAGGCTGGCCTGGGTGGACGGGGTTTGGCTGGAACAGGCTGCGAGCAGGGATGCGCAACACAGCATAAAGAGCTTTTTCATGGAATCTCCGGTTTCCTTGGAGCTGGCTTGTGGCCAACCCCAGGGACTTTAGCGGATTTTCCAGGCCGGATGGTCAATCCATGAGGTTATTCAAGTCGATGCAGCCAGGGAACCGTTTGATCTTGTCGACAATCACCCGTTGCGTATCAAGCTCGGTCTTCGGCTTGATTGGATGGCTGCTGGTGTTGATGTACAGCAGCTGTCCGTCCTTCTCGATGCGTACGGCCAAGCTGTAACTGCGGTGCGAGTCGATCTCGCTGTCATCGAAATTCAGTTGCAGCCGGATCGGCATCGTGCCTCCACAGCGCAACTGCACTTCGGCGAGGCTGACAGACGGTGCATCTGCCAGCGACACATCAAGCAGGCTCAGTTGAACCTGTGCAGCGGCTGGCAGTGCACCGTCGCCGGAGGAAACGATTTCCACATCGATCGATTTCATCTGGGTCATTTCAATTTTCCTTCGTTGGGATCTAGGGGGGCAGCAGGCGGATCCTGATCTTTCGTGAAGGTTGACCACAGACAGAACATTTACCCTTGCACGGCATCCATCGGCTCGTCGCGGTGCAGTGCCACCTGACGGATTGACAGGCGCAGCTCTGCCGACAGCACGCGTTTGGCCACGCCCTCTGCCAGTTCGCCGAGCTTGTCGTGATGCCCCAGCCTGCCGTTGCCATCCGGGCGCAATACGCCTTGCTCGATCAGGGTCTGGATGAAGTGGCGGAACAGGGTCTTGTCGAAGAACTCCGGGGCGTTGAGGCCATGCAGGATCGACAGGCGCTGGGCCATCATCACGCACAGGTCTTCCAGTGCTTCGGCGCTCAGGGTGTTCTGACCGCTGTTGAGCAGCAGCGACGTGGCCATGTAGAAGCGCTGCAAGGTCTGGGTGATGGTGCGGGCGAGCAGGGTCAGCAGCACGAACTGGCGTGAGCTGGGCGCCGGGCGCATGTACAGGCCGTTCTCGTGGCGCAGCAGGCCCTGTTCGACCAGCGCTGCCAGCCATTGGTCGATCACTTCGTCCAGTTGCTCTGGCGTCCAGCGCAGGAACAGTTCGGCCTGCAGATACGGATACAGCGCATGCACATACTGGCCGAGCAGTTCGCGGCTCATCCGCGAGCTGCTGAGGAAGAAGCTTGCAAGCAGCGCAGGCAGGGCGAAGATGTGCAGGACGTTGTTGCGGTAATAGGTCATCAGTACTGCGTTGGCTTCATCCAGATAAAGGATGCGGCCCAGTGCGTCCTTTTGTTCGGCCAGCAGGTCCATGCCGCGGACATGCTCGATCAAAGCCTGGCCGTCGCCTTCGGGCAGGGTGGTGTGTTCGGAGTAAGGCACTTGGCGCAGCAAGGCCAGGTACAGGTCGAGCACACGGGTCAGGGCGCGCTCGTCCAGCGCCAGGCGGCTGGTGGAGAGCAGTGCCAGGGCCACCAGGTTGACCGGGTTGACCGCCGCCGCCTCATTGAGGTGGCGGGCCACGGTTTCGCCCAGGCGGGAGGTGGTCTCGTTGAGCCAGGCCGGGCGATATTGCGGGCCTAGTTCCTGCTCGCGCCAGCCGGGTTGCTGCTCATCGAGGAAGCCGGCCAGCCGGATCGGCTCGCCGAAGTTGACGTACACCTGACCGAAGCGCTGCTTCAGTGCGCCGATGACCTTGAAGATGTCGAAGATCGACTCTTTCTTCTTGCTCGCGCCACGCAGTTCGCCGAGGTAGGTCCGGCCTTCCAGCACGCGTTCGTAGCCGATGTACACCGGCACGAACACGATCGGTGTGCGCGACGAGCGCAGGAAGCTGCGCAGGGTGATCGCCAGCATCCCGGTGCGTGGTTGCAGCATGCGCCCGGTGCGCGAACGGCCGCCTTCGACGAAGTACTCCACCGGGAAACCCTTGGTGAACAGGGTGTGCAGGTACTCGTTGAACACCGCCGTGTACAGCGGGTTGCCCTTGAATGTACGGCGCATGAAGAAAGCGCCGCCACGGCGCAGCAGGCCGCCGATCACCGGCATGTTGAGGTTGATGCCGGCGGCGATGTGGGGCGGCGTCAGGCCATTGCGGAACAGCAGGTAGGACAGCAGCAGGTAGTCGATGTGGCTGCGGTGGCACGGCACGTAGATTACTTCGTGGCCTGGGGCGATGCCTTGCACCTGCTCGATGTGGTTGACCTTGATGCCGTCGTAGATCTTGTTCCAGAACCAGCTCAGCACCACTTCGAGGAAGCGGATCGCGGTGTAGGTGTAGTCCGAGGCGATCTCATTGCCGTAGCGCAGCGCCTGGGCTTCGGCCTTGGCCACGGGCATGTTTTCGCGCTGGGCTTCGTCGGCGATGGCCTGGCGGACCAGGGGGGCATGCACCAGGCCCTTGACCAGGTTGCGCCGGTGCGAGATGTCCGGGCCGATCACAGCGGTCTTGAGGTTGCGAAAGTGCACGCGCATCAGGCGCTGGGCCATGCGCACGGTGCGCTCATGGCCCTTGTTGTGCTGCACCAGTTCACGCAGGTGGATCGGCGCGGAGAACTGTACGCGGGTCTTGCGCCCCAGGATCAGCACGGTCAGCAGCCGGCGCAGGCGCCCGGTCACGGCCCAGCTGTCGGCGAACAGCAGTTTCCACGGGCTGTTCTCACTGGCCGGGGTCTGCCCCCAGAACACGCTGACCGGAATGATCTGGGCGTCTTCCTCGGCGTGCTGGCTGATGGCGGCGACCAGGCGCTCCAGGGTCGGCGGGGCGCCGCGCTTGTCGTGGCGGCCGAGCCAGTCCGGATCCGGGGTCAGGTAAAAGAATGCGGCAGGTTCTTGCAGCGGGCCGACGGCCACCGGCAGCACCGGGCGCGGCAGCCCCGCTTTGGTGCATTCACGGTCGACCACCGCCAGGTCGGTGAGCGAGGGCGAGGGCAGGGCATAGAACACCGGGCGGCTGCGGTCGAGCTTGAGGGTCAGGGACGACTGGTTGATGGTCTCGGAGCGCACCCACAGGTACATCAGGCGACGCAAGGCGCCGAAGATCAGGCGGCGCAGGGGGGAACGGGTCATGGGGTGAGTGCCCTGGGAATGAATTTCAGAGAATAGACAGTCATTTAGTCTGCCGTATCGGCGCAAGTTCAGCAAAATTCGGCAAATAGCGCGACGGTCATGAAATTTTTTTGTTCTGTGTCATATACTCGGCCTGCCACTTGCAGGATATTTCGGCAAGCGGCGTCGACATAGGGAGGACACCCTGTGTCTACAAGGCGATCTTCACAATAAAAATCCGGAGTAGTTCAGATGTCGTCTCGTGAGACTGGGAATGTTAAGTGGTTCAACGATGCCAAAGGTTATGGCTTCATTCAGCGCGAAGGTGGTGCGGATGTGTTCGTCCACTATCGGGCGATCCGCGGTGAGGGGCATCGTACCCTGGTCGAAGGGCAGCGGGTGGAATACGCCTGCGTGCAGGGCCAGAAAGGCCTGCAAGCCGAGGACGTAGTCGGGCTCTGAGCCTCATGTGGCAAGCCTCAAGCTGCAAGTTGACCGTGTAACTTGCAGCCTGAAGCAACCAGTTTCAGCTAGTGCGCCAGGTGATTTCCTCTTCACCGTCGGCGCTGATGCGGATCCAGCGATCGGCATCTTCTTCACCATCTTCCTCGACCCAGCCACCCGGCGCACAACGCACTTCGACGTTCAGCGCGGCGAACGCGGCGCGGGCGCAGGCGACGTCATCGGCCCATGGGGTCTGGTCGCTTTCCAGGTAGAGGCTGTTCCATTTCCCTACAGCCTTGGGTAACCAGGTGACCGGAATGTTACCGGCCTGGCATTTGAAGGTCTGGCCTTTCTGCTTCCATTCGCTGCACGGGCCGATTGCCTGGCTGAGCCATTCGGCAATCTGCTTGTGGTCGACGTCGGCGTCCTTCAGGTAGATCTCGATATCGGGTTGGCGCATAAGGGCTCCGGGTGTGCTCAGTGCTGGCGCACGAAATAGTCATAACGCATGGAAACCGTCACCTCGAACGGCTCAGGCTGGTCGATCACCCGGGCGCGCTTCTCGGCGCTGGCGCGCCAGCCGTGCGGGGTCATCGCCAGCAGGTCGGCACGCGCTTTGGGGGCGGCCAGGCTCAGGCGGAACTCGAGGGTTTCGCTGTGGGCGTGGACCATGCCCTCGGGCACCAGGGCCAGGTGCTTGTCGTCGGCGTAGGGGCGCACTTCATCGTAGAGCACTTCGCGCAGCTCCATCAGGTGGCCGCTGGTCGGGCCCACTCGCATCAGGCCGCCACCGGGGCTGAGCAGGCGCTTGGCCTCGTCCCAATCCAGTGGGCTGAACACGCTGGCGATGAACTGGCAGCTGGCATCGGCCAATGGCACGCGGGCCATGCTGGCGACCATCCAGGTCACGTCGGGCGCGCGGCGGCAGGCGCGCTTGACCGCCTCGCGGGAGATGTCCAGGGCATAGCCCTCGGCGGCCGGCAGGGCCTGGGCGATCTGGGCGGTGTAGTAGCCTTCGCCGCAACCGATGTCTAGCCAGGCGCCGGGCTGGCGCTCGGCGGCCAGCTCGGCCAGGCGGCGAGCCACCGGCGCATAGTGGCCGGCGTCGAGGAAATCGCGGCGGGCTTCGACCATGGCCTGGTTGTCGCCCGGGTCACGGCTGTTCTTGTGCTGCACCGGCAGCAGGTTCAGGTAACCCTGGCGGGCGCGGTCGAAGCGGTGGCCGGCCGGGCACACCACACCGTTGTCGAGCCGCGACAGGGCCGCCTGGCAGAGGGGGCAGGCGAGCATCAGGCGAGCAACCGGACCAGGGTCTGGTAGTAGATTTCGGTCAGCAGGTCGAGGTCGCTGGCCAGGATCCGCTCGTCGACCTGGTGGATGGTGGCGTTGACCGGGCCGAGTTCGACCACCTGGGTGCCCATGGTGGCGATGAAGCGGCCATCGGAGGTGCCGCCGCTGGTCGATGGCTGGGTGTCGCGGCCGGTGACGCCCTTGATGCTGGCCGACACCGCGTCGAGCAGCTCGCCCGGTTCGGTGAGGAACGGCAGGCCCGACAGTGCCCAGTCTACCGACCAGTCCAGCCCGTGCTTGTCGAGGATCGCCGAGACCCGCGCCTGCAGGCCTTCGACCGTCGATTCGGTGGAGAAGCGGAAGTTGAACAGCGCGGTCAGCTCGCCCGGGACCACGTTGGTGGCGCCGGTGCCGGAGTTTAGGTTGGAGATCTGGAAGCTGGTCGGCGGGAAGAACGCGTTGCCTTCGTCCCAGTGCTCGGCAGCCAGTTCCGCCAGGGCCGGGGCGGCCAGGTGGATCGGGTTGCGCGCCAGGTGTGGGTAGGCCACGTGGCCTTGCTTGCCACGCACGGTCAGCTTGGCACCGAGCGAGCCGCGACGGCCGTTCTTGACCACGTCACCGAGCAGGGTGGTGCTCGACGGCTCGCCGACGATGCACCAGTCCAGGCGCTCGTTGCGCGCCTTCAGGCGCTCGACCACGGCCTTGGTGCCATGGTGGGCCGGGCCTTCCTCGTCGCTGGTGATCAGGAAGGCGACCTTGCCGCGGTGGTTGGGGTAGTCCTGCACGAAACGTTCGCTGGCGATCACCATCGAAGCCAGGCTACCTTTCATGTCGGCGGCGCCACGGCCGCAGAGCATGCCGTCGGCGTCGATCAGCGCCTCGAACGGCTCGTGCTGCCACTGCTGCACCGGGCCGGTGGGGACCACGTCGGTATGGCCGGCGAAGCACAGCACCGGACCGTCCTGGGTGCCGTGGGTAGCCCAGAAGTTGTCGACGTCTTCAATGCGCATTGGCTCCAGCTGGAAGCCCACGGCGCCCAGGCGGTTCATCATTTGTGCCTGGCAGTCGGCATCGACGGGGGTGACCGAGGGACGACGGATCAGGTCGCAGGCCAGTTGAAGGGTAGGCGAGAGCTCGGCAGGGGCCGTCATGGGGGACTCCGGGGCAAGGCAAGGCGGGGAAATCTGAGGGGCGTTATCTTATATCAAAGCGTCAGGCCAATGGGGCCGCTTTGCGGCCCTTTCGCGACACAAGGCCGCTCCTGCAGAAGCACGCGATCTCCTGTTGGAGCGGCCTCGTGTCGCGAAAGGGGGGCAAAGCGCCCCCAAGATCTCAAGCCTGCTGCGGTTCTGCAGCCTTCTGCGCAGGTTTGGGCAGTGACGACAGGAACGCCATCACCAGTGCAGCCACATACGGCAACGACTGCACCAGCAACATCGCCACCCAGAAGCGCATGTCCGAACTTGGCAGCCCCTGCACCAGGAAGATGCCCAGTGCCGCGCCCCACAACAGCAGCATGATGAACAGCTCTTCCCGGGCTTCGGAAATCGCCACCAGCAAGCCATGGCTGTCGGCATTCTTCGGTGTGCGGAAGAACGGCATGCTGCTGGTGAAGAAGCCGTACAGCACCGCCTTGGCGATGGTGTGCGACAACGCCAACCCTGCCAATGCCGCGGCAAAGGCATCCTTGAGGTTCACCCCCACCGCGCGGCGGTAGAGGAAGATGATCTTGCCGACCTTGAAGAAGAACAGCGCCAGCGGCGGGATGGCAAAGATCATCAGCGGCGGGTCGACCCGGTGCGGGACGATGATCATCGCCGCCGACCACAGCAGCGCGCCGACCGTGAAGAAGATGTTCATGCCATCGGCAACCCACGGCAGCCAGCCGGCCAGGAAGTGGTAGCGCTGGCCACGGGTCAGCTCGCTACCCTTGCCGCGCAGCAGGGCGCTGGCGTGGTGCTTGATGATCTGGATGGCGCCATAGGCCCAGCGGAAGCGCTGCTTCTTGAAGTCGATGAAGGTGTCGGGCATCAGCCCCTTGCCGTAGCTGTTGTGGGCGTAGGCGGCCGACAGGCCCTTCTCGAATACCCGAAGGCCCAGTTCGGCATCTTCGCAGATGCACCACTCGGCCCAGCCCAGTTCTTCCAGCACGCTGCGCCGGGTCATGGTCATGGTGCCGTGCTGGATGATTGCGTCACGGTCGTTGCGGGTGACCATGCCGATGTGGAAGAAACCCTTGTATTCGCTGTAGCAGAGCTTCTTGAAGGCACTTTCGTGCTGGTCGCGATAGTCCTGCGGCGACTGCACCACGGCGATCTTCGGGTCGGCGAAGTGCGGCACCATGTGCTTGAGCCAGTTGCGGTCGACGCAGTAGTCCGAGTCGATCACCGCGATCACTTCGGCGTCCTTGGCGGTGTGCGGGATCAGGTAGTTCAGCGCGCCGCCCTTGAAGCCGGCCAGGGGGGCGACGTGGAAGAACCTGAAGCGCTCGCCGAGCTTCTCGCAGTGGGCCTTGAGTGGCTCCCACACGGCAGGGTCCTTGGTGTTGTTGTCGATCACCAGGACTTCAAAGTCGGGGTAATCCAGTGCGGCGAGGGCGTCGAGGGTCTGTTTGACCATCTCCGGCGGCTCGTTGTAGCACGGTACATGTACCGACACCTTGGGCCGGTAGGCGCTGTCGCCCTGCACCGGCAGGAACTCGCGACGACGTTTGTGGATCCACACGGCTTCGGCCAGTTCGTGGGCCTCGGTCATCAGCACGATGAACACGCCCAGCGCGCCGAGCGCCAGCAGCACGCCGACAGTCAGGCTGAACCAGGTGCTGTATTGCTGGCTGTAGTCATAGGCGATCCACACCAGTACCGACCCGCACAGGAAGGTGATGAAGGTCAGGAAGGTGCGCCCGCGCTGGCGCAGGGCCGAGCCGTCGATCAGCAGCACGGCCAGGGCAATCATCGCCAGCACCACCGAGGCGACCGCCAGGGCCCGCCACTGCGGGATTGCCACCACCGGCCCCTCGAAGTTGAACTTCTGCTGGCGCTCGGCGTTGTACACGCCCCAGTAGGCGCCTACCGAGCCTTCGTCGTTGGCCTTCCACGGCTGGTCGTAGGCCTCGATGACGAAGTAGTTGTAGCCACGGCGGTTGAGGGTATTGACCAGGGTGCGCAGGTAGATGGCCTGGTCGGCCTGGGTGGCGTCGGCGCCGCCGCGCATGCGGCCGTTGCTTGGCCAGCCGACTTCCGACAGCAGCAGCGGCTTGTGCGAGAACTGGTGGCGCAGTTCGCGGGCACGGTCGAGGACGAACTGCACCGAGTCTTTCATCGGCACGAATTCCCAGTACGGCAGGATGTGCGCGGCGATCAGGTCGACGTGCTTGGCCAGTTCCGGGTGTTCCTTCCAGATGTGCCACTGCTCGCTGGTGGTGACCGGCACCTTGACGGCGGCACGCACCCGATCGAGGTACTGGATCAACTCTTCGGGCGTGACTTCCTCGCGGAACAGCGCTTCGTTGCCGACCACCACCCGCACCACGCTGCGTGAGTGGTTGGCCAGCTCGATGCCTTTTTCGATCTCGCGCTCGTTGCGCTCCAGGTCCTTGCTGATCCAGATGCCCAGGGTCACCCGCAGGCCGAATTCCTCGGCCAGCCGCGGGATCTCGGCCTGGGTGCCCTCGACGGTATAGATGCGGATATTGTCGGTGAGCTTGTTCAACTGCTCCAGGTCCTGGCGTATCTCGTCATCGCTGGGGTATTGGCCCTTTTGCGGGCTCTCGCCGAGGCGGAATGGCGAATACGAGAAACCGGAGATCTGTTCCGGCCAGGCAGGTGCGGAGACTGGGCGATTGATCAGCGCCCAGAACCCGGTGAACAGCGCGGCGATGGCCAGGACCACCACCAGGTTGAGGCCGAATTTACGAGATGACATTGTGGTCCGATTCTGTCCAAGTGATAGGACATTAAAGCAGTAATGGTAGGGTGTTTCCTAACGATGGAGGTGAAAGCCGTCACTGGCCTATAATGCGCGCCGTTTTTCGGGCATGAGTTTCGGGGTAGCAACATGAGCACAGAAGATCCACGCTTTGCCGGCGTTGCCCGGTTGTACGGCAACGAAGGTCTGCAGCGTCTGGGCAACGCCCACGTGGCAGTTGTCGGCATCGGCGGGGTCGGCTCGTGGGCGGCCGAAGCCCTGGCGCGCAGTGGCGTGGGCGAAATCACCCTGTTCGACCTGGACGATGTCTGCGTCAGTAATACCAACCGCCAGGCCCATGCCCTGGAAGGCCAGGTGGGGCGGCCCAAGGTCGAGGTGATGGCCGAGCGCCTGCGGGCGATCAATCCGGCGATCACGGTGCACGCGGTGGCGGATTTCGTCACCCGCGAGACCATGGCCGAGTACATTACCGAAGGTATGGATGCGGTGATCGACTGTATCGACAGCGTGATGGCCAAGGCCGCACTGATCGCCTGGTGCCGGCGCCGCAAGATCGCCATCGTCACCACCGGTGGTGCGGGCGGGCAGATCGACCCGACGCAGATCCAGGTCGGTGACCTCAACAAGACCTTCAACGACCCGCTGGCCTCGCGGGTGCGCTCGACCCTGCGCCGGGACTACAACTTCTCGCGCAATACCAGCCGCAACTATGGCGTGCCGTGTGTGTTCTCCAGCGAGCAGCTGCGGTATCCGAAGGGGGATGGCAGTGTCTGCCTGCAGAAGAGCTTTGTCGGTGAAGGCGTGCGCCTGGACTGCGCGGGGGGCTTTGGTGCGGTGATGATGGTGACCGCGACCTTTGGCATGGTGGCGGCGAGCAAGGCGATCGAGAAGCTGGTGGCGGGCGCGCGACGGCCTTCCGAGCGGGTCAAGCCCGTATAAGCGTTGGGCGTTACGCTCCCACAAGGGTGGCCCACCTTTTATCTAACGGGGCGTTGCCAGCTCCGCCATTCGCAGCAACACCGCATGCAACCCATTGCTGCGCGATGGCGACAGTTGCCGCTCCAGCCCCAGCTGGGTGAACCACTCGCGCAGATCAAGCCCGGCCAGTTCTGCACTGGCCAACCCTTGAACCCGCGCCAGCAGCAGCGCCAGCAGCCCGCGCAGCAACCGCGCATCGCTGCTCGCCTTGAAGTGCCACTGCCCCTCGTGCTGTTCCGCCACCAGCCACACCAGGCTCTCACAGCCATGCACCCGGTTGCTCTCGGACTTTTCCGCCTCACTCAACGGTTCCAGCCGATCGCCCCATTGCATCAGCAGCCGCGCCCGCTGTTCCCAGCCGCGCGCCTGTTCAAAGCCTTCCAGCGCATCCCGGGCTGGCAGAGGCAACGTCATCGCAATAACTCCAGGCCTTGATCAAGCGCCTCGAAGAACCGCTGCAGGTCATCACTGTCGTTGTACAGCCCCAGCGACACGCGAATTGCCCCCTCCAGCCCCAGCCCCTTGAGCAGCGGCATGGCGCAGTGATGCCCGGCGCGTACGGCAATGCCTTGCTCGGTCAGCATATGGGCGATGTCGGCGTTGTGTACGCCTTCGATGACGAAGCTGGCCAGGGCCGCTTGTGGGGTGCCCAGGACGCGCACACCCTCGCGGTCGGCCAGGCCGCGCAGCAGGTGCTGGTGCAGGCTGGTTTCGTGGGCCTCGACCGCATGGCGGTCGAGGCTGGCCAGGTAGTCGAGCGTCGCGCCCAGCCCGATGACCCCGGCGATTGGCGGGGTGCCGGCCTCGAAGCCCAGTGGAGCGGGGCGGAAGCTGGCGTTCTGGTAATCGGCCAGTTGCACCATTTCACCGCCGAACTGCCAGTGGCGCAGCAGCTCCAGTGCCTGAGAGCGACCGTACAGCACGCCGACACCTTCCGGGCCATACAGCTTATGGCTTGAGAACACATAGAAGTCGCAGCCAAGATGCTGCACATCATGGCGGCCATGCACCACGCCCTGGGCACCGTCGACCACGGTCAGCGCGCCTTGTGCACGGGCGTGGGCCAGCAGCGCAGGCAGCGGTTGCCAGGTACCGAGCACGTTGGACAGCTGGCTGATGGCGAGCACGCGGGTGCGCGGGCCGATCAGCTGCAGCGCCTGGTCCAGGTCGATGCGGCCATGCTCGTCCAGTGGCAACACTACCAAGCGCAGGCTTCGCCGGCGGGCCAGTTGCTGCCAGGGCAGCAGGTTGGCATGGTGCTCCAGGGCGCTGATGGCAATCTCGTCGCCCGCTTCGAAACGGTGCTCCAGGCCATAGGCCAACAGGTTCAGCGCCGAGGTAGCGCCATGGGTGAAGATGATCTGCCGTGAATCAGCGGCATTGAGCCAGGCGGCCACCTTGTCGCGGCTGGTCTCGAAGGCCTGGGTTGCCAGTGCGCCGGGCAGGTGCTGTGCGCGGTGCACGTTGGCGGCGCCGTGGCCGTAGTAATGGCTCAGGGCATCGAGCAAGGCCTGAGGCTTCTGGGTGGTCGCGGCGCTGTCCAGGTAGGTCTGGTGCTGCCGTTGCAGGGCGGCGATGGCGGGAAAGTCGGCACGCCAGGGTGAGGGCTGGAACATGTTCGCGGGGCCTGGAATGAAAATCGGGTCTGGCGAGGTGCCAGACCCGATCTTAACATTACAAATGCTGAGAGTCCGCTGATCGCGGGCAAGCTCGCTCCTACAAGGCTCTCAATGTTCTCAGTTGTGGGCGTGCAGCGCCTCGTTCAGCTCGATGGCCGACTTGTGAGTCTTGCACTCCACGGCGCCGTTCAGCGAGTTGCGGCGGAACAGCAGGTCGGTCTGGCCGGCCAGGTCGCGGGCCTTGACCACTTTCACCAGTTCGTTGTTCTCGTCCAGCAGGTTCACCTTGGTGCCAGCGGTGATGTACAGGCCGGCTTCGACGGTGTTGCGGTCGCCCAGTGGAATGCCGATACCGGCGTTGGCGCCGATCAGGCAGCCTTCGCCGACCTTGATGACGATGTTGCCGCCGCCGGACAGGGTGCCCATGGTCGAGCAGCCGCCGCCCAGGTCCGAGCCCTTGCCGACGAATACGCCAGCGGAAACGCGGCCTTCGATCATGCCTGGGCCTTCGGTGCCCGCGTTAAAGTTGACGAAGCCTTCGTGCATGATGGTGGTGCCTTCGCCGATGTAGGCGCCCAGGCGCACACGGGCGGTGTCGGCGATGCGCACGCCGGCCGGGACTACGTAGTCGGTCATCTTCGGGAACTTGTCCACCGAGAACACTTCCAGCAGCTCGCCCTTCAGGCGCGCTTCCAGTTGCAGTTCGGCCAGTTCGCTGAGGTCGACGGCGCCCTGGTTGGTCCAGGCCACGTTCGGCAGCAGCGGGAAGATGCCCGCCAGGCTCAGGCCGTGCGGCTTGACCAGGCGGTGCGACAGCAGGTGCAGCTTGAGGTAGGCCTCTGGGGTCGAGGTCAGGGCGGCGTCTTCGGCCAGCAGGGTGGCGACCAGCGGCTTGTGGCTTTCGGCCAGGCGGGTCAGCAGGGCAGCCTGGGCGGCGTCGACGCCTTTCAGGGCTTCGGCCAGCTGGGCGGCCTGGGCGTTGCTGAAGGCGATGGCCTGGTTGCCACCTTCGTAGCCGAGGATCGGCGCTACTGCGGCAACCAGCTCGGCGCTCGGGTTGATCAGGGGTTGTGCGTAGAACACTTCCAGCCAGGTGCCCTGGCGGTTCTGGGAGCCGACACCGAAGGCCAGGCTGAACAGGGTATTGGACATGTGATTACCTCGTGCGAAATAGGGTAGGGGCTCAGGCCAGCGCGGCGGCGTACAGGTCGGGCTTGAAGCCGACCAGGGTGCGCCCGCCGAGGTCGAGCACCGGGCGCTTGATCATCGACGGTTGGGCGTGCATCAGTTCGACGGCTTTGGCCTGGTCGAGGTCGGCCTTGCTGGCGTCGTCGAGCTTGCGGAAGGTGGTGCCGGCACGGTTGAGGATGACTTCCCAGCCGTGTTCGTTGCACCAGCGGTTCAGGCTGTCGCGGTCGATGCCTTGGGTCTTGTAGTCGTGGAATTCGTAGGCGATGGCTTTGTCTTCGAGCCAGGTACGCGCCTTTTTCATGGTGTCACAGGCTTTGATGCCGTAGAGCGTGTAGGTCATTGTGTGCATTGAGGCCACAGGCTGCCCCAATCTCTCCATTTCCGAATGTCAGTCGCGGGATTATGCGGGAACGATTCTTTGAGCGCCACGGGGTGTGCATACCTTGAGGTTTGTGTTGTCTGTGATACCGAGCGCCGCCCGCGCGGCGCATCGCGGATAAATCCGCTCCTACAGTTTGTTGCAACGTGCCGAACCTGAAACGCCATGGTTGCCAGCCTTGGCGCATGTCTCGAGTCTTGCAAACCGCTGACAACCATGGCCTGACAGGCATGGCCACGTTGCAACAAACTGTAGGAGCGGATTTATCCGCGATGCGCCGCGCGGGCGGCGCTCGATGTCAGCAGCCCCACAGCACCCAAGGCATGCGCCTCCAGGCCAATACGCTCCCGCACCCGCACAGCCCGCAAGGCCCGCAAGGCCCGCAAGACCCATGTATCATCATGTTACATATTCATCCGTCACCTGCGACCATCGTGCAGCGGTATCGATTCACCAGTCCCCGCTAACATATTGTTTCAATGGCGATCTCTCGCCCCGCTGTCGTTTTTGGTTCACAAAGGAAGCCTTCACGGATGCAGTCCGCCTACACCGTCCTCATCCTGCTGACGCTGGTAAGCGTGTCGAAACTGGTCGGGCGCATGATCCCGTTGCCGTTGCCATTGGTGCAGATCGCCGCCGGCGCGTTGCTGGCTTGGCCGACCCTCGGCCTGCATGTGGCCCTGGACCCCGAATTGTTCCTGTTCCTGTTCCTGCCGCCATTGCTGTTCGCCGATGGCTGGCGCATCCCCAAGCGTGAGTTGTGGCGCATCCGCGGGCCGGTAGTGGCGCTGGCCGTGGGGCTGGTGCTGTTCACCGTGGTCGGCGCCGGTTACTTCATCCACTGGTTGCTGCCGAGCATTCCACTGCCGGTGGCCTTCGCCCTGGCCGCCGTGCTGTCGCCCACCGACGCCGTGGCGGTGTCGGCGATTACCCAGGATCGCCTGCCGACCCCGCTGATGCACATGCTGCAGGGCGAGGCATTGATGAATGATGCCTCGGGCCTGGTGACCTTCAAGTTCGCCCTGGTCGCCGCCATTACCGGGGCGTTCTCGCTGGCCGATGCCAGTTTCAGCTTCGTTCTGGTCGCCCTCGGTGGCCTGGCGGTGGGTGTGGCCCTGAGCTGGCTGATCGGTCGCCTGCGTGCCTGGATGATCGCCCGTGGCTGGGATGACCCGGCCACCCACGTGGTCTTCATGCTGCTGCTGCCGTTCGCCGCCTATGTGCTGGCCGAGCGCCTGGGCGTATCGGGCATCCTCTCGGCGGTGGCCGCCGGCATGATGCAGAGCTGGCTCGACCTGTTGCCGCGCCAGACCAGTACCCGCCTGCTCAACCGCAGTGTCTGGTCGTTGCTGGAGTTCGCCTTCAACGGCCTGATCTTCCTGCTGTTGGGCCTGCAGCTGCCGGACATCATCAAGGCCGTGGTCAGCCACGAGGCCACCGTCTGGCCTACCCTGGCCTGGCGCTGCCTGGATGTGCTGGCGATATTTGCTGCGTTGATCCTGCTGCGTTTCATCTGGGTGCAGAGCATCTGGCGGGCGATCGGCGTGGTGCGCCGCTGGCGCGGCAAACCGGCGTTGGTACTGATGCCAACCGCGCGTTCCTGCTGGCTGCTGACCCTGGGCGGTGTGCGCGGGGCGGTAACCCTGGCCGGTGTGATGTCGGTGCCACTGTTGATGGGGGCGGGCCAGGCCTTCCCCGAGCGTGACCTGCTGATCTTCATTGCTGCCGGGGTGATCCTGCTGTCGCTGGTCAGTGCCTGTATTGCGTTGCCGGTGCTGCTGCGCGGGATCACCAAAAGCCCGGACGAACGGTTGCATCAGGAAGTGCAGGAAGCCTGGCGACGTACCGCCGAGGCGGCGATCCATGCCTTGGAGGCTGAAGAAGTGATCGACGCCAGCGCGCCTCAGGATGCGGCTCAGGCGACCTTGGCTACCGAGTTGAAGGCACGGCTGATGGCCGAGTATCGGGATGAACTGGACAGCTACAACGATACAGCCGAGGCACGGGCAATGGCCGAGCAGATGGATTTGCTGGAGCGGCGTTTGCGCCTGCGGGCGCTGCGGGCGCAGCGGCTGGAGCTGTACAACCTGCATCGTCAGCACCTGGTCGGTGATGAGGTGGTGCGTCAGGTGTTGGGTGAACTGGACATGAGCGAGGCGAACCTGGGGCAGGTCAGATAATGGGCCGCGGCCTGCTTGAGCCGCGGCTGGCGCTGCGGTTCAGTCGCAGGGCGCGGTGCCGTCCAGGCGGATAAAGAACTCTTTGACGCTGATGAAACCATCGTTGTCGAGGTTCACTTCTTTGATGGCCTTATCGAATTCTTCTTCGCTGTAAACGTCGAGCCAGGCAAGCTTGAACTCCTCGATGGACACCTTTCTGTCGCCATTACGGTCGAGTTCCAGCAATGTCTCCCTGGCCTTGTCGCACAGATCCTGTTCGCGCTGTTTCACGTGTTTGCCTCTTACCGGGTGGGGAAGTTGCTCAATTTGCCCGATAGGCGGCGGCCAGAAGTTCAGGCCTTTCATCAAACCTGGCGCGACAGTTCATTGAAGCCTGTCGGCAAAGGTGGGGCCGCAGGCGGCCCCGCCTGCGGTCAACGGTTTTGCAGGAAGGCGCGAATCCGCTCGGCCGCCTCGATGCACTCGGCCAGCGGCGCAACCAGCGCCATGCGCACCCGGCCAGCGCCCGGGTTCACACCGTCGACTTCACGGGACAGGTATGAGCCCGGCACCACGGTTACATGCTGGGCCTCGAACAGGTCGCGGGTGAACTCGGCATCGCCGCCCGGCACCTTGGCCCACAGGTAGAAGCTGCCGTCTGGGCGCTGCACGTCCATCACCGGCTGCAGGATGTCGAGCACGGCATCGTACTTGGCACGGTACTGGTCACGGTTCTCGCGCACATGCGCCTCGTCCTGCCAGGCCGCGACGCTGGCCAGCTGGGTTTGTACCGGCATCGCGCAGCCGTGGTAGGTGCGGTACAGCAGGAACGGCTTGATGATCGACGCGTCTCCGGCGACGAAGCCCGAACGCAGGCCCGGCAGGTTGGAGCGCTTGGACAGGCTGTGGAACACCACGCAACGCGCGAAATCGCTGCGGCCGAGCTCGGCGCATGCACTCAGCAGCCCTGGTGGCGGCGCATCTTCATCGAAATACAGCTCGCTGTAGCACTCGTCGGCGGCGATCACGAAGTCGTGCTCATCGGCCAGGGCGATCAGCTTCTTCAGGGTGTCCATCGGCACCAGGGCGCCGGTGGGGTTGCCTGGCGAGCACAGGAAGAGGATCTGGCAGCGCTTCCATACCTCGGCCGGCACGGCCTCGAAGTCCGGGTTGAAGCCGTTGTCTTCCAGGCAGGGCAGGTAGTGCGGGGTGGCACCGGCCAGCAGGGCTGCGCCTTCGTAGATCTGGTAGAACGGGTTGGGGCTGACCACCAGGCCATCATCGGCACGGTTGACCACGGCCTGGGTGAAGGCGAACAGCGCCTCGCGGGTACCATTGACCGGCAGGATGTGGCGATCGGCGTCCAGCCAGCCGGCCGGCACGCCGAAGCGGCGCTCGCACCATTGGCCGATGGCCTGGCGCAGGGCCGGCAGGCCGAGGGTGCTCGGGTACACCGCCAGCTTGTCGAGGTTGTCGGCCATGGCCTGGGCGACGAACGCCGGCGATTCGTGCTTCGGTTCACCGATCGACAGGGCGATGGCGCGTTTGTCCGCCGCAGGCTTCACAGTGCCCAGCAGGGCGCGCAGTTTCTCGAACGGGTAAGGCTGAAGCTGGGTCAAGGCATGGTTCATCGGCGCAAGGTCTCGTCAATCGTCTAATCGTTAAAAAGTCACGCGGGTCGGGCTGGCGTCGCTGGCCTGGCCGGCCTGCAGCTGCTGCACGATGGCCTCCTGCAGGCGGCTGCACAGCTGCGGGTCGGACAGCGGCTGGTTGTCGGCGTCGGTGATGAAGAACACGTCTTCCACCCGCTCGCCGAGGGTGGCG
Organism: Pseudomonas sp. NPDC089422; assembly: GCF_044749405.1. NCBI lineage: Bacteria > Pseudomonadati > Pseudomonadota > Gammaproteobacteria > Pseudomonadales > Pseudomonadaceae > Pseudomonas > Pseudomonas sp. NPDC089422. The sequence continues at coordinate 533,601 of NZ_JBIVHW010000003.1, forward strand.
ATCTTGGCGTTCTGCAACGACAGGTCGAACTCCAGGAAGATCCGCCCGAGCCGTGCCAGCAGGCCGGGGCGGTCCGGTGCGGTGATCTCGAGGATGGTCACCGGGCGCTGGGCATCGTTGAGGATGGTTACCTGCGGCGGGAAGTTGAAGTGCTTGAGCTGGCGCGGTACCCGGCGCTGGATGATGGTCGGGTAGTCCTCGGGGTTGCGCAGCGCTTCGGTCAGGCCGTCGCGGATCTGCTTGACCCGCTGCGGGTTGTCGCCGATCGAGCCGCCATCGTTGTCGAGCACGATATAGGTGTCGAGGGTGAACTGGCTGCTTGAGGTGATGATCCGCGCATCATGGATGTTCAGGTTCAGCTGCGACATGGCGGCCACGGTCACGGCGAAGAAATCGTGCTGGTCGGGCGCGTAGATGAAGATCTGCGTGCCGCCCTCGAACTCGCGCTGGGTGGTTTCCTTGATCAGCACCAGCGGCCCGCCATCGGCCGGTTGCTGGAGGATGGCGTCGCTGTGCCAGGCCACGTCGGCGGCGTTGTGCTTGAGGAAGTAGTCATCGCCCAACTGCGACCACAGCTGCTCGACATCGTCCGGGTCGGTGCCCTCGCGCACGAGGATGTCCAGCGCGGCCGACTGGGTCTGGCGGATCTGTTCCTCGCGGTCCAGCGGGTTTTCCAGGCCGCGGCGCAGGGCGCGCTTGGTCTCGGTGTAGAGCTGGCGCAGCAGGCTGGCGCGCCACGAGTTCCACAGGCTGGGGTTGGTGGCGTTGATGTCGGCCACGGTCAGCACATAGAGGTAGTCCAGGCGCGTCTCGTCGCCCACATGCAGGGCAAAATCGTTGATCACCTGCGGGTCGGACAGGTCCTTGCGCTGGGCGGTGGTCGACATCACCAGGTGGTTCTGCACCAGCCAGACGATCAGCCGACTGTCCCAGGCCGGCAACTGGTGGCGTTCGCAGAACTTCTGCGCATCCACCGCGCCGATCTCGGAGTGGTCGCCCTGGCGGCCCTTGCCGATGTCGTGGTACAGGCCGGCCAGGTAGATCAGTTCAGGCTTGGGCAGGCGGCCCATGAGCTTGCTGGCCAGCGGGAATTTCTCGGACACCGGCGTGTACTGCAGCTTGCGCAGGTGCTTGATGAGGTTGAGGGTGTGCGCATCGACCGTGTAGATGTGGAACAGGTCGTGCTGCATCTGCCCGACGATCAGGCCGAACTCCGGCAGGTAGCGGCCGAGGATCCCATAGCGGTTCATCCGCCGCAGGTTGCGGTGGATGCCGATTTCGCACTTGAACAGCTCGATGAACAGGCTGGTGTTGCGAATATCGTTGCGGAAGGTGTCGTCGATCAGGTGCCGGTGCTCGCGCAGCAGGCGCACGGTGTCTGCACGCACGCCCTTGATCTCCGGGTGCTGGGCCATCAGCACGAAGATCTCCAGCATGGCGAACGGGGTGCGCTTGAACACGTTCGGACTGACCGCTTCGATGTAGCCGTCGTGCAGCCGGAAGCGCGCATTCAAGGGCTGCGTGGCACCGCTGTCGTCATCGGCGAGGATGACTTCCTCGAAGTGCTGGATGATCAGGTCGCACAACTGGCTGATGCTCATCACCACCCGGTAGTACTGCTGCATGAACTGTTCGATGGCGCGCTTGGGGTTTTCGTCGCTGTAGCCGAGCAGTGCAGCGATGCTGCGCTGGTGGTCGAACAGCAGGCGGTCTTCGGCGCGGCCGGCGAGCATGTGCAGGGCGTAGCGCACCTTCCACAAAAAATCCTGGGACGAGGCCAGCAGTTCGTTCTCGCTTTCCAGCAGGAAGCCTTCGCCGGCCAGGGCGTGCAGGTTGAGCGTGCCGTACTGGCGGCGGGCCACCCAGAGCACCGTCTGGATGTCACGCAGGCCACCGGGCGAGCCTTTGACGTTGGGTTCGAGGTTGTACTCGGTGTCGTTGTACTTGTGGTGGCGGGCCTTGAGCTCGGCGCGCTTGGCCAGGAAGAACTCCTTGCTCGGCCACATGTAGGTGGTACTGGTCACCTCGAGCATGCGCTGGCGCAGGTCTTCCGGGCCGGCAATGGTGCGGCTTTCCATCAGGTTGGTGATCACCGTCAGGTCAGCGCGGGCCTGCTCGGCGCATTCGCCGACGGTGCGCACGCTCTGGCCGACTTCCAGGCCGATGTCCCAGAGCAGGGTGAGGAAACGTTCGATGGCCTCGCGGTACTGCTCATGCTCGGCGGCGCCGAGCAGGATCAGCAGGTCGATGTCCGAGTGCGGGTGCAGTTCACCGCGGCCATAGCCGCCAACTGCCACCAGGGCGATACCGCTCGGGTCGCCCCAGTCGAACTGGTTCCAGGCCTGTTGCAGGATGTTGTCGACCAGCCAGGCGCGGGCTTCGATCAATGGGCGAATTTCGCAACCCGTGCGAAAACGTTTGTCGAGCACCTCGCCGGCCTGGCGGATGGCTTTCTTGAAGGCGGCGATGGGGCTCGCCTTGAGGGCCAGTTCCGCCTGGAACTGGCCGCGGTCGAACAGCTCGGGATCCACCTGGGGCATCGCGTCGCGTTCCTGTCTGAAGGTTGCCTTGGGTGCAATCAGGCCGAGGTGCGCGGGATGGTGTCGTCCTTGCGCAGGGTGAAGATCTCGTAACCGGTCGCCGTCACCACCAGGGTGTGCTCCCACTGGGCCGAGAGCTTGCGGTCCTTGGTGATGGCGGTCCAGCCGTCGCCCAGCACCTTGGTGTCGGCCTTGCCCTGGTTGATCATCGGCTCGATGGTGAAGGTCATGCCTTCCTTGAGCTCCATGCCGGTGCCGGCGCGGCCGTAGTGGAGGATCTGCGGCTCTTCATGGAACACCTTGCCGATGCCATGGCCACAGAACTCGCGCACCACGGAGAAACCGTTCTTCTCGGCGTGCTTCTGGATCACTTCACCGATGTCGCCCAGGCGGCAGCCCGGCTTGACCAGCTCGATGGCCTTGTACATGCATTCCTGGGTGACCTTGGACAGGCGCTCGGCCCAGACCGGTACGCTACCGACGTGGAACATGCGGCTGGTGTCGCCGTGGTAGCCGTCCTTGATCACGGTGACATCGATGTTGAGCGTGTCACCGTCCTTGAGCGGCTTGTCGTTGGGGATGCCGTGGCAGACCACATGGTTGATCGAGGTGCAGATCGACTTCGGGTAGCCCTTGTAGTTGAGGGGCGCCGGGATGGCCTGCTGAACGTTGACGATGTAGTCGTGGCACAGGCGGTCGAGCTCTTCGGTGGTGACACCGGGCTTGACGTGTTCTTCGATCATTTCCAGCACATCGGCGGCCAGGCGGCCGGCGATGCGCATCTTCTCGATGTCTTCTGCAGTCTTGATGGTGACGGTCATTACAGGCTCTCTACGGCGCCGCAGGCGGCGCGAACAAACGGGAAAGGCCGGATTCTAGCAGAGCGGGGCGGCATTCTGTCGGGATAAAGGCGGCCATGCTGCTGTCTATAGGAGGCATTCTGGCCTGTTTGCCAGGGTGCTGCAAAAACTGCTGACGGACGCATCCTGAATCGGGTTCCGTTCGCTCGCGGTCTGTGGTATAAAATGCGCCGCTTTCGGGGACGACCCCGTCAGCCCTAAACCCACACACGTGTCGACACGATGACCTGGGTGCCCCGATTCTCCGGAACCGTGGGTTGGTCATTGGGATACGTGGAGGCCCAACCCGACTTATCAAGGAACTATCATGTCCCAAGTCAACATGCGCGATATGCTGAAGGCCGGTGTGCACTTCGGCCACCAGACCCGTTACTGGAACCCGAAAATGGGCAAGTACATTTTCGGCGCGCGTAACAAGATCCACATCATCAACCTGGAAAAAACCCTGCCGATGTTCAACGACGCTCTGTCGTTCGTAGAGCGCCTGGCCCAGGGCAAGAACAAGATCCTGTTCGTCGGCACCAAGCGTTCCGCCGGCAAGATCGTTGCCGAGCAAGCTGCTCGCGCTGGTTCGCCATACGTTGATCACCGTTGGTTGGGCGGCATGCTGACCAACTACAAAACCATCCGTGCTTCGATCAAGCGTCTGCGCGACCTGGAAACCCAGGCCGAAGATGGCACCTTCGCCAAGCTGACCAAGAAAGAAGCCCTGATGCGTTCGCGCGATCTGGAAAAGCTGGACCGCAGCCTGGGTGGTATCAAGGACATGGGCGGCCTGCCTGATGCCCTGTTCGTGATCGACGTTGACCACGAGCGCATCGCCATCACCGAAGCCAACAAGCTGGGCATCCCGGTTATCGGCGTTGTCGATACCAACAGCAGCCCAGAAGGCGTTGACTTCGTTATCCCAGGTAACGATGACGCCATCCGCGCTATCGAGCTGTACATGACTTCGATGGCTGACGCCGTCATCCGCGGCCGCAACAACGTTGCCGGCGGCACTGAAGTCTACGCTGAAGAAGCGGCTGCACCTGCTGCTGAGTAATAGGCGCTAGCGTCTACTTGGCACGCGAAAAGGGGGCTCTGCCCCCTTTTTGCCACCTTGAAATCCTGCTGTCAGCAACGGCCCCGCATGATGGGCGAGCTGATATAAAAGCAGCGATTTGCAGAATTTAACGCCCGCGTCGAGCGGGTGGAATGGTTGAAAAACTTTCCAAGAGGATTTTGAAATGGCAGCAATTACTGCAGCGCTGGTCAAAGAACTGCGCGAGCGTACCGGCGAAGGCATGATGGATTGCAAGAAGGCCCTGGAAAAGGCCGGCGGCGACATCGAGAAAGCCATTGACGACATGCGTGCCTCGGGCGCCATCAAGGCCGCCAAAAAGGCTGGCAACGTCGCTGCTGAAGGCGCTATCGCCGTCAAGACCGACGGCAAAGCCGCTGTCCTGCTGGAAGTGAACTCGCAGACCGACTTCCTGGCTCTGCAAGACGACTTCAAGAATTTCGTAGCCGAAAGCCTGGAAGAAGCCTTCGCCCAGAAGCTGACCGACGCAGCTCCTCTGGTTGCTTCGCGTGAAGCGGCTCGTGAAGCTCTGGTCGCCAAGTGCGGCGAGAACGTCAACATCCGTCGCCTGGTGCGCGTTGAGGGTGACGTTGTCGGTGCCTACCTGCACGGCAACAAGATCGGCGCTGCCGTTGTCCTGAAAGGCGGTGACGCCGAGCTGGCCAAGCAAATCGCCATGCACGTTGCCGCTTCGAACCCAGAGTTCCTGGATTCGTCGGAAATCTCCGCCGAAGCCATCGAGCGCGAGAAGGGCGTCTTCCTGCAGCTGAACGCTGACAAGATCGCCGGCAAGCCGGAAAACATCGTTGAGAACATGGTCAACGGTCGTATCGCCAAGTTCAAGGCAGAAGCCTCGCTGAAAGAGCAAGCCTTCGTCATGAACCCAGAAGTCAAAGTTGGCGAGCTGGCCAAGAAAGCCGGTGCTGAAATCGTTTCCTTCACCTACTTCAAGGTTGGCGAAGGCATCGAGAAGCCAGTCGACGACTTCGCTGCTGAAGTTGCCGCTCAGGTAGCTGCTGCCAAGCAGTAAGACAGCCCCGTCTGTCGCCCCAAAGAGGCTGCCCGCTCACGCGCGCAGCCTCTTTGTCAAAGCGGGAACGGTTTACAAGGCCGTTGCTCGCTGACGCAGTCGCTGCGTCACGTTAGAGTTACACGCAGGCTCAAGAAGCCCGCCAGAATTTTACAAACGCCGCAGGAGAGATTCGCAATGGCTCAGCAGGGCAGTGGTCATCAGGCTCGCTATAAACGCATTCTACTCAAACTTAGCGGCGAGGCCCTGATGGGCTCGGAAGAGTTCGGGATCGACCCCAAGGTCCTGGATCGCATGGCGCTGGAAGTCGGCCAGTTGGTCGGCATCGGCGTTCAGGTAGGCTTGGTGATTGGTGGTGGCAACCTGTTCCGTGGTGCGGCGCTCAGTGCAGCCGGCATGGATCGCGTCACCGGCGACCACATGGGTATGCTGGCCACCGTGATGAATGGCCTGGCCATGCGCGACGCGCTGGAGCGGGCGAACATCACCGCCATCGTCATGTCGGCGATCTCCATGGTGGGTGTGACCGATCACTATGATCGCCGCAAAGCCATGCGTCACCTGAACGCTAAAGAAGTCGTAATCTTCGCTGCCGGTACCGGCAACCCGTTCTTCACCACCGACTCCGCCGCTTGCCTGCGCGCCATCGAAATCGATGCCGATGTAGTTTTGAAGGCAACAAAGGTCGATGGTGTATACACTGCAGACCCATTCAAGGACCCGCATGCCGAGAAGTTCGATCATCTGACCTACGATGAAGTGCTGGATCGCAAGCTGGGTGTAATGGACCTGACGGCAATTTGTCTGTGCCGCGACCACAAGATGCCGCTGCGCGTCTTCAACATGAACAAACCCGGCGCCCTGCTGAACATCGTGCATGGCGGCGCGGAAGGCACTCTGATCGAGGAAGTTCAAAAATGATCAACGACATCAAGAAAGACGCGCAGGAGCGCATGACCAAGTCCCTGGAAGCGCTGGCTCGCAACCTGGCAGCGATCCGTACCGGTCGCGCCCACCCAAGCATTCTGGATACCGTCAAGGTCACTGCCTGGGGCAGCGAGATGCCGCTGAACCAGGTGGCCGCGATCACCGTCGAAGACGCCCGCACCCTGAAGATCGTCGCTCACGACAAGAACCTCAGCGCTGCCATCGAGAAGGCCATCCTGACCTCCGACCTGGGCCTGAACCCGTCCAGCGCCGGTACCACCATCCGTGTACCGATGCCGGCCCTGACCGAAGAAACCCGCAAGGGCTACACCAAGCAGGCCAGCGGCGTTGCCGAAGACGCCAAGGTGGCCGTGCGCAACGTGCGCCGTGATGCCCTGGGCGACCTGAAGAAGCTGACCAAGGACAAGGAAATCAGCGAAGACGAAGAGCGTCGTGCCGCTGATGAAATCCAGAAGCTGACCGACAAGTTCATTGCTGAAGTCGATGCTGCTTACAAGGCCAAGGAAAAGGACCTGATGGCCGTTTAAGGCCGAGGTTTTTAATGGAAAAGTCCAAGTTGGCGGCACCTTCGTCGGTGCCGCGTCATGTCGCGATCATCATGGATGGCAACAACCGCTGGGCGAAGAAGCGCCTGTTGCCCGGCGTTGCCGGGCACAAGGCCGGCGTCGATGCGGTGCGCGCGGTCATCGAAGTGTGCGCCGAATCCGGGGTCGAAGTGTTGACCCTGTTCGCGTTCTCCAGCGAAAACTGGCAGCGCCCGGCCGAAGAGGTCGGTGCGTTGATGGAGCTGTTCTTCTCGGCCTTGCGTCGTGAGGCTCGGCGTCTCAACGAGAACAACATCAGCCTGCGCATCATTGGTGACCGTTCGCGTTTCCACCCAGAACTGCAGGCCGCGATGCGCGAAGCCGAAGCACTGACCGCAGGTGCCAACCGCTTCATCCTGCAGATCGCCGCCAACTACGGTGGCCAGTGGGATATCGCCCAGGCTGCCCAGCGTTTGGCGCGTGAAGTCCAGGCCGGTCACCTGCGTCCGGACGACATCACTCCAGGTCTGCTGCAGACCTGCCTGGCCACAGGCGAGCTGCCATTGCCCGACCTGTGCATCCGTACCGGTGGCGAGCATCGCATCAGCAATTTCCTGCTGTGGCAGCTGGCCTACGCCGAACTGTACTTCTCCGACCTCTACTGGCCGGATTTCAAACACGAGGCCATGCGCAAAGCCCTGGCCGATTTCGCTTCGCGCCAGCGCCGCTTCGGTAAGACCAGCGAGCAGGTCGAGGCTGGAGCTCGTGCTTAATGCTTAAACAACGCATCATTACTGCGCTGATCCTGTTGCCGGTCGCGCTGGGTGGATTTTTCCTGCTCAACGGTGGGGATTTCGCCCTGTTCATCGGCTTCGTGGTGACCCTCGGTGCCTGGGAGTGGGCGCGTCTGGCCGGGCTTGTGGCCCAGCCTCTGCGCATCGCCTACGCCGCTGTTGTCGCCGGAGCGCTGATGCTGCTCCATCTCATGCCGGACCTGGCACCTTGGGTGCTTGGGGCTTCGGTCATCTGGTGGGGGCTGGCCACCTGGCTGGTGCTGACCTATCCACGCAGCAGCGAGCTATGGGCTAGTGCGGCCTGCAAGCTGTTGATCGGCCTGTTGATCCTGTTGCCGGCCTGGCAAGGGCTGATCCTGCTCAAGCACTGGCAGCTGGGTAACTGGCTGATCCTGTCGGTCATGGTGCTGGTCTGGGCGGCTGATATTGGCGCCTATTTCTCCGGTCGTGCCTTTGGCAAGCGCAAGCTGGCACCGCAGGTGAGCCCGGGCAAGAGCTGGGAAGGCGTCTATGGCGGCCTGGCGGTCAGCCTGGTGATCACCCTGGTGGTCGGCATCACCCGTGACTGGGGCTTCGGTCAGCTTCTGCTGGGGCTGCTGGGTGCTGCACTGGTGGTCATGTCGTCGGTGATCGGTGATCTCACCGAGAGCATGTTCAAGCGCCGTGCTGGCATCAAGGACAGCAGCAACCTGCTGCCTGGCCATGGGGGTGTGCTGGATCGCATCGACAGCCTGACCGCAGCGATCCCGATCTTTGCCGTGCTGCTGTGGGCTGCCGAATGGGGTGTGATGTGAGCAGCGTGCAGCGTATTACTGTCCTGGGTGCGACCGGTTCGATCGGTCTCAGTACCCTCGATGTGATTGCACGGCACCCTGAGCGCTACCAGGTGTTCGCGTTGAGCGGCTATTCGCGTATCGACGAACTGCTGGCCCTGTGCGTTCGGCACCGTCCGGCCTATGCCGTGGTGCCCAATGACGAAGCCGCCGCACGCCTGCGTGATGGCCTGCTTGGCGCCGGCTGCACTGCGCAGGTGCTGGTAGGGGAGGCGGGCCTTTGCGAGGTCTCGGCTGCTCCTGAGGTGGATGCAGTGATGGCGGCCATCGTCGGTGCCGCTGGTCTTCGCCCGACCCTGGCTGCCGTCGAGGCTGGCAAGAAGGTGCTGCTGGCCAACAAGGAAGCGCTGGTCATGTCCGGCGCGCTGTTCATGGACGCGGTGCGGCGCAGTGGTGCCGTGCTGCTGCCGATCGACAGCGAGCACAATGCGATCTTCCAGTGCCTGCCAGGCGATTATGCCCGTGGCCTGAGCCAGGTCGGCGTGCGTCGCATCCTGCTGACCGCCTCGGGTGGGCCGTTCCGCGAAACGCCCCAGGCTGCCCTGGTCGATGTCACGCCGGAACAGGCTTGCGCCCATCCCAACTGGTCCATGGGGCGGAAGATTTCGGTGGACTCGGCCAGCATGATGAACAAGGGGCTGGAGCTGATCGAAGCCTGCTGGCTGTTTGATGCGGCGCCGGCCAAGGTCGAAGTGGTGGTGCATCCGCAAAGCGTGATCCATTCGCTGGTGGATTATGTCGATGGTTCGGTGCTGGCTCAGCTGGGCAACCCGGACATGCGCACCCCCATCGCCAACGCCCTGGCCTGGCCAGAGCGCATCGATTCCGGGGTGGCCCCGCTGGACCTGTTCGCGATTGCTCGCCTGGACTTCCAGGCACCTGACGAACAGCGCTTTCCCTGCCTGCGCCTTGCGCGCGAGGCGGCTGAAGCCGGCAACAGTGCGCCTGCGGTGCTCAATGCGGCCAACGAGGTTGCAGTCGAGGCATTTCTCCAGCGGCGTATCCGCTTCCCCGAGATCGCGGGTATGATCGAACAGGTGCTTGATCAGGAACCCGTGGTGGCGCTGCCTTCGTTGGAGGCCGTGTTTGCTGCCGACCAGCGCGCCCGCGAGCTGGCCCGTGAGTGGCTGAGGCGTCACGGCCGTTGAGGCCGGTCGCTTTTCCAGGGTTCTGCTGAACGTCATTCGGAGATAGATATGACTGCGCTCTACATGATTGTCGGCACCCTGGTGGCCCTGGGTGTACTGGTCACGTTCCACGAATTTGGCCACTTCTGGGTCGCCCGGCGCTGCGGGGTCAAGGTGCTGCGCTTCTCCGTCGGTTTCGGTACGCCGCTGCTGCGCTGGCATGACCGCCAGGGCACCGAGTTCGTGGTGGCTGCGATCCCTCTGGGGGGCTACGTCAAGATGCTCGACGAGCGTGAAGGCGAAGTCCCTGCTGCGCTTGCCCATCAGTCCTTCAATCGCAAGTCGGTGCGTCAGCGCATCGCGATCGTGGCCGCTGGCCCGATCGCCAACTTCCTCCTGGCCATCATCTTCTTCTGGCTGCTGGCCATGCTTGGTTCCCAGCAGGTCCGCCCAGTGATCGGCGCGGTCGAATCCGGGAGCCTGGCCGCATCGGCAGGCCTGGCCGCCGGTCAGGAAATTGTATCTATCGATGGCAAGGCGACCAGCGGTTGGTCGGCTGTCAATCTGCAACTGGTTCGACGCCTGGGGGAGAGCGGCACGCTGCAAGTTGGCGTGCGCGACGAAGGCGCCACTGCCGAGCGCCAGCTGCAGGTGAAACTGGACCATTGGCTCAAGGGGGCCGACGAGCCGGACCCTATCCAGTCCCTGGGCTTGCGCCCATGGCGGCCGGCCGTATCGCCGGTGTTGGCCGAGATCGATCCGAAAGGCCCGGCCGCTGCCGCTGGTCTGAAGGCAGGTGACAGGCTGCTCGCCCTCGATGGCGCTGCGCTGACGGATTGGCAGCAGGTGGTGGACAGTGTTCGCGCCCGCCCTGACGCCCAGGTGGTGCTGCGGGTCGAGCGCGATGGCGCGGCCCTGGAGGTACCGGTCACACTGGCTCACAAAGGTGAAGGCAAGGCCGTCGGGGGTTACCTCGGTGCGGGTGTGAAGGGCGCCGAATGGCCTGCCAGCATGCTCCGCGAAGTCAGCTACGGCCCGTTGGATGCCGTGGGCGAGGGCCTCTCGCGGACCTGGAACATGAGTGTCCTGACCCTCGAGTCGCTGAAGAAAATGCTGTTCGGGGAGCTCTCGGTAAAAAACTTGAGCGGACCGATAACCATTGCTAAAGTGGCGGGCGCTTCAGCCCAGTCCGGCGTGGGGGATTTCCTGAATTTCCTGGCCTACCTGAGCATAAGCCTGGGGGTTCTTAACCTGCTGCCCATTCCTGTACTGGATGGGGGGCATTTGCTGTTTTACCTGGTCGAGTGGGCGCGCGGTCGTCCGCTGTCGGAACGGGTGCAAGGTTGGGGGGTCCAGATCGGTATCAGTTTGGTCGTAGGGGTGATGTTGCTCGCCCTGATCAACGATCTGGGTCGACTATAAAAGCTTCGCTCAATTGCGAACCTGCCGTTTCCATGCGGCGGGTTGTTTATTGCCAGTTGGAATAAAAGGACTTCATGAAACGTCTGCTGCTAACTGCGGTCATGTCCGCACTGATGATCGCTGAAGTTCACGCCGAGTCCTTCACTATCTCCGATATTCGCGTCAACGGCCTGCAGCGGGTATCCGCTGGCAGCGTGTTCGGCGCCTTGCCGCTCAACGTTGGCGACCAGGCTGACGACCGCCGCCTGGTGGA